>JBFWYC010000008.1:0-121349 GCA_050186805.1 Hyphomonadaceae bacterium
ATCGAGGACGTCGGCCCCGTCGCCGCCGTTCAGCGTATCGCCGCCGGCGCCGCCGTTGAGGATGTCATCGCCAGCCAGGCCGTTGAGCGTGTCGTTGCCGCCATTGCCGTTGGCCAAGTCAGACCCGGCAGTGCCGTCAAACAGCTCGCTCGTCCCATCGCCATTGAACAGATCGCCAATCACCGGCGTCGGTTGGGACGTCAAAAACTCACCGAAGCCACGGTCGTCGGTGAACGCCGCGCTGACGCGCAAGATGCGCCCGGCTTCAGCGTCGGTTGGCGTGAAGGTTTCGCCGGCGCCGGCGAAATCCCAGGTCGCGCCGCCGTCAGCCGACGATTCCCAGATGAAGAAGAAGCCCGGGTCGGTCAGGCCATCAGGATCAGCGATGCCCGCCGCGCTAGCGGTCAAAAGCTCGCCCTCGCGGAAGATGGCGCCCAGAATTGTCGGCTCGCCCGTCGGCGGCAAGTCGAGCGGCAACACAGGCGCGGTCGCTTCCGACACCAACGTTTCAACGAACGCTGCGTCATCGGAGAATTGCACTTGCACCCGGATTTGCAGCCCATCCTGATCGCGGCCAGGCACGAACACCTGCAGATTTTCGCCGACAATGTCCGTCCACACGACGCCATCGCTCGACTGCTGCCATTGAAACGAGAACACCGCATTCACGACGCCGTTGCCATCCGTGATGCCCGCCGTATTGGCGGCAATGACATCGCCTTCTGTCGGCGTAAGCGTGCTGAGCGTCGGCGTTCCCGTCGCCGGCGCGTTGACAGCGAACGCGACGACTGGGCCCGATGGATCTGAGTAGACTTGCTCGGCCGTACCGTTCTCGTCGACATAGACGGCGCGCACACGCAGGCGCAGGCCGACATCGGCGCCGGTAGGCGTGTAGGTGTCGCCGCCAACCCGCGCGATTTCTCCGGCTGCAAACGTGGTGATGTCCTCCCAAACGCCGGGAAGAATCTCCGTCTGCCAGAACAGCGAAACCGGCTCGACAATGGCGCCGCCATGGCTGGCATTATCCGCGTCTGTGACGCCAACAAGCTGGGTTACGCCGTCAATGGTGACCAGCTGCACCTGTATAGCGACGCCTTCGCGCGGCGGAGAAACGTCTGCGGTCAGATTCTGGGTCTGTACTGCGCCGACTGGATCGCTGTTGTCGCCGCCGAGCACAATGATGGCATTGGCGAATTGAAGGCGCTCGATGTGCATCAACGTATCCACGCCGTCGCGGAGCACGGCATTGTTGTCCGCCACTGTAACAATGTCGTCGCCGACGTTGGCGGTGCCGCGATCGTCGATCGTGATCGTATAGTCTTCGACATTGCCGGTATAGACGGCGGTGTCAAAGCCGTCGGCGGCGCTAAGAATTTCACGGACGATCTGCAGCTGGCCCGGATTGTATTGCCGGGTCAGCATCTTCTCGACGAGCGTCTCAGCATCACTGGCGTGAAGCGTGCTCGTGCCTTTCATGCTGTCGAAAGAGTCGATCTCCGCACCCAGGATGAGTTCGCCATTGGCGTCGCGATCTGCAATGCCGTCGTGGTCGTTGTCGACGGTCGCGCGCACGCTGATGCGCACGTTGAGCCACTTGTCGCCATCGATGATGTCGTTGCCGCCGCGACCCATAAGCAGGTCGCCACCGCCGCCGCCGAGGATGATGTTGCCGCCATCGAAGCTGCTCAGCCCCGGACTGACGGCGTCTAACACCTCCTGCAGACCGTCGATCAAAGCGACGTTGGTGAGCACGCTGCCGGTGGCCCCATTGCCGCGCAGCGCCGTGGCGTCGTAATTGTCACCGCTGATGACGTCGGCGTGGCTGGAGCCCGAGTAGCCCTCCACGAAGTCAAACCGCGCCAGCACCGAGGCGCCGGAGCCTGGCGAAAGCGGCTGATCGAAGAAGCGATTGCCGGGGAGCGCATCAATCGTGACGCCGAATGGATCATTCTTGAACGTCGCCCAGTCGAAGCCGGAGGCGCCGAGATAGCGGTCGCCGTAGCCCGGGCTGCCGACCATGATGTCGTCGCCGCCCTCACCGTTGAACTTATCGTTCTCGCCTTGGCCGATATAAACGTCATTGCCAATGATCGGATCGAGACCTAGCGGATCGAAATTGTCGCCCGGCGAGCCATCGCTGGTGCCGCCTTCAATCCAGTCGTGGCCTTCACCACCCATATTTTGTTCATCGGCCTTGCTGCCGAGGATGAAGTCGTCGCCCTGACCGGCGAAGGATTCGTTGGCGTCCTCGCCCGTGACAATGAAATCCTTGCCCGCGCCAGCGATAATCAGGTTGATGCCGTTGCCGGCGTGAATGACGTCATTTCCGTCGCCGCCTTGGATGTTGTCGTCGCCGCCGAGATCGTGAATCACATCGTCCCCGGCGCCGCCGCGGATCATGTCGGCCCCGTAGCCGCCATCGATGTAGTCGTCGCCCTCATCACCCCACAGCGTGTCGTCATCGGAATCGCCGGCGATCAGGATGTCATTGCCGGCGGTGCCGCCGAGCACCACGGTTTCGGCGCCGGTGTACCGCAGATAGTTGCCGTCTGGACCAATCGTATCCGGGTTGTCGCGGATGACGAGCGGCGTCAACAGAGCCGCGCCCGTGGGATCGTCGCGGCCATCGCCGCCAAACCCGGTATGCTGCTGCGATTGATCGACCTCCAGAGTGTAGGCCGGCGTCATGAACACGAGGCCCGGAAGGTGCTTCGCGTCAGTATTGGCCATGATCAGCCGGGCGAAAGAATTGCCTTCAAGCTCGGTGCCGAAGTTCAAGCCCGCCGTGCGCTCAAGATAGTAGAAGCGATCGCCGTCCTGCAGCTTTTCGAGCTGGTTCTCGAAAATGAAATTGAAGGTCGAGCCGAGCAGGCCGCCGAATGGCGTTTGTTCTTCGGCCAGACCACCGAGCCAGAAATCGATATCGTCAACACCACTAACTGTTACGCCAGCGGCGGTGTTGGCGAAGGCGCCAGTGGAGTGGAGGAAGTCGAAGCGATCCGCATAGGTGACGCCAGCAATGGTCACGCCATCGGCGTCGTCGCCATCGCCGAGAACGAGCAGCAAGGCCGCCTCGCGTTTGCCGTCCAAGGTGGTCGCCGATGTAACCGCAACGTGCGTGCCATAGGCGGCAATGAAGTTAATGACGGATTCCGGGTGCTTCAGGTGCTGCACCAGATCAACCCAGCTCGTGTAAGGCTTGAGATTGCTGTCCTGGGTCGCAGCGAAGAACTGCCGACGCGCTTCGTTCAGCGTTGGCACGCCGGTTTCGCGAGCGCGCGCGATGTTCAGTGTTGCGAGGTCGAGCGGCAGGCCCACCAGGTTGTTGCGCAGCGCCTCGGTGACGAACTCGTCGATCTCGTTGCCCACCGTCCGCGTCACGCCGCGCACAATGGCGCCGGTCGCCTCCTCTGGCGTCGCGCCGGAGGCGGCGTAAGCCAGCGGATTGAGGAACGCCGCGATCAGACCAAGTTGCTGATCGTTGGTGGGATGCAGCGGATCGACCGTCACGGGATCGAAGTTTGCGTCGAGGCGATCGACGGTTTCGGTCAGCATCGAGTGACCGAACCGGTAGACGGTATGCGCGAACTCCGCGACGATCGCGGCGTCGATCTCCACGTCATAGACTTGCGTCGGTGCGAAGAAAATATCGATTTCCGGCTGAATCGTGCGCGCAAACTCTTCGAAGACAAGATGCTGGTACTGCATCTCGGTGCCAAACTTGGCGGCCTGGAATAGGCGCTGACCGTCCCACTCAAGCGTATTGATGTCAGCGACGCTGGGAAGCGCAGCCACATCAACGCGAAGCCATTCATTGATGAATGCGAGATCGCCGGAGGCAATCACCGTGGTCTTGATCTGCTCGACAAGGCGATTGTGCTCGGAGTGGAAAATGGCGTGAACGGCCGTAAGACCGATGTTCTCGTTCACGCGGCCATCGCCCGCGATGTAGTGCGCGTCGAGCAGTTCGCCGTCATAGGTGCCGGCGGGCTGAGCGCCGCCGATGACGCCATTGTTGTCGCGCACGAGGCCCGGCCCGGCGGAGGGGTCGGCGGAGTGTGCTATATCGTTCAAGAACTGGTGGCCGGAGCTGATCGCGTTGGTCAGGTCGATAGGCGCATCCGGGTTGCCTTCAACGAGTTCATCGTCCGCGGTGCCGGCGACGCCATCGGCGCCCTTCATCACGACCATTGGGAAGCCGTTTGGCCCGCGAATGAAGTTGCCATAGTCGTCCGTCGCCAGCAACGGCACATCGAAAACTTGGGCGTCGGTCAGGTTGATGCCGAGAACATCGCGCGCCTGCGCCTTGATCACGGCCCAAGTCGCCATGCCGCCGATGATCGTATCGTCGCCAGTGCCGTAGAGGCCGTCGGCGCCCAGATCACGGTTGACGATCAAATTGCCGGTGTCATGGGGCCTGCCATCGGCGCCGATTGCGTAAGCGCGCAGGAAAACCTGGTGCGATGGATGTGAGGAATAAGTCTGGTTCTGATCGACGAACGGCGACACCAGATTGGTGTTCTCGTGCACATCGTCGGCGGTGCCGAGGATGCCGTCGGGGCCAGGTTGGTTCGTGGCGCGCGACAGCACCATGAAGCGCAGGCCAGCAGGCACGTCGTCGGGCGTTCCGAATACGCCGTCCGCGCCGGCGACAATCGGATCGTCCGCCTGCAGCGGCACGAACACGTTGCCGGAGCCACCCTTGGCGACAAGATCGAGGCCGTGGTCGAAGAATTGGCCGAAGAATGTCATCCACGCATTGAACGGCGCCGTCAGGCCCGCGTCTGGCGTCACGTTCTCGAACAGGAATACGTCCCGATCGTCAGTGGTGCCAAAGACGCCGTCGAGCCCCGGGCTTTGAACGATGCTGACGCCATCGCGCAACACATCGTCGGCTGTGTGGAGCACACCGTCGACGCCGGCATCGTAGGCGGTCGCATAGGCGGCGGGATTGTTCGCGGTCTGATCGACGACGAGATTCGAGATGACGCGCGGCTGGCTGTCGATAACCGTGCCGCTGGTTTGATTGTAGGAAGTGCCGGCTTCCGCATCTTGGAAGTTCGGCGTCGTCGCGCGCGGGAACGTGCCGACTGCGCCATACTCGGGATGAATCAGGTTGTTATTTTCGCCTGTGGTGGTTCGAAGGCCCGCCGAGGCGCGAACGTTCGGCACGAGGTCCAGCAAATTGACGCCAGCCGCGTTCTCCTCGGCGATCTTGATCTGGTCGAGCACGAAGATGAGGTCGGATTTGGCAAGGAAGACGCCGGGGCCAGTGTTGACCACGGGCGGCGCCGGCACGGCGGGCGTCACCGGCGCCACGGGCGCGGCGACCACCGCCGCAGTCGGCTCGGAGAACGCCACTTCGGTGACGCCGTGCGCATCGGTATAGACCGCCTTCACACGTAGCGCGACGCCGGTGAGATCACCCGTTACCTTGAACGTCGCGCCATTGGCTGAAGTAAACCCGATGCCGAAACCGGGAACGATGATGTCTTCGAACAATCCAGAGCCCGCGGCGGTTTCTCGCTGCCAGGTGAAGGTGATCGCACTGTCGATGACACCACCAGCAAAGTCGGCGTCCGCCAGCGTGCCAAGATCGGCATGCAAGAGCTGACCTTCGGTTGGCGTCGTATCAATGAGCCCACTGATCTTGTCACGAATGCCGACGGCGCCGGTTGGATTGGCGTTAAGGCCTGGCGCGAGCACGAAGAAGCCATCGTTGAACAGCAGGCGCTCAACGTGCATCAATGTATCGACGCCATCGCGCACAACCGTGGAATCGGTGACGCGCCAGACGTCGTCATTGACCGTCGCGGTTCCGGCCCCCACCACCTGCTCAATTGTGTAATCCGCAATGTTGCCGCGGAACACGGCGGTGTCGAAGCGCTCCCCGCCTGTCGAATCGCCGTCGAGGACTTCGCGCGTCGCAACCAGCTGGCCGGGATTGTAGATGCCGGCGAACATCTTCGCCATCAGCGTCTCGGCATCGCTGGGGTGGAGCGTGCTTGTGCCGGCCATGCTGTCGAAGGAGTCGATCTCCGCGCCCGACCCGTCGACATTGGCGTGTACGCTGATGCGCACATTGAGCCACTTGTCGCCGTCGATGATGTCGTCACCGCCGCGGCCGGTGATCAGATCGCTCCCGCCGCCACCCAGGATGATGTTGCCAGCGCCGAACGACGTGGTGGGGCCGCCAAACGCTTGATCGAGCAAGGCCTGCAGGCCCGCGATCAGCGAAATGTTCGTGAGCACGCTGCCAAGCGCGGTGGCGCCAGCGATGGCGGTGGCGTCTTGTTCATCGCCATAAAGCACGTCGGCAAACTTCGAGCCCGACATGCCCTCGACTTCCGCGAAGCGGTCGAAGAGCGAGGCCGGCGAAGGCCCGACCGGCTGGAACACGCCAACACTCGGACCGTGGGCCGCAATCAGGCCCTTGAGCTGCATGTCCGCGGTGACGCCGTAGAGATCGTTCTTATAGGTCACCCAGTCGAAGCCGGACATCCCGTCCATTTTGTCTTGCGCGTCGGAGCCGACGAAAATGTCGTCGCCGCCTTCGCCGATCATCTCATCGAAGCCGCCGCCTCCTATGAAGATGTCGTTGCCCGGCACGCGATCGAGTAGAAGCGGATCGAAATTGTCGCCGGGCGCGCCGTCTTGCATGCCCAACTCGATCCAGTCGTCGCCTTCGTTGCCGGTAGGCGGAAGGTCGGTTTTGGCGCCGTAGATGAAGTCATCGCCCGCGCCGCCGAAGGTGATGGAAATGTCTTCGCCCGTGACAATGAAGTCCTTTCCGTCGCCGCCGAAGATCAAATTGTTCAACAGCTGAGTAGCAGCACCGCCGTGAATGACGTCATTGCCGGCGCCGCCATCGATTGTGTCGTTGCCGCCCATGTCAGTGATGATGTCATCGCCATCGCCGCCGAAGATAAAATCGTCGCCGTAGCCGCCCTCGAGGCGATCATTTCCGCCGTCGCCGTAAATCGTATCGTCGTCGGCGTCGCCACTGATGATGATGTCGTCGTCATCGGTGCCACCGATGACCACGGTCTCAATACCTGTGTAGTGGAGATAGTTCGAATCCGGGCCGATCGTATCTGGGTTATCTCGCAACACTTGCGGCACGAGGGAATCGAGCACCGCGTTAGGCCCTATGGGACCGGGGCCGAAAGGCTCGGGCGGCAGCGTGCGAAGGTCGCCGACGGTCGGGTCGGCTTGACCGAGGCCGGCGTTGAACTGCCGTGTCTGATCGACTTCCAGGTGATAGGTCACGGTCAGGAACACGTTCGCCGGCAGGTGCGTGGCGTCGGTGTTGAGCATGATCAGCCTGGCGAACGAGTTCATTTCGAGCTCGGTGCCAAAGTTCAGACCCGCCGTGCGTGCGAGATAGTAGAGCCGGTCGCCGTTCTGCAGCGCCTCCAGCTGCGTCTCGAACACGAAGTTGAATGTCGACCCCAGCAAGCCGCCGAACGGCATTTGCCGCTCCGCGAGACCGCCAATCCAGAAATCGATGTCATCGAGGCCAGTGGTGGTGACACCATTTGGCCCGCTCGCCCATGCGCCGGTCGAATTCAAGAAGTCGAGGCGATCAGCGTAGGTCACGCCATTGATGGTGACGCCGTCGCCGTCATTTCCATCACCCAGCACCAACAGACCAGCCGCTTCGCGCTTGGCGGCCATGCTTGAAGCACCGAGGATGGACGCATGCGTGCCATACGCGGCGATGAAATTGATCAGCGACTCCGCATGCTTAAGTTGGCCTACGAAATCCACCCACGAGGCATACGGCTTTAGCTGCTGATCGCCGGTCATGGCGTAGAACTGACGCCGCGCTTCGTTCAGAGACGGGATCCCAACATCGCGCCCGCGCGCAATGTTGATGGCCGCCAAGTCGAGCGGAAGGCCAACGAGATTGTTGCGCAGCGCCTCGGTGACGAACTCGTCAATCTCATTGCCGGCTTGGCGCGTCACGCCCCGCACGATGGCGCCGGTCGCCTCCTCCGGCGTTGCGCCGGACGCCACGTATGCGAGTGGATTGAGGAACGCCGCGATCAGGCCGATCTGCTCGTCTGGATTGTTGGGGTTCGCCGACACGATATTGAAGTCGGCGTCGAGCCGATCGATTGTCTCGGTCAGCATCGAGTGACCAAAGCGATAGACGGTGTGTGCGAACTCAGCGACGATGGATGCGTCGATCGTCGTATCGTAGCCACTTGGCGCCAGGAACTCGTCGATGTTGGGTTGGATGGTCCGCGCAAACTCTTCGAACACGAGGTGCTGGTACTGCATCTCAGTGGCAAACTTGGCGGCTTGAAATAGGCGTTGCCCGTCCCACTCCAATCCCGCGCCGGACGCAGGCACGGACGCCACGTCAACGCGCAGCCACTCGTTCAAGAACGCCACTGCATCGGCCTGCGTGGCGCCTGCGGCCAATTTGTCCTGGGCCTCGTCAATCAACACATCCTTGATGTGATCGACAAGCCGGTTGTGTTCGGAATGGAAAATCGCGTGAACGGCGGTGAGGCCGATGTTCTCGTTCACGCGGCCATCGCCAGCGATGTAGTGTGCGTCAAGCAGTTCGCCGTCATAGGTGCCGGCGGGCTGAACGCCGCCTATGACGCCGTTATTGTCGCGTACAAGCCCCGGCCCGGCGGAGGGGTCGGCGGAATGGGCGATGTCGATGAGGAACTGATGGCCGCTTAGCACGGCGTTGGCCAGGCTGATCGGCGCGGCGGGATTTCCCTCGACCAGCACATCGTCAGCGGTGCCGGCGACGCCGTCGGCGCCCTTCATCACGACTTGAGGAAAGCCATTGGGTCCGCGGATGAAATTGCCGTAGTCGTCCGTGGCCAGAAGCGGCGCGTTGAAGACGTTTGCGTCAGTCAGATCAATGCCGAGAATGTCGTGCGCTTGCGCTTTCACAACGGCCCATGTGGCCATACCGCCGATTTCGACATCGTCGGCGGTGCCAAAATGACCGTCGGCGCCGAGATCGCGATTGGTGACCAGCTTACCTGTGTCGTAGGGCTTGCCATCAGCGCCAAGCGCATACGAGCGCAGAAAGACCTGATGCGAGGGGTGCGAAGAATAGGTTTGGTTCTGATCGACGAACGGCGATGTTGTGTTTTCCGCGTCGTGGACGTCGTCGGCGGTGCCCAGCACGCCATCGGCGCCCGGATGGACGGCCGTAATCGTTGCGCGCGTGACGACCATGAAGTTCGCGGCGCCGCCTGGGACGTAAAGTGGGTCGTCTTCCTGAAGCGGGATGAAAATAGTCCCGTTGCCACCCTTGGTGACGAGGTCCAGACCATGATCGAAGAACTGACCGAAGAACGTCATCCATGTGTTGAACGGCACGGTGAGGCCGAAATCGGGCGCAGTGTTCGGGATGTAGTAGACCGGTGCGTCGTCCGAGGTTCCAAATTGGCCGTCGAGGCCAGGACTCGTGATAATCTCCGCGCCCGGATTGTTGGCCGCTGCAGCGACGGCGGCAGGATTGTTTGCGGTCTGATCAACGATCAGGTTTGAGATCGTACGCGGCTGGCTATCAAACACGCTGCCGCTGGTCTGGATGTAGGAGGTGTTGGCGCCGCCGCCGGGATCGCCGGCGCCGAAGAAACCTGCTGGTCGCGCTTCGGCGTCGCGCAGATTCGGCGTCAACATGCGCGGGAACGTGGTGTCCGCAGCGCCGAACTGATTTTGCTGGCTGACTAAATTGTTATAGCGACCCGAAAGTGCGCGCAGCCCCCACGGCACCTGCACATTTGGCAATATCGCTCGCAAATCCTCCGCTGACGCGGCGCCTTGCGACACAAAGATCTGATCCAGAATGAAGCGAAGATCGGATCCAATCAGCTTAACCATTCCATTCCCCCCGGCGCAAAATTTCCGGGACAGCAGGGGAATAAATGAGAACTTTCAGAAGCGCTTTCGGCTGAGCGGAGAGAAGGAATTTCGCGCGCGCATTGTCACGTCGCTGTCAGCACGTGTGTGGAATACTACTCTCATGTTCAAGAAAAGTGCGTGGTTTGACGCCGCCCGCTCTCATGCAGCTCTCAAATTGACGCGCTTTCTGGGCCGCTCAATTTTCATCGCCATCACACGGTCTCTTCACCGCCAGGTCACAGAGGCGAGCGCATGATTCTCATGTGCAATGCGAGCTGAGCATCGTTCGAGCCGGGCTTCTGGTCATCCACAACGCCAACTAACCGCCTCCTTTCGACGACGCTCAAGCGCCGTTACGAAGCCGTGACCATGCCGCGTCGCGAAACAATCCTGGTCCACCGGTTCCACCGCCAAGGTCACAAACTCGGCAAGGTGCGCCCGTGTGTCCGGCCTATTTGATCCCCGGTTCGACCGCTGCGTCGGCGGTTACTGCGCCAACACTGTCAACTCCGTGGGCGGCGGCACTGTGAGTTCATACGAAGCGTCGCGTGACGGGCAACCTGTCGGCCGCGTTTCGCATCCCAGCTTTGCTCAGGGAGCGGCGCATCGCGTTGACCTCAGTCGCATCCCTCGGCTCACGCACTGTCGGCCGCGAGCAGCGCCAGGCGCACGAGGTCGGACAAGGTGCGCGCCCGCATCTTTTCCATCACGTTGGCCCGGTAAATCTCGACAGTGCGTGGGCTGATGCCGAGCTTCTGGGCGGCTGACTTGTTGGACTCGCCCGCCGCGATCGCCTCGAATACGTCGTGCTCGCGCGGCGTCAACTGAGCGACGCGCCCATTGATCTCTTCCCTCTCGGCCTGGCGCACGGCCTCGCCCTCGAGGCGCTGGCGGCCGATCTCGACCGCCGCGAGCAAAGCCGCATCATCGAACGGCTTTTCAATGAAATCGACCACCCCGGCCTTCATCGCCTCAACAGCCATGGCGACATCGGCGTGCCCGGTGAGCACGATGATAGGGTGGGTCGCGCCGTCCTCCGACAGCCGGGCGACGAGTTCTAGACCTGTCATGCCTGGCATGCGCACATCGGTGATGATCACGCCCCGTTCAAGCTGATCCAAACGATCGAGCAATTGCTGCGCATTTTCATAGCCGCGCGACTCGAGATCGGCGGCGGCGAGCATGAAGCTCAGCGAGTCCCGCACTGCCTGATCGTCGTCGACAATATGGATGACGAAGTCGCTGCTCATGCCGTCGCCGTCGCGTGTTCTTCGTCCTGCGCCAAGCGCACCGTGAACCGAAAGGTCGCTCCCCCGCCGGGTGTCGCTTCATACCAGATGCGTCCGCCGTGCGCCTCCACGATCGTTCGCGAAATGGAGAGGCCAACGCCCATGCCCGATGCTTTCGTCGTCACGAACGGTTCAAACAGCCTGCCCGCCGCGGCGGGGTCAAGCCCGGGTCCGGTGTCGGCGACTGTCACCATTGCCATGTCGTCCTTGATCGCGGTTGAGACGAACAATTCGCGCGGCGCATGATCTTGCATGGCGTCGAGCGCATTGCGCGCGAGATTGACGATCACCTGCTGGATCTGCACGCGGTCCACCACGACGCGATCAAGGTGAGGGTCTATCTGATAGGACACAGTGACGCCCTGTTCCTTCGCGCCAACCAAGGCGAGATTGCAAGCTTCATGCACCAGCTTCGCCAGCGATTCCACAGTGCGTTCGCCTTCGCCGCGCGCCAGAAAGTCGCGTAAGCGGCGAATTATGTCGCCCGCCCGCAGCGCCTGCTCGGACGCCTTCTCCAAGGCTTCGCCAATTCGGGGATCGCTCTCGACGCGTCGTTCGGCCAAGCGCTTGGCGCCGTTCAGGTAGTTCGCGATGGCGCTCAGAGGCTGGTTGAGTTCGTGCGCCAACGCCGAGGCCATTTCGCCCATCGCGCTGAGCCGCGATATGTGCACCACCTCGGCCTGCAACTCGCGCACGCGCGCTTCACTCTCCTGGCGCTCGGTCAGATCGCGTACGAAGCCGGTGAAGAAGCGCGCCTCGCCTGAACGCACCTCGCCCACGGCAAGCTCCATGGGAAAGGTCGAGCCATCCTTTCGCTCGCCCACGACGATGCGGCCGATGCCGATGATGCGTCTCTCGCCGGTCGACAGATATCGGCGAAGGTAGCCGTCGTGCTGTGTCCGGAAGGGCTCCGGCATCAGCATGCTGATGTTGCGCCCAATCGCTTCGTTCGGATGCCACGCGAACATGCGCTCGGCTGAGGCGCCGTAGGACTCGATGACGCCGACTTCGTTGATAACGATCATGGCTTCGGGGGCTGTGTCGAAGATGGAACGCAGATGCGCCTCGCGCTGTTCGAGCACGCGCGCGGCCGCCTCCCGCCGCAGACGCCGTCGCACCGCCCACGCGCCGCAAGCCGTAACCGCGGCGGCGGCGGCGAGGAAAAACCACGCCGCGCCTACGTTGCTGAAACCGCGCCCGCCCCCAAGCAGCAATCCCACGGCCAAGCCGATCAGCGTGGCGACCGCGCCGGGACGAAGACCGCGCCAGAACGCGGCAACCGCCACCAGCGGCAAGAAGAAAAGCGTCACCGTGTCCACCGAAACGACGCGTGGGAAGATAAGGACACCCATGAAGGCCGTGCTCACCAACAGGCCCGCAAACACGGCCCTGAACAATTGCTGGCGTGCGGCCCACTGCCGCAGCAGGCCAGCTAGGCGTTGTACGATGGTAAGCTCGGCGTTCACTCGTCTCTCGCGCTCACCGCCTCGCGGCGGGAAATTGACTTAGATCATAACCGCAAAGTCTGGGGCGCGGAGAATGGCCGTCTAGTTTTCTTATGCGAATTCTGACGACGCGCAGCGTCGAGCTACGACCTACGTAGTTCTACTTAAGCGTCCATCCCGAATATCTCGCCCGGGCGCGCCGATCTAGCCTCCTCACGTCAGAGGAGCACGCGATGAGCCTGAATTCGATCACCAGCGCAGATTGTATCGAGCTAGGCCCGTACCTGTCGCTTCGCGGAGCGCGCAGGCGGTTCGAGCGCAACGCCGAAATCTTCGGCGAGGATGAGCCGGCCAAGTACATCTACCGCGTGGTTGCCGGCGCTGTGCGCACGATGCGGTTTTCCGGCGATGGCAGGCGCCAAATCCTCGCCTTCCACCTGCCGGGCGACACCTTCGGTGTAGAAGCGGGCGAGGGACACACCTGCTCGGCCGAGGCCGTCAACGCAGCCGAGGTAGTCATGGTGCGCCGCTCGCTGCTGGAAAAAGCGGCCCAAGAAAGCACCCAGGCCGCTCGACGCTGGGTCGAAATGACGGCCCGCGACCTTCGCTCGGCGCAAGACCACGCCCTCATTCTGGGGCGCAAAGGCGCTGGCGAGCGCGTGGCCGCTTTCCTGCTGCGCTTTGCCGATCGTCTGATGCACGGCCAGGAGCTAGACCTGCCGATGTCGCGTGCCGACATCGCCGATTATCTCGGCCTCACGATCGAGAGCGTATCGCGCGCCTTCACGGAAATGGAACGCGTGCGCGCCATCGCGCTGCCGAGTTCGCGCCATGTGGTGATGCGCGATCGCTCGGCTCTGATGGAGCTTGAGTGCGCGGCTTGAGTTCAGCCGAGCCGCGAGGCTAGATCAGCCTCCGGCGCAACGGTGGAGCAGTTTCATGCGCAGGTTTGCGTTTCTCGCATTTGCCGCCGCGCTGGCGGCGTGCGCGAGCACACCACCTCAAACTCAGGCCGGCGCCGTTGTGGAGCGGGGCCAGCAGATTGCGGCAACACGCTGCGCGAGTTGCCATGCGATTGGCGCCGCTGGCGACAGCCCAGCTCCCGACGCACCGCCGTTCCGTACGCTTTCAACCCGCTATCCTGTCGACGCGCTTGAGGAGGCGTTGGCCGAGGGCATCAGTGTCGGCCATCCGGCCATGCCGGCGTTCGAGTTTGCGCCGGACGATGTCACGGCCCTCGTTCAGTACCTGCAATCGATCCAGACTGCGAACTCCGGCGCCTGACATCAGTCTCCAGCGACGGTCGGCGCCAGCAACGCCATCACTTCACGCGCATTGAACGCACCGGCAGGGGCGGCGCCGCGGCCCATCGTGATGTCTTCACGCGCCGCGAAGCGTGTGATCGTGCGCGCGCCTGTTGGCGCCGGCTGCGGCGAATCCGGCGGCGGCTCCGCGCCGGCGGGCATCCAATCGCTCCAGAAGAAGCGTTTGCGGTGGCGCCACATCGGCCTCCACACCGGCGATGGCTCCAGCCCACGGCTTACCTCGACGACGACTTCTGTCTCCTCTTCGAGGACATGCTCGGCGGGCATGAACCAGTCATAGCCACTCGTGACGGTGAGTTCAGCCGCACGATAGAGGAGAAACGACTCGACGCGATCCTGTGAAGCGCTCGCCTCCCCCACATATTCGATGCGCCAATGCGCTTCGTCCAAGCGGCGTTCGGAATAACCGTCTGCACTCTCGGCCGTTTGAGCACGGTATGCGCCGGTGGAGGCGCAGCCGCAGACGAGCAATGTGAGGGCGGCGAGCGCCAGTTGGCGGAGCATGACGTCTCCTTCTTGATTTCCGAGGACTAGCTTTGGTCGGGGTCTGCGTCGCCGCCTCAATCCGCCGCAATCCTCCCGCGCGCCAGCAGCGGCGCACAGGCGAACACGATGAGATTGAACGCGTAGATGTAGCCCGGCGGCGTGGCGAAAAAGGCGAGTTGGTCGTTGAGCGTCATTCCGCGCAAGCCAAAGCCGACGGCCAAGTCAGCAAGCTGCTGGAAGGCTAGTGCGAGCAAACCCACCGCAAGCAACGAAGGCCAGCCGCCGCGCAGCTTGGTCCAGCGCGGCGCCGCGCGCGCGGCGAACCAGATCGCGGCAAGCAAGAAAGGTGTTTCGCACAGAACGGCGATCGTGCGCCCAAGGATGGGCTCAAGCCAGAGCACTCGGATCGGCCCCAGCGCCAAGCCCACGAGGAACACGAGCGCGAAATAGACACTCGCCGCCGCGACGACCCTTGAGCGCGGCCGCTCGGCCGAAGTGGCGGTTTCAATGTCCGCCGACACGATCATTGCGCGGTATATCCGCCGTCGATCACCAATTCGGCGCCGGTGACGAACTTGCTCTCGTCCGAGGCGAGATAGAGAACGCCGTAGGCGATGTCGTCGGGCTCGCCGATATGACCAAGGGGATGCAGAGCCGCGATCTCCGCGTTGACCGCCCTGGGATCGGCCTGAGCGGCGATGTAGTCCTCAACCATCGGTGTGCGGATGTAGCCCGGATGGATAGAATTGACCCGAATCTTGTAGCCAGCTTTCGCGCAATGCAGGGCGGCGGATTTGCTCAGCAAGCGCACGCCGCCTTTGCTGGCGTTGTAGGCGGCAAGGTTAGGGTCGCCAATAAGCCCTTCGATCGACGACAGGTTGATGATCGAGCCGCCGCGGCTTTTCATTGCCTCGATCGCGAAGCGCGTGCCGAGAAACACACCCTCCAGATTGATGCCCATCAGCCAGCGCCATTGGTCGAGCGTAGTGTCCTCGATGCTTGCATTCAAAGCCACGCCAGCATTGTTGACCAGCACGTTTAGCGGCCCGAACCTGGACGCCACCGACGCCATCACGCGACGCCAATCTTGTTCGTTGGATACGTCCTGGCGCAGGAACATGGCCTCGCCGCCGCCCGCGACGATCTCCTCGGCAACCTGCCCGCCTTCTTCAGCTTTGACGTCGGTGAGCACTACACGCGCGCCTTCGCGCGCCAGCATGATCGCAGCCGCCCTACCCAACCCCAGCGAAGCGCCGGTCACCAACGCCACTTTGCCTTGAACTCGCTTCATGTTTTTATCGCCTGACCGGGCTCCTTGTCGCACGCCGCGCATGCCGCGCATTGATCGTGCGCAAGACCGTCAGACGGGCTGAACGGACACAACGCGGTAGGTGTGAGCGCCTTCGTCTTCTATGATCGTGACGTAGTCGCCGGGATTGAAACGATGCTGCTCAAGCCGGACCGCAGGATCGTCATCCTCGGCGCCACTCTCGAAGTCATAGTGGAACGCCCAGGATCCGCCTGGGCGCCGACGCAGGTAGCCCTCATCGCTCTCCTCGCCCCGGCTGAACCGGATCACCTTGCACATCTCGCGGAAGCGACGAGCGCAGTCGATGTCGAGATGGCCGTCCGTCGTCAGCGGCGCCAACACAGTATATCCAATGCCGGAATCGCCCTCGGGGTGGTCCGGTTCGCGCGCCAGTTCGAGGCGGATGCGTCGAAAGTTGCCGGGGAGCTGATTGGACATAACATCCTCCTTTGCCGGCCATTGAAGCGCCAGCCGGCGCGGGAGCTTTGAGCGCACGCAAATTCGCGCGCTATTCGTCCTCGTCGATCAGCACGCGGTGCGCGGCGCCGTCCAAGTCTTCGTACTGCCCCGAGCGCAGGCTCCACATGAAGGCTATCAGCCCGATCGCGCCCAGTAGGACGGCGCCAGGCACGAGAACCACCATGATGGTCATCTCCGCGCCTCCCACTGCAAGCGCACGGCGTTGAGCGATACCACCAGAGAAGAACCGGACATCGCCGCCGCCGCGATTAGCGGCGTCAGGAGGCCAGCCGCCGCAGCTGGCGCGGCGATCAAGTTATAGAGCGCAGAGAAGCGCAAGTTCTCGAGCGATCGCGCGCGCGCCGCCTTGGCGACGTCGATCGCTTCCACGACGGCCATCAGCCTGCCGCCCTGAAAGACGATGTCCGCCGCCGCCTGGCTCGCTTCCACCGCCGTCCCCGGCGACGCGGACGCGTTCGCCGCCGCAAGCGCGGCGGCGTCGTTCAGGCCATCGCCGATCATCAGCACGCGCCTGCCGAGAGCGCGCAGGGCCTGCACGCGCGCGGTTTTCTCCGCCGGCGTTACGCCGGCGCGCCAGTTGTCGACGTCCACCGCTTCCGCGGCAATCTCCACCGCCGCCGCGCGATCTCCAGACAGCATCTGCACATCGAAGCCGCGCGCCTTGAGCGCAGCGACCGTCTCCACGGCATCCGGCCTCAGTGCATCCTCGAAAGTGAAGCGGAATGGCGCGTTGTCTCCGATCGCGAACCACAGCTCGAGCGCGCCATCGTCCGACGCGCTGTGGGTGGAGGCGAAGCCGCGGCGGCCGAGGCGCGCTTTGCGCCCCTCGATTGTCCCTTCGACGCCGGCGCCTGGAGTTTCCATTGCATCCTCGCACGCCACGCCGGGTCCCGCCGCCTCGACCACGGCGCGCGAAAGCGGATGGCGTGACACGCGCGCGAGCGAGGCAGCCGCCATCAAGGTCGCCGAGCACGGTGACGAAGAAAGACGTGGCCTGCCGAGTGTCAGCGTGCCGGTCTTGTCGAAGACGACCGTGTCAACCTGTGCGAGGCGTTCGAGCGCGTCGCCCGATCGCACCAACACGCCGCGTTTGAACAGTCCCCCCGTAGCGACGACCTGCACGGCGGGCACGGCCAAGCCCAAAGCGCACGGGCAAGTAATGATGAGAACCGCCACTGCGTTCGTCAAGGCGATGCGGGGGCCGACATCGGCGAATTCGAATCCCAACGAGCGCAGCGCAGCGGGACCGGCAAGCCAGCCCACGAAAGTCAGCAGCGCTAGAGTGTGAACCACCGGGACGTAGAGCGTCGCGGCGCGATCCGCCAAGCGCGCGAACTGCGTGCGCCCTTGCTCCCCCACTTCAATAAGTCGCGCCAGCTCGGCCACAGCGGACTCGTCGGCTCGCGCTTTGGATCGAACCGTCAATTTGTGGCTCAGATTGATCGTGCCGGCGAGAATGGCGTCACCGGGACGCACGGCGACTGGCAGCGTTTCACCCGTCAGCATGGAACAATCAAGATCGCTGGCGCCGCTCTCAACCACGGCGTCGCACGGCGCGCGATCGCCAATTGCGAGCAACAGGCGATCACCCACTTCAATCTGCCGGGCGGAGACAGTCTCCTGCACGTCGCCCGCGCTTAGTTTGGTCGCGGTGACCGCCTGCAGAGCCAACAGATCGCGCGCGGCCGTTCGAGCGCGTTCGCGCACGCTGTGATCGAGATAGCGACCAATCAATAGAAAGAACAACAGCATGGTGATGCCGTCGAAATACGCATGTTCGCCCTGTTGCATCGTTTCGGCGATGCTGGTGAGGAGCGTGAGGACGACGGCCAACGAAATGGGTACGTCCATGTTGGCCCGCCGCGCCTTCAGTACGCGCCACGCGGAGCGGAAGAAGGGCTGGGCGGCATAGAGCGCGCACGGTATGGCGATCAGCGCAGATATCCAGTGCAGCGCCGTGCGCGTGCCATCGCCCATGTCCTCGCCGAACCAAATCGGGGCCGAGAACATCATGATGTTCATGGCGGCGAAGCCAGCGACGGCTAGGCAGCGCAGTAGGAAGCGGCCTTCGGTGTCCACACGCCGCTGCGCGAGTTCAGCATCGAACGGAGTCGCGCGATAGCCGAGGCCAGTGAGCGCATCCCCGATTTGCGCGGGATCGAGCAGACCGCGCGCCCATGAAACGCGTAGTCGCCCGGTGGAGAGATTGAGGCGCGCTTCGGCAACGCCAGGGAGCGTCAGCAGCCCGCCCTCGATCTTGCGAATGCACCCAGCGCATTTGGCCCCTTCGACGATCAGCTCGACCGAGTCGCGCCCAGTCTTATCGTGGCGTACGAATGCGCGTAGGTCCTTGACGCTTTCGTCTTCGTTGGGCGGTGAAAGGCCGGAAGGGCAACCCGCGCGGTTTATCGCGACGACGGCCATGTCAGCTCCGCTTCAAAATCCAGCGCTTGTCCATCGTCCTGCTCGGCGCGGGCGCGCAGCACCCAATGCCCAGGCGCAATATCCGGAACGCGCGCCACATAGCGACCTTGGCCACGCGGCTCGAAGACGAGGCCGCGATCGAGCCGCTCGTCAGCGGGCCAGCGCAGTGCGCCTGCGGCGGTGAGTCCATCGATCGGCGCGCCTGCAGCGTCGCGCAGAACGACGGCAACCACCGTCTCGCCTTCCTGCTCCGAAAGCACGGCGACAGCGCGCCAGCCGAGCTCCGCTTGGGCGCGCCGTTCCGCGATCGTGACGTTGTAATTCAAGCCTTGCAGATACGAACGGCGCACATCCTCGCCCGGAAATGACTGCACCGCGAACACCACGAAGGCGACGTTCACGGCGATCACAGTGGCGAAGAACGCCAACAAGGCCGCCAGCACGTGTGCGCCCTTTACTCTGCCTGCCGCCGCGTTCATGGCGCGTCCCCCGCGAGAAAGGCCGAGGCGCTCTCCGCGCGCTCGCCCGTTTCAGTGTCGATGATGATGAAGCGAAGCGGATGCGATCCGGCCGGCGTAGCCGCCGGCATCACCACATGCACCCGCACATTGGCCACGCTATCGGCATGCGCTGCCGCGACGATGGCGCCATCCGCCTCGACCGCATGGCCATTGGCGATGAAGTGGACGCCGTCTAGCCCCGTGACTTGAATGCGCAAGGAACGGTCGGCAGGACGCATGTTGATGAGCTTCAAGGCATAGTCGTTGCGGAACGATCCATCGGCCAGCCGCACGAAGGGCGGGCTGCGGTCGCGGATGACGTTGAGGTCCAGGGTGGAGCGCGTCAACAACGCGAACAGCATGATAGCGCCCACGGCGCCCATGAGAACGGCGTACAGAATGGTTCGCGGCCGGATCAAGCGAATGCTCGCCGCCTCGCCGCGTTCGCGTTTCTCGACGTTTACGTGCGTGTCGTAGGCGATTAGGCCAGTCGGCCGGCCAACTTTGTGCATGATCTCGTCGCAAGCGTCGATGCAGAGCGCGCAATTGATACATTCGAGCTGATCGCCGTCGCGTATATCGATTCCCTGCGGGCACACGGCGACGCACTGGCGGCAATCGATGCAGTCACCACGGCCTTCCCAGTTCTCAGTCTTCTTGTGCGCGCCCCGCGGCTCGCCCCGGTCGGCGCGATAGGTGACGCTGAGCGCGTGTTGGTCCGTCATGGCCGCCTGAATGCGCGGCCATGGGCACATATAGGTGCACACCTGCTCGCGCATCGTGCCGGCGAGCGCGTAGGTCGTGAATGTCAGGATACCGATGGAAAGGTACGCGGTGACGTCCGCCTGCCCGGTGAACACTTCCCGGAACAACGTCGGCGCATCGGCGAAATAGAATACCCAGGCGCCGCCCGTGGCGGCCGCAATCAGGAGCCATATGGCATGCTTGGCGAGCTTCTTACGCGCTTTGTCGAGCGAGAGCGGCGCCTTCGCCAGGCGCATGCGCTCGTTGCGGTCGCCCTCAATCCATCGCTCCACGTGAATGTAGAGATCGGTCCACACCGTTTGCGGGCAGGCGTAGCCGCACCAAATCCGACCAAACAGCGCGGACGACAAAAATATGCCGAACGCCGCCAGGATGAGCAGGCCGGTGATGTAATACACTTCCTGCGGCCAGAGCTCGATGAAGAAGAAGTAGAAGCGCCGCCCTTCAAAATCGATCAGCACCGCCTGGTCTGGGCGATCCAAGCCGCGATCCCACCGGATCCATGGCGTTACGTAATAGATCGCCAGCAGGACCATCATCGCCGCCCATTTCAGATTGCGAAAAAATCCGTTGGCGAGCTTGGGATGGATTTGTTCGCGCTTCCTGTAGAGCTGGCGCGCTTCTTTGGAATTGACCGCGCGCGCGTCGATGCTGTGGTCATCGTCGCCCGCGGCCCTGGGAAGAAGTGTGACCTTGCTCACGCCTCAAGGTGCGTCGGAAGGAGGCGCGGCGCCTTGCGCAGGCTCAACTGCCGGCGCAGGCGGCGCATCCGGCTCGCCACCGCCCATCTGGTGGACGTAGTAAGCCAGCGCGCGCCGTGTGCCCGGGTCGAGCTGCCCTTCCCATGCCGGCATGACGCCGCCCCGTCCAAGTTCGATCTGGCGGCGAATCTCCTCGCGAGAACCACCATAGAGCCAAACATCATCGTTGAGACTTGGCGCGCCCGTGCTCCGATCGCCGGCGCCGCCAGCGCCGTGGCAGACCGCGCATTGTTCGGCATAGATCGCCGCACCTCGTGCTGCGGCCTGCGCGTCCGGTTGCAGCCGACCACGAGCGCTGGAGATGGAGATCACGTGCTCGGTGATATCGCCGATCTGTTCGCCCGTGAGTAGTCCGTCGCGGCCGAACGCCGGCATCATCGACATGCGCGCATCAGTATGCCCAGAGCGGATGCCGACGCGCAGCGTGTGCTCGATCTCCGCCAACGAACCGCCCCAAATCCACACATCGTCAGCCAGCACCGGATAGCCGGGTGCGCCGGCGCCGCCCGCGCCGTGGCAAGTCTGGCATCGGTCGCCGAACACTGACTCACCTGCCGCGCGCGCAAACTCCTGCAATTCGGGATCGCGCGCCAAGTCCGCCATTCTGGCATTGGCCAAGCGCTCGAACATAGGCGACCGCGCGGATTCAAGCATCTGCACTTCAGCCGCGACGTTGCGTCGGTCCGACCAATTGAGGATGCCGCGCGTGTAGCCGTTCAGCATCGGCCAGGCCGGCATCAGCACCCAATAGATCACCGCCGCGACAATGCTGGCGTAGAAGATGTAGAGCCACCACCGCGGCAGCGGCGTGTCGAGCTCCTTGATGCCGTCCCATTCGTGGCCAGTGGTGTCCGTGCCGCTGACGTCGTCACGCTCAATCTTGTCGGCCATCGTCCTTCTCTTCGTTGAGCGGCGTGTGGGCGGCGCGCTTGAATTTGTCGCGATTGCCGGGCCAAAGCGCGTAGAGCATAACACCGGCGAACAGGATCACCAGGAGCGCGAGGCCCCAGGTCTGGGCGAAATGAGTCGCTTGCTCGTAACTCATCTCAGCCTCACCGCTCGTTGCCGGGCGCATCGGCCCGATAGACCGAGAAGTCGACGCCTATTCCCAGCATCTGCAGATAGGCGATCAGCGCATCCATTTCGGTCACGCGGTCCGGCTGGCCGTCGAAGTCACGGCTTGCGGCGTCGGGATAGCGCTGGGCGAAATCGAACGCCGCAGAGCTGAGCGGCTCTGCTTGCGCGCGCGCATCGGCGTTGGCGTTGGCCAGTTGCTCGTCGGTGTAGGGCACGCGCAGCATGCGGTTTGCGCGCAGGTGCGCATCCATGTGGCGAAGGTCGAGATCCTGATCCTCCAGGAAGGCGTAAGGCGGCATCACCGATTCCGGCACGACCGAGCGCGGATCAACCAGGTGTGCGCGATGCCATTCGTCCGAGTAGCGATCACCGACGCGCGCAAGATCCGGTCCGGTGCGCTTCGAACCCCACTGGAAGGGGTGGTCGTACATGCTCTCGGCGGCGAGGCTGTAGTGGCCGTAGCGCTCCACCTCGTCGCGCAGCGGGCGCACCATCTGCGAGTGGCACACATAGCAGCCCTCGCGGATGTAGATTTCGCGCCCCGCCAGTTCGAGCGGGGTGTAGGGGCGCACGCCCTCTACCCGCTCGATCGTCGATTCGATGAAGAAGAGCGGTGTGATCTGCACCAGCCCGCCAATCGACACCACAACCAGGATGCCGATCAGAAGGATCAGCGTATGGCGCTCAAACCATTTGTGAAGCTTCCACATGCGCCGCCCCTATTCCGCAGACACGGCAGCCGCGGCGACGACGGGCGTATCCGCCGCGCGTTCATGCGCTGCTTCCTTCGAAGTGGCGGTGCGCCACAGATTGTAAGCCATGATCAGCGCGCCGATCAGGTAGAGCCCGCCGCCCAGCGCGCGGATGATGTAGTAGGGATGCATCGCTTCGACGGACTCGACGAACGAGTATTCGAGGAAGCCGAAGTCGTTATAGGCGCGCCACATCAGGCCTTGCATGACGCCGGCGACCCACATCGAGGTGATGTAGAGAACGATGCCGATGGTCGCGAGCCAGAAGTGCCAATCGACCAGCGTCAGCGAATGGAGCTGCTTGCGCTTCCACAGCCACGGCGCGAGGCAATAAAGCGCGCCGAAGCTCACAAACCCCACCCAGCCCAAAGCGCCGGAATGCACGTGGCCGATGGTCCAATCGGTGTAGTGCGAGAGCGAGTTGACGGCGCGGATCGACATCACCGGGCCTTCGAACGTCGACATGCCGTAGAACGCGACCGAGACGACCAGCATGCGGAGTACGGGATCGGTGCGTAGTTTGTCCCATGCGCCCGAGAGCGTCATGAGGCCGTTGATCATGCCGCCCCAACTGGGCATCCAGAGCATGATCGAGAAGGTTGCGCCGAGGGTCTGCGCCCATTGCGGCAGAGCCGTGTAGTGTAGATGGTGTGGGCCCGCCCAGATGTAGAGGAAGATCAGCGCCCAGAAGTGGATGATCGAGAGCCGGTAGGAATAGACCGGGCGATCAGCCTGCTTCGGGATGAAGTAGTACATAATGGCCAGGAAGCCGGCGGTAAGGAAGAAACCCACCGCATTGTGGCCGTACCACCATTGCGTCAGCGCATCCTGCACGCCGGAAAAAAGCGAATAGCTGAACGAACTCGCCGCCGTGACCGGGATGGCGAGATTGTTGATGATGTGCAGCATCGCGATGGTGACGATGAACGCCAGGTAGAACCAGTTCGCGACGTAGATGTGCTTCTCTTGCCGCTTCCAGATCGTACCCAGGAAGACGAGCAGATAAATTACCCAGACCAGCGTGAGCCAAAGATCGGTGTACCAGGGTGGCTCGGCGTACTCGCGCCCCTGCGTGATCCCCATCAGATAGCCGGTGCCCGCAAGCACGATGAAGAGCTGGTAGCCCCAGAACACGAACCATGGCCACAAGCCGCCTGCTAGCCGCGCGCGGCACGTACGCTGCACGACATAGAACGAAGTGGCGATAAGCACGTTGCCACCGAACGCGAAGATAACGGCCGACGTGTGCAGCGGCCGCAGCCGGCCGAAATTCAGCCAGCCCAAATCGGCGAAGTAGAAGATGTCCGGAAACGCCAGCTGCAGCGCGATGATCACGCCGACGAGCAGACCCGCGACGCCCCAGAACATCGATGCAACCACACCGGCCTTGACGATGCCGTTCTCATAGCGGAACGATTTCTCGGCCTGCGGGCCCTTCCCGATTTCGCCCACTAGCGCCACCGCGCCGAGCATGAGGGCGGCGAACATTGTCCACATCTGGATCGCGAACGGCGCGTCGATGGCGCGCGACACGCCAAACAGCGTCAAGAACATCCCGCCGATCAGAATGAGGAATATCCCGGCGACGTCGTCGCGGAATGCGATGTTGGCGGCCATTTCTCCCCCGCGCGAAAACTCGCGGGAGATTTACCTGCGGCGCGATGGCCCTCCTTGAGCGAGATCAAATTGCTCAGCCCGCCCGCGTGCTTCTTTTGCCGCAGGGAGGCCCGCCTAATGACCGCCATGCATCGCGCCGCACTTGCCTGCTTCGCCGGAGCGGCGGCATGGCCCATTGCAATGGGCCAATTCGCAAACGTGCTAAGATCGCCGCTGGATCAAGCCATGCGGGAGGCGTGGTGCGGAGCGCCCTACCATGCGACGACCGAATTTCTGGGACACTGCGCCGCATGCTGGACCGGATCGGCGCTGCTCGCGGCGGTCGGAGCGTGGCTGCTCGTTTCCGCGCGGCGCGCACAAGCTGTTGGCGATCGCAGCTAAGGCGCCATGAGGAGACGCATCTTCCTGCTGGGCGGCGCGGCCCTCGCGGCGGGCGGCGCTCTCGCGACGTACAGCGGGTTCGCCCACGACATCGCTCGTGCGGCGCGCAACTTGGAAGGGCGCAGCTCTCTCGTATCGTCACGCTTCGGCGCCATCGAATACGGCATCGTCGGCGATGGGCCGCCTGTGTTGATGGTGCACGGCACCGGCGGCGGATTCGATCAGGGATTGGCGGCAGCGCCGCGCCTCGTCTCTGCTGGCCATCGGGTCATCGCGCCATCGCGCTTCGGCTATCTCCGCTCAGACATTCCCGCCGACGCATCTTCGGATGCGCAAGCTGACGCCTTCATTGATCTCCTCGATGCGTTGGGTGTCGATCGCGCACCCATCATCGGCGTGTCGGCGGGCGCTCTTTCGGCGTTGGCTTTCGCCATTCGCCACCCCGCGCGATGCTCTGGCGTCGTGGCGGCGGTGCCCGCGACGTACGTGCCCGGCCGCACGCCGCAGCCGCCGTCACCGCTGGCGAGCGCAATCTACGCGTACGCCTTGAAGTCAGACTTTTTGTTCTGGCTCACCCTCAAAACAGCGGAACCCGCCATGGTGGCCTCCATTCTCGCCACGGACATAGACGTATTCCGCACCGCCGCGCCACCAGAACAGCAGCGCGCGCGGCAATTGCTCTGGGACATTCTTCCCGTGAGTCGCCGCGCAAGGGGCCTTCGCAATGACGCGTTGCTCGCCGGCGATCCGGCGCCGATGCCGATGGAGCGCATCACCGCGCCGACGCTCGCCATCGCGCTCGAAGACGATCGCTACGGCACTTACGCCGCAAATGCCCCCGATCGGAAATCCGCATCGGAACTACGAGACCCGCGTTCGGAGACACTTTGCTAGCCTTGGTCTGTCGATTTCGACGGAGAACAGCCTTTGCTCGACGATGCGCTTAAGTTTGACTGGGCTACGCCTGCTGTTCGCAGGGCATTCAGGCGCGGACGTTCCAACGGCGGTCAGATCAGTTGGCACGCGGACGATCACCAAGTCGGCAGTATCGTTTTCAGCTGGAATGCAGCATCAAAAATTGTCGAGTTGCGCTACACAATTGACGGCACGCCTCGTGTGCAGCGCATCAAGGTCGTCGAAACGACACCACGCTTTGGCGGGAGGCGGTGCTGGTTCTGGTGCGAGTTCAGCCACCGACGCGCGCGGATCATGGTGTTGGCGCCTGATGCCGGCAGCTTCGTCGCGCGCGCCGCGGCCGGCCTGCCCTATCGTAGTCAGCGGCATCGATCGGCGGTGACACGGGGGCTGCTCGCGGGTGAGCGGCAGGCACGAGCCCGCCTGCAGCGCAACACCGTGCGAGGCCTGCGTCGGAAGGAACGTCAAAATGAGCAGCGCGCATAGTTCCGCTTCCGCTGCCACTCCCCTCCCCTCCAGGGTCAGAGAACGCGGAACCGGTGGGCGTGTTTTTGAACCCCGTATAGTCGCCCTGCCCGACTTCGGTGGGCCAGCCGCTCCCCAGCCTTGAGGCGGCCAACCAAGAGGGGGTGATTTTGGGCCGTCCGGCCTGCAAGCCCGATCGGGGGCGCGAGAGGCCCGCGATTTTCCCTCAGACCACGCGCGGCCAGTCGGCGGTCGGAATCTTCTCTCGAGGCAAGTGCCCGCCGGGTCATCGCGTTTGGCGGAACGGAACGCGCAACGTCGAGCCCCACATCGCAACGCGAGCCCGACGCGGTCACAACGAGCCGTAAGATGCGGTCGGTCGTGGTGATGCACGCCAGCATCAGCGCTTGCGGCGGGGACTGAGGCTAGAGACCCGCCGCACCACCAGCCTAAGCAAAGTGACGGCGACGCGGGCTTCAGGCCTTCACGAGGCTCCACCATGCCGCACCAAGGGCGCCGCCCCTCTCTCGGCGAATGCCGCCCGACGCCCGCTGGTGGCTCGCCAAAATGCCCCGCATGCGTGGCATGCGACAATTTGCCCAGACGCGCGATCCACGGGCTCGCGCAACCGCCGCGAAACGGCGCCGGTTTGTACTTGCGTTGTACCCGGAGATCTGCGTTAGGCGGTGGGAGAGGCCAATAAATCGCACGAAAACAAGTGAGCCCGGCGGGATTCGAACCCGCGACCCTCTGATTAAAAGTCAGATGCTCTACCGACTGAGCTACGGGCTCGCGCGAGAAGCGCGCACTTAAGCCGATGCTCCCCCGGGCGCAACCTCCCGGAGTTGAGAAAGCTGCGCTAGTTCGCCTTTGCCGCAGCCAGCGCGGCGGCGACGGCGCGGCGCCATCCGGCGCGGAGCGCTTCGCGCGCGTCAGCCTGCATCGTCGGCAGCCAGCACGTCGCCGCGGCCGCACCGGCGCCATCGAGTGAAGCGATCAGCCCCGCGCCGTACGCGGCAAGCTTGGCGGCGCCGAGCGCAGTCACTTCCTGGAATTGCGGCCGCGTCACTTCGACGGCGCAGACATCGGCGAGAAATTGCATTGCCCATTCGTTGGCGGTGAGCCCGCCATCGACGAGCAACGAGTCGATCGCCGCGCCATCGGCGCGCAGCGCGTCAAGCAGATCGGCGGTTTGATAGGCCACCGCCTCCAGCCCCGCGCGCACGATGTGTTCAAGCCGCGAGTCGCGCGTGAGGCCGATGATCGTGCCACGCGCTTCGGCGTTCCATTGTGGCGCGCCGAGGCCTGCGAAAGCGGGCACGAGATAGACGCCGCCATTGTCCGGCAGCGCACGCGCTATGGCTTCGGAGTCAGCGGATGTCTTGATCAGCTTCAGGCCGTCGCGCAGCCACTGCATGGTCGCGCCGGCTGAGAAGATCGAACCTTCGAGCGCATAGGCGTGGGCCGCTTTGGTTTGATAGCCGACAGTGGCGAGCAGTCGATTGGTCGAGTGCGGCGCTGTCTCGCCCATGTTCATGACCAGAAACGCGCCGGTGCCGAATGTCGCTTTCGCCATGCCTGGCTTGAAGCAACCGTGGCCGACAAGCGCGGCCTGCTGATCGCCGGCAATGCCGTGGATGGGCAGCGCGCGGCCGAAATGCGCTGCGTCCACGTCGCCAAAGTGCGCATCGCACGCGGCGACCTCCGGCAACAGCGCGCGCGGCACATCGAACAGCGCGCACATCTCCTCGCTCCAATCGAGCTTGCCGATATCGAAGAGCAAGGTGCGCGCCGCGTTGGTGACATCACTTTGATGCGCGCGGCCATTGGTGAGCCGCCAGACAAGAAAAGATTCGATCGTGCCGAACGCAAGCTCACCGGCTTCCGCGCGTTGGCGAAGATGTGGCTCGCGCTCCAGGATCCAGGCAATCTTGGTGGCGGAGAAATACGGATCGAGCAGCAAACCGGTGACCTGTTGCACGCGTGGTTCGTGCCCTGCCTCGCGCAGCCGCGCGCAGACATCGGCGGTGCGCCGATCTTGCCAGACGATCGCTTTGTGCACGGGCGCGCCGGTCTTGCGGTCCCAAACCACCGTGGTTTCACGTTGGTTGGTGATGCCAATGGCGGCGATATTTTCGGGGCCGCCGATTTTGGCGATCACATCGCGGCAGACGTGCAGCGTCGCGGACCAAATTTCGTCGGCGTCGTGCTCGACCCACCCAAGTTCGGGAAAATGTTGCTTCAACTCGATCTGCGATACCGCCTTGGGCGCGAATGCGAGATCGAACGCAATGGCGCGCGTGGATGTGGTGCCTTGATCGATGGCCAGGATGTGCGTGCTCATGGGCGAGCAATGGACCGCCGGCGCTTGCGGGGCAAGATGCCGGCGGTCCACCGGCGCTCATGCCTGCTCGGCGGCGGCGAGCGCTTCGCGGAAGGCGCCGGATGCCGCGCGCACGCGCGCCATGGCGGCGTCCAGTTCATCGGCGGTGACGAGCCGCCCCGCAGCGGCCATCGCCTCCACTTCGGCGCGAATGCCGGCAAGCTTCACCGCGAGGTCATCGAGATTGACGGCAGTGGATTGGCCGGCGGCCAGCGCTTTGGCGGCGACGTCGAGAATCTCCGCGGCGCGGGCGCGCCGTTCGGACGGCACCAGCGGCAGGAACGCCGAGAGTGCAGCCAGCAGCATCTGCAATTGCAGCATCAGATTGAGCATGGTGATCTCCGTTAGCCGCGCCGCGCGCGGACAAGGTCTTGCAAATCCGCCACCGGCGCTTGCGCGGCCTGCACGGCCTCGTTCAGCCGGCGCGCGGCGATGGCGAGCGCGGTCGCGGTGCGTTCAAGCGCGGGCGCGTCGTCGCTCGCGGCGGCGTCAAAATCGGCGCGGGCGCGCAAGTAGGCGGCGACGGCGATCTCGAGCGTTTCCGCAGCCGGCGTTGCGAAGCGCTCAGCCTGGCCAAGCGCGCGCTTGTAGGCGAGCGGCGCGGCGGGATCGCGGATGATGTCTGTCGCCTCTTCAATGACGGCGGCATAACTGTGCAGCAGCGCGTAGGCTTGCTGATCGAGCGTGCGCGCGGCGGCGATCGGGTTTTCGATGCGCGTTTCGCCGAGTTGCACAGACGCGCAAGCCGGCGTCGCGGCGATGGCGAGGGCAAGCGCGAGGGCGCGAAGGGGGTGCTTCATACCAGCTCTCCTCAAACCACTGGCCCGCGGGCGCGAGCGCGGCCGACGGCGACGCCGATGAGACCAAGCGTGACGATGAGATCGATGAAGGCGCCGGCGGTTTCCTGCGCGAGCCCCTCGGGAAGCTCGACGCCGAGCCGGCTTGCGGCGGCGGCGATGGCGATCGCTGCAGCGCTGCGCAAAGTGAGCGACTGAAAGGCGCTGCGTTCGATGATGGGTGGTGTGGTCATGGGCCTCCTCGTGATGTGCGAAGAGGCTAAGGGCGGCGCCTGCCCGGTCGGATAGAATCGCGTGCGCCGCGCCCGCGCGCGACGGCAAAGGTTTCTAGCGATTTGGCTTTCCGTTCTGGCGCGACGAGCGAATCGGTCGGATTAGCGGGCGCTCAATCCCCGCTTCGCCTCGTCGTACTCGCGCTTGAGGCGAGCGACGAGGTCGGCGGTCGGCATCACGCTGTGGACGCCGCCGACGCCTTGCCCGGCCCCCCAGATGTCCTTCCAGGCTTTCGCCTTGGCGCCCTCGCCGCCGAAACTCATCTTGGAGGCGTCGCTTTGCGCCAAGTTCGCCGGATCGAGGCCGGCGTTGACGATCGAGCCCTTGAGATAGTTGCCGAGCACGCCGGTGAACAAATTCGTGTAGACGATGTCCTCGGCGCTGCTGTCGACGATCATCTGCTTGTAGCCTTCCGGCGCGTTGGCCTCGGTGGTGGCGATGAAGGCGGAGCCCATATAGGCGAGATCAGCCCCCAGAGCTTGCGCTGCGAGGATGCCTCTGCCCGTTGCGATGGCGCCTGAGAGCAAAAGCGGCCCGTCGAAAAATTCGCGCAGCTCGCTGACCAGCGCGAACGGCGAAAGCCCGCCGGCGTGACCACCGGCGCCGGCGCACACCGCGATCAAGCCGTCGGCGCCCTTCTCGAGCGCCTTCTTGGCGAAGTTCACGTTGATGATGTCGTGCAGAACGATGCCGCCATAGGAGTGGATCGCTTCGTTCACGTCCGGGCGCGCGCCGAGCGAGGTGATCACGATCGGCACTTTGTGCTTCACGCAGGCCGCGACATCTTGTTCCAGCCGCTCGTTGGTTTTGTGCACGATCTGGTTGACGGCAAACGGCGCTGACGGGGCGTCGGGATACGCTTCGTCATAGGCGGCGAGTTCATCTTTGATGCGATGGAGCCAGTCGTCCAAAAGCGGCTGCGGCCGCGCGTTGAGCGCAGGAAACGAGCCGACAATGCCGGCTTTGCATTGCGCGATGACAAGTTCGGGGTTGGCGATGATGAATTGCGGCGCGCCCACCACTGGAAGCCGCAACTTGTCGAACACCGGGGGCAGCGCCATCATCGTCTCCTTAGCTTGCGCCCAGGCCTAGCGTGTGGCGAAAAGCAGGTCGATACTTCCATAACGTCAAGGGAAGCGGAAATGGCTGACACTTTGCACCTGGGCGAGCCCGCCAGCGAGGCGGACTGGCGCGCTCTGGTCGAGCAAGGGCTGAAGGGCGCGCAATGGTCGCAGCTCGTCGGCAGGACCGCCGACGGCATCGACATCCAGCCGCTTTATCGCGAACCTGATGTGGCGACGGCCGCCGATGTGTCCGGCATGCCTGGCGCTGCCCCCTTCGTTCGCGGCGCCCGCGCGGGCGCTTGGCGCATCCGGCAGGCGTACGAGCACCCAGACCCCGCGCGAACAAATGACGAAATCCTCGCTGACCTACAGGGCGGCGCCGACTCGATTGAGTTGCGCCTTGATCCCGATGGGGCGCGAGGCGTCGCCGTCAAAAGCGAAAGCGACTTGGACCGTGTATTGGCGGATGTCATTTTGGAGGCGGCGCCCGTCTCGATCGACGCAGGCTCGCGCGGACTCTGGGCGGCGGAGCTGCTCGAAGCGAAACTCAAGGGCGTGGCCGTCCGCGGAACAGCATTCAATTTGGATCCAATCGGCGCATTGATGCGCGAGGGCGCACAAGGCCTTGACGCGCCGTTCCTCGCCAGGATGGTTCAACGGCTCCGTCGGAGTTTGCCCGACGCGGCGGTGGTCCGAGCGGACGCGCGCTCGGTACACGAAGCCGGAGGCTCGGAGGCTCAGGAAATCGCCACAGCGCTTTGCGCTGGGATCGCCTATCTCCGCATGGTCGGCGACGCCTTCGCAGCCAGCGCAAACACTTGGATGCGGTTTGCGATTGCGGTCGGCCCCGACGTTTTGGTCGAAACGGCCAAGCTCAGAGCGTTGCGTTTGTGCTGGGCGCGCGTGCTTGAGGCCAGCAGCGTCGAGCCGGGCGCCCGCGCCGCGTATATTCACGCCTTCACTTCGCGCCGGATGATGACGCGCCACGACGCCTGGACGAACATCCTGCGCGTGACGACAGCCGCCTTCGCCGCAGGCGTCGGCGGCGCCGATGAGATCACCACCTACCCGCTCACCGACGCGCTGGGCTTACCCACGGCGTTCGCACGGCGCGTTGCGCGTAATACGCAGCACGTGCTGTTGGAAGAGTGCCGGTTGGGCCACGTGGCCGATCCCGCCGGCGGCGCGTGGGCGGTTGAAAAGCTCACGCGCGAGCTTGCCGACAAAGCCTGGGCCTTGATGCAGGAAATCGAAGCCAAAGGCGGCATCGTCGCCGGGCTCGATCTGTTGCGCGAGAAAGTCGCGGGCGCCTACGCCACGCGCGCCAAGGCCATCGCCACGCGCCGCGAGACGATCACTGGCGTGACCGACTTCCCGTTGCTGGGCGCAGCCGCGCCGGAGACTGCGGGTGACGCCCGCGCGCGATCGACTGGCGCCTCGCCCTTTCCGCCCATTCGCTGGGCGGCGCCGTTTGAAGCGCTGCGCGACCGCGCCGAGGCGGCCGAACCGCGCCCGGTGGTGTTTTTCGCTACGCTCGGCCCGCTCGCGGCATTCGGACCGCGCGCACAATTTTCTCGCAACTTGCTGGCAGCCGGCGGCATCGCCGCGTTGGGCGAGGAAGACGCCTACGCGTCGCGCGACGCCATGGTCGACGCCTTCCGCGCCAGTAAGGCGCGCGTCGCGATGATTTGCGGCACGGATGCAGCTTACGCAGATGAAGCCGAGAACGCCGCGCAACGACTGAAAGCCGCCGGCGCGCATTGGGTGACGCTCGCCGGCAAGCCCGGCGAAAGCGAAGCGAAACTACGCGCGGCCGGCGTCGATCAGTTCGTGTTCACCGGCGTCGACGCGCTCGCGGAGCTGGCGACGCTGCACGCCGCGCTGGGGATCACACAATGAGCCTGCCCGATTTTTCCAAACTCGCGCTCAACACCGATGTCGCGCATGCGCCGCCGCCGACGGGCGAGGATTGGCTGACGCCGGAAGGCATTGCGGTGAAGAGCGCCTACACCGCCGCTGATCGCGCCGGGCTCGATTTCGTCGACGGCTTCCCCGGCATGGCGCCGTTCGGGCGCGGCCCCTATCCGACTATGTACGTGCAGCAGCCGTGGACGATCCGGCAGTATGCGGGCTTCTCGACAGCGGAGGATTCCAACGCCTTCTACCGCCGCAATCTGGCGCATGGGCAGAAGGGCCTCTCCATCGCCTTCGACCTGGCCACGCACCGCGGCTACGATTCCGATCACCCGCGGGTGGTCGGCGATGTCGGCATGGCGGGCGTGGCGATCGATTCCATCCTCGACATGCGCACCTTGTTCAGCGGCATCCCGCTCGATCAGATGAGCGTGTCGATGACGATGAACGGCGCGGTGCTGCCGATCATGGCGCTCTATATCGTCGCCGGCGAAGAGCAGAACGTGCCGCACGCCAAACTCAGCGGCACGATTCAGAACGATATCCTCAAGGAATTCATGGTGCGGAATACGTTCATCTATCCGCCCAAGCCTTCGATGCGCATCGTCGGCGACATCTTCGCCTACACCGCCGCCGAGATGCCGAAATTCAACTCGATCTCGATCAGCGGCTATCACATGCAGGAAGCCGGCGCGACGGCGGACCTTGAGCTTGGCTACACGCTGGCCGACGGCGTTGAGTACATTCGCGCCGGCATCGCGGGCGGCTTGGACGTCGACAAGTTCGCGCCGCGGCTTTCGTTCTTCTGGGCGATCGGGATGAACCCGTTCATGGAGATCGCCAAGATGCGCGCGGCGCGCTTGCTTTGGGCAAAGCTCGTCGCGCAGTTCGGCGCTTCCGACAAATCCCGTGCGCTGCGCACGCACTGTCAGACCAGCGGCTGGTCGCTCACCGCGCAGGACGTTTACAATAACGCCGTGCGCACCTGCGTCGAAGCGATGGCCGCAGCTTACGGCGGCACGCAATCGCTGCATACCAACTCGCTCGACGAAGCTTTGGCGCTGCCGACGGACTTCTCCGCCCGCATCGCCCGCAACACGCAGATTCTGTTGCAGAGCGAAGCCGGCGTGACGCGCCCTGCCGATCCGTGGGGCGGCTCCTATTATGTCGAACGTCTCACCGCCGATCTCGCGGCGAAAGCGTGGACGCATATCGAGGAAGTCGAAAAACTCGGCGGCATGGCGCAGGCGATCGATCAAGGCTTGCCGAAGGCGCGCATAGAGGAAGCCGCCGCGCGTACGCAAGCGCGCATCGATACGGGCCATCAGACGATCGTCGGCGTGAACAAATACAAGCTGAGCGAGCCGGAAGACATTCCGGTGCTGAAGGTCGACAACGCCAAGGTGCGCGCGATGCAGCTGGAGAAGCTCGAGCGGCTAAAGCGGGAGCGGAAGCAAGTTGAAGTGGATGCGGCGCTGGAGGCGCTGACGTCGGCCGCCGCTTGGAGCGCCGGCGCCTCGCCGGCGAGGGCGCCGGCGGTCCAAGCAAAGGCGAACCTGCTCGACCTCGCGGTCAAAGCTGCACGCGCGAAGGCCACGGTGGGTGAAATGTCGTTGGCGCTGGAGCGCGCCTTCAACCGCCACCAGCCGCCGATCCGCCTAGTCACCGGCGTCTATTCGCGCGAAGCGGCGGACGACACCGCCGTCGAACGCGCCCGCCAAAGCGTCGCCGCGTTCGAGGACGCCGAAGGCAAGCGCCCGAAAATCCTCGTCGCCAAGATGGGCCAGGACGGGCACGATCGCGGGCAGAAGGTTGTCGCGAGCGCGTTCAGCGATTTGGGCTTCGAGGTCGAGATCGGGCCTCTATTCGCAACGCCTGAAGAAGTTGCCGACCAAGCCATCGCCAGCGGCGTGCATATCGTCGGCGTCTCCTCGCTCGCGGCGGGGCATTTGACGCTGACGCCCGAACTGCGTGCCGCGCTCGTCGAACGCGGGCGCGGCGACATCATGATCGTCGTCGGCGGCGTCATCCCGCCGGAAGATGTCGAGACGCTAAAGGAGATGGGCGCAGCGGCCGTGTACCCGCCCGGCGGCGTGATTGCGGAAATCGCGCAGAACTTGCTGAGCGCGCTGAATGAGAAGCTGGGGTATGCGCAGCCGGCGAGGAAATGAGAAAGACCGCTCTGGCCACGTTGTTGTTCGTCTACGCCTGCGACACTTATCCAGCTTTGCGGGAGGAAGATGCCGCGCGTGAAGCGCAACAATTCATCGCCAGTGGTGATTGTCGACTGTTGAGCGTTATGGCCTCTCAGCGGAAACGCCCGGCGCCGCGTTCGAGGATCAATCGATGCTGGGGGCGCGTGCGATCGAAGGCACCAGCGATACGCCGGCGTCTCGCGCAGAAGTCCGCTTCAACACGCGTGCGCGAAAGTACGCCGCCCGTTATAACCAAGAAATTCTTGCAAACTGCCGATGACCACCCCGATCTTCGCCCTCTCCGCCATCCTCGCCATCGCGTACGGCGCATACGGCTCATCCCTCTACCAGGGCGCGCCGCCTTACATCGTCGGCACGATCTTCAAAGCGTCGAGCATCGTTATCCTCGGCCTCGTGGCGCTGCTCGCGCGCTCGAACCTCCTCGCAGCCGGCCTTCTGTTCGGCGCGCTCGGCGATGCGTTGCTCGCCTGGAGCCCGGACACGTTCCTCTACGGTGCGCTCGCATTCCTCATCGGGCACCTCTTCTACATCGCGCTCTTCCTGCGCGCGGGCCTCGGCATCGCCGCGCTGAAGCAGCCGCCGCGCGCGCTCGCCGCGCTCGCGCTCATCGCCGCCGCCATCGTCATGACGTCGCTGCTGGTGCCGCGCGACAACGCGATGTTCGTCCCGCTCAGCGTTTACACTGGCGTGCTGACGCTGATGGCGATCATCTCATTCACGCTTCCCACCACACGCTGGCTCGCCATGGCGGGCGCCGTGCTCTTCTTCATCTCGGACGGCTTCGTCGCCTGGAACATGTTCCACCACGATCCCGACCCGACGCTCGCCTACTGGCGCAGCTTCGCCGGCTGGATGATCTACTGGGCCGGCCAAGCCGCGATTTGCATCGGCGCGCTGGGGCTGCACAAAGCGCACAAGGCCTAGGAGCGCGGACGTCCCCGTCCGCTGCCATACTGAAGAACGCTTCGCGCGCTCGGCGGACGGGGACGTCCGCGCTCCCAATGTTCGTCCGACTCCGCTAGGATTCGAGCCATGGCCGATCTCACCGCCGCCCGCGAAACGCTGCAGCGCGTCTTCGGTCATGACGATTTTCGCGGGCTACAGAGCGACGTCATCGGCGAAGTGCTCGACGGGCGCGATGTGGTCGCGGTGCTGCCGACAGGCGGCGGCAAGAGTTTTTGCTATCAGATCCCCGCAATGCTGCGCCCCGGCGTGGGTTTGGTCGTTTCGCCACTCATCGCGCTGATGCAAGATCAAGTGGCGAGCCTGCGCGCGGCGGGCGTGACCGCGGCGCGGCTCGATTCCACCATCGCCAGCGCCGATCGCCGCGAATGGCTAGCCGCCGCGCGCGACGGAAACTTGGACCTGCTCTACGTCTCGCCCGAAGGGATGTTCGCGCAGGGCTTTCTGGATTTTCTGGATGACTGCCCGATCGCGCTCATCGCCATCGACGAAGCCCACTGCGTCAGCCAATGGGGCCACGACTTTCGCCCTGACTATCGCGCGCTCGGACAACTGGCTGGACGCTTTCCGAACGCGCCGCGCATGGCGGTGACGGCGACGGCCGATCTGAAAACGCAAGCCGACATCCGCACGCAACTTCGCCTCGAACACGCCAAGAGCTTCATCGCTTCATTCGATCGCCCGAACCTGGTGCTTTCGGCGGAACGCAAAGGCACGCGGCCGCAGGAACGGATTTTCGATCTCGTGCGCACGCGGCGCGGCAAGTCCGGCATCGTCTATGCGGCGACACGCGATCACGTCGACAAAATCGCGGCGAACCTGGTGGAGGCAAACATTCCAGCGCTGGCCTATCACGCCGGCCTCGACGCTGGCGTGCGCGCACAACGGCAGCATCGCTTCCAGGAAGAGGACGATGTGGTGATGGTCGCCACCATCGCGTTCGGCATGGGCGTCGATAAGCCCGACGTGCGCTACGTGATTCACGCGGACTCGCCGAAGAGCATCGAGGCCTATTGGCAAGAGGTCGGCCGCGGCGGGCGCGATGGTGAGACGGCCGAGGGCTTTTGCATCTATTCCGCCAGCGATCTGCGCCGCGCCATCATGTTCGCGAACCAGGGCGGCGCGAGCGATCAAGTCAAAGCCGTGCAGATCAAGAAAGCGCGGCAGCTGTTTGCATTTCTAGACGGCCTCACCTGCCGGCGCGCCGGCGTGCGCCGCTATTTCGGCGAAGAGAATGTCGAGCCGTGCGGCGCTTGCGACATCTGCACCGATCCGCCGGTGTCCATCGACGCGACGGAGCTGGCGGCGAAAGCCATTTCAGCCGTGATGCGCATGGACCAGCGCTTCGGGCGCGGCCGTGTGGTTGGTCATCTCTTGGGCCGCGCCAACGATGGCATAGACGAACAATACAGGACCCGCACGACGTTCGGCATCGGCGCCGATCAGCCCGAGGCGCTGTGGCGCAACGTGATCGAACACCTGCTGTTCGAGGGCGTGCTCAGCGAAGGCGACGACGAACGCCCAACGCTCTCGATCGGCGACGAAGAGGCGGTGCGCGCGATCTTCCGCAAGGCGCACGTCGTGCGCATGCGCGAAGCGGCGAAGCCGGCGCGCCGCAGCAAGGAGGACCGCCGCGCCTCGCGCGACGCAAAGGGCGCGGCGCGCGCGGGCTTACAAGGCGCGGACGCGAAATTGTTCGAGGCGTTGAAAGCCTGGCGGCGCGAGACGGCCAATGCGAGCGGCGTACCGCCTTATGTGATCTTCCACGACGCCACGCTGGCCGCAATGGTGACGGCCAAGCCCAGCGATCTCCCGGCGCTCGGCCGGGTCTCTGGCATCGGCGATGCCAAGCTGAAAAAGTACGGCGCGGAAGTGCTGGCGGTAATCATCGCCGGCTGTTAGTTCCCTTTTTGTTCTTGCGTTACCGGGCGGTGCGTGCAAGATGCAGGCGCAAGGGAGTTTCGTATGATCGGCTACGTCACCATCGGCTCGAACGATATCGCGCGCTCATGCGCCTTCTTCGACGCGGCGTTCGAGCCGCTCGGCTACACCCGGACATTCGAGGGCGGCGGCTGGGCCGGATACGGCCCGGGCGGCGACAAGGACAATGGTCTGCAGATTTATCTGGCGACGCCGTTCAACGGCGAAGCCGCGAACCTCGGCAATGGCTCGATGTTGGCGTTCAAAGCGCCGTCGCGCGCCGCCGTTGAGGCGTTCTATGCGGCAGCGCTTGCTGCTGGCGGCAAGGATGAAGGCGCCCCCGGCGTGCGTGGCGAGAGCCAACCGCCCTTCTACGGCGCCTATGTGCGCGATCCTGAGGGCAACAAATTTTGCGCTTACTTCAAAGGGTAAGTTGACCTCGTCGGCGCATGGCACAAATTTGCATCCAGGAGGATCAATATGAGTGAAGCACGCGACGACAAAACCGTGCGCGAGCGCGCCGAGCGCGTCATCGCGCTGGCGCAAGCCACCGGGTCACGCGCCAAAGCGAGCGCGGATTACCGGCTGGTGTTCGTGGAGCGGCGCGACGGCACGCGCGAAACCGTGCGTATTGCGCCGACAAAGCACTAAGAGCGCTTAAGCGTCTTCAGTTTCAAAAGCACGGCGCGCGGCGGCTGGGCCGTCGCGCGCAAGCTCTTGCGCCTGTTCGACCCATTCCTCTTCATCGATGCGCCCGCGCAAACGCAGATAAGCGTCAACCCAGGCGACGTTCTCCGGCGTCCAGGCGCCGATCTGGTCGAAGTGGAAAACACCGAGCGAATAGAGCGTCGTCTGCTGCAGCAAGCTGACGCCGTCGATCAGTGTGAAATCATCGGGCGCGCCATTGCGGGCGGCCGGCAAGATGGCCGGCTTCACCGCGCGCGTGCGCGGCGCTTCCGCGACCGCTACGGTCGGCTCGGACGGTTCTGGTGCAGCGACCTGCTGGATAACGACTGGCGGGCGCTGTTCGAGATGGCGCACGCGCGCTTCGAGGTAGCGCGCACGCCATTTCCAGCGGTCAGGATCCGGCGCGGCTTCGACAACTGGTTCCGGCTCTGGTTCGGGCGTAGGCGCCGGCGCGATTTGGGCGGCGGTTTCGGCCTGCGCCTGCAAATGCGCAACACGGCGTTCGAGATAGAGCATGCGCCAGCGCAGAAGCGTGTCGACATCCGCGTTGGAGGCGAAGGGCGCGACATCGGCTTCCGCTGCAGCCTCAGCCGCCGGCTCATCGCCTCCGGTCAGCGCCCGCATCGCGTCGGCCAGGTAGGTCGCGCGCGCTTCCGCGTCGCGCGCTCGCCATTCAGCGACAGGCGATGCGGCTTCCACGACGGGCGCTGGCGCAACCGGCGCAGGCGCCTCCTTCGCCTTCGCTTCGAGATATTTCACCCGTTGCTCGAAATAGCGGAGCCGCCACGCTTGCAGTGCGGCATCGTCATCGCCGGCGCCGGGCGCCACGACGACCGGCTCCACCACGCGCTCCGCTTCCTGCGCGATCCGCAAGCGTTCGAGTTCGTCCGCATCGACGCGCTGCTGATCGAAACGGCGCTGCAGGTCCGCAAGTTCGCCCGCGAGCTCGTCGTTGCGCCCGCGCGCGGCTTCGAGCGCACGCTCAAGCTCTGTGACGCGGCCATCGCGCATTTCGAGTTGGCGGCGCATGACGTCGGTCTGACGCTCCGCCTCGATAGCGTTGGCTTGGCCGGCGTCGCCGGAGGCCAATCGCAGAATGTCGCGCACTAGGTTTTCGCGTTCGCGCCGCAGCGCCCGCTCCGCTGGCGCCGCGCGATGGGCCGCGACCGCCCAGCCCATGGCGGCCGCAGCCAACGCGGCAAGCACGAGAAACAGCGAGAGCTGGCTGATCAGGTACATCATGGCTTAGCTGCTCACATAAAATTCGATGCGCCGATTGGCGGCTTGGCCCTGCTCGCTCGCATTGCTGGCGCGCGGACGGTCTGGGCCGTAGCCGCGCGAGGTCAGGCGCGAGCGGGCGACGCCCTGGCCAACGAGATACGACGCCACTGCATCGGCGCGCCGGCGCGACAATTCCATATTCAATTCGCGCGCGCCGTTATTGTCGGTGTGACCGGCGACCTCGATGGAAAACCGATCGCAACGCAGCGCAACCGAAGCCAAAGCGTCGAGCACGTTGCGGCTGGTGGATTGAATCGCCGCCGAGCCGGCCGCGAAATTGATGACATTGCGCTCCATCAGCCGATCGAACGCCTGCTCGCAGCTTTCGGCGCTGCTGTCGGCAAGATTGAGGCCCTGCAGCTCCGGATGATCGATGTCGAGACCATCGATAGTCACCGCCATCCGCGTGCGGAACGGCGTCTCGGGACGTTCAAAGACGCCACGCACCGCATCGACCGCCGCTTGGCTGCCGTCGCCGATCACCACGATCTGTGTGTCGACGATGCGCACCTCGCCATTGTTCATGCCCGCCAGCAGGCGCACTGCATCGCGCGTCAGACGTGGGAAGGCAGGCGACGGCGCCCCGCCGGCGACGCGCATTTCATCAACGCGCTCAGCGTCGGGAAAAGCTTGCGCCGCGCCGGCCATGAGGTCGGCGCGCACGCGTTCGCTGGGCACAGCGCCTGCGAGGATGACGCGCCCGTCGCGCCGCGCGATGCTCCACGCATAAGGTCGCTCGAACGGGCCGACAGTGACGCCGCGCATGTTGGTGCTGGTCACCCCGCCTGCCCATGGCCCGCCCGGCCCGGCGGCGGTGAGCACGACGCGGCGCACGGCTGCGATGTCGGCTTCGTCCGCGACGATGCCGCGCAACACCGCACGCTGGCCGCTCATCTGGATCTCAAGTCCGGCATAGCCGGACGCGATCAGCGCCGTAGCGATGCGCTGCTCCAGCACCTGCGGCACGCGCCACACCGCGCCTGCATGCGGCGCCAACATGCCGAGAACCGTCGCCAGCAGCACGCCGATGGCGCCGGTCACGAAAAGCGGGCGGCGAATGAGAGAGGGTTCGGCCGGCTCCGTCATCGTGCGCGCCGGACTTGGGTTTCGCTCAGCCCGTGACGCAGATCCTCAACCTCGCGCTGCTCGACGCGGCGGCGGCCGGCCGACACCATGACGTAGAGCCGCCAGCCGATGGCGAAGCCGAGCACCACCGCAACGGCGAAAAGAATCAACTCGGATGAGACGAGGCCGATCATTTTTCCCGCGCCGCGCGCGTCCCCTGGTTTCTTTACGCCCTTCTAATGCCTAGCGAACTAAGCGAAAACCGGAAAACCCCGGCGGGCGAACGTGGACACAAGGCAATGGCGCATCAGATCACGAGCGCGTCGAACCCGCTGATCAAGACGCTGAAGAGCTTGCACCTGAAGAAGGGCCGCGCCGAGACCGGCTTGTTCCTTGCCGAAGGCGCACGCCTGGCGGTTGAGGCCGCCGACCTCGGCGTCTGGCCGGAAATCCTGGTGTTCTCGCCGGCCGCGCTTGCGCGCGACCAAGTGCGCGGCTTGCTCGCGCAAGCGGAGCAACGCCGGGTCCGCACAATCGAAACAAGCGAAAACGTGCTGGCGCAGATCAGCAAGCGCGACAACCCGCAAACCGTGATCGGCGCCTACCGCCAGCGTCTTGCGGCGCTCGACGACATCCAGGGCGAGACGCTCGTGGCGCTCGAGGGCATACGTGATCCCGGCAATCTGGGCACGATCCTGCGCACAGCGGACTCGACCGGCGCAGGCGGCGTGGTGCTCATTGGCGACAGCTGCGACCCGTTCTCTGTGGAAGCGGTGCGCGCCAGCATGGGGTCGTTGTTCGCGATGAAACTGGCGCGTGCGTCGTTCGACGACGTGGTGCGCTACAAGAAGGCGCGCGGCGCCGAGATGCTGGGCCTCTCGCTCAAGGGCGGCCCGCTCGATCCCGGCCGCCCGGCGCCGGCCAAGGCGATCGTGTTGATGGGCAATGAGCAGTCGGGCCTGCCGGACTATATGGAGGCGGCGTGCGATCAATTGGTGAAGCTGCCGATGCGCGGGCGCGCCGACAGCTTGAACCTTGCGATCGCCACGGGTGTGATGCTCTACGATCTTTGGCGGAGACGCGGATATGACGGCGCCAAAGGCTAACAGCGTGCCAGAGATTTTGGTGGCCGACGATTGGCGCGACTACCGCCTTTTGGATTCCGGCAATGGCGGCAAGCTCGAGCAAGTCGGGCCGTATCGTTTCGTTCGCCCAGAGCCGCAGGCGCTCTGGGCCCCCGCTCTGCCCGCCGCCGACTGGGATGGCGCAGACGCGATTTTCTCCGCCGCCGCTGCGGATGACGACGAAGCCGGGCGTTGGCGTTTCAACCGCGAACTGCCGCAGAGCTGGACGTTGCGCTGGGACGATCTTTCCTTCCTCTCGCGGCCGACGCCGTTTCGGCACTTGGCCTTCTTCCCCGAACACTCGGTGCATTGGCGCTTTGCGCGCGATTGCTTGAAGGCCCATCGCGGCGCGCAGCCCGAAGTGCTGAATCTGTTCGGCTATACCGGCCTTGCTTCGCTCGCCTGCGCGAAGGCGGGCGCGAAGGTCACCCACGTCGATGCGTCAAAGAAAGCCATCGGCTTTGCACGCGACAACCAAAGCGCGGCCGGCTTGGCGGAGGCGCCGATCCGTTGGATTTGCGACGACGCTCTGGGCTTCGTGAAGCGCGAGATCCGGCGCGGGCGGCGCTATGACGGCGTCATTCTCGATCCGCCGAAATTCGGGCGCGGACCGAATGGCGAGACGTGGCGGCTGGAAGAGCAATTGCCCGAACTGCTCGACGCGTGCCAGGCGCTGTTGCGCACCGATGCCAACGATCGTGCGAGTGCTAGGGGCTTCATGATCGCCACTGTGTACGCGGTGCGGCTCTCCTATTTGGCTTTGGCGCAAACAGCGCAGCAAATGTTTGCAGGCGCCGGCGCATGGCAGGTCGGCGAAATGGCGCTCCCGCATGTGGGGCGCGACCTGCTGTTGCCGACCGCGATTTTCGCACGCTGGCGCGGATAGGCTGGAAGCTGGCGCGCCGCGGTGGCAGCATCGCGCCATGGCACAGCCGTGGAGCGCGCCCATGTCACTCCTCATCGACCATGACGGCCCGGTGACGATCGTCACCATCAACCGCCCGGAGCGGCGCAATGCGGTCGATGCCGCCACCGCGCTGGCGCTGATCGACGCCTTCAGCGCCTTCGACACGGATGACGCAGCGTCCGTCGCAATTCTGACTGGCGCCGGCGGGGCGTTCTGCGCGGGCGCCGATTTAAAAGCGCTGGCGGCCGGCGCGAGCGGTCAGCGCGTCGCGCCTGGCGGCGTCGATACGCCGGCGCCGATGGGGCCTTCGCGCATGCGCCTGTCGAAGCCGGTGATCGCCGCCATCGAAGGCCACGCGGTCGCGGGCGGCATGGAATTGGCGCTCTGGTGCGATTTGCGCGTGATGGCGGAGACCGCGACATTCGGGATTTATTGCCGGCGCTTCGGCGTGCCGCTGGTCGATCTCGGCACCGTGCGTCTGCCGCGCCTGATCGGGCATTCGCGCGCCATGGATTTGATGCTCACCGGCCGGCCCGTCGACGCAGGCGAAGCGCTGGCGATCGGGCTCGCCAATCGCGTGGCGCCGGCGGGCGAAGCGCTGACGCATGCGGTGACGCTGGCGAAAGAGATCGCGGCCTTCCCACAAGCCTGCCTACGCAATGACCGCTTGTCGGCGCTGGAGCAATGGGACCTGGACGAGAGCGCCGCCATCGACAACGAGATCAGGCGCGGCCTGGAGACGCTGCGCTCGGGCGAAACCGCCTCAGGCGCCCAACGCTTCGCCGGCGGCGCAGGACGCGGCGGGAAGTTTGAGTAGTCAGTGAAAATTCCTGCCCTTCGGCATCACGTCGGCTTCCGGCGTGAGCTTGATGCGGACGTCGCGGGGGTGACGTTGCGGGTCGCCGCGCCACGATCCTGGCGGGCCGGCCTTGCGCGGTTCGTCGGCAGGGGCTGAGGGATCGATCTTGGGTCCGGCGGCGGAGAGCGTCGCCAAGAGCGGCGTGTAATCATGGACGCGTTCGGCGATCACATGGATGACGCCGCTTTCGCTTTGCACCGGGCCGTCGATCGCCACCAACCTGCCGCCTAGCACCTCGCGGCGGAATTGCTCGAACAGCTTCGGCCACACGACGATGTTGGCGATGCCGGTTTCATCTTCCAGCGTCATGAAGATGACGCCGGAGGCCGTGCCGGGGCGTTGGCGCACCAGCACCAGCCCCGCTACGCGCGTGCGTTGGCCATTGGGAATGCGCGGCAGCGTTTCGGCTTTCACCGCGCGGCGCGCCGCCAGCTCATCGCGCAGCAGCGCCGCCGGATGGGCCTTTAGCGACAGCCCGATGGTGCGATAGTCCTCAACGATATGCTCACCCAGCGCCATCGCGGGGAGATCGAAATCGGGCTCTCTTGTTGGATCGTGAGCGCGCGCAAACAAGGGCAAATCCTCTTGTCCGCCGACGCGATTCAAACCGCGCGCCGCCCACAGCGCGTCGCGGCGATCGAGGCCAAGCGAACGGAACGCGTCGATGTCAGCCAGATGCTCGATGGTGGAGGCCGGCAGGCCGCTGCGCAGCCAAACGTCGCGCACGGAATCGTAGCCGCGCCCACGCCGGGCGACGAGTTGCTCTAGCTCCCCTTGCCTGAACCCCTTCGCCTGCCGGAAGCCAAGACGCATCGCGTGCGTCGAACGAATGTCGCCGCGCATGCTCTCGTGGCGCTGATGCAAACGCTCGACCGCCGCCGGCCCCGGCTCAAGCGTATTGTCCCAGTCCGACTGATTGACGTCGATGGGCCTGATCTCGACGCCATGTTCGGCTGCGTCGCGCACAATCTGCGCCGGAGCGTAAAAGCCCATGGGCTGGGCATTGAGCAATGCAGCGGCGAACACGTCAGGATAGTGACACTTCAGCCAGCAGGAGACGTAGACCAGAATGGCGAAGCTGGCGGCGTGGCTTTCCGGAAAGCCGTATTCGCCGAAGCCTTCAATCTGCGCGAACGACGCTTCCGCGAACGCGCGCTCATAGCCATTGGCCAGCATGCCGTTGATGAACTTGTCCTTCAGCGTGCCGATGGTGCCGACGCGCTTGAATGTCGCCATGGCGCGGCGAAGCTTGTCGGCTTCAGGCGGGGTGAAACCGGCGGCCACGATGGCGATCTGCATCGCCTGCTCCTGAAACAGCGGCACGCCCAGCGTGCGCTTCAGCACTTCCCAAAGTTCGGGCCTGGGCGCGGCGGGCTTTTCCAGCCCCTGCCGGCGCTTGAGATAAGGATGCACCATGCCGCCCTGGATCGGCCCGGGCCGCACGATCGCCACCTCGATCACCAGATCGTAGAAATTCTGCGGCTTCAGCCGCGGCAGCATCGACATCTGCGCGCGCGACTCCACCTGGAACACGCCAACCGAATCCGCCCGGTGCAGCATCGCGTAGACACGCTCATCATCGGTGCGCGAAGTCAGATTTATGCACTCTTCGCCGGGATAGTGCTTAGCATGCAGATCGAAGGCCTTCTGCAGGCAAGTGAGCATGCCGAGGCCCAGAAGATCGACCTTGAGGATGCCGAGATCCTCGAGATCGTCCTTATTCCATTCAACCACCGTGCGATCGGCCATCGCCGCGTTCTGGATCGGTACGACATCATGCAGCTTTTCACGCGTGATGACGAAACCACCCACATGCTGCGAGAGATGGCGCGGGAAACCGTGCAGCTCGTTGGAGAGGCGGATGCATTGCATCAAGCGCGCGTCGGAGGGATCGTAGCCCCGCTCGCGCAGGTCCTTCTCCTCCACCCCGCGCGACCACCAGTGCAGCAACCCGCTCAGCGCCGCGATGCTATCCTCGGAATAGCCGAACACTTTGGCGACTTCGCGCACGGCGCTGCGCCCGCGATAGCAGATCAACGTCGCGGCCAGGCCGGCGCGGTCGCGGCCGTATTTGTGATAGGCGTACTGGATCACCTCTTCGCGCCGCTCATGCTCGAAATCGACATCGATGTCCGGCGGCTCGCCGCGTTCTTCCGAAACGAAGCGATCGAACAATAAAGTGTTCTTGGCCGGATCGACCGACGTGATGCCGAGGCAGTAGCAAATGGTGGAATTCGCCGCCGAACCGCGCCCTTGGCAAAGGATTGGCTTCTTGGGAGCGCCATCCTTGTCGAGCGGAGAGCGGGCGAAACTGACGATGTCCGCGATGGTGAGAAAGTACGGCGCGTATTTCATGCGCGCTACGATTTCTAGCTCGCGCTTGAGCGAAGCCTGCACGGCGTCCGGCACGCCCTCGGGATAGCGCCAACGCGCGCCCTCCCAGGCCAGATGCGCAAGCGCCTGCTGCGGATCGGAGAAGCCGGCGGCGGTTTCCTCCGGATATTCGTAGCGCAGCTGATCCATCGAGAACGACACGCCCTCCAGAAAGCGCAGGCTCTCGGCCACCGCTTCCGGCGCATCTTTAAAGAGACGCGAGATTTCCGCTGGCGGCTTCAGGTGGCGTTCGGCGTTTTTCGCCAGCAACAAACCCGCATCGGCAAGGCGCTTCTTCTCGCGGATGCAGGTGACGACATCGAGCAAAGCGCGCCGATCGGGATGATGCATCAAAGGCTCGGTGGTGGCGAGAAGGCGCGCTTGCGTTTGTCCCGCAAGCGCGCTCAGGACCCGCAAGCGGCGGCGATCTTCACCATCGACACGGAACGGTGCGGCGAGCCAGACCTCGCCGCACGCCGCGCGCAAAGCGTGAAGCACATGCGCAGGAGGCGCATCGCCAAGATGCACGTCATCCGGAGGAATGAGGATGCAGCGCAAGCCCTCCGCATGCGCAAGCAAATCCGCGAAATCGAGCCAGCATTCGCCCTTCGGCGCGCGCCGATTGCCGACGGTAAGAAGCCGCGTGAGATTGGCGTAAGCCGCACGGTCGCGCGGATAAGCGATAATGTCCGGGGTCCCATCGCGAAACACGAGCCGTGCGCCGACAAGCAGGCGCAAGCCCCGTTCCTTCGCCACCACATGTGCGCGGACAACGCCGGCCAACGTGTTGCGGTCTGCGACGCCAAGGCCCGCAAGGTCAATGGCCGCCGCCGCATCGACCAGCTCCTCCGGATGCGAACCCGCGCGCAAGAAGGAGAAATTCGTGGTGACGCAAAGTTCAGCGAAACTCATGCAAACAGCCCATGCACGAACCAGCGCGGCGCCTGCGTCTCGCCGTAGAGACCTTCGCGGTAGAGCCAGTAACGACGCCCATCCTTATCCTCGACGCGGTAATAGTCGCGCGTGGCGCCGCCGCCCATCCAATCGCCGCTAATCCGCTCCGGCCCCTCCGCGCGCGTCACCTCGCGCAGCACGCGCCGCCAGCGAAAGCGCAGGGGCGGACCATCCGGCACCGTGGCGATCGCTTCGATAGGTTGAGGCGTGGAGAATAAAGTAAGCGGGCGACGCATCACCCCGTCGCGCTGTCCTGCCGCCTTGCCCTTCGCAGATGACGCAAGCGCAGGCCGCCAAGCGCCGGCTTTCTCCGGCGCGTGCGTCTCGTTGAGCTTCGGACGCAGCACCCGCGCCGCACCCAGCCGAGCGCTCAGCACATCAACGAGCGAGGCGATCTTCTCGGCGCTGGCATCGCTCTCATCGGCGGCCACGAGCGTGCGCGCCGCACCTTCGATGCGTTCCATCTGCACGATATCGAGGCGCGCAGCTTCGATGCCGAACTCGGCATCGAGATTTTCCGCGGCTAAGCTCAGTTTTTCGCGAAACAGCCGCAAGAGCGGCTTCACCTCGCGCTCGGCGCGGCTAACGCCGACCTCGATCACGCGGTCGCGGCCATCGACGCCGAACAGATGCAAATGCGCCCGCCGCGCGCCGGCGCCGTGGCGATCGAGCTTTGCAACGACGTCGGCGCATAGCGTCTCTGTCGCAATCAAGATTGTGTCGACGCTAAACAACGGCTCGAGAAAGCGACGCAGGGCAAACACAGGCGGGGCCGGGCGGCGCGGCGTCAGCGCTTCCGGCGCACGCCCAAGCGCTTGATCCAGCCGCCGCATCGCCCGCTCACCCGCGCGCGCCGTGAACGAAGAGCGTGGCGCAGCGATCAGCTGACCAATGCTCTTCATGCCAAGCCGACGCAATAGCGAAGCGGCTTCCGCATCGAGACGCAGCGCTTCGATGGGCAGCCCCTCAAGCGGTTGCGAAGCGCCATACCGCGCCTGCGCCCATGCCGCGCCGGGCGTCGGCGCCAATGCGGCGCGCGCTGCAAAACCTTGCGCCGCCAGCCGTGTGACGATCTGGTCGCGCAAGCCAGCCTCGTCGCCGAAAAGATGGCCGCAACCGGTGATGTCGAGAAACAGCCCATCGGGCGCATCAATGACGACCACAGGCGTAAACCGCTCGCACCAGGCCGCGATGTGATCGAGCGTGCGTGCGTCTTCCTCAGGCTCGGCTTCAACGACGGCGAGATTGGGTTGAATGGCGCGCGCGTCCGCAAGCGACATCGCCAGCCGCAAGCCCAGCGCCGACGCGCGCGCATCGACACCAGTCAGCAGAAAGGCGTTGGCGTCCTTGGCATAGACGGCAAGCGGCTTGCCCTCAGGCGCGCGCCCGGCGCGGATCAGCCGATCCGTCGCCAAGCGCGGCAGGTGCAGCGCAAGCCACGTCGCGTTGTGCGAAGGCGCGGTCATGTGCGTTCCAATCCACGATGAAGCGCGCGCCGGCAGGCCCGCTTCGGCTGCGCAAGAGTTCGAGTGCGTAAGCGGGCGCGCCAAGTTCGCGCTCCGCGCCCGCGCTTGGCGCAGGTGAGATACGCCAGCGCGTCCATGCAGCACTCGCGTCCGCTACGGGGCGCACCAAGAGGCAACGCGATTGATGGCGCTCGGCAAACAAGAGCAAACGCCGCGTAGCTTTCAGATCGAGCGGCCTGCCGCGCGCGGCCAGCGCGCAGATGACCACCGCCCCCGGCGCCGACAACGCCTGCTCAGCCGCCCACAAGGCGTCCTCGCGCTTGGCGCAGCGCACGACGATCAGACGCTGCGGATCGAGCCCGAATTGCGTCAGCCCCGGCGCATAAGGGGCGCCATCTTCAGTGAAGACGCCCTCTTCGCCGGCCCAAATGACGCCCGCCTGTCTGGACCAGCCAGCCGCCAGCCCAAGCGCCAGCCCCAAAGCCGCCGGCTCAGCCCCCGGCCCGCCCGGACACAACTCATGCAGCGGCTGACGCGCCATCTCGACCGCCGCCTCAGCAAAGCCGGGCTTCCCAGGGAGAAGAAAGAGGGCTGGACGCGGACTCATGTTCTCTATATGTTCTAGCGAAACGAGTCTTGATCGACAAGCCCAATGCACGCCTACACTGTCTTCGACACCGCGATTGGCCGCTGCGGCATTGCCTGGAGTCCGCGCGGCGTCATTGGCGTGCAGCTGCCTGAGCGCAATGACGCCGCCACGCGCATGCGGCTTATGCGCCATTGCCCCAATGCCGACGAAGCCGAGCCGCCCAAGCAGATCGCGCGCGCCATAGAGGAGATCGCCGCCCTTTTGCGGGGCGAGAAGAAAAGCTTGCGCGCCGTTCAGCTCGATATGAGCCGCGTGCAACCGTTCAACGCCCGCGTTTATGAGACGACGCGCGCCATCGCCCCAGGCGCCACACGCACGTACGGCGAAATCGCCCGCGCCATCGGCGAGCCGGATGGCGCGCGCGCCGTCGGCCAAGCGCTCGGACGTAATCCGTTTGCGATCGTGGTGCCATGCCACCGCGTCGTCGGCGCCAACGACAAGCTCGTTGGCTTTTCCGCCACCGGCGGCATCGCCACCAAACTGAAACTGCTGAAGATCGAAGGCTGGCGCGAAAACGAGCCGAGCTTGTTCGAGGAATTGGCCTAGCCCTCGCCCACCGTCACGCGGAAGGACGCGCGGCCGCGCGCGACCGAGACGCCGTCCGCCAACACGTCGATCTCGGCATGGCAGAGTGTCTTGCCGGCGCGAATGAAGATCGTTTCGAAGGTGAGCCACTGACCGAGCTTCGCGGCGCTCAAATAGTCGATGGTCAGGGAGGCTGTCCACAAATTGGATACAGCCACACCTTCAGTACGCAGCTTCTCGGCGCAGGACATGCCCATGGCTTGATCAGCCAACGCCGCGATCAAACCGCCATGCGCGGTCGAGCGCGAATTCGCATGCGGCTCGCGCAGACGCACGCCAAGAATTACGCGCTCGGCTTCACGCCGCGCGAACAAGGGCCGCCATGGGTCGAGCAGCGGGCTGGGGCGCGTGAAAAGCTCGAACCCGTCCGGCGCCGCCTCGCTCATCACCGCCCCGTCGGCAGGTCCTTGAACGCTACGCCCTTGTCGACGCGCACGTCCTGCGGCAGGCCGAGCACGCGTTCGGCGATGATGTTCTTCAGAATCTCATCGGTGCCGCCGGCGATGCGCAGGCCCGGCGCGAACATGTAGCTCATGTGGAAGGCGCCATCGACGGGCGCGACTTCCGGGTCATTGATGATGCCAAAATGGTCGAGCGCTTCGATGGCGCTGTTGCTGATGTCCATCATCTGATTGGCGTTGATGACCTTGCCGATCGAACTTTCCGGTCCCGGCGTCTGCCCTTTCGACAGCGCCGTCATGGTGCGGAATTTCGCCAGCTTGTAGCCCTCGGCGCGCACAATCCAATCGGCGAGCTTTTGGCGGAACTGGTCGCTGTGGATCAGCTTGCCGTCGCCGGTTGGCGCATCGATCGATTTGGCGAACTCGAAGATTTCCTTGTAGTCGGGCCCCGCCGAGCCGCCGACAGCCAAGCGCTCATTCATCAGCGTGACGAGCGCGACGTTCCAGCCCATACCCGGCTCGCCCAGGCGGTTCTTGTCGGGGATGCGAACGTCGGTGAAATAAACTTCGTTGAAGTCGCGTCCGCCCGACATTTGATGGATCGGCCGCACTTCGACGCCAGGGCTCTTCATGTCGATGATGAACATGGTGAGGCCCTTGTGCTTCTCGACGTCAGGATTGGTGCGGGCGAGCACGATGCCGAAGTCGGAGAAGTGGGCGCCTGTGGTCCACACTTTCTGGCCATTGAGAACCCAGTCGTCGCCATCGCGCACGGCTTTCGTCTTCGACGCCGCGACGTCCGATCCCGCGCCGGGCTCGGAGAAGAGTTGACACCAGATTTCCTCGCCGCGCAGCGCCTTGGCGACGTAGCGATCCTTGATCTCATCATTGGCGAACGCGATCACGGTCGGCACGCACATGCCAAGGCCGATGGCGAACACGCCGAACGGCGCATCGAATTTCGCTTCTTCCTGATTGAAGATGACGCCGAAGATTGGCGGCAGACCGCGCCCACCCTGCTCCTTGGCCCAAGTGATGCCGGCGAAACCGGCTTCGGCCTTCTTTTTCTGGTACGCCTTCGCCGCTTTCATGTACTCAGCCGGCTTGAGCGAGCGCGACATGCGGTCGTTCTCGGCTTCCTTGGGCTTGCAATTGGCCTGAAGGAACGCGCGCGCCTCGGCGCGAAACTTGGCTTCTTCGGGCGTGTCGTTGAAATCCATGGTCCGTTCTCCTCACGCCGCGTTACGTTGTTCGAGCCGCTTCACCAGCTTTTCCTTCCACACCGCGGGGGCGCCGGCCTGCAGCGCCAAGAGCTTGGCGCGGCGGAAGAAGAGGTGGCAGTCGACCTCCCAAGTGAAGCCCATGCCGCCGTGTGTCTGGATGTTTTCCTTGGCGCACAAATAGTACGCATCGCTGGCCGCCGCACGCGACGCCGCCGCCGCAAACGGCAGCTCGGCCGCCTCGGTCGAGAGCGCCCACGCGCCGTAATATGCGTTCGAGCGCGCCACCTCGATGGCGACGTACATCTCAGCCAGCTTGTGCTTGACCGCCTGAAACGAGCCGATCGGACGCGAGAAGGCATAACGGCTCTTGGCGTAGTCGGTCGCCATTTCGAGGCACGCCTGGGAGCCGCCGATCTGCTCGAACGCGATCAGCACGGCGGCGCGATCGAGCACGGCTTCCGACAATTCCCATCCTTGCCCGGCCGCGCCCAGGCGCTCGGCCTTGGCGGCCTTGAACTCGAGTTTGGCGTGGCCGCGTGTCGGGTCCATCGTCTTCAGCGTCGTGCGCGTGACGCCCGATTGCTTGAGATCAACCAAAACCAGCGAAACGCCGGCGCCATCCTTGGCGACGACAACGGCCCAGTCGGCGATGTCGCCATCGGTCACCGGAATCTTGGCGCCGCTGAGCGCTCCGTTTTCGAACTTGGCCTGGATGGTTTCCGGCGCCGGCGCGCCTGGGCCCTCCGAGAGCGCAAAACACCCAATCGTCTCGCCAGCCGCCACCTTCGGCAACAGCGCCGCCTTCTGTGCGTCGCTGCCGGCCAGCATCAGCGCTTCGGCAAAGAAATAGACCGTCGACGAGAACGGAACCGGCGCTACGGCGCGGCCGATCTCCTCGGCGAGCACGCACAACTCCAGGCGCCCAAGCCCCAGGCCGCCGTGTTCCTCGGGAATGGCCGCGCCCAGCCAGCCCATCTCCGCCACCGCGCGCCACAAATCCTTGTCGTAGGAAACAGCATCGTCGTTCAGCACAGCGCGCGTGGCTTTGGCGCCGGCCTTCTCGGACAGAAATTTGCGCGCCTGATCCTTGAGGCTCTTCTGGTCGTCGGAAAAATCAAAATTCATGCGCGCCGCCTCCCGCGGACAGGGCTTCTTGGTTGCCGGCACCTTAACGCGCCGCGTGTGAGCGCGAAAAGGGCGCCTTGGCGTCAACGCCTCTTCACGAAGGCTAAAGCGAGCTTGCGGTAGGATCGGCCAAAATTCGGGGTGACATCCAATGGCGAAAGCGGTCTTCCATAAGGGCCAGCGCGTGTTCGTGCGTCCAGTTGCGACCTGGGCGGTGATCGAGAGCGTCAACCCGCAATGGGTCAAGGGCGTCGAGGAGCCCCTGCGCGTTACTTACGACACCGGCCTCGGGCGTGAGTTTCAGGCCCACGAACTGGCGGCCGAAGAGCGCGAAGCCCAGCAGCCGGACCTGATCGCGACGGAAAACTGGCGCGTGCTGCGCGCCATTAACCGTCTCTCCGCCGATGCGCGTGATCCGCGCCACCCAAATCCGGGAACCTTCCCCGTCGTCGTGACGGACGACAAAGATTGGGGCGGATGGCGCGTGCCGATGGCGGAATACGACCGCGACCCGCAACGGATCGAGCATCAGGCGCGCGTCCTGGCCAACGGGCTGAAGCTGATGCGGGTGGCGCGCGAGCTGATCGAGTTCGCGCAAGACAATCCGCACGAAACGCCGGGGCAATTGCAGGATCTCGCGCGGCAAGCCGAAATGCTGATGGCGGCGATCTATCACGAACCGAAAGCGCGCGGCGAAGCGCCGGTGGCGGCTGAATAAGCGCCGTCAAGCCGATTGATTTTGCCGCCTCGGCGGCTCATGTCAGAGCCTCGCCTGGAGGCTCTGAATGCGCGACGCCGAGACCGCAACGGTCCGTCTCTCCGACTATACGCCCCCCGCCTATCTGATCGACGAGATCGCGCTCGTCTTCTCGCTCGAACCCGAAGCCACCATCGTCGCCGCGCGCAGCCATGTGCGGCGCACCAGCGACCAGCCCGCTCCGCTGACGCTCGATGGCGAACGGCTTGAATTGCAGAGCATCGCCATCGATGGCGTCTTGCTCACGACCGACCAGTATCGCCTGGAGCCGGGCAAGCTCGTCATCCTCGATCCGCCGGCTGCGTTTCGTCTCGATATCGTGACGCGGATTTCGCCGGCGACGAACACGCACCTGGAAGGCCTTTACATGTCCGGCGGCCGCTTCTGCACGCAGTGCGAAGCGGAAGGCTTCCGCGCCATCACATACGCGCTCGACCGCCCCGACGTGCTCGCCCGTTACGCGGTGCGCATCGAAGCGGACAAGGCCGCCTATCCAACGTTGCTGTCGAACGGCAACATGATCGAGCACGGCGACATGGAGGGCGGACGCCACTACGCCGTGTGGGTCGATCCCCATCCGAAGCCCGCTTATCTGTTTGCGCTCTGCGCCGGCGCCTACGAATCCATCCACGACGATTTCGTCACCCGCAGCGGGCGCAAAGTGAGCTTGGGCATCTATGTGGATCCCGGCGATTCCGAGCGCGCGCGCTACGCCATGGACGCGCTCAAGCGGTCGATGAAATGGGACGAAGAGGCGTTCGAGCGGGAATACGATCTCGACGTGTTCAACATCGTGGCCGTACGCGACTTCAATTTCGGCGCGATGGAAAACAAGGGGCTCAACATCTTCAACTCGGCTCTGATCCTGGCCGACGCGGACACCGCCACCGACGCCGACTTCGAGGCCATCGAAGCGGTCGTCGGTCACGAGTATTTCCACAATTGGACCGGCAACCGCATCACCTGCCGTGACTGGTTCCAGCTCTGCCTCAAGGAAGGGCTGACCGTCTATCGTGAGCAGGAATTCTCCGCCGACCAGCGCTCGCGGCCGGTTCAGCGCATCAAGGACGTGAAGCGCTTGCGCGGGCGTCAGTTCGGCGAAGACGCCGGTCCGCTTGCCCACCCCGTGCGCCCGTCGAGCTATCAGAAGATCGACAATTTCTACACCGCCACCGTCTATGAAAAAGGCGGCGAGGTGATCCGCATGTTGAAACGGATCATCGGCAAGGACGCCTTCGCGCAGGGCATGCAACTCTATTTCGAACGCCGCGACGGCACCGCCTCGACCGTTGAAGACTTCATCGCCTGTTTCGAGGAAGCCTCGGGGCGCGATCTCTCCGCCTTCATGGGCTGGTACGATCAGGCCGGTACGCCGGCGCTCAAGGCGCGCGGCGCCTACGATGCGAGCGCGCGCGCCTATACGCTCACGGTCTCGCAGAGCACCGCGCCAACCCCGGGCCAAGCACAGAAGCGGCCGCTGCCGATCCCGCTGCAGATTGGATTTATCGCCAAGGACGGCGCGATCGTCGCGTCGAAGGCCGAGGGCGACGCCATCTCGCGGCTTGAACACCACGTCGTGCTCGATGCGCCGCAACAGGTGTTGCGCTTCACCGACGTGACCGAAGCCGCGATCCCGGCTGTCCTGCGCGGCTTCTCGGCGCCGGTGAGCATCGATGACGGATTGAGCGTCGATCAGCGCCTGGCGCAGATGGCCCATGACCCCGACCCGTTCACGCGCTGGGAAGCTGGCCAAGCGATCGCCCGCGCCGTCATGTTGGGCGAGGCCCCGGAAGCGGCCGCGCCGTTGGCGCAAGCGCTCGGGCGCGAGCTTGACCGCGCACAACAAGACCCCGCCTTCGCCGCGCTCGCACTGCGCCTGCCCGATCTCGCCGAACTCATCCTCTCGGCGCCCTCGCCAGATCCGGAGAAACTCTTCGCGGCGCGCGAGGGCTTGCGCCGCACGATCGCCACGGCCCTGCGTGAGCGGCTAGAGCCGATCGCCAGCGCAAAAAGCGAAACGCCATTCTCGCCCGGCGCCGATGCGGCGGGCCGCCGCGCCCTCAAGAGCGCCGCGCTCGATCTGCTCGCAGCGCTCGGCGCTTCGGCGCAGGACACATTGATCGCCGCGTTCGAGGACGCCGGCAGTATGACCGAGACCATGGCCGCACTGGACGCGCTTGGGTCGTCCGGCAGTCCCGCTTTCGACGAAGCGCTCACGCGCTTCTATGAAACGTGGCAGTTGAACCCGCTGGTTGTGGATAAGTGGTTCGCGGTGCAGGCAGCGTCGCCGCGCTCTGACGCGCTGGAGCGCGCCGAGCGTTTGCGTTCGCATGCAGATTTCAACATCCGCAACCCGAACCGCGTGCGCGCGCTGGCTGCCGCCTTCGCGATGCGCAACCCGCGCGCGTTTCACGCCGCCGACGGCGGCGGCTATCGGTTCCTTGCGTCGCTCGCCAAGGACATCGACGCACTCAATCCCGCGCTCGCCGCGCGGCTCTTGACGCCATTCGAATCATGGCGGCGTTTCGACGCGGGGCGGCAAGCGCATGCGCGCGCGGCGCTCGAAACATTGGCGGCTTTGCCCAATCTCTCGAAGAACACGCGGGAAATGGTGGAGCGCACCTTAGCCTGAAGCATTTGGGCGACACCAAAATGAGTCGCTGGGAGTAGAACAGCTCGGCGGCTCGACAGGACATTTACCTGCTCGTTACCATTTCCGCTCTTCAGGATTCCGAACGGCGATTCGGGGCGCGGCCGGGGAATACTTGTGTCGAAAGCTGTAACACCAGATACGGCCGCCCATGGCGCGCCGCCAGAGAGGGCCAGTCGGCCCTTCATGGCGCTCGTGCTCATCTTCGTCGTCGCGTTCTTCGCGGCGACAGCCGCGCAAATCAAAGCTCACCACGACAACGCCGCTGAGACGATCATCGCCGCGCAGTCTTCCGCCGCTGCGCTAATCGCTGAGCGCGTGAACGCCAACCTCGCCGTCGCCATGGGGTCGAGCTCCGGCGTCGCCGAACTGGCGCGCACTGGCGCAGACGCCTCCGCCATCGCCAGCGCCGCCGCCGAAGCCGCACCCGTGACAACCGCCGCCGTCGCCAGCGGCGACACGGTGCTGGCGATCACCGACCCCGCGCAGACACAGCTCGTTGTGGCGGCGCTGCGCACCGCTAACGGCGCCAACATCTGGGTGGGCGCTCCAGCGATGGGTGAATTGCCGAGCGCGCCTGTCGTCGTGCGCGCCATTGGCGACCGCGTACTGATCACCGTTGTCGACACCACGCAAATGCTTCCCGACATCGATGCCCAGGCGCGGGTGCTGATTGCGTCCGAGAGCGGCGCGGTCATCTTCGCGTCGCCCGCCCTGCAGAGCGCCGGCGCACGCGCTCAACAGCAAGTGCTGGCCGCCGCGCGCGCCAATGCGCTGATCCGCGACGGCGATGGGGCGACCTGGGTCGCAGCGGAAGCGCCGGCGCAGATCGGCGGCTTCCGCGTCATGGCGGCGTCGCCCGCGCCCAACAGTCTGGCGTTGTGGATCGAAGCGCTGCTGCGCTTCGCACTGGTGGCGGCCGCCCCGTTGGCGGCAATGGGCGTGCTCTATTTGCTCATGCGCCAGAACGCACAGCGCGCGCGCCTCGCCGAAGCGGAAGCTGCGCGCGCGGAGACGCACTTCCGCATCGCTGCCGACGGCGCACGCGTCGGCGTGCTCGAATGGCGCCCGAGCGCGGACGAAATCCAACTCTCAGAGCAAGCCGCCCGCCTGCTTGGCGCGCCACGCGACACGCTTTCGCTGCGCGAGTTCATGGAACTGGTGATCAGCGAAGATCGCCTCTCGGTGGACGAAGAATTCCACCGCGCCCGCCAGTCGGGCCTCTTGGATGCGCGCTTCCGCGTCAGCCGCGGCAATGGCCTGGCCTGGATCGAAGCGCGCGGCACCGCGCTTGAGCACGGCGCCGGGCGCTCGGAAATTCGCCTGTTCGGCACGGTGGTGGACTCCACGCAGCGCCACGAAGCCGAAGCGCGCGTTTCGCGGCTTGAGCAGCAATTGCGCGCGGCGATCGAGAATTTCTCCGGGCCGTTCGCGCTCTGGGATTCGCGCCGGCGCTTGCTGCTTTGGAATCAGAGTTTCGCCGATGCGTTCGGCCTGGGGCCGGATATCTTGCGCCCGCGCGCGTCCTATGAAGCAATCGCGGCGGCCTCCACCGCACGCATTCGGCGCGAGAAGCATGATCCGGAGCATCCCGACGTCCGAGTCATTGAACTGACCAGCGGCGATTGGCTGCACATCGTCGAGCGCCGCGCCGCCGATGGCGGCATCATCACGGTCGGCGTCGATATTTCGCCGCTTAAGCGCAAAGAAGAAGAGCTGGCGAAAAACGAGCGGCGCCTGCAGGATTCGCTCGCCCGCGCTGAAAGCCAGGAATACCGGATCAAGGCGCTGGCCAAGGAAGCGCACGAGGAGCGGCAAAAGGCCGAAGAGGCCAGCCGCGCCAAGAGCACGTTCCTCGCCAATATGAGCCACGAACTGCGCACCCCGCTCAACGCCGTGATCGGCTTCTCCGAGATCATGGCGAAGGAATTGTTCGGGCCGATCGGCAACGATCAGTACAAGCAATATTCCAGCGATATTTTCGACAGCGGCAACCACCTGCTCGAACTGATCAACGACATCCTCGACATGGCTAAGATCGAGGCCGGCAAGCTCACGCTCTCGCCGCGCCCGCTCGACCCGAGCGTCGCCATCGAACAAGCGGTGCGCCTCACCAAGCGCAAGGCCGAGGAAAAGGGCCTTTCCATCGTCGTCGACGCCGAGAATATGGGCGAGATCGAAGCCGACCATCGCGCGGTGAAGCAGATCCTGCTCAACCTGTTGTCGAACGCCGTGAAATTCACCGATCAGGGCGCCATCATGGTGCATGCGCGCGGCGCCGCGAACAGTCTGACGCTGCGCGTCGTCGATACTGGTTGCGGCATCCCGCCCGAGCACCTGCCGCGCTTGGCGCGCCCGTTCGAGCAGGTCGAACAGGAACTCACGCGCAACAATCACGGCACTGGCCTCGGCCTCGCGCTCACCAAGTCGCTGACTGAAATGCATGGCGGCAAGCTCTCGATCCAGAGCGAGGTCGGGCGCGGCACGATTGTGACCGTGACGCTGCCGCGCACGTTCGGCGGCAATCGCGAGCCGGAAGCGACGGCCGCCGAGTAAGCTAGCGGCGCAAGGGCTGCGAACCGTCCCCCAGCGGGCCGATCAGCTGAACGAAATCGGCGCGCACGCTATCTTGCAGCGCCTTCAACTCGGCCTCGGCGCCTTCAAAATCCGCGGCGCCAAGCAAAGCCGCCACACGCGCCAACAAGGGCGGCGGCGCGGCGTCCGGCGCGAAATCCCCTTGCACGCACACGCGCAGCATCTGCTGCAGGTCGCTCAGCCGCCGCCATGCCGCACTCAAGCGCGCCGCAGCCTCAGCGTCGATGAGCCCGGCTTCGGCGAGCCGCGCGAGGCTTTCGCCTGTGTTGGGCGAAAGCACGTCGGGCGCGAACGCGGCGTGCATGAGCTGATGGGCTTGCGCGATGAACTCGATATCGACGAAGCCGCCGGGCGCGAGTTTCAGATCCCAGATATCGCGGCTGCGCCGTTCGCGCTCCATCAGCCCACGCATATCGGCTACATCGCTGCGCACTTTGGCCGCGTCGCGCGACCGCGCCAGCGTCGCACGCGCGATCGCTTGCACGCGCGCGCCGAGCTGAGCGTCACCCGCAACCGGCCGAATCCGCGTGAGCGCCTGTAACTCCCACGTCCAGGCCTCTTCCGCGTAATAGCGCTCGAACGAACTCAAGCGCACGGCCACCGGCCCCTTGGAGCCGGATGGACGAAGCTTTGTGTCGATCTCGTAGAGCGTGCCCTCTTCGGTCGGCGCGGTCAGTGCGCTGATCAGACGCTGCGTCACGCGCGTGTAAAAATCGCCAGCCTGCGAGGCTTTGTCGTCCGGCGCGTCATACACGAGCATAATGTCGAGATCGGAGCCCTCGGCCAATTCGCTGCCGCCGAACTTGCCAAGCCCGAGCACGGCGAAGGCGCCGGGCTGGGCGCCGTGCGTGCGCTCCACCTCCGTCAAGGCCGCATCCGCCATCGCGCGCACACAGGCCTCGGCGAGCGCGGCGTGCGATGGACCCGCCTCCGCTGGCGTCGCAACGCCTTCGAGCACCTGCACGCCGATACGGAAAGCTTCTTCCCGCTGAAAGCGGCGCGCCGCGTTGAGCTTATCCTCGAACGCGTCCGCGCCCTGCAGGTGATCGCGCAGCAATGCCGCCACCGCGCCGGGCTCGTCGCGCGAGATGGGCGTCAGGAAACGCGGCTCGATCAGCGCATCCAGCAAAGGCGGCCGCCGCGCGAGATTGTCAGCCAGGCGCGGCGCCACTGTGAGCACACGCGCCAGCAAATCCAGCAAAGCCGGCCGCGCATCGAGAAGCGCCAACACCTGCACGCCGGCCGACAATTCCGCGAAGAACGAGGCGAAACGCGCAAAAGCTTGATCGGGGTCGCCGGCGCCCGCCAGCGTGCGCAGGAGCCTCGGCGTCAAACGCGTCAACAATTCGCGCGCGCGTTCGGAGCGCATGGCGCGGATACGGCCGTGGTGCCACCCTCGAATGGTCTGGCTGACGAACGGCGCATTGGCGTAGCCGAGCTTTTCGATCGTGCGCAGCGTTTCGGGGTGATCTTCAACGCCGGTGAAGATCAGGCTGCCCATGGGGTCGGCCAAACTCTCGCCGCGCCCGAACAATTGATGGTCGATGTCAGCGACAATGCGCCGGCGCTCGATCAGCGCTGTGTCGAACGCCCGCAGGTCGTCGAAGCCGGCCAGCGCGGCGACGCGCGCGCGTGCCTCGTCGTCTGCCGGGACTTTGTGAGTTTGGGCGTCTTCGAGCATCTGAATCCGATGCTCGACCTCGCGATAGAAAACGTACGCCTCAGTCAGCGCATCGCGCACGCTTTCGGTGATGGCGCCCGCCTCTGTCAGCGCGGCCAGCGCCGCGACCGTGCCTTGGGCGCGCAGTTTGCGGTTGCGGCCACCAAGAATGAGCTGTTGCGTTTGCGCGAAGAGCTCAATGTCGCGAATGCCGCCGCGGCCGAGCTTTACGTCGAACACCGCTTCGCCGAGTTCGGCGCTTTTGTGGGCCGACAGAATTTGCCGCTTGATCGAGTGAACGTCCTCGACGGCGGCGAAGTCCAGATGTTTGCGCCAGATGAAGGGCTGCAGCGACTCCAGAAATGCGCGCCCGCACGTGCGATCGCCCGCTGCGGCGCGCGCTTTGATGAACGCCGCGCGCTCCCAGTTCTGCCCGAGTGTTTGATAATAGTGCTCAGCCGACGCGATCGAAACGGCTACCGGCGTCGACCCCGGATCGGGGCGCAGCCGCAAATCGGTGCGGAAAACGTAGCCGTCCGCCGTCACCTCCTCCAACGCGCGCACGATCGGCGCAACCAGGCGCACCGCCGCGATGCGCGGCTCGCGCGCATTGAGCGCGGCCAACCGTTCGGCGTCGAAGAAGACAGAGAAATCGATGTCGCTGGAGTAATTGAGTTCACCCGCGCCCATCTTGCCCATGGCGATCATCGCCAGGCCGGGCACGGCGCTGTCCTCCGCCTCGAACGGCGCTGGCGTAAAATCGCCGCGCTTGGCGCTCTCCGCCGCGCCTAGCGAAACCGCCGCGCGCAAGGCCGCGTCGGCGAAGTCGCTGAGCACGCCGGTGACTTGGTGCAGCGGCCAAACGCGCGCGAGGTCGGCGATCGCGGTGGCGAAATGCACCGCGTCCTTGGCGCGGCGCAGGCGCGTCATCGCCTCGTCCATCGGTGGCGGAGCGGCGGCGATGGCGCGCGCATCCGCAAGCGCTTCGGCGACCAGCCGCTCGGCCCAGCCGCCGCCGATGTCTTGCAGCAGATCGGGGCGGCGTTCGCTGAGCCGCCAGAGATAGGGAGCGTGCGCGCGCGCCGCGTCGAGCGCGGCGGACCAGATATCCGTCGCACCCGGCGCGCTCGGCAGCGCCGCGGTGACCCCGCGCACGCTCACGACACAGCCGGCAGCACGAGCGAGGCGCCGAGACCAACCCGCTCGCCTTCGCTCAAGCCCGAACGCAGATGCAGCCCGCCCTTGTGCAAGCGCGCCACTGCTGCAACCAGGCTCAGACCCAACCCCGCGCCCGGAGATGAGCGCGCGCTTTCAAGACGCACGAAGCGATCCAAGACGCGGTCACGGTCCACCGGCGGAATGCCGTTGCCATTGTCGAGCACCGAGATTTCGATGCGGCCATCGACGCGGCGTGTCGCCGCCACTTCAACGCGTCCGCCTTCGGGCGTGTATTTGATGGCGTTTTCGATGAGATTGGAGACGGCTTGCGTCAGCAAGCCCGGCTCGCCTTGCACGAACAGATTGTCGTCGATCGTCGCTTGCAGCGTTTGCGCCTTTTCCTCAGCCACGGGCTCGTAGAACTCGGTCAGCTGCCGCATGACGCGCGTCATCTCCACACGCTCGAACCTCCAGTTCGTGCTGGCGTCGACGCGCGCCAGCTTGAGCACGCCAGAGAACATCTCCTGCAGCTGATCGGCCTCTTCCAGCGCGCGCGTCAGCGCCTCGCGATCGGCCTCCGAATTGGGCTCATTTTCAAGCGCCGCTTCCAGCTTCTGGCGGAAGCGGGTGAGCGGCGAGCGCAGATCGTGGGCGATGGCGTCGCCGGCCGTGCGCGTCGTCTGCATGGCCTGTTCGAGCCGATCGAGCATGTCGTTCATGGCGACCGCCAAGTCATCGAACTCGTCGCCCTCGCCACGGACGGGCGCGCGCCGCTTCATGTCGCCCGCCATGACGTCGCGCGCCGTGTTGGCCAGCGCCTCGACCCGGCGTGATGCGAACGCCGAACCCAACAACCCTGCCGCAACAGAGATGATCACGCCAAGAATGGCGACCGTCCAAAGCACACGCGTGATGCGCCCGGAGATCACGGCACTGTCGCCCAGGTCGCGCGCGACCAGCAGGATCGGGCCGTTCAGGAGACGCCCGACCTGCCCGCGCGCACGGCCGCGCTCAGGCGCACCTTCGTCGTCCACACGTTCGAAACTGAAATCGACACGCTCAACGCCCTCGCCAGGAAGCGCTGGCAATTGCTGGAAGTCGCCGGTGACGACCGCGCCATTGCCCTCGGCCAGCACGTACAGCAGCGGCCCTTGCCTCGCGGCGCGCTCAACCACTTCCTGATTGAGCCGGCGCATGCCGCCCTCGGAATAGGCGCGCTCAAGCGCGGCGTATTCCTGGTCGGCCAACACGTCGGAGTCAGCGTTGAGCTGACCTACAGTGGAGAAATAGACATAGACGAGAAGCGCCACGACGAACGAAAGCACGAGCACGGCTTGCGCAAGCGCAATCCGAAAGGTGGTCGTCCGAAGGAGCGCGAGGCCCGGCCTCATCCCTCCAGACGATAGCCTGAGCCTCTCACCGTATGCAAAAGCGATTGCGTGAAATCGCGGTCGATCTTCGAACGCAGACGCGAAATGTGGACATCGATCACGTTCGTTTGCGGATCGAAATGATACTCCCACACGTTTTCGAGCAGCATCTTGCGCGTCACCGTCTGGCCGGAGTGGCGCATGAGATACTCAAGCAGCCGGAACTCGCGTGGCTGCAAGTCGAGCTTCTTGCCGCTGCGCTTCACGGTGCGCGCCAACAGATCCATCTCCAGGTCGCCAACGCTGAGCTTGGTCTGGGGTCCGCGATCGCGCCCATTCCAAAGCGCGCGCACACGCGCCAGCAACTCGCGCGTCGAGAACGGCTTGCCGAGATAATCGTTGGCGCCGGCGTTCAGGCCTTCGACACGGTGATCCTCGTCGTGCAGCGCCGACAGGATCAGCACCGGCGTCGAGACGCCCTGATCGCGCAGATCCTTCACCACCGACACGCCGAGCTTCTTCGGCAGCATGCGATCGAGCACGATCACGTCGTAGGCGCCGTTGGTCGCCATCGACTGGCCGAGTTCGCCGTCGCCGGCGATATCGACTTCATGGTCGTCAGCGGCGAGCGACGCCTTCAGGTTCGACGCCATTTCGGCATCGTCTTCAACCAGTAGAACACGCATCTGGTCCACCCCTCGTCACTCCGCGATATCGGCGGCGATGAAACGCCGGCCGGCGCGGCCGTCAATTTGCAGCAAGAGCGGCCGCCCGGAGCGGCGCGCCGCATCGGTCGCCGCGCTCAGGTCGGCAGCGGTGCGAATGTTGCGCCCGCCCGCTTGCAGGATGATGTCGCCAACACGCACGCCCTTCTCGGCCGCATCGCTGGTCGGCTCGACCGCAGTCACGACCAGGCCGCTTTCGTTGCCTTCGAGCTGATAGCGCGTGCGATCCTCCTGCGTCATCGGGCGCACCGACACGCCGAGCCCGCTTTGGGCGACGCCGCCTTGGCTTTCGCCTTCCGGCTCCGGCACAGCGTTCGGCGTCGGCGACGTGCTCGCCAACACCTGCTCCGACGGACGCTCAGCCAAACGCAGCTGCAGCGTGCGGCGTTGGCCGGCGCGCAGAATTTCCACGCGCGAATTGCTGCCAATGGCGGTGCGGCCGACACGCTGGGTGAGGTCGCGGCTATCGGCGATGTTTTCGCCGTTGAAGGTCAAGATCACGTCGCCCTGCTGGATGCCGGCGCGCGCGGCCGGGCCATCCGGCACGACGCTCGCCACCAACGCGCCCTGCGCTTCGTTGAGACCGAGGCTGCGGGCGATGTCATCGTCGAGCGGTTGGATGGAGACGCCGATCCAGCCGCGCGTCACACGGCCCGATTGCAGAATTTGCTGCACGATGGCGTTGGCGGTGTTGGCGGGAATGGCGAAGCCGATGCCGACATTGCCGCCCGTCGGCGAGAAGATGGCGCTGTTCACGCCGATCACGTTGCCGCGCAGATCGAAGGTCGGGCCGCCCGAGTTGCCGCGATTGATCGGCGCGTCGATCTGCATGTAGTCGACATAAGCCGATGAGCCCGCGTCGCGCCGGCCCATGGCCGAGACGATGCCGGCGGTGGCGGTGCCATCGAGGCCGAACGGGTTGCCGACCGCGACAACCCAATCGCCGACGCGGACATGGCTCGCATCATCGAAAGTCACATACTGGAAGCGGCCGCCGCCACGAACCCGCAGCACCGCGATATCTGTCGCTTCGTCGGAGCCGACGATATCTGCCTGCAGGTCGCGCCCGTCACTGGTGCGGATGGTGATTTCCTCCGCGCCTTCGATGACGTGGTGGTTAGTGACGATGACGCCGCTCTGGTCGATGAAGAAGCCTGAGCCCAATGACGTCGGCGCCGGGCCCGGACGGCCGGGGCGGCCACGGAAGAATTCTTCGAAGCCGGGCGGCAACCCCTCGAGCGCTTGGCTCGTCGCAGCGTCAGGGCGCTGGCGAACCGAGATCGACACCACCGCCGGGCGCACGCGCTCGATCAGGTCGGCAAAGCTCATCGGCGCGCCGTTCGGCGGCGCCACCGCGGTTGGGTTGATCTCCTGGGCGCTCGCCGGCCAGGACACGATGGTCGGCACGGCTGCAAACCCGGCAAACAAGGCCGCCGCCGCGCCGCCGGCAATCAGAGTGCGGCGAAGGAATTCCGGCGTCACGAATTTCGTCATGGAGACCCCTTGAGGAGGAGAAAGCGATTGGAGGCTTAGCCCGGCTGTCTTGCAAGCCCATACATAATCGGAGTTAGCGACCCCGGTAATGGCCGTTTGGGGCGAAGTTGGGATGAATCTGGGCGGAACCCAGCGGCTTTTTGGGACAAACAGCCGCGATCAGGACGAACCGCCACGCCGGCGCGACGATTATCGGTCGCCTTCTTCGGGTTCGAACTTTTCTTGGTTAGCGGCGCCGCCGCGGCGAACCGCGAACACCGCCGCAAGGCCACCCGCAAGCAGAAGGAACGGCGCCGCCCACAGCGCATAGGTGCGGCCATCCACAGGCGGCCGGAAGAGCACAAAGTCGCCGTAGCGGGTCCGGAAGAAGGTGCGAATCTCGGTGTCGCTATCGCCCGCCGCGACGCGCTCGCGGACCAGGCGACGCATATCGGCTGCGATATCGGCGGTGGATTGCGCGATCGGCTCGTTCTCGCACTGGACGCAGCGGATTTCGCGCTCCAGCGCTTGGGCGCGCGCCTCCTGGGCGGGATCGCCCAAGGCGGCGGGCGCGGCGATCGCCAGTAGCAGCGCAGCCAAACTCATGGCGTCGCCCTCCGCCGGCGCGCCAGCGAAACCAGGCTGAGCAGCCCGCCGAGCGCCATCATCAGCGCGCCCATGAAAATGAACTGCACCAGCGGGTTGTGATAAAGCCGGATCGCCCAGGCGCCGCCGCCATCGCGCACAGCTTCACCCAGCGCGACGTAGAGATCGCCGTCAAAGCCGCTGAGAATGCCAACCTCCGTCGTCGGCATTGGCGAAGTCGGATAGAAGCGCCGTTCGGTCGACAGCGATTGCGCCTGCGCCCCCTGCGCGACGCGCAACACGGCGCGTGTGGTGGAATAGTTCGGCCCCTCCGTCTCGCCCACTTCAAGCAAGGTGATCTCGCGGCCAGCGAAAGCGACGCCTTGGCCCGGCGTCAGCGCAACCGCGCGCTCGGTGCGAAATGCCGTTTCGGCTACCGCGCCTATGGTCAACACACCTGCGCCGATGTGAGCAAGGCTCATCGACCAGACCGCCAGCGGCAGCAGCGCGAGCTTCGCGTTGAACGCGCCTTCGCCACGCTGCAGGCGCGTCCAGAGATAGATGACGCCGCCTGCGATCAGCCAAACGCCAAGCGCCAAGCCGATGGCGGGGATCGCGCGCCATTGCGACAGCGCCAGCGCCGCCGCCAGCGTGACAAGCGCCAGGATCGCCGCCGGCGCCAGACGCTTGAACGCAGCGCCCATATCGCCGGCGCGCCACGTCAGCATCGGCCCGAACGGCAACACCAGAAAAAGCACGCCCAGCAGCGGCGCCACTGTCATGTTGAAGAAAGGCGGGCCGACCGAGATCAGTCCACCGCCAGCGGCCTCGACCAGCAGCGGATAAAGCGTGCCGATGAGCACCACGCCCGCTGCAATAGCGAGGCCGAAATTATTCCAGACCAGCATGCTCTCGCGGCTCACCGCGGCAAACCCCGTCGGCCGCGCCAGTTTTGGCGCGCGCCACGCATAGAGGCTAAAGCCCACGCCGAGCGCGACCGCGAGCAGAACCAACACTGCAGCGCCACGGCGCGGGTCGATGGCGAAAGCGTGCACCGATGTCAGCACGCCAGAGCGGACAAGGAAGGTGCCCAGAAGCGCCAAACCGAAACCCATGATCGCGAGCAGGATGGTCCAACTCGCCAGCGATCCCCGCCGCTCGGTAACGATCGCCGAATGCACCAGCGCGCAGGCGACCAGCCACGGCATGAAGCTCGCGTTCTCGACCGGATCCCAAAACCACCAACCGCCCCAACCCAGTTCATAGTAAGCCCAGTACGACCCAAGGCCGATGCCGAGCGTCAGGCAGGTCCACGCGATCAGCGTCCACGGCCGCAGCGATTTCGCCCAGGCCTGGTCGACGCGCCCCTCGATCAACGCGGCGATCGCCAGCGAGAACGGCACGCTCATGCCGACATAGCCGAGGTAAAGCAGCGGCGGATGCGCGGCGAGCGCGGGATCCTGCAGAAGCGGATTGAGCCCCGAACCTTGCATCGGCGCGGGATCGAGCCGCGCAAACGGATTGGAGAGGGCCAGCGTGTAGATCAGGGCGCCCGCCGTGACGAAGCCCTGCACGCCGACGCCGCGCGACCAGAGGCTGAGGCTTTGCCCTCCGCGCGCCGACGCCAGCACCGCGCCGAACACGGCCGACACAAAGCACCACAACAGCATCGAGCCTTCGTGGTTTCCCCATGTGCCGGCGATCTTGTAGATCAGCGGCTTGTCGATGTGCGAATTGGCGGCCACCGCCGCGACGGAAAAATCCGAGCGCACAAAGGCGACGATCAAGCACAGGAACGACAGCAACGCGGCGGCAGCCGCTGCTTGCGCCACCGCCGCCGTCGCTTGCGCGCGCGAATCCCGTGGCGTCGCGGCGACGCCCAGCACGCCTTGCGCCAAGCTCAGCGCCAATGCCAGCGCCGCCAGATATGCACCGAGTTCGACGATCATTGCGGATCGTCGCCTTTCCACTCGCCGCGCTGTTTTAGCGCTTCGGCGACTTCGCGCGGCATGTAGGTTTCGTCGTGCTTGGCGAGCACATTTGTCGCCTCGAACGCTTGGCCGGGCGTCCAAACGCCTTCGACGACGACGCCTTGGCCCTCGCGAAAAAGATCCGGCAGCACGTCATCGTACCGCACTTCGACCTGCACAGCGCCATCGGTGACGGCGAAGTGCATGGCGCCATCGTCACCACGCCGCACTGTGCCGTCCACCACCAACCCGCCAAGGCGGACGCGCTGGCCGGCGGCGGCCTTCTCCGACAATTCCGAGGGCGCCACGAAATAAACGATGGACTCGCGCAGCCCGACGAACGTCAGCGTCATCGCCAGCACCAGTACGGCGCCGGCGGCTGCGATCATCATCAAGCGTTGGTCCCGCCGCCGCACCGAATGCTCCTATGGTCCGCTGTCGATCTGCTGCTGCGCCATCGCGCGGCGTGGATCGTCGGCGCGCATCCGCGCCAGGGCCTCACGCCAGAACGGGCGCGCATCGTCGCCGCTCTGCATCGCAGCCATCGCCTGATAAATCCAGGGCGCGGGATCGTTGAGCAAGCCGCCCGCCTGCTGGAACAATGCCAGCGCTTGCGGCGAGACGACGCCGCCTTCGATAGCCACCAAAGACCGGCCTAACCCAAGCATCGCTTCGGCCAGTTGCGGATCGCGCCGCAGCGCCGCGTCGTATGCGCGCGCAGCTTCCTCGGGCCGTTCGAGCCCGTACAGAATCTGGCCGCTGTAGAAATGCGGCAAGGGATCGCCCGGATTGTCGCGCGCGGCTTCCGCCAGCACGGCGAGCGCTTCGTCGGCGTTATAGGTGGTGGGATCGCGCCCCTTGAGCGCCTCGAGCCGTTCGGCGAAGGGCGCGTCAGGCATTTCAGGGCGGCCCAGCGTGAGATAGACGCCGAGTGCGATCAAAGCCGTCAGGCCGCACGCCAACAAAGCGGGCCGCGCCGACACCGCGCCGCCGCCGGCGCGACGATACGCGCGCAGCACCCAGAAGGCCGCGCCCGCCGTCAGCACGGCTGCGACCAGCAGAACTGAAAGTGAGGTCCACACGATGCCCGCTGCCTAGCCGCATTCGCGCGCCAGCGAAATCCGCGCGGACGCCGCAGGCGCCTCAATCCGTAGCCGGCAGCCGCAAACGCGCTTTCAGCCCGCCCAATTCGCCGCGTTCGAACAGCAGTTCGCCCGCATAGAGATCGACCGTCTCTTGCAGGATCGACAAGCCAAGCCCCTGGCCGGGGGCCGCTTCGTCCAGTCGCGCGCCGCGCACCATGACTTGGCGCAACTGGTCGTCGGACAGGCCGGGGCCATCATCCTCGACCACGATCTCCATCAGGCCGGCGCTCTCGAACGGCGGCAACAGGCGCACGACGACTTGGCTCTTGCCGTACTTGCAGGCGTTGTCGATCAGATTGGCGGCCATCTCGAGCAAGTCTTCACGCTCACCGCGGAAGGTGACGTCGGCTTCCGCCTCGATGGAAATGTCGATGGCTTTTTGCGTGTCGTATTTCTGCTCCATCATAAAGACGAGGTCTTCGAGATTGCGCAGCACCGGCGTGCGGTAGGCGATCGTGGGGGCCTGAGCGCCGGCGCGCGCCTCGGCGCGGGCGGCGACGCGGGCGCGGCGAAGCTGCCGCTCCACGAACGCTTCCATTTCATCGATCGATTGCTTGAGCACGCCGTCATCCGAGGATTGGCCGTCGGCGGCGGCGTTCTTCAACACCGCGATCGGCGTTTTCAGCGCATGCGCAAGATTGCCGACGTGGCGACGGGCGCGCTCAACCACTTCTCGATTGTGATCGACGAGTGCGTTGAGTTCCTGCGTCACCGGTTGCAGCTCGGCGGGATAGTCGCCAGCCAGGCGCTCAGCGTCGCCCCGGCGAACATTGGCGATGTCGCGCTGCAATTCGTGCAGCGGCTCCAGCCCGATCCGCACCTGCAGCACGGTCACCGCCGCCACCATCAGCGCGCAGAAGGCGACAAACACCGCGAACGCAACGCCAACAAGATTGCCGGCAGGGCGCAAGATGGCGCTGGGTTCCACCCCCACGATAAAGAGATATCGCCCCTGCAATTGAGGAATTTCGGCGACCCGCGCCACCACCCGCAGTGGCGTGCCGTCCGGGCCCGGCACGTTGAAGAAGTGCGCTGTGCGCGGCGCATTGGCCGCGGTCAGCATCGCTTCCTGTTCGGCCGTCAGCTTGATCGCGACATCGAACAGCGACGGCGAAATCACTTGCACATCGAGCGATCCATTCTCGCCGATCTGCGCCACTTGAAAGTAACGCCCGCTCAAAGGCGCCAGGTAGCGTGGATCGTAAGGCAAATCCTGCAGCGCAACCTCGCCTTCGAGCCCAGGCCCTGCATTGCCGATGAGGCTATCGATCACGGTCGAGATTTCCGGATCGATCAGCAGGCGTGTCATCTGCCGGTTGAATTGCGCATGGGCGATCCAGCCGACGGCGACGAGCCCGACGACGCTCACCGCCGCGATGGTCAGCAGACGAGCGGCGAGCGAATGACGAATGAGATTGCGGAAGCGCTCGAAAACATTCGGCGCGGCGCGCGCAGGCGACGCTTCCGCGCCGGCTTGCGTCACGGCTGCTCCACGGCGGGGTCGATGAGGCGATAGCCCAGACCCTTTTCCGTGACGATCCGGTCGGAGCCGATCTTGCGGCGCAGGATGCCGATGAAGACCTCGATCGTGTTCGAGTCGCGCTCGTGGTCCTGGCTGTAGATTTTTTCGGTTAGCTCGGAGCGCGACACGATGCGCCCGGCATGGTGCATCAGATAGTCGAGCACTTTGTACTGATAGGCGGTCAGCTTCACCGGCGCGCCGTTGACCGTCACTTGCCCGGTCGCCGCATTGAGGCGCAGGTCGCCGACTTCGAGCACCGACGATTGATGCTCGGTCTGGCGGCGCACATTGGCGCGCACGCGCGCGAGCAACTCACCCATGTGGAACGGCTTGGTGACGTAGTCCTGGGCGCCGAGATCGAGACCCTCGACCTTTTCGCTCCAGCGGTCGCGCGCCGACAGGATCAGCACCGGCATCGACCGGCCTTCCTTGCGCCACGCCTTGAGGACGGAAAGGCCATCCACTTTCGGCAAGCCGAGATCGAGGATGGCCAGATCGTACGGTTCGGTTTCGCCGAGGAACTGGCCCTCTTCGCCGTTATCCGCAGTATCGACGGTATAACCGGCGTCGCCCAGGGCGGCGGCCAGCTGCTCACGCAGGTTCTTGTCGTCTTCAACCACCAAAACCCGCATGCGCGCTCCTTAGCGGATCTGGCCGCTCACCGCGTCCACAGTGAAATCACGGTACTCGTCGTTCGGCATCCGCCAGCGGATGACATAAAACGGGCGACTACCGCCCTCAAGGCGCGCGCTTACCAGTTCACCGCCGAAGCGGTTGCGCAGCATCGCCACCACTTCGCGGACCTGCATGATGTCTTGGTCGCGGCCGCGGTCTTGCGCCGGCATGGCCCAATTCGGCTGGATCGCCGGCCCGCGCGACTGCGCGGCAGCCGGAGGCGCCGAAACGGCAAGCGCCAAAAGCGCGGCGAGGAAGAGCGACTTGGCCCACATGACGGAACCGGGTGTACGCCAGGCGCCGTGAACCGGGCCTGAATGTAGCAACCGCTTGCGCCTTAAGACTGCGGCCGGGGCGGCGTGTAGTCCCGCTTGGACCATTTTTTGACGAAGCGCTTCAAATCTTCGTCCGGGTTCTCCGGCAGCACGACCAACAGCCGGACGAACTGATCGCCCTGGCCGGCTATGCCTTTGCCCTTGAGACGCAACACTTTTCCGGTGTTGGAGCCAGCCGGAATGGTGAGCGAGACGGGGCCGGACGTGGTCGGGACCTGGACCCTTGCGCCCTCAACTGCTTCAGCCAGCGAGATATTCACATCCACATGGATGTCCTGGCCCTCGCGCCGGAAGATGGGGTGCGGGCGGACGTTCAGTTCCACCAGCGCATCGCCCGCCGGTCCGCCCTGGACCCCCGGGCCGCCCTGACCCTTAAGCCGCAGCACCTGGCCGCTCTCGACGCCGGCGGGGATCGCCACGTCGAGCGTGCGGCCTTCCGCAAGCGAAACGCGGCGGCGACCGCCATTGGCTGCGTCGGTAAAATCGATTTCGAGGCTGAACCGGATGTCGCGGCCGCGCATGCGCGAATAGCCCCGCGGCCCGCCAAAGCCCGGGCCAAACAAATCTGAGAAAATGTCCCCAAGATCAAAGGCATCCTGCGGACCGCCGGCGCCCGGCGCGCCGGCGCCGGCATGGGCGCGCGCGCCCTGTCGGGTGCGGTTGAAGGCGACGCGCTCATTGCCGTCGGCGTCGATTTCGCCGCGATCGAAGCGGCCCTTGGTGACGGGATCGGACAGCAGGTTGAAACCGGCCGTGGCGCGCTTGAAACGCTCTTCAGCCGCCTTGTCGCCGGGGCGGACGTCGGGATGCAGCTCTTTGGCAAGCTTACGGTACGCGCGACGAATATCGTCCGCGGTGGCAGTCCGGCCGACGCCGAGGGCAGCGTAAGGGTCCCAACTCAAGGTGTTGTCAGCGCTCCCAGCCCCTCCCGCCACATTGGCAGCGAAGGACGGCGAATCCAAACCGTAATTCGGTCTGGCGATCCTGCGCAGCGATTATAATGTTATGGTTAACGTGCTGTTCAAGCCTGTGGCGCCGTTCTCCCCGATCTGCGCCACACGGACGCCGATGAACGCTGGGGCGCCTCCAAAATCAGCGAACTGATCGGCGGCGGCGTAGGTATAGGCCGGTGCCGAAACGACAACCGAGCGCTTCACCGTGACCCCGTCCAGAATGTCCAGCTGATAGCTTTCGTTGAGCGCGCCAAGCGGTGGCTCGCCCGCACCCCAGGCGTCGCCGCCAGCCCGGGCGCACCGCACCCAACTGATCTCGACGTCGCCGCCCGCAACTCGCTTGGCCCGGACATGCGCCGGCGCCCACGGCCGCGCCGCCGCACGCGGCAAGCTTACACTCGCGGTCGCCGCGCGTGGATCGGTGACGAGCGCCCCAACCGGCGGCGCGACCAAGCTCAGCGGCTCGCCCCATTCGTGCGCGCCGATATCGGTGCGTGCAAGCCGAGCGTCGAGCACGACGATGCGCGCGCCAACCGGATGCGGCGCCGCCATCGCGTGGGCCGAGCCAAGCTGACCGCGCAAAAACCCGGAGAGCTCGTATTCGCGCTCACCGACCAACTGACACGAGCGCGCCTGCAAAACTTCCCACTCGCCGTCGGCTTCGATCGCGAACGCGTTGGCGCCGTTCAGCACCTCATCGGCCGAAGCGCTGGCGAGGGCGCCCGCATAGAGGTTGATCCGCGTGACGTTGCCCTCGTCCCACCGATCTACCGGGCCCGGCCACAGCGCCCACAACAACTCGCCCATCAAGGCCGGCTGCGTCGCGCGCGCGCGCAAGGTGAGGCTAGGCCCGGCAAAGAGATCGTGCGCGCCGCTCCACGGCGAAGCAAAGATCGCAGCCAACGGACGCTCGTCGTCCTCGGCGCCCGGTAGCGGCGGCAGATCGAGCAGCGAGAACGCCGGCGTCGGCGTGATAATCGGTGATGGCGGCGCTGAGGGATCAGCCAAGCCAAGCGTGAGAGCGGAAGCGTCGCGCACGCGGCGCAGCTCGATGCTGCGCGCCTCAGCATCCTCTGTGCGTACAATCTCGAACGCTTCGCCAGCGAAGCTCACGCGATCGCCGGGCTCCAGATTCATGCGCGCGGGGCCCAGTTCGATGCGCAGCGTTTCGCTGGCGTCGCGGCGATCGGCGAGCACAGCTTGCGCCAGCGCCTCCGCCGCCTCCGTTTCCAGCACCAAGGGCGCATCGATCGACTCGACGCCGCCCTCGGCGCGGTCCAGGCGCCGCGCGCTGACGCTGGCGATCAAGTAATCGCGTGTCGCGTCCAGGAACCGCACGCGGGCTTCGATCGGCGTCTCGGCGCCATCGCCGCGTTGAGCGTACGTTTGAGCCACGCTGTCGGCGGTGAGGTCAGCGGAAACGATGTCGGCAATTGCATCGCCGTCGCGGTGCATGAAGGCGATGCGCCCGTCGCGTTCGGTTGCGAGAAAATTGTAGGCGGCCATGAGCGGCTCAAGCGCGGCCCGCGCAGGCGCCGGCGCGTCAACAACAAAGCCGCTCACAGCGCCGCGCAAGGGCGCGACATCCACGTCATCTACGCCTGCACGCAAGCAGACATCGCGCACGACCGCGCCGAGATCGGAAAGCCCCGCACGGCCATTCAGCCAATGCCCGCGCCGCCACGAGGCGCCATCGGCCCATACATCCGCACGCGCGGGAAAAGCCGGATGTGGTCGCGCATCCCACGCCCACAAAGCCATCTCAGCGATCATAGGCTCGTCGGTGACGGCTGAGATCGGACTGTGCTCCTCCCAATAGCGCAGGTAGGCATCAAGCACGCGACGCTGGATCAGATCGTCGCGCGCGCCGGAAGAAAACGGCGGCAACGCGCTTTCATCGCTCTTGGCGTCGATAAAAAGGTTCGGCGCATTGGCGCCCTTATCGACCGCCGGACAACCTAGTTCGACGAACCAGATTGGCTTCGATTCCGGCGTCCATCCTGTCGGCGTCAGCGAACGCACGCCGCCGGGACGGTCATAGTGCGGTCGCGACCAAAAATTGCGCACGTCCTTGGCGCGATAAATCCAAGGTTCATCATGCGCGCTGTCCGTGATCGCGGTGCGCGCCTGCGCCGTGCGGTCTGCAGCCGAAGCGTAGAACCACTCATACGCCTCACCCGCTTCTATGGGCCCGGCGAGATAGTCCGGCTCGTGCTCCGAACCCGCGAGCGCCGCGTCGAGATGGCTTGCGCCGTCGCGCCAATCTGTCAGCGGGGCGTACCAATCGATGCCGATGGCGTCGAGATTGACGTCGCTCCAAAGCAGATCGAGATGAAAGAACACATCGCCGGAGCCATCCTGCGGCTGATGACCAAAGTATTCCGACCAATCGGCAGCGTAAGTAAGCTTCGTGTCGCCGCCGACGATGGCGCGCACGTCCGCCGCCAAATCGATCAGCGCGCCGACGGCGGGATAGCTTGCGGCGCCATCGCGCGCTGTGGTCAGCCCGCGTAGCTCCGAGCCGAGGATGAATGCATCAACGCCGCCCGCGAGATCAGCGAGCTTGGCATAGTGCAACACGAAGCGACGGAACGACCATTCGCTCGGCCCGGCATATGTCGGCAATCCGCTGCTGGCGCCGTAGTCGCCAGGCGACGCCGCGCCGAAGAACGCCGCGACTTGCGCCGTTGCGGCGCCTGACTTGTCCGGCGAGCCTGTTTCGCCGGCGGCTGGATACAGGGTAAGGCGGCCGCGCCAAGGGTAAGCAGCTTGCTCCGGGCCGCCGTACGGATCGGGCAAGCCATTGCCGGCGGGCACATCCATCAGCACGAACGGGTAGAGCCACACCTTGTAGCCGCGCGCCTTCAGCTCTGCGATCGCCTGCTTCACGCTCGCGTCGCTGGGCGTGCCGCCATAAGCGGGCGCGCCATCGGCTTGGCTCACCACGTGCGCGCCGCCGCGGGCGACGCCGCCCGCGCTCCATGTCTGTGGCGTCGTATCTTTGCTGGCGATCTCGACGCCGGGTTTGATTTCACAGGCCCCGCAGCGCAGGTCGGTTCCGAACCACGCAACCACGAGCGCCACCGTTTCGCAGTTCGGAAAATCCGCCGCGAGTTGATCGAGCGACACAACCAGGTTCGCACGCTCGCGCTCAGCGTGGACATTCTCCGCCGCTTCTTGGCCCGGCCCCACGCGGCGCAGCACAGGCTCAGCCGCGTAAACGAACTCGCCGGCGCCTGGGATGAGGCACACCGCCTTCACCCGATCCTCGAAGCGCGTCTCCTCCATGCTCGGCGCCGGGCGGACGATTTCAAACGAAAGCTGCGGGATGGTGTTGCCGAACGGGTCGAGCCGCAAATCCTCGAACACCACATAGCTGAGCCCGCGATAGGCCGGCGCGTGGTCGGCGCCTTCAATGGCTTCAATCAGCGCATCCGGCGCCTGATCTTCGCGTCCGCTATGCAGACGCCAGTTGATCGTGGACAGATCGAGCGGCTCGCCATTCGCCCACACTCGCCCGATGCGCGCGACTTCGCCTTCGCAGAGCCCGACAGCGAAAGACAGCGTATAGCGATAGTCGCGCGTGGTGACGCGAGGTCCGCCTTTGCCGCCGGTCTCTCGCGTTTCCACGTGTTCCTTGAAGCGCGCCGCCCAGATCACTTGCCCGGCGATGCGCACGCGTCCGTAAACAGCCGGGATCGAAGCGCCTTCCGTGGAGCCTTGCAGGTGCAGGTCGCTGAGCCGGCCGCTTTCGTAGCGCGTGCGCGCGCCAAACACCTGCTGATCAATGGCGCGCCCGATCATCGAGCCGCCGATCTGACCAAGCGTAGCGCCGATCTGGCCCAGGCGCCCGCCGATGGTGCGGCCTAAGGTAGAGAGAACGAGTTCGGCCATGGGCTCACATCCGGAAACGAAAACGCCGCCGCCAGACGCGCGCGCCACCATGGCGCGAAACGCGAACGCACCACGGCGCGGCCCCAATAAGCGTGAATAAGACGCGCCTCATCATCGAGGATGGCGGCGTGTTTCATCGGCGCGCGCGCATCCATGCGGAAGAGCAGCACATCGCCCGGCGCCGCAGCGGACATATCTATTTCGCGCAGATGGCGGCGTGCGGCGGCGTGAAGCGTCTCGGCGCCTGCGCGCTCGGCCCAGTCCGGCGTGTAGGGCGGCGTTGATTCCGGCTCAGCGCCATAGAGCGCGCGCCACACGCCACGCACCAATCCCAAGCAATCGCAGCCGGCGCCCTTCGCACTGGCTTGGTGGACGTAGGGCGTGCCAAGCCAGTCGCGTGCTTCAGCGATGATGGCACGGCGCGAGATCATGTTTCGAAACGCGAGCCGCCATCGAGCGGCGCGTTGGCGATCGGCCCAGCCTGCAGCGCATCATTGCCGGGCATGTGCGGGAAGCCGCGAAAATTGAGCGTGTTGGCGAATTTTGCCCGACACGTCTCGATGCGCTTGTCGCAACCTGCGTAAACGACGAACGCAGCGCCTTCGACCAAGGCGCCGGCCGGCGCGTCGATCAGCTCGATCACCGCACCCTCGGCGCCGACCCGATGCGCCGCCACCTCGCTTTCGCCGCCATCGATCCATTGCAGACGCCCGCGCGTGAACCAGGCGTCCGCGAAGGCCTCCAAGCCAGAGGCGCGAAACGTTGCGCCGGAGACGATCTCGGTCACGACGCCTTCGCCGCGAAACGCCGACGTCTCAACGTTCGCGCCGCAGCGCGCATCGCCCAGGTCGGCGTCGCAGAAGCGTGAGAACACGCGCCCCACCGGCACGTTCAGTGCTGCCTGCAGACCGCGCAACTCCGCCTCGAAGGCGCTTGCGCTGCGCCGCACTTCACCAATGCGCCCGGCGAACAGGTGTAGGCGCAGCGCGGCGTCGGTCCAATCGACACGGTAGAGATCAACGCGGGCGCCATCCCACAGACCGCGTGCGAGGTCAGCTTCGCTGATGGCGTCGGACGACAGCGCGCCCGATAAGCTGGCGCTATCGACTTCAAGCCCTGCGCTCTTTTCAATCGCGCCGGTGCGTAAGCCCGCCATCGGCTCGCATGTAAGCTCATCGAACGTCAGTGGGCGGTCGTGATCTGTGAAGGCGAACACCGCCTCGTCGCGGCGCGTGATGCGCCACACATAAGCAAGCGTAGTCACGCCTCCCGCGAGGCGCGCAGCAAGTTCGGTCGGAATGGAGCGCATATCAGATCAGGATTTCAGCCAGCGGCAAGCTGAGCGCGCGACCGGCGCCAAAGCCTTCCATGGAGAGATCGAGCCGGTCGATGTCGAAGCGCACCGGCGTATCGAACAGAAAACCGGCGCTCAGAGCCGCGCCTTCGGCTGGCGGCGAGAGAAAAGTGACAACGCCCGTCGCGTTGTCGACTGAAAAATCACCGGGCGCGAGTTCGTCACCATCAATGGCCACCCGCACACTGCCCGCCACCGGCTTAGCGATGTCACGCGATACAGCCGGCGCGCCGTACGCCTTCACAAGCTGAAAGGCCGTTGTTTCGCCGTCACCTTCACCGAGCGTCTGGTCCGTCGGCGCGGGCGCTGCGGACGGCGCGCAAGATTTAAAGTCGAACGGATCGCGAAAGCGGAAACCATGCAGCTTGCCGCGGCGCGCCTCGAAGAAGGCGATCAGCTCGTGCAATTCGTCGAGCGTGCGAACGGCGCCGCCAATGTCATAGCGCCGCCGCCCGTGCGCCCATGGCGTGTTGCGCGCCTCGCGGCCTGAGCCTAGCGCTACGATATCGACACGCCGCTCCGGTCCGCCGCTCGCGCCGAGCGCGAACGGCAGCGGCAGCATCACTTCATGAAAGGCGCTCACAGGTTACGTCTCCCGTAGGCGACCGCGCGCGCAATGGAGGCAGCGATCTGACCTTGATGGCGAACGATGGCGTTGGCGTCAGCGCCGGCGCCGAGGTGGAAATGCACGTTCACCGCGCCGCTCTGCGGTTGCGCGATTGAGCCCGCCTGGCGCGGCACGAACACTTCCGGGCCGCGCTCACCGACGAGGTATGCGCCGCCGACATTCACGGCGCCGCCGCCCGCCTTGCCGCCGAAGAACGGCGCCTTGCTTCCACTGCTCGTGAAGATGCGCTGCAGGGCGAGCTTGGCGAGTTCTTCCAGCACGACCTTCGCCATGCGCCGGAATGCGTTCTCGCCGCCGGCGGCGGCCGAGCCCAGCGCGCGGGCGATGCGCGCGCCGGCGCGCTCAAACGAAACGCCGACCTCATCCGCCGCGCGTCGCGCCGGCCCTTGCGCGAACTCACGCAAGGCTTGTGACGCAGCGCCCAGTTCATTCTGCAGGCCGACGAGATCAAAAGACGTATCGGTCGTGTTTTATCCGGAAAGCGGGCGTAGAGTTGATCGAACGCCAGCCGCGAGAGCGCCTCGGCCGCCGGCGCCGTCAACGCGCGCCATTCTTTGAGGCTCAGCCGCCAGAAGTCTGCCGGCGAACTCAATGCGGCGAAGTGCGCGAACATCGCCGCCCACGGCGTGCGCTCACTCATCGAACGCCACCCGAAACGCCTCGGCCACCGCTTCCGCCGCAGCTTTTGGATCGATGCGCGCGGCGGCGAGGTCGGCGCTGCTGACGGCTTGACCGCCGCCAGCGGTGAGCGCAGCGAGCACGGTGATCAGATCGCTGGCGGAGAGCTGCGCCAGGCGTTCGCCGAGTTCCGCGATCGACACCACATCGAACGCGCCCTCCAGTTCGGCCAGCGCGCCGAGCGTGACGCACAAACGCAGCTCGCGCTCGCCGATGCGTAAAAGCACTTCGCCGCGCGCCTTGTTCACCGGTTCAAGCATCAGGCGGCCGTGAAGCTGAGCGCGCCCGCGGAGGCGAGCGTGATGGCGAACGCGGCCTCGCCATCGTGATCGCCGGAATAGTCGAGCGCTTCGACCAGGAATGGGCCTTCGAGAATCCCAAAGTCCGGGATGATGAGTTGGAAATTGCGTGCCGCTTGCGTGAAGAACGTCTGCTGGATCAGCGCGTCCGAGGCGGCGTCCTTGAACACGCCGGCGCCGCTGACGCTGGCGGACTTTACCCCCGCGCCCGCGATGAGTTCGCGCCATGCATCGGCGCTTTCGCCCGATGTGCCGTCAACGCTGCGTGCATTCAGCGAGATCGTCTTTGCGCGGATGCCGGCGACGGTGACAAACGCCTCGGGCTCATCGCCGTCGCCAATCTTGATAAGGACATCGCGTCCCTTTTGGCCTGACATGCTTTCTCCTATTCGGACTCAGTGATTGCGCGGATGCGCAGCACGCCGTGCGTCGTGCGCCCGTAGCCAGAGCGGAACACGTCGGCGAATTGCGCGAAGATCAAAACCAGCCGCCGGCCTTCCAGCGTGAGCGACGCGTTATGCAGAGCCGCGCGCAAAGCCGCGATCGCATCCAGGGCTTCAGCGTGACCGCCATGGCGCGACCACACATGCAAGGTCACGGCGTGCTCGATGGCGTCGCCGCCGCTCGTCTCCAGCGGGCGCGCCTCGATTCGGCCGAGGGTGAGATACGGAAACACCACGTCCGGCGGCGGGTCGTCGTAAATTCGGTTGCCCAGCAGCGCGGCGACGCCAGCGTTTTCCAGCATTGCAGCGCGGATGGCGGCCAGGAGCACGCGATCGGCGCTCACAGCCGCTCCTCCTCGCAATTGAGCACAATGCGCGGCGCGCCTTCGTCGGCGACGCTGGCGATCCGCAGTGCGCGCGCCCCCCACAGGACGCGCCAGCCGGCGCGAACGCCGTCGCGGCGATGGATGATGACGCGATAGCCGGCGACCGATGGCGCCGTGTCGAACGCCGCGCGTTCTGATGCGCTACCCGCGACAATCTCAGCCCAGACATCGCCTTGGCTGGCCCAAGCGAGCGCCGCTCCGCCCACATCGTCCGGCGTGCGCGACGGGCTTTGCAGCGTGACGCGGGCGCGCATGGCGCCGATGACGTCGCTCATAGGCGCACCGGCGCATATGGCCGCATCAGCGCACGCGCCTTCGGCGGCACGCCGCCATCGCCTTGGCGCAGTTCGTAGAGCGAGGCCACGATTTGCAGCACAGCGAGACGCAGCGCCACCGGCAGATCGTCGGCCTCTTCGGCGTAGCCGCATTCATACTCGATCTCGATGCCCCCGGCGGCGCGCAATGTGGCGGGAACGCCCGACGCGAACACGAGCCGCGGACGGTCGCGATTGCCCTCGATGCGATAGCGCTCCGGATCGATCACGCTTTGTGATCCATTGTCGGCAAGCAGACGCACTGCGATCACGTCGGTGACCGGCCCCAGGCCGAGCGTGGCGCCCCCGACTGCGTCGCGCCGCCAGATGTCGAGGCTCTCGCGTACGCGGCGCGTGATGAGCGCGCGCCCAACGCCCGCCTCCACCGCTTCGCGCGCCGCGCCGATGAGATCGGCGATCAGCGCGTCTTCGCTGGCGTGATCGATGCGAAGATAGAGTTTCGCTTCCGCCAGCGAGACAGGCTCGCTGGCGGGCGGCGTGATGATGGTGATCATGTGAACCTGAGGCAAAGAGCGGTTGACGGAACGGTCCGCGGGCAGCGGGACGGCGCGCATGCGTCGAACCCACTGCCCGCGAATGGCGCGGCTCAGCTTTCGCCGAACTTGAGCGCTTTGATCGCGTCGAAGTTCTGCACCCCGCCGCCGACGCGCTTGGTCACGTAGAACAAGACGTAGGGCTTGGCGGAGTATGGATCGCGCAGCACGCGCACGCCGGCGCGATCGACGATCAGATAGCCGCGGGTGAAATCGCCGAACGCGATGGCGGCGGCATCGGTTGCGATGTCCGGCATGTCTTCGATTTCGGTGATCGGGTAGCCGAGCAGCGTGGCGCCGCCGGCCTCGTTCGGCTCCCACACATAGTGGCCATCGCCGTCTTTGAGCTTGCGCACCGACGACACCGTCTTGCGGTTCATGACGAAGCGCGCGTTCTGCCGGAATTGCGGCTTCGGCGTGTAAATCAGATCGATCAGATCATCGACCGGATCGGAGGCCGCGAAGCCGCCATCGACGCCGGTGACGACATAGCCGATCTTGCCCCAGACATGGCTCGTCTCCGCCACGAGATCATAGTCGAGAAAGCCGCGTGGCTGGTTATCGCCATCGCCGCTGACAAATGCGGCGCGTTCCTGGCCGGCGAACGCCTCCTCCACTTCCGTTGCGATCCATTCTTCGAGATTGACGAAGCTGTCGTCGAGCAAGGTCTGGGTGGCGGCGAGGTTGGCGTAGAGTTCCGCGGTCGGGAATTCGAGCAGCGCGAGGGTTGGCGTATCGGTTTGCGCACGCGCGCCGGTTTCGGCGACCCAGCCGGTGCCCGCGGCAGTGAGGCTGATCGGCTTCTTGAACACGTTGGCGCCGGTCGTGCGCACCGTTGCGATTTCGCGCATGGGCGACACCTGGCGCAGGCGCGTTTCGATCATGCGGTCGAGTTCAGGCGGAGCGGTGTAGCCGCCATCCTGACCGCCGGCCGGAGAGCCGACGATACTGAGCGCCTTCGCTTCGAACTGCGTCAGCGCTGAAACGTCGCCGCGGCGCATAAAGGCGCCCCAGGCTGACTTGTGTTCGCCGGCGACCGGGTCTGCGCTCAGGCCGGGGCGGCGCCCGGCGAGCGCGGCGCGTTCAATGAGCGACTTCTGCTCGCTCAGCGCGCGGTCGATACGATCGACCTTCTCTTCGAGCAACACGTCTCCGCGCTTGCGTTCGAGCGCATCAAGGCGCGCGTCGTTGGCGGTCTTGAACGCCTCGAACGCGCGCATCAGCGCGTCCGCGCCGCCAACCGGCGCGGCCTTGGTTTCTTTCCTCACGTTTTTCTCCTTAAGCAGCGCGGACTAGCTCTCGCGCAAGAGTGAGCCGCGCCTGCGGCTGCATCGGGTAGGTCACGATGGACACTTCCAGAAGATCGATCGCGGTCAGCACGCGCTGGGCGCCGCTGCGATACTGAGCGAGCGGAATGAAGCCGATCGACAAACCGTCGACACCGCGTGCAATCATGCGTCGAGCGCGCGCCGCACCCGGCAGATTGTCGCGGACTTCACCGACGAGCCAAAGCCCGCGCGTATCCTCGCGCACATCCGTCCAGTAACCTGCGAGCAGACGCGGATCGTGCTCCACAAGCAACGGCAGCGGCTCGCCGCGGCGCGCCAAGCCCGCAGCAAAGGCGCCAGCGCGGACGATGTCGTGCATCTGATCTTCGACGCCGAACAGAGCGGCGTAGCCTTCGACAATCATCTGAGCCGTCGATGGCGCGAGGAAACTCATTCCTCCAGCCTCCGCTCGATGCGCCCCAACGCACGACGAGCCTCGCCCAATTGCTCCTCCAGCCGCGCCAAACGCTCGGCCACCTCCGGCTGCGTGGCGACAGCGCGTTCGACCTCATCGAGCCGCGCGGCGGCGCGTCCAGCCCAGATCAAACCGCCGGCGGTTTCCAGAAACAGCGCCAGGATCAGCGCCAGCGTGATGCGCGGATCGATCTTCATGGCGCGCGCTCCGGCGCATCCACGCCCGCCATGCGCCGCTTCTCGTCGAGGTTCAGAAAGTCTGCGCCGGCCAGGCGCGCCCACAGCGCTTCCCGCTCGACGGTCAGCGCCGGCACGCTTTCGACATCGATGCTGATCGCCGCCGGGCCCGCGTCCGCCCAGCGGTCGCCGATCCAAGCCTCGATGCCGCGCGCTGCCTTCTGCGCCAGAGGCAGGGCCGTCTGGCGCCAAAACGCCAGGTTCGCCTCGCGATAGTTTGAGTAAGTGTTGTCGCCTGGAATGCCGAGCAACATGGGCGGCACGCCGAACGCGAGCGCGATATCGCGCGCGGCGGCGTGACGCGCTTCGATGAATTCCATATCGCCCGGCGTCAGCGACATTGGCCGCCAATCCAGCCCGCCTTCGAGCAACATCGGGCGCCCCGCATTGGCGGCGCCGACGTGCATCTCCTCCAGTTCTTGCTTCAAGCGCTGGAACTGCTCTTCGCTCAGCCGCGCATCGCCGTTGAAGACAAGCGCGCCGCTCGGACGCGCGGCATTATCGATCAGCGCCTTGGTCCAGGCGCCGCCGGCATTGTGAATGTCGATGGCGTAGCCGGCGGCTTCCATCGGCGAGAGACCGTACCAGTCGTCCGTCGGGTTGAAGAGTTTCAGATGCAGGATTGGCGCATCGTTGTTGACAGGATCGCGCTCGAAGCGGCGCACGTGGGCGCCGACGCGATGCTCCCAACCCACCGGCCAACCATCGGCGCCCGGCACAACCTTCATGCGATCGGGCCGCAATACATACAATTCGGAAGGTGCGGCATCATCAAAGCTGGCGGCTTCCAGGTAGGTATTGCCGGTCACTTGCAGGTGTCCGTAGAACGCCTCCATCAGCTCGACGCCGGATTGCTCGGGGTTGGGCCGCGCCAGCAAACGCGCGAGCGGATGGTCGGCAGGACCAACCTTGAATGGCGCGCTCGCCGCCGCTTCCGCGATCATGCGCACACAACGATAGGCAATCGCGTTGCGCGCATAGCCTTCGCGTGCAAAGGCCGCCGGGTCGCGCATCGGCCAGACCGGGCGCCCGAGCGCGTGCCAGGCCATGAGTTTGCGCTCCACGCCGGCGCCGGCGCGGAGTTTTCTCCACCAATCGAACATCTCGGTCTTTCTGTTCAGAGCACTCTCAGGCGCGGCTGCGCGCCGCCCATCAACAAATCGGTCAGCGCCCAGACCAGCGCATCGACACGGTCCGGGCTCGATTTGAAATCGTCGACGCCGAAGGCGCACATTTCGTCTTCCAACGCCGCGAACGCCGCAGCGTGGACCACGCGCCGCTGCGCATAGTACGCCGCGATCGGTTCGGCCCGCGCCCGCTTGCCTTCGCTGGCGTGCACGAGGCGCACGTGAATGTCGGGCGCTGCGGCGCGCAGCACCGCGCGCACCATCTCGCCGCCATTGTTGGCCTCCGCCACAATGGCGTGAGCGCCAATCGAACGCGCCAAGGTCGCTGCTTGCTCGGCCCAGGCCGAGGGCGCCGCGCCCTGCAGGCTCGCATCGGCGAGCACCATGGCGCACCGTCGCCAGCCTTCGCCCCAGCCGGCGGCTGCGATGATGCCGCAGGCGTCAGCCTTGGCGCCGATCGCGGCCGGCGGATCGACGGCCACGATAATGCGGTCGAATTCGCCATGCTCGCGCGTGCGCAGCGTTTCGAGGTCGGCGCGCTTCCAGAGCGCGCCTTCGACATCCTCGATCAGCTCGCCATCAATTTCCTGGCGCTCGCGGGCGGTTCCCGTCCAACGCTGCGCCAGCGCGACGACGAAGTCGTCCGCCAGGTTGGCGCGATTGGCCCACGAGCCCGAACGCGTGATCACCGTATCCGGCGCCGCCACCAATTGCATCAGCGCCCGGATCGGGCGCGGCGTGGTGGTCAACAGCAAGCGCGGGCGCTCGCCCAGCCGCAGGCCGTGCTGCAGCGTCGCCAGCGTCTCGTCTGGATAGGCCCAGAAGCACACTTCATCGGCCCACGCCGCATCGAATTGCGGGCCGCGCAAACTCTCCGGGTCCTCGGCCGAAAAACAGAACGCCTGCGCGCCGTTCGGCCAAATCAGCCGCTTTCGGCTCGCTTCGTACGCAGGCCGCACATGCGGCAACGCGCGCACGCCGGACGGTCCTTCGACCATGACCTCCCGCACATCGTGGAAGGTCGGCCCGATCAGCGCGATGCGGCGCGCGCGTCCAGTGCGCGCGAGTTCCGACACCCATTCCGCGCCGGCGCGGGTTTTGCCCGAGCCGCGCCCGCCCATGAACAGCCAGGCGCGCCAGTCGCCAGGCGGCGGCAATTGCTCGCCGCGCGCCCAACCATGGAAATCACGTAGGAAGAACTCCACCCAACGCAGCGGCAAGCTCCCCGGCAGAACCTCCCGCGCGGTCGCACTCAGTGAAGCGTTCAAGTCTTCGGCGTAGCTCCGCGCGTAGTCCTTCTTCATTGTCCTCTGCTGACGGCGCGCACGCGGCAATCAGTTCCGCCACGTCGCGCTCGGCGCGGACAAGCGCGGTGATGGCTTTGGCGCGGCGTTCGGCGTCAACAGCGTCGCCGCCGGCAAGCGCGTCGTGCGCCTCCGCCAAGCGCGCCCGCAGCGCCTCGCCCGCTTCCGTTCCCGCGTTCATCCGGCTTGTCCCTTTTTCTCGACTGTGCCGGAACTCTAACGGCGCCCCGAACCGGTCGGATTGTTTTTGCCTGAATCGTGGAAAAACAAGGCTCGCGGGGCAGTCCGGTGTGGGATAGAGGGGGTCTCTATCCCCCTATTTCGCCTAGCCAGAATTCGGCCACACCTCTATTGGACACCCGCGCCGGAGTTTCCTTTGTCAGACGAACCGCCGAATTCTCCCCGTGGCCTTGATCTCGCGCGTTTGCGCGCGGCTGCTTTGCAAAACCAGATCAAGGAGATGGTGCAGCGCGAGCGCCAGCGCTTTACCTGGCGGCGCGCAGCGAGCATCGCGGCGGGGCTGGTGCTCGCCACTGTGTTCGGACTTTGGGTCTGGATTTATTGGGGGCTGCCGCGCGTTCCGGATGCGGAATCGCTGTGGGCTTTGAATCGGCAAGAGTCGGTGATGTTCGTCGATAGCGAGGGCCAGATCCTCGGCGTGCGCGGCCCGTACTACGGACAGCGCGCCGTTCTCGCCGACATGCCGACCTACGTGCCGCAGGCCTTCCTGGCGATTGAGGACCGCCGCTTCTACGAGCACGAGGGTGTCGACCGCATGGCGGTGCTGCGCGCCATTCTGGCGAACCTGCGCGCCGGCGAAACCGTGCAAGGCGGCTCGACCATCTCGCAACAGCTGGCGCGCAACCTCTTCCTGACCCGCCGTCAAACGGTGAACCGCAAGCTGCGCGAAATGGTGCTCGCCTCGCGCATCGAACGACGGCTGAACAAGGACGAGATTCTCGAACTCTACCTCAACCGCGTTTATCTCGGCGAACAGGCCTATGGCGTCGACGCGGCGTCGCGCCGCTATTTCGGCAAGCCAGCGTCGGAGTTGACGTTGGCCGAAGCGGCGCTGCTCGCTGGCCTACCCAAGGCGCCCTCCGATCTGGCCCCGACCAACAATCTGGAAGGTGCGGTCGCGCGCCAGCATGTGGTGCTCGACGCCATGGTCGCCGCCGGCTTCATCACCGCCGAACAGAGCGAAGAGGCGAAGGCGCAGCGCATCCGCGTCATCGAGCGGCCGAATGTCGAGCGTGCGCTGGGTTACGCCTTCGATCTCGCCGTCGAACAGGCGCGCGCGCTGGTTGGTGACGAGGCGCCGGACCTGGTGATCGAGATGACCATCGACCCGGCGGTCCAGGAGGCGGCGGCGAACTCGATCCGGCGGCGTCTCGGCAATCGCGCCTTTGGGCGCCGGCCGCTGCAGGCCTCCTTCATGGCGGTCAACCGCGAGGGCGCCATTGTCGGCCTCATCGGCGGCACCGACTACAACACCTCGAAGTTCAACCGCGTCACGCAAGCGCGGCGGCAGCCGGGCTCGACGTTCAAAACGTTTGTCTATACCGCCGCCCTCGAAGCCGGACTCGACACCGAGGACGTCCGCTACGACGAACCCGTCGTCATCGATGGCTGGCGTCCACGCAACTATGATGACGGCTATCGCGGCGCGGTGACGCTGCGCACTGCGTTCGCGCTCTCGATCAACACAGTGGCAGCCGAGGTCGGCTACGAAGTTGGCCCGCCGCGCGTCGCCGATGTGGCGCGCAGGCTCGGCATCACCACCATGCCGGAGCGCAACCAGTTCGTGCCTCCCTCGATCGCGCTGGGCTCAATCGAAACCACGCTCTGGGATATGACCGCCGCCTTCTCCACCTACATGGACGGCGGCATGCGCGTGGAGCCCTACATCGTTCGCCGCATCACCAACTCCGCCGGCCGCGAAATCTATGTGCGCCCCGCCCATCAAGCGCCGCGCGTGCTCGATGAAGAGGTCGTGCGCCGCATGAATTCCATGATGGGCGCGGTGGTTCTGCGCGGCACAGGCACCGGCGCACAACTCGGCGGCCGCGACATCGCCGGCAAAACCGGAACGAGTTCGGATTGGCGCGACGCCTGGTTCATCGGCTACAGCGCCGACTTCACCGCCGGCGTATGGGTCGGCCACGATGACTTCACCTCGATGGGCCGCACGACCGGCGGCACTCTGCCGGCGCAAATCTGGGCCGACACGATGCGCGTCGCGCACCGTGATGTCGAAGAGCACCCGTTGCCGGGGATCGAGCAGCCGGTCCGCTCACCGCGCGAGGTCGAGATGGCGACATTCTTCGATGGCCTAGCCGAAGCTTTCGGCGAATCCGGCATGGACCTGCCGAGCCTCGAAGAAATCTTCCAGTAGGCGCGAGACCATGGCGGGGCCGGCGCTCGCGCACGTAAAGGATTTGCGCCTGACGCTGGGCGGCGCGCCGCTGTTCGACGGCGCGGAGTTCGTGCTGCACAAGGGCGAACGCGTCGCGTTTGTCGGCGCCAACGGCGCGGGCAAGTCTACCTTGATGCGCATGCTGGCGGGGCTGACCGAACCAGACGGCGGCGAGATCGCTTACGCCTCCGGCGCGGTCGTCGCTTTGGCCGAGCAGGATACCGATTTCACCGGCTTCACGACATTGCGCGACTACGCCTGCGCGCCATCCGCAGCGCGCCTTGGCAGCGCCGCAGTTGCGCCGGCGCATGCAGCGGAAGCCGCACTGCACGCGTTCGGGCTCGATCCGGATCGTGCGCCAGACGGTTTGTCAGGCGGCGAGGCGCGCCGCGCGTCGCTCGCCCGTGCGCTCGCGGCCGATGCCGACGTTCTGCTGCTGGACGAACCGACCAACCATCTCGATATCGCCGCCATTGAGGATCTGGAAAAGCGCATCGCCGGCTTCCGTGGCGCCTGCCTGATCATCAGCCACGACCGCCGCTTCCTCGAGCGCGTCTCGACAGCGACGCTGTGGCTGCGCCAGCGCCGCCTGCATATGCTCGACCAAGGTTTCGCGGCATTCGAGGATTGGGCCGACGCGCTTGAACTCGAAGATGCGCGCGCCACCGCGCGGCTCGAAACGCAATTGAAAGCCGAGGAGCATTGGTTGCAGCGCGGCGTCACCGCACGGCGCTCGCGCAACGAAGGCCGCCGTCGCAAGCTCGAAGCCATGCGCGCCGAACGGCGTGAGCGAAAGGCTATGTCTGCGAACCCCACCGCCGCTTTACAGGCCGAGCGCGGCGCGGAATCCGGCAAGCTGGTGATCGAAGCGAAGCAAGTGGCGAAGGCCTACGGCGAGCGGGCGCTGATCGCGGGCTTCAGCACACGCATCACGCGCGGCGACCGCGTCGGCATTGTCGGCGCCAACGGCGCGGGCAAGAGCACGCTCCTGGAAATCCTGCTCAAGCGCCGCGAGCCGGACGCCGGCGATGTGCGCATCGGCGAGCAATTGCACATCGCTTATGTCGATCAATCCCGCTCCATCCTAAAGCCGAGCCAGACGATCTGGGAGGCTCTGGCGCCGCTGGGCGGCGATCAAGTGATGGTGCGCGGCCGCCCGCGCCACGTCGCGGCATACGCCAAGGACTTTCTCTTCGGCGCCGGTCAGTTGCGCCAACCCGTGCACGCTTTGTCGGGCGGCGAACGCAATCGCTTGGCGCTCGCCATCGCGCTCGCACAGCCGGCCAACCTGCTGGTGCTCGACGAGCCGACCAACGATCTCGACATGGATACGCTCGACGCCCTGGAAGACATGCTCGGCGGCTACGACGGCACCGTGATCCTGGTCAGCCACGATCGCGCATTTCTCGATGGCGTGGCGACGCAAGTTATCGGTCCGGTCGGCGCCGGCAAATGGGCCGAGACACCAGGCGGCTGGGCCGATTTCGAACGCGAGTTCGGCGGCTTTAGCCAAAAACCAAAGCCGCAAACCGAGCGCTCGCCCCCGCCACCGCCATCGCCGCCGCGCAAGCAGACCAAACTGAGCTACAAGGACGAGCGCCGCGCCGCGGAGCTGGACGCGCTGCTGCCTAAGCTCAGCGCCGAGATCGAACGGCTCGAAGCCGCTATCGCCGACCCAGGCGCGTTCGAGCGCGACGCCAACGCCTTCAACGCCAACGTCGCCAAGCTCGACAAAACCCGCGCCGAGTGCGAGGCGGCTGAGAGCGAGTGGCTCGACATCGAGCTGAAGCGCGAGGCGCTCAGCAGTCAGGACTGAATCTCCTGTTAACCCGAAGCGCGCAAGCATCGGCTCATGCGCGCACTATGTGTTTCACTGGCGTTAACCTTTGCGACAGTGGCGACGCCGGCCATCGCTGGCGGCGCCTACGCAACAGTATCGGCTCGCGACGCCGCGGCTTGCGCGCGCGCATGCGCCGATGACGGCTTATGCATGGCTTGGAGCTGGCGCGCCACCGACGCCTGCGACTTGCGCGCCACTCTTCCCGCAACCGCCCCAGGCGATGCGCTGGCGTTCGGCTTTGCCGCCCGCGCACCCGAGGCTTTGCGGCCCCGTGCGGAGCCACTCGATTTGCGCGGCGCCGCGCCTGCGGAGATCGAGACGGCGGCGATCACGTGGCCCGAAGACGATTTGTCGCTGCAATTGCTCGGCGGGCCCGAAGGTGAACGCAGCAGCAATTGAGTGCTTGGTAAGATTTATTTACGGGCGCGCCTTAACCTGCCGCCCGCTCCGGAGTTCGCGCCCCCATGACTAATTCGCGCTTTGCCAAACTTGTCGATCTGGCGAAGACGTCCGACAGCGGCCAACGCCGGCAATTGCTGCGCGAAGTGACCGACTTGTTCATGGAGACGACGGGCGCGCGCAGCGATCGCGAGACGGCGCTGTTCGACGACGTGCTGCAACTGGTGGCTGCTGAAATGCAGGACAGCGTGCTGGCCGAACTCTCCACCCTGTTCGCCGACGCGCCAGATGCGCCCGTCGGCCTCATGCGCGATCTCGCCAACCATTCGTTCGAGGTCGCCGGCCCGGTGCTGCGAAAGAGCCGCGCGCTGAACGAGCAGGCGCTGCTGCAGATCGTCAGCTATCAAAGCCAGAACCACATCAAGGCCGTCGCCCAGCGCCACGATGTCAGCGAGAAGCTCTCCGACGCCATCGTCCGCTTTGGCGACGATCACGCGCTCGACGCGCTGATCCGCAACGACTCCGCCAAACTCTCACGCGGCAGCATGGAAGCCGCCGTCGATCGCGCACGCCGCAACACGCTGCTGCATGAAGGCGTGGTGCGCCGCCAGGACCTGCCGCTCGACCTGCTCAACGAAATGTATTTCGTTGTCGAAACGAGACTGCGGGATCAAATCCTGAAGCGTAACGCGTCGGTCGATCCGGCCACGCTCGACGCCGCCCTGGATCGCGCGCGTCAGCGCTTGCGACAGCCCGCCGGCGACGCCAGCACGGAAGCGAAAACCGCCATGGCCTTCATCCAGGCCAAGCGCAATTCGGGCGAACTCAACGCGCGCATGCTGGTGTCGCTCTATCGCGAAGCCAAGCAGATGCATTTCCTCTACGGCTTGGCTGAGATGACCAATCTCGAGCCTCAAGTCGTCGCCGAACTGCTGGAGCGCCAGGACATCGACGGCCTCGCCATGATCTGCCGCGCCGCCAATATCGAGCGCCCGCTGTTCGTGACGCTTGCCGTGCTGGCCTGCGGCGGCGACGAAGCGATGAGCCGCGCTGAAGAATTCGGCCGTATGTATAACGCCGTGCCGGTGGAAGCCGCTCAGCGCGCGCTGCGCTTCTTCAAAGTGCGCAAAGCTGCCGCTTAAGCCGCGCGCTCTTTCGCTGCGCTGAAGCGAATTTTCGGATTTTTGTCCTGCACGTAGCCGATTTCCCAGGCGCTCTTGCCGAGGAACACAGGCGAGCCATCCACGTCCTCGGCCATTTGCGCTGCTGACTTCTCGACGAATGCATCGAGATCGGCGCGCGCATCGGCACTAACCCAGCGCGCGGCTTGGTACGGCGCGGTTTCGAAGATCACCTCAAGACCGTATTCGGCCTTCATCCGCTCATCGAGCACTTCGAACTGCAATTGCCCCACCGCGCCGACGACGAGATCGCCGCCATGCACCGGCTTGAACACCTGCGTCACGCCCTCTTCGCCCAAAGACTCAAGCGCCTTGCGCAAATGCTTCTGCTTCAACGGATCGCGCACGCGCACGCGCTTAAGAAGCTCCGGGGCAAAGTTGGGAATGCCGGAAAACACCACGTCGCCGCTTTGCGACAGTGAATCGCCCACGCGCAGCCCGCCGTGGCTCGGAATGCCGATCACGTCGCCCGGAAATGCCTCGTTCGCGATCTCGCGATCCTGCGCCATGAACATCATCGGATTGTGAACGTTGAAGCCTTTACCGGCGGCGGTTTTCAGCGTCATGCCGCGCTGAAATTTGCCGGAGCAGATGCGGAAGAAGCCAACGCGGTCGCGGTGCTTCGGATCCATGTTCGCCTGGATCTTGAACACAAAGCCGGTGACATCGCTGCGGCCGGGCTCGACCTCGGTTTCGACGCCCTTCACCACCGCCTTCTGTTCGCGCGGCGCCGGCGCGTGCGACGCCAGCCCCGAGAGCAATTCGAGTACGCCGAAGCGGCGCAACGCCGAGCCGAAATAGACCGGCGTCAGATGGCCTTCGCGAAAAGCAGTCAGATCGAACTTCGGCAAACCTTCGCGCGCCAGCTCTGCTGTTTCCTCCAACTCGGCGCGCACATCGTCGCTGACTCCAAGCAGAAAGTCGTTGCCGCCACGCTTCTGGCGCGTCTCGATAGCGAAGCCTTCCTCGTCATGCTCCAAGCGGCGAAACGGCACGAACTCGTCTTTGGTAAGATCGAGCATGCCGGCGAAGCGTTGCCCCGACGCCGCCGGCCAGAACATCGGCGCGGTATCCATGGCGAGCTTGGAGTGAATTTCATCCAGCAGCGCAAACGGATCCTGCGCTTCGCGGTCCATCTTGTTGATGAAGGTGGTGATCGGGATGTCGCGCAGCCGGCAGACTTCGAACAGCTTCAGCGTTTGCGGCTCGATGCCCTTCGCCGCGTCGAGCACCATGATGGCGGAATCCGCCGCGGTCAGCGTGCGGTAGGTATCCTCCGAGAAATCCTCGTGGCCAGGGGTATCGAGCAGATTGAAGACGAGCCCGTCGTGCTCGAACATCATCACCGACGACGACACCGAAATGCCGCGCTCGCGTTCAATTTTCATCCAGTCGGAGCGCGTGCGGCGCTGTTGCCCGCGCGCCGCCACAGCGCCGGCCAAGTGGATGGCGCCGCCGGCCAACAGCAGGCTTTCCGTCAGCGTCGTCTTGCCGGCGTCGGGGTGCGAGATGATCGCGAAGGTGCGGCGGCGTGCGGCCTCAGTGGCGGGGTCGGACATGGCAGGTGTCAGGAGTCAGGTGTCAGCTAGACCGGGTTGTTAGCGGGCGCGCCCCCGGGAAGCGAGCGCCACAGCTGCGACATGACACCCGACACCTAGGAATCCACTGGCTCCAGCAGGAAATGCCGGCCGTGCTTGTCCTCCACCTCGATCACCCAAAGATCGGGATCGCGCCCTGCCTCGCGGCGGATATGGGCATCCACGTCTGGCTCACTATCCCCTAGCGATCCGGCGGATAGGTCGAGCCAAATCCGCTCCCCCTCGCCATTGCGGGCCGGCGCATAGAGCCTCGCCCGGCCATCCAGGGTGGCGGCTTTGACGAGCACGGCCCCGGCGTCGGCGTCGCCCTTGCGGACGACCGCCGCGAACGCACCCTGGATCGCGGCCCGGCGGATGAGGGCGCTGGCCCAAAACTCAGTTTTTAATTCGTCCATCGCCGCGCCTCGCGTTCACCGGAACGCAACCCGGCGAGCTTAACATTTCCTTCCTCATGCGCCGCATCCTGATCGCCCTTGCGCTGCTCGCGCCCGCCGTCGCGCACGCCGACGAGCCAAACGCCCGCACCGTCTATGTGGAGCGCCGCGGCCTAGTGGAGGCCGACGCCCAGTGCCGCCTGTTTACCCCCGCCATCCGCAGCGCGCTGCAGGCCGGGGTCAGCCAGGCGCGCGGCTCGCTGCTGCGCGAAGGCTGGTCGACGGGGCGCCTGCGCGAGTTGGACCAGGCCGTGGTCGCCGCAGCACAATCCCGCGCCTGCACCGATGCGCGCACCCAAACCGCAGCCGCCGAAGCGCGCGAAGCCTTCGCGCATTGGCTGAACGCCAGCGCCATGGAGTTCAACGGCTGGCAACGCACCTGGCTGGCGCGCCGCACCGTGGGCGCCAATGGCTGGCGCTTGAGCCAGGCCATCGACGCGCCGATCGCCGCCATTTTCGGCGTTCGCGAGCGTGACAACGCGCAACGGCTGACCCTCACCATCGCCTTCGCCCGCGGTCAGACGGGGGCAAGCACTGCCCGTCTCATCTTGCGCGACGCAGGCCGCACAGGCGCCGCCGAAATCAGTTTGCCGCAACGCGTGTCCTACGGCCTGGAAGCCGGCGCGCCCCCCGCGACCGCCGCGCTCACCATCCCGTCCACGCGCACGATCGAGCCGATCGACAACCGACGTTCGCAGGCCGTGTTTGTGTTTCCGGACAGCGCGTTCCGCGCGCTTTTGGCGCTCGACCCGCGCGAAAGCGTCGTGCTTGAGGTGCGGACCGGCCGCGCTACGCAGCGTGTGCTTGTCGAAGTTGGCGACATCGCCGCCGCCCGCGCTTTCCTCGCTATTCGTCCTTAATCAGCACTGGCAGCGTTACACGCACGAGCGCGCCGCCGCCGGGCGCTTCGTGAAAGCTGAGCGCGCCGCCGTGTAACGCCGCCAGTGCGCGCACCAGCGACAGGCCGAGCCCCGTCCCCTCCGCGCGCGCGCCGCCTGAGCCGCGCTCATACGCTTGCCCCAAGCTTTCGCGCTCCGCTTCGGGAATGCCCGGGCCGTTGTCGATTGTCTCCAGAACCAACGCCTCTCCCGAAGCAGCCGCCGTCACCATGACGCGACCGCCCTCGGGCGTGAACTTGATGGCGTTGCTGAGCGTGTTGATCAGCATGCGGCGCACGGCGCGATCGTCGGCGCGCACATGAAGCGGCGTTGGCGGCGTCACCATGCCGAGCGCAATCTGCTTTTTATCGGCGGAATCCATCGAGAGCCGGACGACCTCCTCGACCACCGCGCGGGCGTCGAATTCGCCGACATCCATCTCATACCGCCCCGCCTCGATCTTCGAGAGATCGAGCAGATCGTTCACCAAGCCCAGCAAGTGGGCGCCGCTGCGCCGGATCATGCCGGCATATTCAACGTAACGCGCGCTGATCTCGCCGAAGAGCTGACGCTCGATCATTTCGGAGAAACCCAGAATGTGCGTCAGCGGCGTGCGCAATTCGTGCGACACCTCCGCGATCCGCTCACCCATCGCCCGTTCGCGCGTGGGCGAACTGGGCGCGTGGCCGATCGCCATCAGACCGGCCGCGAACGCAAGCGACACGACGCTCAGCATTTCGGGAAATCCGCCCGCACGTGCAGCGACGCCAGCGTCGAACTGCGCAAGTCCCGCCGCCAGCGCGTAGCCCAATACTGCGCCCGCGCCAGCTTCCGCCGCCCAGGGCCGGCGCAAGGCCAGCGCCATCGCCGGCGCAATCGCAAACGCAACAGCTAGCGGCGACGCCACGCCGCCCGTCCCGGCGACGAGCCCCACAGCCGCAACGATCCAAACCGCAACAAAACCTGCAGCTATCCACTGCTCATTCAATCTCGGCAGAATGGTGAATCCTGTTAAGACAGGCGCTATGGCGAGCGCTGCGGCTGCGCTAAGAACAGGCGCATCAGCGCCGGAAAGCCACGCAAGAATGGCGGTTCCCACCACGCCGGCGAGCCAAAGCCACAGCGCCAAAGCGAGCTGAACTGCTCTTGGCGCTGCTTTTGCAGGTTGGGTTACTGCCCTTTGTGTTGACACGGAAAGGCGGCCGACGAGTAAAAGTCTTCTTAACGCGAAGGGGGACATGCTGCCCGCTACGAGTCGTTCTCGGAAGCGGACTCACCAATTCAGGATCAGGGAGTAGATCCGATGCGTAGCCTTGCGGTCTGGACAACTACCGCGGCCGTCGCCCTCATGGGTGTCGCCAATGCTCAAACGGCGACCTCGGGAGAGGCGTCAGAAGGCGATCTGCGGACGGCGGTCACCGCCTACGCCGCCTACCAAAATGATGTCTCCGAATTGCGCGCCAGTTCGATGAGCGACGCCAACCAGCTGGAAACCGCGCTCGACCGCGTGGCCCGTCACAACCGCGATCAGCTGACGCAAGGCTGGATCGCCTACGGCGCTCAAACAGCCGCGCAATCGCCCGCCTTTGTGCAAGGCGTGCGCGACGCCGCCGCCTATTACGGGCGCGACGCGGTGATCTGGGCGGTGTCGGTCGATCCGAGCTACGCCCGCGCGCTGCGCGGCGGCCAAGACGCGACCCGCCTGATGCTCGATTCCGCCAGCGCCGACAGCACGCGGATTATCAGCGTCGCCGATCGCTACCAGGAGATGGCGTACTCGCTGCAGCGCACCCGCTGGGCCAACCAGCAGGCGCCGCAGCAAGCCGCACGCGTGCAGCGCATCCGCTCGCTCGGCGTGTCCGGTGCGCCGGCCGACGCTGTGCCCTCCGACATGGCGCCGCGCCTCAGCGTCGCCCCGATCAGTCTTTCGCCCGGCGCCGATCCGACCGCTTACGGCGGGCGCCGTTTCTGGGACGCGCTGCGCGGCACCGCCGACGTGACGCCTGTTTCCGCGGCGCCGGTTTCCTATCAATGGCGCGTCAACGTCACGCGCGGCGAAGCGCTCGATCGCATGGCGGCGGTCGCGGCCCTGCAGGCGCTCGATGCGGTCGACTCCAACCGCAGCGCCGTCAGCCGCCTGATCGCCGATCCGCGCTCGCGCGATTGCTTCGAGATGGCCCAGCTGCAGCTTTATCAATGCATGTCGGCGGCGCGCTTCCGCTATGAGAACGCCTTCTGCCTGGGTCAGCACGGCCTGCGCGATATCGGCACGTGCATCGGCGCGCTTGGCACGCCGGACACGACGGCGATGAGCCCGGCCATTAGCGGCGGCGGGCGCGACTAATCCGCCCTTGCCCACGCGCGCGCCAAGGCGCATTTCGTGGGCATGAGCGGCATCGACGCAGCCATCGACGAACTCGCGGACGAATTCGCGCTCCTTCCGGACTGGGAGGAGCGCATTTCGCATGTGATCGAACTCGCACGCGCGCTGGCCCCGCTGAGCGATGCCGAGCGCAACGAGCAGAACCGCGTGCGGGGCTGCGCCAGCCAGGTTTGGCTGGTGTCGGAGCGGCGGCCGGAAGCGCCGGAAAAGCTGTATTTCCGCGGCGATTCCGATGCCCACCTGGTGCGCGGCGAAGTCGCCATGTTGCTGCGCATTTTCTCGGACCGCACGCCAGACGAAATTCTCTCCGTCGATCCGCGCGCGGTGTTCGAGCGGCTCGGCCTCAAAGAAGCGCTTACAGCACAGCGTTCGAATGGCCTTTTCTCGATGATGAACCGCATCCAGGCCGAAGCGCGCGCCGCCCGAGCCGGCTAGCGCAGCTTCAGAACCAATTGGGCGAGCCCAAGCTTCAGCGCCACCTTAGCCGATCGCGCCGGCCACCCTTCCGCGCGCTCAAGCGCCTCCAGCCCATGCTCGTGCAAACATACACTCTCGACAATCCGCCGCAGCGGCGGGGCAAGCGCGTCGAGCGCATCGCCCATGCGGCGGCGTGCATCGCAACGGCGGGCCAGCATGTCTTCCTGCACGTTCGGCCCGCGCGCAGCGCTTCCACGCGGCGGCGCGCTCCAATCTGAACCGCGCACAAGACCGGCGGCGCTGAGCTCCCAATCAGTCCGCAGACGCTGCGCCGCGATCAACTCATCGGCGCTCAGCCAATTGGCCCCGCGTCCGTCCTTCAGCGCCGCCAGACGCTGCAACACCAGGCTTTGCGCAATGCCGCGCGCGTTGATTGGCGCATCGTCCAGCATGACCGAGCGCGCGGCGATCGGCCGCGTGTTGATGCACGAACGCTTCGCCCTCGGCGGCCTCGCCGCGTGTAACGCGGGCGCGTCCCGCGCGGGCAAGCACGTAGTGCTCGCCTTCGCGCACAAGCGCACCGTCGCTCGCAAGCGCGCGCACGGTGCGTTCGTCCACACGCATAAGCGGCCGGCGCCGGCGGTCGGTGTGCGTGAACACGCCGTAGCCGCCGGTCGCGAGCGGGGCGAGATGCGCGTTCGCCGCCGCGAGGCGCGCCAACACACGCTCGGGGGTCATGCGCGCTCGCGCCGTTCGATCGGCGGAGCGCGCTGAAGCATTGTCTCCAGCGTCGTGATCCACGTATCGAACTGCGCCTCGTCGCGGCGATCCTCGATCGTGTGACAGGCGTGCGCGACGGTGGAGCGATCGCGCCCGAACGCCCACGCAACACGCGACAAGCTGAGCTCGAACCCCACGTGGCAGAGATACATCGCGACTTGCCGCGCGAACGCCGCCTCCATCGATCCGCGCGCGTCCTCAAGGATGATTTGCTGTGGTATCCCCAACGCGAAACTGACGACGCCCGCCGCGAGCTGAGCCGCCGCCTCGTCCTCCAATCGCCTGTTGCGCAGGCCCATGTTCCGACACCTCCAAACGACCCGACGGGTTCATGCCGCGCACAGATTAGCCCGGCGCGCCGAGGTGTAGGATAGATTTTTTCCTAAAATATGGATTTTTTTCCTAGCCGCCCTTGCGCGCGGTGCCGAGGCCCATGCGCTTGGCCAGGTTGGAGCGCTCCTTGGCGTAGTTCGGCGCGACCATCGGATAGTCGTGCGGCAACCCCCATTTGGCGCGGTAATCGTCCGGGGTCATGCCGTAACGGGTGCGCAGATGCCGCTTTAAGGATTTGAATTTCTTGCCGTCTTCCAGGCAGATGATGAAATCCGGGGTGACCGACTTTTTCACCGCCACCGCCGGCTCAAGTGCGGTCTCGACGGCCGGCGCGCCGGTGGACACGTCGCGCAACGAGCTGTGAACCGTGCGGATCAGCGCCGGCAAGTCCTGAGGCGGCACTTGGTTCGCGGAAACGTAGGCGGAGACGATCTCCGCCACCATTTCCACCAAGTCGCGCTGCTTTTCCATACGCCGACCGCCCCGGGCTCAATGAAGCCATAGTATAGATGCGAGGCATGACCTTTCAAGCTTAGTGTTTTACAAATATTGGGGTGCACTATTGGGCAACTTTGCCCGCCGATCAAAATACTGAAGACGTTTTTGACCAAACCCGCGACGAACTAGCGGGTAAAAAAGACGATCAGCAGCGCCGCCGCGATTGTCAGCAACTGGAGCGCGGCGCCGCCCGCGCGCGCCGCGTAGGGCCGATCACAGAGCCGCATGAGCGCGTCGAAGCCGCGGCTGCCCTGGCGGCCGATCCGTGCGGTAAGGGCCTGCCAAGCGCCATAGAGGCGCAATAACAAGACGCCGGCCCAACGCGCCGCCGAAGCGACCGGGCCGCGGTAGAACACATCGATATCCAAAAGCCGCACGCCGTGTTCAGCCGGCGCCGCGTTGACCGCACGCAACAGCACATAGACAAGCCCTGCTGCGCCCAGCACCTCCACTTGCGCCGCCACCCGGTCGATTGCGAACGGCTGAAACGAGAGATTGGCGGGCATCAGATCGTAGAGCCAACGCGGCGCCAGTCCGATTGAAACGCTGAAGAATGCAGCGAGGCCAGCGCCGAGCTGCATCGCGAACGGGCTTTCGCGCCAGTGCGGCGGCGCGGCGGCGGCGCGGAACATCACGATCGTCGGCCGTACGGCGACGCTGATGAAAGTCGTCGCGGACACCAGCGCCACCATGGCCCAAAGCCAGCGCAAGTCCCACTGCGCCGTCGCTTCCAGGGCCACCGCATGCGTCGTGTAGACAGCGAAGCCCGGCGCACCCGCAGCCGCTAATCCGCCGATCAGGAACACGATGCACGTAATCGGCATGGCGCGCGCGATGCCGGTAAGCTTGGCGAGCGAGGCATGCCCTTCGCGCTCGACTATCGCGCCCGCAGCCATCTGCACGGCTGCGAAGGCGAAGATGAGCGTGAACGCGTGCGCTTCCGCCGCCGCCATGCCAAGCGGCGAACCAACGCCGATCAATGCCACGCACACCCCCGTCTGCGCCGTCAGCGCATACGCCGCGATCCGTCGAAGATCGTCTTCACCGGCCGCGTAGAACGCACCGATCGCCATCATCGCCGCGCCGATTGGGGTCAACATCGGTTCGCCGGGGAAGAGCCGCGCCAGCGCATAGACGCCAAGCATGGTCGTGAACACGCTGAATGCGGCGCCGCCGGCGGGCGACGCATGCGAGGCGCCGTCCTTCAGCCACACATGCGCCAGCGGCGCGCCAACGCGGATCATCAGCGCCGCGAAAATAAAGCCCCCGCCAATGCTCTGCGCGTCGAGACGCGTGAACACCGAAAGCTGCGCGCCCTCCGGCAAATGCAGCGCAACACCGACAAGGAAGAGCAGACCTTCCAATCCATGCCAGATCATCAACCGGGCGCCGGCGCGGCTTGCATTCTCCAGTGGCGAAGCAAACACCACCCACGCCGCCGCCAAACCCGCCAACGCCGCCGCCGCGACAAACCCGATGAGATCGCCGAAAAACAGCGCCGACACCGACCCGCCCGCCAGCAGCAAGATGGCCGCGTCCTCCGATCGGCTGCGGCGGGCGCTCGCGAACATGGCGATGAAGGTGAGCGCGATCAGCATGGCGATGCCGAAGATGCGGTTGAGCGCATCAAGGTTCAGCAGCACGACCTGCAGCCCCATCTGTTCCATGGCCGAGGCGACGCCGAAATCGTGTTCGAGCAAAAGCCAAAGCGCGAGCAACGCCGCGCCGGCCATCGTCGCAGCGCGGAAGCCGCGCGGCGCGATCAAGATCAGCAGCGCCGCAACGATCAGAACGAAGCCGGGATTAGGCGTGATCGACAGCATCAGCGCCCCCTTCTGCGTCGCGCGGCTTTGGCGATTGCGTCAGCACCCAGCGCGCAATGCGGGCGGCGGCGATGACAAACACCGCTGCGCCCGCGCCAAGCGCCGCGCCGCCGCCGGGCTGGGCGCCAATCCAGAAATCGCCGCCGCTATCGAGCATGAAGTCGAAGGCGACGCCCGCGACGAGCGCCACAGCGCAGAACAACACCCAAAGCGCGGCGATGCCGCCGCGTGGCGGAAGTGGCGTTCTGGTCATTGCGGTAGCGTCCAAACTGGGGCGAGAAAATCGGCAAGCGGATCGGCGCGCAGCAGCAGCCAGAGCGTCGCCGCCGCGGCCAGCATGACGGGCGCGACGAGCAGAATGGAGGCGCCGTCAGCACGCTTGAACGCATCGGTCGGCGCGCGCCCGGCGAATGCGCCAGCCGCCAGCGGCGCCAGATGCGCGAAGGTGAGCACGGCGGCAGCGCCGGCAAGCACCGCCGCCACCATCAGTCCCGCGCCCGACGCCGCCGCGATCAGCCACAATTTCGCCCACGCGCCCGCAAACGGCGGCATGCCGATCATGCTCGCGGTGGCGATCGCAAACGCCGCCATCGTCCACGGCATGATCCGCCCGAGCCCGGCATAATCGCCAACGTCGCGCCGGCCGGTCACGGCGTACACCGTGGCGGACGCCATCAGCAGCGTTGCCGCCGCGCACGCCAAGGCGACGATCTGCAGGATCGAGGCGAACAAGCCGGCCGGCAACGCCAGCAACGCGCCCATCGCCGCCGCGAGCGCTTGCGCCATAGCCGAATAGGCGAGCCGTTCCCGGATGTCTTGCCGCGACAGCGCGATCAACGCCGCCACACACATCGCGACGCCGACAAAGACAGCAAGCCCCCGCGCCACCAGCGAGGCCTCCTGCAATACGCTCTGTCCAAACACGAACGCCGCGACCTTGATGATGCCCACACATCCGGCCGGCAGCACGGCCAGCGCTTGGATCGACACCAAGGCAGGAAACGGCGCGGTGCTGGACACTGGCAACCACCGGTGCAGCGGCGGGATCGCCGCAATGGCCAGCCCCAGCACGAAGAGCGCGAGCAACACGTTCGCGGTCACGACATCGACGCGCCCCGCCAACACGCCGCCAGGCTGAAACTCAAGCGCGCCGGCGATCGCGTAAGTCCAGACCATGGCGGGTAGGAACAAGCCCGCCGACGCCGCCAGCAATGTCGCCAGATAACTGCGCGCGGCCGCATGCGCCTCGTCGTCGGCGCGATGGGCGACGAGCGGGAAAGTGGTCAAGATTAGCGCCTGATACGCCACGAACATCGTGAACAAGTTCGCCGATAGCGCCATCGCCATCGTCGACGCTGAAGCCAACGCGATGAAGGCCATCATGCGTGCGGACGCCTTCTCCTGTGTCGCCCGCAGGAAACCGACTGTGTGTACCGCCTGTAGCGCGCCAAGCCCCGCCAGCACCGCCGCCATCAGCGCGCCGAGCGGCTCGACCGTAAAGGCCAGGTCGACGTTCGGCAGCGGCCGCGCCAACACGATGCGCACGGCGTCCTCGCGCGCGACGGCGTCCAGCAGAAACGCCGCCGCTACCGCCGCGGCCAAAGAAAATCCGATATGCACGAAATCGCGCAAGCCTGGCGGACGCGACAGCGCCAGCACCCCAAGCGCGTGCGCGATCGGCGCGGCGAGCACGATGAGCAAGGCCAACTCACCGCTCATTGGCCACCGCCAATGGCATGCGCAGCCGCCATGTTGGCGCCGCTCAAGAGCCAACCCGGCGCAAAGCCCACCGCCGTCAGCGCAATCGCTGCGAGCAATGCCGGCGCAAGCGCGAACCGCCACGGCGAGCGATCGCCCTCAAACGTCGCCGCCGCGCGCCTGAAATAAAGCCGCTCGATCAGCCGGCCGCCATAGAACACGCCGGCCAGCGACGCGAAGATCACCGCTCCCGCCGCCCACCACCAACCGGCGCCGACACTGGCTTCAATCAAGCGCCAACGCCCGAGGAAGCCCAGGCTCAACGGCGCGCCCATCAAGCTGAGCGCGCCGGCCATGATCGCCGCGCCCGCCAGCGGCGCACGCCGCCCGAGCCCATCCAATTGCTCCATCCGCCGCACCCCGCCCGCCGCGAAACCGGCAAACAGCGCAAGGCCCGACGCCGCGAAGCTCACGATTTGCACGAACGCCGCCGCGAACGCCTGCGGCGACCCGAGGCCGACGCTCATCAGCACGACGCCCGTCTGCGCCACGCCTGCATACGCGGCGAGCCGAAGCGGATTTAGCGCACCAACAGCTTGCGCTGAGCCGATCGCTACGCTGATCACGCCGAGCGCCGCCAACATAATGGAAACACCACCGCCGATGTCGGGCATGGTGACGGTGTGCGCTGCGAGCCGCACCAACACGGCGAGCCCGCCCACCGCACCAACAGCGCCCACCATAATGCCGGCGAAGCGCCCGGCGCGCCCGTACGCTGCCGGCGCCCAGAGATGCAAAGGCGACGCCGCCGCCTTGACCGCAATCGAAAGCAACATCAGAGCGGCGCCCGCTGCGGCCGCCTGCGGTGAAGCAATATCGGCGATCGCCAACCCGTCCAGCGCCAGCATGCCGCCCGCACGCGCGAGCAAGGCCAGCCCGACCAAAAACAGCGCCGCACTCAATCCCCCCAACGCCAGCATGCGGAAAGCGCCGTTGAGGGCGCCGCGATTTGGAGACAGTGCGACAAGCCCTATGCTCGCCAGCCACGCCGCCTCGCTGGCCACGAACACGCCAACAAGATCGTGCGCCAGCAGCGCGCCAGTCCAGCCGCCCGCGATGCACAGCGCCAGCACGAGGCCGAGGCCGCCGACACGCGCGGGGAATTCCTTCAGCAATGGCGCCGCGCCGATCATCGCCAACGCGGACAACAACAGCACAATCGGCGTCGTGATCGCGGCGACGCCGTCGAAACCTAGCGCCACGCCCTCGTTCGCCACATCGATGCGCCCAGCGCCGAGAAAACGAAAGGCCACATCGCCGGCAAGCGCCGACGCGGCAGCGAGCAACAGGCTGGCGAGGCCCCAGCTCAAACGCGGCGACGGTGAAACCATCGCAGCAGCCGCGCCCAACAGCGGCAGCATCAGCATCAAGAGCGGCGCATGCGCACGCGCGAGGTCGAGATAGGCGCCGATCACGACGGCGGCCCCTCTGCGTCGTCACCCGCGTCGGCGGCGTCGATCTCCGGCGTTTCAACGCCGCCGTAGCTCTCCTGCAGCCGCACGATCAAGGCCGCACCCACCGCCGTCTGCACGAACGCGACGGCGATAGCCGCGACCACGACGCCGCTGCCCGCGCCAAGCGTACTCGCGGCCAGCACGGCGCCCACCTGCGCCAACACGATGCACGCCAGGCGCTTGATCAGGTTCGGCGCGCTCAGCGCGCCCGCCGCCGCGGCTACGATCAGCACGATAGCGCCTGCTAATGCGACGCGTTCGAAGAATGCTGCGTCAACCATCGTTAGGCCGCGTCGCGCAAGGTCGGCGCGCGCCCAAACAGCGCCACCACGATCAGGCTCGCGCCCGCGACGACGGCGGCGAACGCGCCGCCCTCCATGACGCGCGCCGCATAGGGCAAGCCAGGCGCGCCAGCGCCGAGCAGCGCTGCTGACAAGCCCAGCGCCAGGAGCATGCGCGCTAGCGGCGCGGGCAACGCCGCACGCGCCGCGTGCGCGCCGAACACGAGTGCGTAGAGCACGAAGGCGAGCGCGAACGCCAACCCCGCCAACACGCCCACGCCAGCGCCGGGCGCGCGCGCTACGAACAGGCTCAAGCCGAACAGCATGATGAGCGGCGCGTAAGTGCGCGCCGCGTCCGCAACGACGATGTGCCCGCCCGGCTTCACCCGCGCCGCTCCGCATGATGCGCGATGGCGCCGCGTTCGCCGTAGCCAATCAACCCCGTGCAAGCGGCCGCGCCCACAACGGCAAGCACCGCCGCCCACAACCCGACACCGGCGCCCACGGGCGCAACGGCGCTGCGCGCTGGCAGATCAGGCAACACAAAGGCAAGCGCAGCAACCGCGAGCGTCGCTGCTGCAATGGTGAACCATGGGGGACCGCGACGCGCGGCTTTGCTCGAGCGCGCGCTCAGCAACATGGCAGCCAACAACAGCACCGGCGCCCAGCCCGCTGCGAACAGCGCCAACGCTAGCGCCGCTTCACCGCCCTTGAGCAAAAGTGCGGCCGCGCTTGCGCATGCGCCCGCCGCGAATACGCCAACGGCGGTCACAAACAGCGAGCGCGAGACGATCGCGCACACCGCTGCTGCGACCGCACCCAGAACGCAGATCAGCGCAAGGCCCTGCAGCGCGAGATCAATCATCGCGTGTCTCCTGCCGCGCGGCGCCCGGGCGCGGAGCGCTGTAGCGGCCAGAAATCGGCGTCAGCCCCCCGGCGTGCGCGGCGCCGCCGATCAATTGCGTCAGCACCGGGCCAAGTGCCGCCACCAGCGCAGCCAGCAATATCAAGCGCAACGCCGTCGCCACATCGTCGGCGCTGATCGCGAGCCCAACGATCACCACGGCCGCGCCCGCCGCATCAGCAACGCTGACCGCATGTAGGCGCGTGTAAAGATCTGGAAAGCGTAGCAAGCCGATGGATCCGGCGAGCAGTAAGAACACGCCGGTCGCCACGACGACCGCGCCGATCGCATCGCCGATGAGCGAAAGCGCATTCATCGCACGTCCTCCGCGCGAGCGAGCGGAGCCTGGAACGTGTTGGCGCGAAACACCTTCGCCACCGCGACGCTAACAACCAGCGTCGCCAGCACCAGCGCGATGGCGACGTCGAGATAGGCCGGGTCACGCACCGCCGCCGCGCCAGCCGCGGCAAGCAAAGCCGTCTTCATGACAATCGCGTTGGCCGCCAGAGCGCGGTCATACAAGGTCGGTCCAGCGAACAAGCGCACCAGCGTCAACAAAAGCGCGATCGCCGCACCGAGGGCCGCCGCAAGCGCAATCATGGCGCGCCATCGCCGGTTGCGCGGCGCACGCCGTCTTCGAGGCGCCCGAGGTCCGCCGGGTCAACCGCGTCTTCGTAGGCGACGTGCGCTAGAAATCCGTCCGGGTCCGTCTCCACGACGGCGACGCCCGGCGCTGCGCTCAACATGTTGGCGAACGCCGCGCGCGCCGCTGGCCGGCCGCTGCGCGACCTGATGCGCACGAGCGCGGGGCGCAGCGTCACATCAGCAGAGAGCGCGGCCCACACGACCGAAGCGGCGCCGCGCACTACCGCGCCAATCTGAGAGAGCGCAAGCAGCATGACAGCTGGCGCGCGCGCGAACGCCGGGCTCGCGCCGCCGAGACGCGCAGCGGCCAACGTGCAGAACGCCGCTGACGCAACCGCCAGCGCTATTTGCTGCCAGGACGACCAAGTTTGTGTTGCGATGAGCCAAACGGCGCAAAGCCCCGTCAGCATCGCTGCGGCGTGAAGCATGAACGGCCTCCCCGCGCCGCCGGCGCGCGCTTAGAGGCTTAGCCCCAAGGGGACGGATTCGCCAGTTCTGTACGGCGCCTCAACTCATGCATTGCGTGTGAGCAACAATGCAGCGTTACGGCGCGCGAGCGACAGATTTGGATCGCCATCATCGAACGTCGTGCGGTCGATGCCCATGGCGTCAGCCGTGAATGACCAGTTCCAGTACCGCAGCACGGTTTGCGCCTTCGCTGTCGCCAATGTGTCGAAGACGTAGAGCGAACGGCCAAGCGGATTGTCGATGGCGTCCGGATCGCCGCCGGGACGGCGCAAGGCGCGCCACAGCGCAATCATGAAAGGTCGTTTCAAACCAACGGCTTTGCAGAACACGCCGATGGCTTCGCCACCGGCGTCTGTGAGTATCTGCGTCGCCGTCGTCGGTTTGACGCCTGCAAGATGGGCGATTTCGTGCACCAGCGTGCGGTCGAGCCCTTTCTCCGCCGCCGCCAGCGCGCCCTCAAGCGAACCGTACGGACTTTGCGCCGCCGCGGCGCGGTTGCGCTGACGGCGCTCGATCACCTGCAGGGTCTTGCGCGTGTCGGCGTCGGCCCAGCCCTCGGCGGCGGCGAGCTTAAACACCTCGCTCAATTCCTGGATCAGAACATTTCTATCCACAGCAAAGCGACGCAGGATTTGGAGGCGCGCGTCGAAGCCGGCCCACCAAAACACGACAAGCGCTTGCGTCGGGCGCAATTCCTGTCGGTTGACGAGCAGCCCGGGCAACGACGGCGCTTGTCGCGAGCGCGCAACGACCAGATCGACGCCTTGCGTCGACAAGCGCGCGCCTTGATTGCGCAACACCGCTTCGATGACCGGCACGTCACTGGTTTGCAGCAGCGCATCCGTGACCGCTTCGCTTAGCGCGCGACGGCGCGTGATGGCGAGCCAATGGGTGGCGACGCCGGCGCGAATGGTGGCGATCAGATCGGAATCGTCAAAGCCCACCGCACCTTCGAGCAGCGGTTGGGCGACGGAGAATTCGTCGCGCGCCAGGTACCGCAACAGCGCCTTCGGCGCGTCCTGCACCCGCACAAGGCCAGCGGCGCAACGTTGCCGCAACGCCAAGCTGCTTGTCCGCAACAGGCCGACCAGCACGTCCGCCGCAAGCTGGCGCTCATAGGACGGGAGCCGGCTTTCCGGCCACGAAACAATCTCGCACAGGCGCTGCACCAGCGCGGTGCGCGCCGCCGGCGCCCGCGGCTCGGTCAATTCGAGCGGCGGCGCGTCGGCGATCCGAGGTTGATTCGCGGCGACCATATCAGGTCGAGTCAGCACGCCGGGCGTTAAGCGCGCGTCAACGCACTGGACGGCGGCGCCGCCACACGCTTAAGCCAAGGCCCATGAACCAGGCCCCCGGCGATGACGGAGGACGCAAGCTCGGCTTTCTGACCGAGCTGCATCTCTATTATCTCGTGGTTGGGCTCTATTTCTTCGCCTTCGGGATGCAGTTTGTGCTGTTCCCGTCACTGGTGGCGTTTTTCCTCGGCGCGACGCCCGCCGGCGTTGGGTTGGCCCAATCGGCGCTATCGGCGCCGATGTTCTGCTTCCTGCTATTTGGCGGTTTGCTGGCGGAACGCTCGCGCGCCGGGCCTACGCTGGCGAAGCTTCACCTCGCCTTCTGCATCGCTTCGATCGGCCTCAGCCTCATCGTCGCCGTCGGCGCGCTGACCTACGAGTTGCTGATCGGCTACGCGGTTTTGGTTGGCTGCTGCGCGGCGTTTCTCATGCCGGTGCGCGACGCGGCGCTTAATGGCGTGGTGTTGCGCGAAGCCGCGCATGGCCGCCACACTCCCATCGCCACCGCCGCCGCCACGACCACTGCCGTGCAGATCGGCGCGCAGATCGCGGGCATCTTGGTGGCGCGCGCGGCGGGCGCGGCGCCTGCGCCCTACATCGCGCTGCAAGCTCTGGTGCTGGCGCTCGGCGCCGGCGTCGCGCTGACGCTTCGCGCCCCCAAACCCACGGGCCACGAGCGCACCATCGTTGGCGCGCTCAACGACATGCGCGACGGGCTCAAGTACGCTTTCGGCAATCAGGTTATGTCGCCGATGCTGCTCTCGGCGGCGTATGTCGGCGTCTTCGTTATCGGCGCTTTTCAGGTGCTGTTTCCGCTGATCATCCGCGACGAATATGGCGGCGACGCGCAAGTGCAAGCGGGGCGCCTGGGCGCGCTGCTGGCGTGTTTTTGGGGCGCCTCGTTTGTGTCGGCGGTAGCGTTGACGCGGCTCAAACCGCTGCAGCGGCCGGGCCGTGCGATGATCGCGTCACACCTCATCGGCGCGATGATGCTGCTCAGCTTCGCTTTCCACAAGCCATTCCTTTTGTTTGCGGCCCTGGTCGTGGTGTGGGGCCTCGGCGCCGGCGTTTCCATTTCCATGAGTCGCACCATCGTGCAGGGCGCTGCGGGCGATCGCTATTTGGGGCGCGTGCTTGCCGTCTATTCCATGGGTTTCATGGGTGGCGCGCCGATCGGCTCGGCCATTATCGGCTTCGTCGCCAGCGAATGGGGACCGCGCGTCGCCGCGCTGGTCCCCGCTTCCGGTTTAGCTGTGGCCGCCATCGCGCTGGCGGTGTTCACGCCGCTCTGGCGTTACACGCCGGAGCATCATCCGCTAATCAGTCATCCGGACGAGTGAGCACGCCGCCGCGTTCGCGGCGCGCTGGCGCCGGGCGGCTTCCAAATTCCTGCACCTCGGCGTTCCAGGCCTGCACAATCGACTGGCGCTCGGTGTTCGACGCATTGAACGCCGCCGCCATCGTTTGCAGGTTGCCGCGCACGCGCTCGATTTCTGTGCGGCAGGTCTGCTCTTGCTGCTGGCGCTGCGTATCCCACGCCGCGACTTCCTGGGTCTTGGCTGTCGCTGCGGCGCGCCCGCTCACGGCAAGACTTGGCGGCGGCGAGAACGTGCATTGCGCCCCCGCCGCCGGCGCGGGCGTCGGCAATTGCGTTGCTGGCGCACGGCCGCCGCCATTGATCGCAGCCAATTGTGCGTTCCAGGTTTGCACCACGCCCGTGCGCTCGGCGCCGGCCGCGTTGTAGGCGGCTTCCATGGCTTGCAGATTGGCCTGCTGCGCAGCGATCGCCTGCTGACACGCCGGCTCCTGCTGCTGCTGACGCGCGGTCAGCCAGGCGTTGATGGCGTCGCCAGCTTCCGTCATCGCCTCCCGCGTGGATTCGCCGCCATTGATGAGGGTGGGCGCGGCGGTGAATTGGCATTGCGCCGGCGTCTCTGTCTGCGCGAACGCTGGTGTCGCCAAAAACAGACCGATCGCGGCGGCGCCGATCACGAACTTCATTCAGGTCTCCTGTCCCGGTCGCGCTCTTCTATCCCTCGGGCGCGGCATGTGCGAGCCAAACAGGGCCAAAATGCGGTGAGCCGCCCCGCTTCAAAGATCATTGAACGCGGAACGGCACCCGCATCCGGTAGCGCGCTTCAACCGGTGCGCCGTCCTGGGTAGCGGGAACCATCCGATAGTCGCGCGAGATGCGAAGCGCGGCGGCGCCAAATCCCCAATTGGGCGGCGTTTCGGAGACCACGCCGCAGGTCAGATCGCCGCTGGTCAGAACCCGGCAGTCCAGCACGACATCGCCCTCAACGCCGCGCGTGAGCGCGCGTGTTGGGTAATAGCGCTCGAGATCGCGCGGGCGGCGCAGCCAATCGGGGTTGGTGACTTCCGGCGGTCCGGGCGGCGCCCAGATGTCGGGCGGGCTCGGCGTCGATATCTCGTGGGTCTGCGGCGGCGTCGGCAGCTCGGTCGGCGCAGGCTCCGCTGTCTCAGGCGGCGCGCTTGTGCGAGTCGGCGTGGGCGGCGGCGGTTCGGTGCGCGGCGGCTCGACGATCGGCACGATCGGCGCATCGAACTCCAGTGTGGGAGCGCGGTTCATCGTGATGGTCATCGTCAGCGCCGCGACAACGGCCAGGCCGAGCACTCCTGCTGACAAGGCGAACGACGTCGCGCGCAACCCAAGCGCTTGTGTCATAGCGTTTCCTCCCAGAGCGCGCCGATCTTGCGTCAGCGTCAGCACATTGAGCGTGCGCGTGATTTGCTTTGCCCGCTATTCACGCCCGCGCGAGTACGATCACGTGTGCGCGATGCTGCACTAGCTCTCGATGCGTTCGGCCAGCACGCCGACTTTCGCGAATCCCGCCGTTTGCAATTCATCGACAGCGGCGACGACGTAAGCGTACGCCACATCCTCATCCGATCGCACATAAACACGCGCATCGGCGTGCGCATCCGCGGCAGTGAGCGCTGCGTTCTGCGCCAGCACGCGCACCAACGCCGATCGCGCCAGACCTTCGAGCGTTGTCTCCTGATCGTTGACCAAAACGCGCACGCCGCCATCGGCTGCGCGCTGAAGCGACACCGCGATAGGTTCGATGATCGTCGGCGCGACGCCCGAGGCGCGCATCATGTCGAGCCGCAGGTCGGTCGTCGGCTTGGGCGCGGTCACCATGAAGATGATCAGCAGCACCAGCAGCACATCGATGAATGGAATGACGTTCGGCTCAGCGGCCGGCTGATGCGCTTCGCGGCGTCGTGGTTTGAGTGTCATGGCGGCCTCCCAAGCCGCGCCGTGCTCGGCTGCGGCCTGTCGAGGCTGTTGCACGTCAGCTCGCGCGTACATTCACACGCGCGCGAGCACGGCTCACAAATGCGAGAAGCCGCGAAGCTTTCGCTCCGCGGCTTCAAGTTGATCGCAAATGCTTGCGTCGCTTAGCCGGCGAGGTTGAACCGGATCGGCACGTTCACACGGCCGCCGGATGTCGGCACGCCGTCGCGCGTCGCCGGCGCCATGCGGAAGTGGCGCGAGATGCGCAGCGCCGCTTCGCCGAAACCCCAGCCGCTCGGATCTTCCGAACCGACCGTGCAGGCGATGCGCCCGTCAGCCGCAACGATACAGTTGAGCGTGACGCGCCCTTCCTGGCCGCGCTCAAGCGCGCGATCCGGATAGTAGCGCTCGAAGTCACGCGCGTTCGGCCGCTCCAACCATTGCGGGTTGGTGATGACGGACGGCGTCGGCGGGGCCGGTGGCGGGTCAACCGCAACCGGGATCGGCGTCGGGGTCGGCGGCGCATCCAGCGATGGAGGCGGCACGCGCATTTCCGGCGGCGGCGGCGGAGGCGGCGTGTTCGGCGGCGGCGGAGGTGGTGGAGGCGGCTTTTCCTCCTCCTCGATCTCGACCTTCACCGCTTCCTGATCTTCGAACAGGTCGGTGATCGCGCTGAACTTCTGCGTCACCGCCAAATAGATCAGCGAGGCGCAGATAAGGGCTGCGAGCCCAAGTGACATGAGACGAAGGCCAACCATAGTCTTATCCTTCGCTCGCGAGTTCGGCGAAGATTCCGACTTTCACGAAGCCTTCCTCCTGCAGCCTGCTCATGACGTTGACGACGTTGCCGTAGGCCGTGCTCTGATCGGCGCGCACGAAAATGCGCGCTTCGGAATAGATTTCCTCGACATTGAGCGCCGGATTGTTGCGGATCGCGTGATCCAGCGTCCGGTCGGCCAATTGCGACATCTGCACGACTTCCTCGTCGACATAGATCGCCAATCCGCCCGGGGTCTCGCGGATGCCGACGATGGTCGGCCGCAAGCCTTCGAGCCGGATCGGAACCGGGTTCGGCGGCGGAAGGTCAACGCGAATGTCGACCGTCGGGATCGGCGCTGTGACCATGAAGATGATCAGCAACACCAGAAGAATGTCGATAAACGGGATGACGTTAGGGTCGGAATTGGGCTGCATCGCAGCGCGACGCCCTCCTCCTCCGCCACCCGAAGCAGCGATTTTGCCCGCCATCGCCTATCTCCGCTTGTCTTCGGCGACGAGGCCGATCCGGGTGAAGCCTTTGTCCTGCAGGCGGTTCATCGCGCGGACCACATTGCGATACGCAGTGTTGGCGTCCGCGCGGATGTAGATCCGGCAGTAGGCGGCCTTGCTGGTTTCGGCGAGCAGGCATTCGTCGAACGACACTTGCGGCGTGTTCTTCGCCCACTCCTCGAAAGTGCGCTCGCCGATATCGTTGACCGACACTTCGTCGTTCATCACGAAGTAGCGGACCCCGCCATCGCCTTCTTGGATCGAAATCCAAGTCGGGCGCGGCGGACGCTGCGACGGCATGATCTTCGACGTCGGCATCTCGACTTGAATATCGACGCTCGAGATCGGGGCGGCGATCATGAAGATGATCAGCAGCACGAGCATGACGTCGATGAACGGGATCACGTTCGGGTCTGCGGTGACTTCTGCGCGTCCCCGCTTGCCGCCCCCGTGCCCGGGTGCTGAGACTTTACCCGCCATTGGGGTCCTCCAATGCTAGGGTCAAGCTCAGCCGGCGCGACGATCCATGTCGCGCGAAACGAGCGCGATGAACTCAGCCGCGAAGTCGTCGAGCTTGCTGCCTTGCTTGGAAATTTGCTTGGCGGCGAAGTTGTAGATGAGCACCGCCGGGATAGCGGCGGCCAGACCGGCGGCGGTGGCGAGCAGAGCGCCGGCGATGCCGGGCGCGACGACCGCGAGCGAGGTGGTTTGCGTCTTCGCGATGCCGACGAAGGCGACCATGATGCCCCAAACCGTGCCGAACAGGCCGATAAACGGCGCGTTCGCACCGATCGAGGCGAGGAAGGTCATCGACGAGCCGAGGTCGTCGAGGTGCTCGTTCTGACGGGTGGCCATGGCGGCGCTGACGCGCTGCATGGTGTGATCGCGGGCGTCGCGCATGGTGTAGAGGCCGAGGTCCTGCGTGCGGCGGACTTCCGCCATGCCGGCGTCGAACATCGACTTGATGCCGGAGTTCGGCAGTTTGCGGACGATGGCTTCGGCTTCTTCGACCGAGTTGGCCTTGCGGAACGCAGCCAGGAATTCCTTGGTCTGGCCCGAGGCCTTGCGCATGACGTAGATTTTTTCGAACAGCAGAGCGACAGCGTAGATCGCGCACAGGCCCAGGATCACCATGACGCCCAATTCGACGGCGTTAAGCTCCTGGACCAACTCCATGAGGCTGACTTCAGAGTGACCAGCGGCCTCTTCGGCGGCGGCGGCGGCGTTTTCCTTCGAACGCGCCAGTTCTTCGGCCGACGGAGCGGTGGTGGTAGCGGGCGCCGCGGCCGGATCGGCCGGGGTGGTCCCCGCCGGAGCGGTCGTTTGCTGCGCGAACATCAGCAGCGAATTCATCAACGTCATGGTCTGCCCTTCTGCCTGCCCTGTTGGGTTCTGGCGAAACCCTCCGCCGCGCACCTGCGCGTGAAAGGCTCACCGCGATTATTCAATTGCGTGTTGTGAGTGGAGGCCTCGGCGGCCTGTGCGTTCGCCGAAATGCGCTTCCTCCCACCACACCCGCCGGGCCGCCGCACTCTGCGGTCTTCTGTCCCAGTTGGCGCTCAACGCGAGCGCCTAAATTTTCGGAAAAGGTGAACTTGTCAACGTCTCCCACGCAGTGAGCGATCTCCGCGACCGCCCGCTCCCCCGAAGTTGGGGCAGATGCACCGAACGAGAGGCGCCGGCAACCAAAACTTTCGTGATCGTCATCTGTTCCGCCCAGGGCGCCCGGCGCACAGGCTCCGCCCTATAATTGGACAGATTTCTGGAACGGCCATGGAAATAGGAGCGTCCGCATGGCGATGCGCATGGAAGACCTGGAAGCGCTGCTCAGAGAGAGCTTCGCCGACGCGGACATCAAGATCGAGGACCTGGCCGGCGATGGCGACCATTATCGTGCTGTGATCCGGTCCGACGCCTTCAAGGGAAAGACCCGGGTCGCGCAGCACCAGATGGTCTACGCCGCCCTAAAGGGGCGTATGGGCGGCGAATTGCACGCCTTGGCGCTGGATACGGCCCCGAAGTCGGCTTGATGCCGCCCGCCAGCGTGATTACCTCGCGCTCAGGAGTTTCCATGTCCGACGCCATCACCGCCATCCGCCAGACCGTTTCAGACCACGACGTCGTCTTGTTTATGAAGGGCACGGCCGAGCAGCCGCAGTGCGGCTTCTCAAACATGGTCGTACGCATCCTCGACCACATGGGCGTCGACTATCACGACGTGAACGTGCTGGCCGACGACGCCATCCGCCAAGGCGTCAAGGATTTCGCCAACTGGCCGACCATCCCTCAACTTTACGTCAAAGGCGAATTCATCGGCGGCTGCGACATCATCCGCGAGATGTTCCAGGCCGGCGAACTTAAAGCGCTGTTCGACGAAAAGGGCGTCAGCGTCGCCGCCTAGGCGTGCGCCTTCGGCCGTTCGGTCACCCGCAAATCGAGGCGGGTTATCTCGCCATTGCGCAGCACATCAAGCGTAACGTGACGCCCCACCCGCTCGCGCGTCAGCAGCCGGTGAATAGCGTCCACCGTTGGCGTAACGGCGCCATCCAACTTCAGCACCACGTCGCCAACCCGGAGCCCCGCCGCTTCCGCAGGGCCGCCGCCAGAGACCGCGGCCACCAGCACGCCGCTGTCATCCTCCAGCGCCAACCGGCGCACCAAGGCGCGCGATAATTCCTGCGTTTGCCCGGCAATGCCAAACCAACCGCGCGCCACGCGCCCGTCGCGCATCAAGTCGGGGATGACTAGGCGCGCGGTGTTGCTTGGCACCGCAAAGCAGATGCCCTGCGCGCCGCCGATAATGGCGGTGTTGATGCCGACGACGGCGCCGCGTCCATCGACCAGCGCGCCGCCGGAATTACCGGGATTGAGGGCGGCATCGGTCTGGATCACGTCTTCTATCAGCCGCCCGCCGTCGCCGCGCAGCGTGCGACGCAAGGCCGAAATGACGCCCACGGTGACTGTCGCCTGCAGGCCAAGCGGATTGCCGATGGCGATGGAGAGCTCGCCCACCCTCAACCCGTCGGAATCGCCCAGATCGGCTGTCGCGTGACCGCTGCCGCCAAGCCGCAGCAGCGCGAGATCGGTGTCGGGGTCGGTACCGACAATCTCGGCGCCGACGACGCGCCCGTCGTGGAGAATGCCCTCCACGCGGCCCGCGCCACGCACAACGTGGTTGTTGGTGAGCGCGTAGCCATCCTGCGAGATGATCACCCCGGACCCGGCGCCGTCATAGAGATCGCGTCCGCGGCTGGTGCGACGCACGCCGATAATGGCAGGCCCGATCTTGTCGACGACGCTGATGACCGTTTGAGAAAAGCCGTCTCGCGGCCCGCTCTGGGGCGGCGGCGAGACAAGTTTGATCTTGCTGCCGAACATAGCAGCGGAGGTAGGAACTCCATCGGCGCGGCGCCAGGGCGCTTTCTCGGCTGGCGCGCATCACCTACATCGGAGGCCATGGCCGACTCTCCCCCGCCGCGCCGCTTCACGCCACTGACGTGGTTGCGGAATTCGTTCCTCGCCGGCGTGGCCGTTGTGCTGCCGTTCGTCGTCACCGTCTCGTTGATCTGGCTGGTGGTGACTTTCATCGACACCCGCGTCGAACCGCTGGTGCCGCGTAACCTTTCGTTTTTGACGACCTTTCCAGGCGGCGGCTTGCTCATCGCCATCGTTGCGCTGACTTTAGTCGGCGCCCTGGCGGGCAATCTCGTCGGCCGCTGGATCGTCGACGCCGCCGACAAGGGCATCGCCAACCTGCCGCTGGTGCGCTCAATCTATGGCGGCGCGAAGCAAGTGTTCAAGCAAGTGGCCGCGCCCGAGCGCACCTCGTTCAAGCAAGCCGTTCTGGTCGAATTTCCACAGCCCGGCTCATACGCCATCGGCTTCATCACCAATGAGAACACCGCCGAAGTCGTGCGCGATATTGGCCAGGAGCTGGTCGCGGTGTACGTGCCGCAGGCGCCGATCCCGACCTCGGGCTTTCTGCTTTATCTCCCGCGCGCCGCGCTGAAGCCGCTGTCGCTGCCGCCAGATGAAGCGCTGAAGCGCGTCATCTCGCTCGGCATCATCCGCCAGGACGTGGATGCCGCGAAATAGCTAGCTGATCTTGAAGCTGGCCGGATCCCAGGACGCTTCTGGATAGCCGGGCGCCATGTCTTCGAGCGTCCCGCGCACGACCGCCGCAATGATCGCGTTGCGCCGCCACTTTTTGTCCGCCGGCACGACCCGCCATGGCGCGTGCGCCGTCGAGCAGCGATCGAGCATGGTTTCGTAGGCGACCGCGTACTCATCCCAAAGCTTGCGATCCTCCAGATCGCCGGGATTGAACTTCCAATGCTTGGTCGGATCGTCCAGGCGCTCCTGCAACCGCTTCCGCTGCTCTTCCTTTGAGATGTGCAGCATGAATTTCAGAATGACGACGCCGTTCTCGCTCAAATGCTGTTCGAACGCGTTGATCTGGGCGTAGCGCTTTTCGACCGCATCGGCGGGCGCGAGCTTGCGCACTTTCGCCACCAGAACGTCTTCGTAATGCGAGCGATTGAATACGCCGATCATGCCTCTCTTCGGCACGGCGGCATGCACGCGCCAGAGATAATCGTGCGCCAGCTCCTCCTCGCTCGGCTTGCCGAACGCCTGCACGGCTACCCCAAGCGGTCCGCACTCACCGAAGACGCCGCGCACAGTACCGTCTTTGCCTGACGTATCGATCCCCTGCAGCACGACCAGCAGCGCGCGCGTCCGTTCCGCCCACAGCGTATCCTGCAGCTTGTCGATCGCCTTGGCGTCGTCCTTTAGCGACGCCTCGCCGGCATCTTTGTCCTCGAACAGGTGCGCGCACACGGTGTCGCGCTTTGAGAGGCCGGATTTCTTGCCTGGCTCGACACGGATCGCGGCGTCGAGTTCCTTCCAATACGTGGTCATGGGGCCGAACCTAGGCGGGGTTCAGGCGAACACAACCGTCTTGTTGCCGGTGATCACCACGCGCCGCTCGAGATGCCAGCGCACGGCATGCGCCAACACCTGGCTTTCGAGATCGCGTCCGATTTCCACCAGGTCCTTCGGCGTGTGGTGGTGCGCAACGCGGCTCACCGCCTGTTCGATGATCGGCCCTTCATCGAGATCCGGCGTCACGTAGTGGGCGGTCGCGCCAATGATCTTCACGCCGCGCGCATGCGCCTGTGTGTAAGGCTCAGCGCCCTTGAAACTCGGCAGGAACGAATGGTGGATGTTGATGCAGCGCCCAGCGAGCTTGGCGCAGGTCTCCGCCGTCAGCACCTGCATGTAGCGCGCGAGCACCAGAAGTTCCGCGCCGGTTTCTTCCACGATCTCCAGCATCCGCGCTTCGGCGCCGGCCTTGGTGTCGGGCGTCACCGTCACATGGTGAAACGGCTTGTCGCGCCAACGGGCCACCGGCTCCAGGTCAGCATGGTTGGAGACAATCGCGGCAATGTCGCCAGAGAGCCAGCCCGTCTGCTCGCGGTGCAGCAGGTCGTACAAACAATGCGCCACCCGCGAGACCGCCACGACGATTTTCGGCTTCACCTCAAGGTCGTGGATGCGCCAGTCCATCCCGAACCGGCGCGCGATCGGCGCAAAGCCCGCTTCAAGCTCGGCCAAACTGGCGGCGCCTTGCGTCGGCTTCGAGAACGCCGTCCGCATGAAGAAATGTGGTGAATCGTGAAACTGGTCGCTCTCTTCAATCGAGAGCCCGCGATCTGCCAGGAACGTCGCCACCGCCGCCACGATGCCGATCGCATCGGGACACTGCAGCGTGAGGATGTAGCGACCTTGAGTCATGGCGGACCGCAGCAAGCAAGAAAAAGGCCTCCCCTCGTCCGAAGGGAGGCCTTTGATCTCAGTCGAACGAAGGCGCCTTAGGACGCATAATATTCGACGACGAGGTTGGGCTCCATTTGCACCGGATACGGCACGTCCGAGAGCGTCGGGATGCGTTGGAAGCGCGCCGTCATGCCCTTCGGATCGACCTCGATGTATTCCGGCGTCTCGCGCTCTTGGCTTTGCAGCGCTTCGAGAACGATCGCCATCGACTTGGCTTTGTCGCGCACTTCGATCACGTCGCCGACCTTAACCAGGAAGGACGGAATGGTGACGCGCCGGCCGTTCACCTTGACGTGGCCGTGGTTCACGAACTGACGCGCCGAGAAAACGGTCGGTGCGAACTTGGAGCGATACACCACCGCGTCCAGGCGGCTCTCAAGCAGACCGATGAGGTTTTCAGCCGTGTTGCCCTTGCGGCGCGCGGCTTCTTCGTAGGTCTTGCGGAACTGCTTTTCGGTGATGTTGCCGTAGTAGAGGCGGAGCTTCTGCTTGGCCACGAGCTGGAGGCCGAAGTCGGAGGTCTTGCCCTTGCGGCGCTGGCCGTGCTGACCCGGGCCGTACTGGCGCTTGTTGACTGGAGATTTCGGACGGCCCCAGAGGTTTTGCCCAAACCGGCGGTCCGACTTGTACTTAGCTTGAATACGCTTCGTCATGCGCTGATCGCGCCTTCTTCCGTGACGGGGACCGGCGGCTACAGAATGAAGCCGCGACTGCCCTGGCGGTTAGCCCGTCGCCCAGTATTCGGAAAAGCCCTAGGGGCGTTCCAAGAAAGCGGGGCTTCTAGAAGGCTGGCGACCTCTGGTCAACCGCCCCGACGCGGCACGATCTCGTCGAACACGATGCGCCAGCCCTCGGGGCGGCGCTGCCAGATGCGGGCGTAGTAGCGAAGCCGGGCCGCGCCATTGCTCTGATCCCGGGCCTCGCCGAGCGAGAACACCATGTCGCCGGCCTCGGAGGCGTCGCGCCGGATCGGGCCGAACGCGACTTCGCCGTCTGCTGTGAGCAGCGCCACCGCTGCAGCGCGTCCAATTGCGGCCTCGGCCCCGGGGCGGTTGAGCCGGACGTCGTGGGCGACCACGCGGGCCAAATCAGCAGCCGTCGCATAACGCGCCTCAAGCGCCGCCACCTCCGCGATCGCGGCATCGGATGAGCCGGCCCCGTCCTGCGCAACCGGCAACGTTGGAATATCTGCGTCTACCGCCACAGGCGGCCCGGGGTCATGAACATCGGTGCCAGCATCGAAAATCCACTTCCAGCCGCCGTCTGGCTGGCGGCGCCAGACGGTGAAGTAGTGGCCGACAATGCCGTCGCGCCCGCGGATCAGAAATGGCCCGGTGGTGAAGCCGAAATCGCCGGAACGCGATACGCCGGCGAAGGCGGGCCGCCAGTCCAAGCTGGTTTCGCCATCACCCTCGATGCGCGCGAGGCTCTCGTGGGCGTTGACTGGATCAGGGCTGAGGGTCAACGCGTCGGGCGCGGCTGCGCGCCGGAACGCAGCGGCCCAGCCGCGCTGCGCGCCGTCAGCGGCGAAGGCGCGCTCAGCGGCGATGACGGGCGCGGCGCTGGGCGGTTCAGCGCTCGGCGCGCTGGCGCAGGCGCTCAGCGCCACGGCAAGCAAGATGCGTTTCATGGCCGCCACCCAAGAGCGAAGCTCCAGACCCGGTCAACACTGCCTTCGACGATCAACCCCCGCCGCGCGGCAGCCGGCTTAACCGTTCATCAATGGCGCCGGCGCAGAGCATTTACAGATTGGAGAGCTGCGCCCCGTGTCGATCGTTCTGCGCCACAATGCACTGTTGGAACTCAATGTCGTGGACTATCGCGGCGCAGTGACGTGGGCCGAGTTGCGCACGCTTGCTGATTTCCAAGCCGCCAATGTCGCCAGCCTGGGCCGCGATTGCCTGAACGTGATCGACCCGAACGCCGATTTCGACGCCATCAGCTTCGACGCGCTGGACGCCCTGTTCGCGCACTACCGCAAACTGTTTGCGCCCCTCGATTTCACCATCGCCCGCCGCGCGGCATGGGTTTGCCAGAGCCAGGCGGCGCAGGCTCATATGGATTACTGGCTGGGCGGGCGCGACCTTCGCGAGGCGATGTCGAGCCATGTGCGCCAGTTCGCGTCTTTCGCCGAAGCCGGCGACTGGCTGTTGCTAAGCGCGGAAGAGTTGGCCGCCGTCCTGCGCGGCGACGGGCTGACGGAGATAGAGCGGTTCGAAGCGCCCCTGCGCCTCGCCCGCGCCGCGAGCGCCTAGTCGCTCTCGCCGTCGAGTTCGTATTGGCTTTGCAGGTAGTTCTGCAGCCCCATCTGATCGAGGTTTTGCAGCTGGGTTTCGAGGAAGTCGATGTGCTCCTCGGTGTCCTCAAGCAATTCCGTGAGGATGTCGCGTGAGACGTAGTCCTTCTTTTCCTCGCAGAGGGTGACGCCTTCCTTGATCGCCGCATGGCCGGTGCGCTCAGCATTGAGGTCGGCCTGAAGCCGCTCGGGCACCGCTTCGCCGATCTGCAGCTTGCTCAAGTTCTGGAGGTTCGGCAGGCCTTCAAGCAACAAGATGCGTTTCACGATCTTGTCGGCGTGTTTCATTTCCTCGATGGATTCTTCGTAGGTCTTCTTGCCCAGTTTGCTGTAGCCGTCGCTTTCGTACATGCGGGCATGCAGGAAATACTGGTTTATCGACGTCAGCTCGTTGGTCAGGATCAGATTGAGCTTCTTGATGACGTCCGGATCGCCCTTCATCGCGCGTTACTCCGCTGCGACGAGGCTCCGGTTGATCCCAGCCATCCCGCCGCAAGAAATGCCCTCGGCGATTTCGGGCAGACAGCGACCGCAGCAGGGCTCGCAGCCGTGATGGGCGAGCACATCCTTCGGACGCTGCGCGCCGGCGGTGATGGCTTCATCCACCTCGGCCCGAGTCACACCGTTACAGTTGCAGACGTACATCCAGCACTTCTCTGAAAGCAAAGCCGAATTTGGCGACTGACTTGCAGCCGCAAAGAAACTTAAGCACGGGTCCTCGGCTATTGCAAGTCATTCGCAGCAGCCTGGCGCAGACGCGATAGACCGCCCTTCAGACCAGGTTCCGCGCCATAGCCGCCGCTCCCGCCGCCATGGCGCCCTCCTGGGCGCCGGCCATCGCGTCCGGGAGGAAATCCACGGTCCAGACGAAGCGGCTGCCGGTCCCGTCCTCGAACACCTGGGCGGCGGCGCTGTAGTGGCTGTAGGTGGGGCTGTCGACGATGGCGTAGACGAGCCGCCGCGCCGTGTCGTCGGCAGAAACCGGCCATTCCCGGACCTGCACGCCATTGACGAACGTGACGACCCTCGCCCCGCTCGGCTCCATATCGGTGGCGGCGACGAAGCCGCGGGCGAGTTCGTGGACGGCGTCAAAGCGCCTCAGAAGGGCCCAGACAGCGTCGGCCGAACGGGGCGAGTGGAATTCCTTGCGGATGGTGGCCATGAGGCGTCTCCTTCGCCGCCAGCGGCGCCGGAAACGGACCCCAGCGCTGGCCGTTTCCGGACGCCTTCATATTTTCAGCGCGGTCGTTGGCGCGGCGGATTTCGTGCTAAGCGCCAAGGCGATGCACCTTTACCTGGCCAAAGCGGCGCTTCGCCCGAAGCTGCCTTTCTCCCCCCGCCATTTCATCACGCTGACCGAGCATTTCGCGCCGAAGCGCGCGCGATGGACGGACAATCTCGGCGCGGTGAAGCCGGGCGACTGGGCTTTGGTGATCCGCGCGCGCGGCGTCTATGCGCTGGGCGGCGCGCCGACCCGCCCCGGCCGGCCAGTCGAAAACGTCTTCGACCTGATCGAACCCGACGAGGTCGCCGCGCTCCGCAACAAGGATGGCAAGCTGCTGCTTGATCTGGGCTGGGAGGGCCTGCTCCCGGTCAACACGATCATGACCAACCTGGCGCCGGCGGTGGAGAAACTCGGCATCGATCCGCGCCGCATCTTCATTCTGCATTCGAATATCGGCCTTGGCGACGCGTTTGCGCGCGGCTGGTCGGCGTCGGTCACCACACCTGCGCCCCAAACGATCGCGTTTCCGATCACGCTGGCCCTGACCGCGATCCATCACCAGAAACAGGTAAACGAAGGCGCCATCGCCGCGCGTTTGCAGGCGGCGCGCGCCAAGCTCACCGGGCCGCCGCCGCCGAAGCGCTACGCCTTTTTCAACGGCGAGCCGCGCCCGCATCGCCTGCTGATCATGTGTCACCTCGCCGCTGCTGGCCGGCTCGGCGACGGCCACATATCGATGATGGCCTATAGCAAGAACAACACCTTCGCCGGCACCGAAACCGACGCCGCGCGGACCGAAGAAGCCGAACGCTTTCGCCAGATCGCCCGCAAGGTCGCCGCGCCCCAGACCACGACAGACGCCATCGATGAAGTGCTGGCGATGCTGCCAATCAGCCTCGACGTCGATCGCGAGAAATTCAGCGCCTCGATCGCGCAGTTCGAGTCCATCGCCTGGAACAGCCAGCCCGATCGCTATTACGACGAGAGCTGGTTCAGCCTTGTGGCCGACACGATCTTTTTCGGCCCCAACGTGATGATGGTC
>JBFWYC010000009.1:0-112744 GCA_050186805.1 Hyphomonadaceae bacterium
ATCGAGGACGTCGGCCCCGTCGCCGCCGTTCAGCGTATCGCCGCCGGCGCCGCCGTTGAGGATGTCATCGCCAGCCAGGCCGTTGAGCGTGTCGTTGCCGCCATTGCCGTTGGCCAAGTCAGACCCGTCAGTGCCGTCAAACAGCTCGCTCGTCCCATCGCCATTGAACAGATCGCCAACGGTCGTCGTCGACGCCGACACGAGGAACTCGCCGAAGCCGAGGTCATCGGTGAACGCCGCGCTGACACGCAGGATGCCGCCCACTTCGAGCTGAGTCGGCGTGAACTCTTCCCCTATGCCGGCGAAGTCCCACGTCGTGCCGCCATCGTGGCTGACTTCCCAGATGTAGAAGAAGCCCGGCGCGCTGAGGCCGTCGTTGTCGATGATGCCGAGTGCGCTGGCGCTGAGTAGTTCACCTTCGCGGATGACCGTGCCGAGAATGGTCGGCGCGCCTTGCGCAGGCTGGTTCGCCGGCGCGACTGGCGCCGTCGGATCCGAGGTCAATGTTTCGGTGAACTGCGCATCGTCCACGAAGGAGATCAGCACGCGGATTTGCTGGCCGACCTGGCCAGGTTCCGGGGTGAAGCTCGCGAGCGTGGCGCCCGCAATATCCGTCCAGGTGACGCCATCGGACGACGATTGCCACTGGAAGGTGAACACCGCGGCGGTGAGGCCGTTGGCATCCGCCACGCCGACCGCCGAGGCGTTCAGCGTATCACCCTCGACCGGGAGCGCAGAGTCGATGAGCGCGAGGCCGGTCGCGACCGAGTTGACGGCGAAGGCCGCAATCGGCGCGCTCGGCGCGGAGAAGACCTCCTCCATATTGCCCGCCGCGTCTTGATAGATGGCGCGGACACGCAACGCCAAGCCGACGTCGCCGTCGCCGGGCGTAAAGGATGGGCCGCTGACGCGCAGCATTTCGCCCGCCGCCGCACCCGTACCTTCCACGAGGATGTCTTCGAACACCCCCGGCGCCACTTCGATTTGCCAGAAGATGGCCACCGGTGAGCCAATGACGCCGCCGGGATTGTCGGCGTCCGTGACACCCGAGAGATCCACGGTCGCAGCGACGCCAGCGCGCGGCGGCGAGATGAAGAGCGGGTGGTTTATCAGCACCACGTTGCCTTCCGGCGAGTTGTTGTCGCCGTAGAGCGTGACGCTGGCGTCAAGGAAGTTCAGACGTTCGACATTGATCAGCTGATCGACGCCATCGCGGCCGGCAACCGTATCGGTCACCGTCACGACATCGCCGTCTTCGATGTTGAGCGGGCCATTGAGATCGACCTGCACGCCGTTCACTTCGACGGTGTACTCCGAGATGCTGCCGCGGAAGACGGCGGTGTCGAAGTCGTTATCGCCATCGAGGATCTCGCGGACGATCACCAGCTGGCCGGGATTATATTCCCCGCTCACCATCTTCACGATCAGCGTATCGAGGTCGGCCGGGTTCAGCGTGCTGGTCCCGTCCATGCTGTCGAACGAGTCGATTTCCGGGCCCGTGCCGTCGGTGTTGGCGCGGACGCTGATGCGCACGTTCAGCCAGTTGTCGCCGTGGATGATGTCATCCCCGCCGCGGCCTTGCATGATGTCGCTGCCCGAACCGCCGAGGATAATGTTGCCGCCGTCGAAGAAGGTCGGCGTTCCACCCAGAGCCTGGTTCAAGAGCTGCTGCAGACCATCGATCAGGCTGATGTTGGTCAGCACGCTGCCGTAAGCGCCCTCGTTGACGATGGCCGCCGCATCGACGTCGGTGCCAACCAGCACGTCGCCATGGTGCGAACCGGAGAGGCCTTCCACCGCGTCGAAGCGCGCAAGGATCGACTGATCCGAGCCCGGCACGCGCGGCTGGTCGAAGAACCGGCCGGACATGTCAATATAGACGCCTTGATCCGGGCTGTTCTTGAAGTTCGCCCAGTCGAAGCCCGAGGCGCCGATATAGCGGTTACCGAAGCCGGACGAGCCGACCATGATATCGTCACCGCCTTCGGCATTGAACTTATCCGCTTCGCCAGCGCCGATATAGACGTCGTTGCCACGGATTGGATCGTTGCCGAGCGGATCGAAGTTGTCGCCGGGGCCGCCGTCGGTGGTGCCGAACTGCAGCCAGTCGTCGCCTTCGCCGCCCATGTTCTGTTCATCGGCCTTGGTGCCGTAGATGAAGTCGTTGCCCTGGCCGCCGAAGGATTCGTTGGCGTCTTCACCGGTGACGATGAAGTCGTTGCCGTAACCCGCGATGATCAGGTTCACGCCGGCGCCGCCATGGATGACGTCGTTGCCGTCGTCGCCCTGGATGACGTCGTCGCCGCCAACATCGGTGATGATGTCGTCGCCGCGACCACCATTGATGGTGTCGTTGCCGTGGCCGCCATCAAGACGGTCATTGCCGGCGTCGCCCCACAACGTGTCGTCGCCTTCGCTGGAGACGATGATGTCGTCAGCGCTGGTGCCGCCGAGCACGACGTGATCGGCGCCGGTGTAGCGCAGATAGTTCGTGTCCGGGCCAGCCGTATCCGGATTGTCGCGGATGACGAGCGGCGTGAGGATCGACGGATCGTCGTTGACCGGGTCGTCGTTGCCAGTGAGGCCCAGGCCCGTGTGCTGACGCGATTGGTCAACCTCAAGCGTGAACGCCGGGGTCGAGAACACGAGTGCGGGCAAGTGCGTCGCATCCGTGTTGGCCATGATCATCTTGGCGAAGGTGTTGCCTTCCAGCGCCGCGACGAAGTTCAGGCCGGCTGTCCGCTCCAGATAGTAGAAGCGGTCGGCGTCCTGCAGCGCCTCGAGCTGGTTCTCGAAGATGAACGTGAAGGTCGAGCCCAGCATGCCGCCGAACGGCATCACTTCTTCGGCCAAGCCGCCGATCCAGAGATCGACATCGTCCAGGCCGGTGGTGGTGGCGCCGTTGGCGGCACTCGCCCACGCGCCCGTGCTGTTCAGGAAGTCCAGACGGTCCGTGTAGGTGTTCGCGCCGATGGTTACGCCATCGCCGTCCGTGCCGTCGCCCAGCACAAGCAGCAGAGCCGCTTCACGCTTGGCCGCCATTGTCACGGCCGAGGTGATCGCGACGTGCGTGCCGTAGGCCGCGATGAAGTTCACGATCGATTCCGGGTGCTTGATGAAGGTCAAGAACTCAGACCAGCTCGCGTACGGCTTGAGCATCGACTCGCCGGTTTCGTTGTAGATCTGACGACGCACCTCGTTGAGCGAGGGCACGCCAGTATCCCGGCCGCGCGCGATGTTGAGCGCGGCGAGGTCGAGCGGCAGGCCAAGCAGGTTGCTGCGCAGCGCGTCGGTGACGAACTCGTCGATGGCGTTGCCGGTGGTCCGGGTCACGCCGCGCACGATGGCGCCCGCCGCTTCTTCCGGGGTCGTGCCGCTGGCCGCGTAGGCAAGCGGGTTGAGGAACGCCGCGATCAGACCGAGTTGCTGATCGGGATTGGCCGAGCTCGGATCGGCGATGACATTGAAGTCGACATCGAAGCGGTCGACCGTTTCGGTCAGCATCGAGTGACCGAAGCGGTACACGACGTGTGCGAACTCCGCGACGATCGAAGGATCGAGGTTGACGTCATAGACCTGCGTCGGCGCGAAGAAGAGATCGATGTTCGGATGGATGGTCCGCGCGAATTCTTCGAACACGAGGTGCTGGTATTGCATCTCGGTCGAGAACTTCGCCGCTTGGAACAGGCGTTCGCCGTCCCAGTTCAGCGTGTCGATCAGCGCGTCGATGCCGGCTTCGTCTGTCGGCAGCACGGTGTTGGCCGGCAGATCCGTCAGCAACCACTCGTTCAGGAACGTCACATTGGTCGAGGTCGAAATCAGCGTGTGCTTGATCTGGTCGATCATCCGGTTGTGTTCGGAGTGGAACACGTGGTGGACGGCGGTGAGACCGATGTTTTCGTTCACGCGGCCGTCGCCGGCCATGTAGTGCGCGTCGAGCAGTTCGTTGTCATAGACGCCGACGCTGAGCGCGACGTTGTCGACCAGAACTTGGCCGCCGCCGCCGCCATCGTTGGTGATGACGATGCGCAGCTCTTCACCGGCCAGGGCTGCCGAAATCGCCGGCGTGTTGAGCGTAACCGCACGCCAGCCGCCTTCGGTCGTCGGCGCCGCCACCGGGATGGTCGCGATAACGTCGCCATCGACGGTCACTAGGCTGACGGTCGCGCCGCCGAACGTCTGGTCGGTCCGATCGCCCAGCCGCACGGTGAGCTTGTAGATGCCGCCTTCGCGCAGAATGACGCCGGTGTCTTGCGACATCGATGCGCCTGCGGTCAGCCACGCGACTTGTGCGCCGGTGTGGCTGACGTTGGAGGTGATCGCGTCAACCGGCGCGTAGACGCCGCCCGTGCCGGTCATACTCCAGCCGGTCGGCGGCGTGAGCGTGTAGTTGCCGTTCGGATCGACGTTCACGCCAGGTTCGCCGTCAGCCAATGAGTCGGCTTCGAAGCTTGCGTTGGCGAGCGCGAACACGCCGCTGGCCAAGCCAGGCGCGCTGTCATCGTCGGAGATGAGGCCCGCGGTCGGCGTCGCGTTGTGCGCGATGTCGTCGAGGAAGGCGTGTCCGGTGAAGACGGTGTTCGCCGGCAGCAAAGTGCCGAGACCGCCATTGTCGGCCGGATTGGCTTCCACCAAACCGGTCGTGGTGACGATCTGAACGAAGCCGTTCTCGCCAGGGATGAAGTTGCCGTAGTCGTCGGTCGCCAGCAGCGGCACGTGGAAGATGTCAGCGTCGGTGAGCTGGATGCCCAGCACCGAAGCCGCTTGCGCCTTCAACACCGCCCAAGTCGACATACCGCCGAGATCGGCGCCGAGCGAACCGTCGGGATTGATCTCGTGGTTGGTCAACAGCAGGCCCGAGGAAACCGGGCCGTTTGGCGTCACGTTGTAGTGGCGCAGGAAGACCTGGTGCGACGGGTGCGACGAGTAGGTTTGGTTTTGGTCGACGAACGGCGACGTGGTGTTGCTGTGCTCGTGAATGTCGTCAGCCGTGCCGAGGATGCCGTCCTCGCCCGGTTGATTGGTCGCGCGCGTCAGCACCATGAAGTTGGTCGGGCTGCCCGGCACGTAGAGCGGATCATCCGGCTGCAGCGGGATGAAGACCGTGCCGCTGCCGCCCTTCGACACCAGGTCGAGGCCGTGGTCGAAGAACTGACCGAAGAAGGTCATCCACGCGTTGAACGGCGCGGAGAGGCCGGCGTCCGGCGTGGTGTTCGGCAGCAAGAAGACGGTGTGATCGTCGGCGGTGCCGAAGGCGCCGTCGAGACCCGGGCTCGATGTCAGATAGTCGGCGATGCCCGCTGCCGTGACCGCGTCGTCGAACGCCAGTTGGGCGGACTCGCCGGCGGCGATTACGGCTTGTGCGTCGTCAACCGCCTGCTGGGCGGCCGCAGCGGCGTCCGCGGCCGTTTGAGCAAGCGCGGCGGCCGCGTCGGCGGCGCTTTGCAGCGCCCCGGCGTCGGTGGCATCCGCCGTGGCTTGCGCCGAATCGGCCGCTGCTTGCAGAGCGAGGGCATCGGTCAAATCAGCCAGCGCCTGGGCGTCGTCGGCCAACACCTGTAGCGCGCTCGCATCGGTCGCATCAGCGGTCGCCTGAGCGGCATCCGCATCCGCTCGGAGTACAACCGCGTCCGTCGCATCAGCGATCGCCTGGGCCACTGTGGCGGCGTCATCTGCAAGCGCCGATGCGGCCACGGCGCCATCGTATTCATCCTGACGCAGGTCGCGCTCGGTGGTCGCCGCTTCGATCTCCACCGTCTGTTCGTCATCGGGCGTGCCGTCTGTGAGCAGCGCATCCAAAGCCGCTTGTGCTGCATTCAGCACCACCAGAGCGTCGTCTTCTTGCTGCTGGGCGAGAAGCGCAGCGGCTTGCGCATTCGCAGCGTTTGCGTCGTCCAGTTCAGCCTGATCAGCAAGTGCATCGGCTGCCGCCGCTGCCTCATCATCGGCAGCAGCCTGCGCCGCCACGGCCTGGGCAGCGGCCGCAGCCGCGTCGTCCGCAGCAGCTGCTGCGGCCAACAATTGAGCCGCCGCCGCCAGGGCGTCATCGTTGGCTGCGGCATCCGCCGCACCTTGCGCGGCGTTGGCTGTTGCAGCCGCAGCGCTAGCTGCCGCACTCGTGGCGACCGCCGCGGCGACAAGTGAAGGAAGCGCTGCCGACGCTGCGCTCGCAGCGGCCGAACTCGCGTTCGCCGTGACAAACAGCGACGAGATTTGCAGCGCGAGGCCGCCCGGATCTTCGACGCCCGCCAAACGCAGCGCCGCCGCGACAGCCGCCGGGTTGGCCGGGGTCTGATCGACGAGCAGGTTCGAGATCGTGCGCGGCTGAGAGTCGAACACGATCCCGCTGGTTTGGGCATACGATGTCGGCGTCGCAGGCGAACCCGGACCGAAGAACCCAGCCGGGATGTCCTCCGCGGTGTTGAACACCGGCGTGGTGGCGCGCGGGAACACGTTATCGGCGGCGCCGAAGTGCGTGTTGTTGATGCCGTTCAGGTTGATGAGGTTGTTGAACTCGCCCGTGACCGTGCGGAGGCCGGCGGCGGTGCGCAAGTTCGGCACCAGCGACAGTAGATCCGTGCCAGCCGCATGCTCTTCCGCGATCTTGATTTGATCGAGGATGAACACGAGGTCCGAACGCGCCAGCGAGATGGCGTCGCCGGTGCCGCTCAGTTCGAGCACCGGTTCCGGCTCCGCCGGAGGCGCGTCTGGCACATCGATGACCGGCGCGGTCGGCGCGGAGAAGACGATCTCAGGGACGCCTTCATCGTCGACGTAGATTGCCTTCACACGCAACGCGAGACCGGAATAGTCAGGTCCGACACGGAACGAAAGACCGTTGGCGCTGATAAAGGTGCCGCCGCCTGCGGGAATGTCCGTGATGTCCTCAAAAATGCCCGATCCCGGATCGAGTTCAACTTGCCACGTGACTGCAATTTGGCCGGTGATCGGACCGGCGTTGTCCGGATCGACAATGTTGTCGAGCGAGACAGTCAGCAAGTCGCCTTCCGTCGGCGTCAGATTGTTGATCTCCGGCGCACCAACCGGCGCCGAGTTGCCGGCTTGAAGGCGGACCGTCACGTCGGAGAATTGAAGACGCTCAACGCTCAGAAGCGTGTCAACGCCATCGGTGCCGGTCAGATCGGTTACCGTGACTATGTCGGTGTCGCTGATGTTGATCGGGCCAAGTGGGTCCACAACGACACCGTTCACCGCGATCGTGTAGTTGGCGACTTGACCGCCGTTGCCGTCGTCGACAAACAGCGGGCCTCTGAAGATCGCCGTGTCGTAGCCATCGGCGCCGTCAACGATTTCGCGCACAGCTTGCAATTGGCCCGGGTTCACCAGGCCGTTGATCATCAGCATGTGCAGCGGGCCGTTGATGTAAGCCGGCGCGCCAGGGCGAGCGGTAACTTCGCCGATCATGCTGTCGGCGGTGCCCCACTCCACTTCCGGATTGTTCGGATCGCGAATGGAGATGCGAACGTTGAGTTCGCGGTCGCCGTGGATCAGGTCGTCGCCGCCATTGCCTTGGATGAAGTCGCCGCTGCCGCCGCCGAGGATGATGTTGCCGCCAATCAAGCTTTGGCCGGGCACCAGCGTCGTCGACAGATCGGCGTCTTCAAAGAGCTGACGCAGGCCGTCGATCAGGTCGAGGTTGGTGAGCGCGCTGCCCGCCGCCCCGCCGTGATTGAGGATGGTGACCGCATCGACGTCGTCGCCGATCAGGTAGTCGGTCCAATCGGAGCCGGAGAGACCTTCGACCTCTTCGTATTGATCGAGCACCGAAGTCGGCGACGCCGCAAAGCCGAGCGCGATGTGATCGCCCAGTTCGCCAATGCCGCCCAGGATGGTGCGCGTCAGGTCCGCGGTGACGCCGTAGATGTCACGGTTGAACGTGACCCAGTCATAGCCGGACATGCCGGCGATTTTGTCTTCCGCGTCCGAGCCGGTGAAGATGTCGTCGCCGCCCTCGCCGATCGGCTCATCGAAGCCGGGGCCGCCGATGAAGATGTCGTTGCCGGCGATGTCGTCACCCAGAGTCGGGTTGAAGTTGTCGCCGGGCGCACCGTCTTGCGTGCCCCACTCGATCCAGTCGTCGCCCTCGTTGCCGGTCGGCGCGATGGCCGTCTTGGCGCTGTAGATGAAGTCATCGCCGGCGCTGCCGAAGGACGTCGCGATGTCCTCCTGCGTGATGATGAAGTCCTTGCCGAAGCCGCCGAAGATCAGGTTGCCGGCGCCGCCAGCTTCCATGGCGCCGCCGTGAATGACGTCGTTGCCGTCGCCGCCCTTGATGACGTCATCGCCGCCGATGTCGCTGATGATGTCATCGCCGTCGCCGCCGAGAATGGTGTCGTTGCCGTAGCCGCCTTCGAGCTTGTCGTTGCCTTCATCGCCCCACAGCGTGTCGTCGCCTTCGCTCGACACGATAACGTCGTCGCCGGCGGTGCCGCCGATCACGACGTGCTCAACGCCGTTATAGCGCAGATAGTTCGCGTCGGCGCCGGCCGTCGTCGGGTCGTCGCGCTCGACTTCAGCGCGCACCATCGTGCCGTGCACGAGGATGCCGCCTTCCGGATCGGCGCGGCCATCCGGGCCGAGGCCCGTGAACTGACGCGATTGATCGACCTCCAGCGTATAGGCGGGCGTCTGGAACACGACATCCGGCAAGTGGATGAGATCCGTGTGCGCCATGATCATCTTCGAGAACGAGTTCTGCTCGAGCTCGCCGCCGAAGTGCATGCCGGCGGTGCGCGACAGGTAGTAGAACCGGTCGGCGTCCTGCAGTGATTCAAGCTGGGTTTCGAAAACGAAGTTGAAGGTCGAGCCGAGCAGGCCGCCGAATGGCGCCTGCTTCTCGGCCAGACCGCCGATCCAGAAATCGACCGCGTTGAGGCCGCCCAGCGAGCCCCCGGCATAAGCGCCCGTGGCCCACAGGAAGTCGAGACGATCAGCCGGTTCGCCGACGCCGCCAAGCACCAGAAGCGTCGCCGCGGCGCGCTTGCCCGCCGTATCGGTCGCATCCAGGATCGACTGGTGCGTGCCGTACGCGGCGATGAAGTTGATCAGCGATTCCGGATGCTTCAGGTGAGCGGCGAAGTCCGCCCACGATGTGTACGGCTTCAACTGCGCATCGCCCGTCATCGCGTAGAACTGCGCACGCGCATTGTTCAGCGACGGCACGCCGGTGTCACGGCCGCGCGCGATGTTGATCGCGGCGAGGTCGAGCGGCAGGCCGAGCAAGTTGTTGCGCAGCGCCTCGGTGACGAATTCATCGATTTCGTTGCCTTGCTGGCGCGTCAGACCGCGGATGATAGCGCCCGCGGCCTCTTCCGGCGTCGCGCCGCTGGCGGCAAACGCCAACGGATTGAGGAAGGATTCAACCAAGCCCATTTGCTCGGTGGTCGCGCCGACGAGTTCGAAATCCGCCGTGAAGCGGTCGATCGTCTCGGTCAGCATAGAGTGGCCGAAGCGATAGACCGTGTGCGCGAACTCCGCGACGATCGACGGATCGATCGTCGTGTCATAGCCGTTCGGCGCCAGGAACGCGTCGATCTGCGGCTGGATGGTGCGCGAGAATTCTTCGAACACGAGGTGCTGATACTGCATCTCGGTGCCGAACTTGGCGGCCTGGAACAGGCGCTCGCCGTCCCACACCAGCGCTGCGAGCTCAGCCGGCGTGTCCGGCATTTCGGTCACATCCACCAGCAGCCACTCGTTCAGGAAGGCCACGTCGCCGGAAGCCAGCGCGACGTCCTTGGTGTGCTGGACGAGGCGGTTGTGCTCGGCGTGGAAGACATGGTGGACGGCGGTGAGGCCGATGTTTTCGTTCACGCGGCCGTCGCCGGCGATGTAGTGCGCGCCGAGCAGCTCGTCGTCATAGGTGGTCTCATCGCCATCATCGCCGATGACGTTGTCGTCGTCGGCGACGCGCGGCGTCGACGGCGCCGGGCCGAACGGACCGTCCGGATCGAACGCGCTCGGATCGGCGCTGTGGGCGATGTCGTCGAGGAAGCTGTGGCCGGTCGAGATGGCATTCGCCAAGCTGATCGGCGCCGCAAGGTTGCCCGACACGAGCGTGCCGCCAGTCATCACGACCTGCGGCATGCCGAGCGGGTCAGGGATGAAGTTGCCGTATTCGTCGGTGAGCAGCAGCGGCACGTCGAACACGCTGGCGTCGGTCAGGTCGATCCCGAGGATATCGCGCGCTTGCGCTTTCACTTCGGCCCAAGTGGCCATGCCGCCATTGGCGCCTTGAATCAGTTCGCCGGTGGCGAACGGCACCAGGCGCGTGCCGAACGCGTCAGTGACCTGGCGCAGCTCGTACTCGCGCAGGAACACTTGGTGCGACGGGTGCGACGAATAGGTTTGGTTTTGATCGACGAACGGCGACGTCGTGTTGGTCGACTCGCGGCCATCGTCAGCGGTGCCGAGAATGCCGTCTGCGCCGGGGGTGATGGTTTGCGTGGCGCGCGTGACGACTAGGAAGTTGGTCGGCGAGCCCGGCACATAGAGGGGATCATCCTCCTGCAGCGGCATCAGGACGATTTCGTTGCCGCCTTTGGTGACGAGGTCGAGGCCGTGATCGAAGAACTGGCCGAAGAACGTCATCCAGGCATTGAACGGGAGGCCAAGGCCGGCGTCCGGCGTGACGTTCGGAATGAAGAAGGTTTCCACGTCATCGGGCGTGTTGAACACGCCATCGGGGCCGGGGCTGAGCACGGGATCGGCGCCGCCATTGGCAGCGACCGCGGCCGGGTTGCTGGCCGTTTGATCAACGATGAGGTTGGAAATGATGCGGGGCTGGCTGTCCACCACCAGGCCGGAGGAATCGTAGCTGGCTGCGGGGATGACGATCACGCCGCCCGGCGCGGGGCCATTCGTATCGATGGAGAGGCTTTCACCAACGCGCCACTCGGCTTCAGCCAAGCGCGGGAAGAGATTGTCGGCCGCGCCGAACGTGCTCTCATTGCCGGTGACGAGATTGTTGTAGGCGCCGGAAACAGTGCGCAGGCCCCATGGCACGACGACGTTCGGCAGAATGTCCCGCAAATCTTCGCCGGCGGCGTGGCGCTCAGCGATGCGAATTTGCTCAAGAATAAACTCAAGGTCGGAACGAATAAACGTAACCATTGAAGGCCCCCCATGCCCGGCAAAAAGACCCCGATGCCGGCGAGCCTAATTCTCAAGGAATTTTCACAGCATATGGAAATCGATTTCGCCTAGTACGGGTACTTCATTGAGACGAGTTTTGAGACAAAATTTACGTTTCGGAGCCACCTATAATACTGTTTTTTTTGGCTATTTTACTTTTATTTCGAATCGATCCTGCTGCAAACGACCCATTGCTTTTCTCCTCCCAAAAATCCGTTTGTGAATTTTGCCGACATCTCTTTGTGAACTTCCAGACGCCGTTTCGTGAGGTTGTCGCATCTCCCACTAAACCGCGCGCGCGAAAACACCGCCATCGCGCACAAGCGGGCGGCGAAACAGCCCTCAGCAAAAACGGATGGCTCGCGCCAGCGTTGCTCGATCGCGCGCAGAGTGGAGCGTGCGTGACGAAGATGCGCGCGCCGGCCATTGCGGGCGCGCTAGGGCGCGCAGCAATGGCGCACCCATGCAGAAATTCGCGGTTTTATTGGCCTTCGTATTCGCTGATGGCTTTGCGCAAACGCGCCAGTTCGGCCTCGAGCTCTTTGATGTAGCTCAGTTGGCTCGAACGCAGGCCCGCATATTGCTTGCGCCAGCGAAAGTACGTCGCGTCGGTGATCCCGGCTGAATTCGCAGCCTCCGAAACCGTCGCCCCGCGCCGCATCATCTCGCCGACAAGCTCAAGCTTGGCGACGATCTGCTCGGCCGAATGTCGTTTCCATGTCCTCGGCATGATAACGGCCCCCACTGCCGTTTCAGTTTCCCCATTCCGAAGAAATCATATCATAGTACCTGTCACAGTACCTGTCACAGTAATCTCACCGCGGCATGACGCCTGCGTAATCTTCAAAGTTTTCAACGGATGGCGTAGCCGCGGCCCCGCACCGTGTGAATGAGCTTGCGATCGAACGGCCCATCGACCTTGGCGCGCAGGCGCCAAATGCTGGTGTCGACGGCGCCAACGTCGCCGTCAAAGGCCATGTCCCATACCCGCTCGGAAATATAGCTGCGGGAGAGAACCTGCTGTTCGTGGCGCATCAGCAATTCGAGCAACTGCGATTCACGCGAAGTGAGCTGGATCACTTGATCGCCGCGGCGCGTCACGCCGCGCAGCGGATCGTGCGAAAGATCTTCGAAGGTCAGCGTGTCGCTGTGCAGCGGTCCGCGACGACGCAGCACCGCGCGTGCGCGCGCCACGATCTCCGCGAACGGGCACGGCTTAACCACGTAGTCGTCGGCGCCGAGCGAAAGCCCCAGCACCTTGTCTTCGACCGCGTCGCGCGCCGTCAGCAGAATGACTGGAGTTGTACAGCCCTCGGCGCGCATATCGCGCAGCACCTGCCAGCCATCGATGCACGGTAGCGAAACGTCGAGAAGCACCAGGTCGCAGCCGCCATGCAGCGCGCACTCGAGGCCATATTCACCATCGTTGGCGACATCGACCACGAACCCCTCTTCGCGTAGGCCGCGCGCCAGGGCATCGGAGGTCTTCACGTCGTCTTCGATAATAAGCAGTTTCATTGCAAATACCGACTTTAATCTCTGTCGTTCGAAATGCGAGAGCGCCAAGACACACGCACGCCAAAGTTCAGATCCGGGCTGGCGTCCGAGAGGCCGGCGTTCAAGCTGGCCGTCGCGCGCCAGTTCTCGTTGAAGCGATGGGCAACGTAGCCGCCAACTTCAGCCGGGTCTTCTCCCCCTTCAAAGCTCGACTCGCGCCAGTAACCATCGACGCCGAGCGTGGTGCGGCGGCCAAGATAGCGCCAAGCGCCAAGATTGAGCTGCCACCCGTCATTGCGATCCATTGTGCCGCGATCGCTGAGGAAACGCCGGCCAACGCCGACATAGCCGCCGCCTTCGCGGCCGGAGATGCCGTATTCCGTCGCCAGCGCGTAGTCGGTCACGCCGACGCCCAGACCGTCCTCTTCATCGCCAGTCGGCAAGCGAACGCGCCCGGTGATGTCGAGATAGCCCTCGCGCGGGCCGACATGGCGGAAGTTACGCGTCACTGCGATCGTGGTGTCGCCCAGGCCGCGCACGGTGCCCGTCCGCGTGACCGCGCCGCCGGCGTCGCCCTCGCTCACGCCGCCATCGCCGACCACGATGTCGGCGACATCGGCCGGGCCAGTAATGGTCAAATACGGGACGCTGACGCGCACCGACCAGCGATCGTGCGAGACGCGCACCGACATCGGCACGGAGATAACCTCCGTGTCAGCGTCGCGGCCATAATCCCCCGTCGATACGTCAACGCCTGTGGAAAGCGTCACGCGCGTCTGCGCGTGAGCCCCGACGCTCCCGACCGAGAGCGCCGCAGACGCGAGTAGAACGGCCCCCAATCCCCTCATTGGTGCATCCGAAACAGATTTCGAGGCCACCATGACGAGGCTGACAAACTTTGGCACGCGCGTACGCCAGAAAGGCGATGAAGCCGCCGCGGCAACGGTTCGAGCACAAGCTGGAGGCGAGTTGCGGGCGCCGGGCGCCGCCTTAAGCGCGCAATTGAAACGCGGCTTTCAGCGCTCGGGTTTGCGCTTCGCCGCGCTTTTGCGGGCCGGCTTATCCGGCGGCGGCAATGGCTGCTGACCACCGGCGGAGAGCTGCTCGTCCAGCTCCGCGATCGCACGGCGCAGACGCGCGTTTTCGGCTTCGAGTTGCTTGATGCGCTTGATGCCGGCGCTGGCGAGCACATCGAACTTCGCCCGCCATTCAACAAGCGTACCGTAGGTTACGCCGACAAGCTTGGCGGCTTCGTTCAGCGTCGCGCCGGCCGCCACCAGGCTTTCAGCGCGCTTCAGCTTCGTGAGCACCTCATCCGGGGAGTAGGTTCGTCTCGGCATAGTGTGGCCAATGGCTCCCCAAAACCGGCACAATCAAGACACCGCCGGCTAGCGCTCGCCCCCCACGGCTTCGCGCCAGCGCTCATCTGCGGTCGAATCGGCTTCGCTCGCAAGCTCAAGCGGCGCCAGCACGATTTGTTGAAGCAGCCACCCGTCCTCGCCTTGGCGCATCGCGACGCGGGCAAAATACGGTTGCCCGTTCATCTCGCCCTGCAGCCGCGACACGCGCTCGTCGCGCGTGGTCGCATTGTTTTCGACCGGCGCCTCACGCCAGCGCCGCGCCGACTGCGGCGCGCTCATCGCCACCGCTTCGGTGAAGGCGCGCTCGAATGTCACCGCGCGGCTGAAGCGCACCGCGAGCAGAGTTTCAGCGACGCTGCCCGAAGCGTGCGAGCACGCAGCGCCCTCGTTTGCGACGTTGGGCGGAAACACCTCGATGTGGAACGCGCCCTCGGCCGGAAGCCGGCAGACCAGGCCGCTCGATTTGTGGCGCACGGCGGCGAACTGAGCCGTGCTGGCGTCTTCAAACGCTTCGCCCACGCCGGATTGCTCGATCAGCCCGCGCGCGGCGGTGCTGTGCTCGGCGGCTGAGCCGGAGCAGCCATAGGCAAGGAGCAAGGCGGCAAGGAAAAGAGCGCGCATCGACGTATCGCCGTCAGTGTTGCGGACGAGGTTCGGCGGCGAGAGCGGCGTCGCGACGGCGCATGTATTCGATGATTTCCTCAGCGTCGCTTTCGCCGAGGCTGAGATTGGGCATCTGCAGATTGCGATAGCGCTGCAGCAAGCTGATCGCGATCGGATCGCGCTCGGCGATCATTTCATCGGGCTCACGGATCCAGCGCGACAGCCAAGCATGGTTGCGCGCCCCTGCAACGCCGGCGAGATCGGGACCCAGCCGGTCGCCGCCGCCGATCGTGTGGCAAGCTTGGCAGCGGGTGCGGAAAAGATAAGCGCCACGCGACGTATCGACGATCTCACCGGCAGCTGCGTAACTGACACGCGGGCCGTCGGGGTTGGCGCGGTTGGCGTAATTGCTTAGCCGCGACACCAGGATGTCGGCGATGTTGAACGGGCTTTCGAACGACGAGCGGCGGATCCATTGCGCCGTGCGCTCATTGCCCATGACGATGCTGGTGTCGTGCTCTTCGAGTCTGCGGCCGGATTCCGGGACGCTGAGGCCAAGGCGCCGCTGCAGCAGATCGACGTCAGCCTGCGAGCCGGTCAGGAATGTCCAGCCGGGGCCGACGTCATACGTGCGCATGACACGGCGCAGCGTCGCTGGCGTGTCGCGATCGGGATTAATCGAGATCGAATAGAGGTGAATGTCCCGCCCGACACGATCGCCCAGGATTTCCTGGACGCGGCGCATGTGCGCGATGTCGAGCGGGCAGACTTCGTTGCAATCGGTGTAAACGAAATTGATGGCGACGACCTTGTCGCGGATCAGATCATCGTAGAAGCGGACCCGACGGCCGTTGTGATCGGTCAGGACGACGTTGGGGAAGTAGTCGGCGCGCCACCGTGTTTGCTGGGCTGACGAGCCCGAGGGCATCGCCCACAAACTCAGCACTGCGAACACGAGGCACACCAGCCCCACTATCCCCAAACGCATCTCAGTTCGAGCCTCCGCCACCGCTGCCTGCAAAGAACGCGCCCGGCAGGTCTTCCGACGGTTCGTAGTACGCGCCTTCCCAGGTGTTGATCGGCGTCGGGATCGAAATCGTCTCGCCCGGATTGCGCACGTCGAACCGCAACAGCATCGAGTGATCCTCGTGCATGGTGTTGTGGCAGTGCTCCATGTAGGTGCCAACGAATTCGCGGAACCGGATCAACACTTCCAGGTCGTGGGTCGTGTCCGGGCCGTCGCCGATCCGATACACGTCCTTACGGGCATAGCGCTCCCAGGCCGGCGGCGGCGCTCCGTCGCGCGTGAGGATCTGGCCTTCCTCGAAGTGGATGTGCACCGGGTGGCCCCAGCCGCCGCCGCTCGACAGCGTCCAGATTTCCCACTGCTCGCGCGTCGGCGCCGCTGAGACGCGATGGAAGTCCGTGCCGAAGCCTTGGCCGCCATCCGTGCGGATGGTCCACGGCGTTTCGTCGGTGTTGTTGGAGCGGCCGAAGTCGAACTGACGGCGGCGCGCATTGGCCAATTGCTCCGGCGTCGGACGCGGCACCGGGATCATGGTGAGCCCGCCTTCGACGTACTGAGCCGGGTTCATCGACCGATCGACGCCGGTATAGGCGGCGACGCGGAATTCCATCACCGCCGTCACGGCCGGATCGTCACGGTCGTAGTCGGTCAGGAATTCCTGCAGCGGCACCACGCGGTTCGGGCGGTGCGGCCGGTCATGTTCGAGCAGGTTCACCATTCGGATGCGGGTGCCTGGCGCGAACTGGCTGAAGTCGATGACGATGTCATAGCGCTCGGCCACACCCTGCTCCGGCAGTTCGCCGTTCGCGAAGTAGACCGCGTGCTCCATGATGTTGCCGTCGTTGGCGACCATGTAGAACGGCACGCGCTGGTTCGTGGAGGTGACGAACGCCCACTTATAGTGACGCGACACCGAACCGTTCAGCATGCGGAAGCGATAGCGGCGCGCGCGCACGTCGAGATACGGACGCCACGCCCAGTTCACCAACACCTGGTCGCCCAGGAAGCCGTCGGTTTCGAAGATGTTGAACCAGAGCTGACCGCGGCTGTCCCACGCCTTGTCGGCGATGAGCAGGTTCACGTCATAGTCGCGGTTGCCCCAATCGAGCGCCGTGCCGCTGGGCAAGCACAGGTTCACGTTGTTCGGATTGTTGGGATCGGAATAGTGGCAGTTGAGCCCTTCGCGGCCGCGATCGACGGCGCTGTAAAGGTTCATCATCGCCGCCATGCCTTTGTACACGTTCTGCGCCGTGTAATCGACCATGTGGTCATGGAACCACATCGTGCTCATGGTCTCGCGCCAATCGCCGCGCACGCGGGTGACGCCGCCGCTGCCGTTTGGCGAACCCGCGCGGTTGTCGGTCGCCGCGGTGTTCACGCTGTCATAGCCAGCGAGAATCATCGGCCAGCGATAATCGTAATATTGGCCCGGGAAGTAGAACGCCGCGCCGAAGCCATCGCTTTCAGCCGGATTGTGGCCGTTGTGATGGTGCGTGGTGATGGTGTTGGCGCCGAAGCCGTTATTGGCCGCGGGGTTCACCGGCAGCGCGTTGTAATGGCGGAAGAGAACGCTTTCGCCGTAGCGCGCCTGCAGCAGTTTCGGCGGCATGGTGCCGTCGAACGTCCATACCGAAGCCGCCGTCTGGATCGGGAAGCTCGGGTGGAAGCGCACTTGGACGTTACGGTTGGTGCCGCCTTGGTAATACAGGCCGCCGCTCGCGAATTCGCCATTGCGGAAGCCGTGGCGCTGATACGCATCGCGCATGCCGTAGTTCACGCGCGCGCCAGAGGTGGCGGACTGGAAGTAGACGGTTGGGCGGAACTCGGCCCAGCGCTGGTGCGCGAACCATTCACCCGGCGGACGGCCGTCCATGTAGCTCGTCGTCAGCGGACGAACGCAGGTGCCGATCAGGCGCGCCCAATAATTGGAACCGACGGTTTCGTTCTGCGTGCGGGTCGGCAGCGGATAGAGGCGCTGACGCATGAAGGCGTCGAGCGCGGTCGGGTTGGGACCGGCGGTGCACGACGTTGCGGCCGGCATCGGCATGCAATTGCTGCACGCGGCGGCGGTCGGCACCGGCTGAGTGCCGAACTCTTCGAAAATAAAGAGACGCTGGGTGAAGGGCTGAGCGCCGTAAAGCGGGCTTGGATTGCCGCCCGTCGGAATTCGCTCGCTCGGACCGTCTAGATTGATGTCGTCATCGTCCTGCGCATACGCGACGCCGCCGAAGGACATCGCTGCAGCGAAAACCGCCGACAGAACGCTTGTGAGTACCTTTTGAGAAAAATGCATTGCGTCGAGGGCGGCGCCACCCGCCCCTCCCCATAAAGAGCCCATCCCGTGCTGGCCGCCCGCAACTGCGAACCAGCGAGTCCGTGTACACCGCCCGCAACCGCGATGTGCATTAGGAAGCTACTCTATGGAATAAGAACGGCGGCTACATATCCCCTTCCCCAAATTGGGGAAGTCGAAAGCAAGCCTATGGGGAAGTGCTCGCCCATCCGGTTTCGATCAGCGCGGCTTCTTCGCTTTCGTCAAGAACCGCCACCGCGCCCAGGGCATCGAGGGCGGCCCCTAATGGGTCTGCGGAATCTGCTGCAGCAGCTTGATAATTAACCGAATTGTCAGCTTGGAGAGTTGCAATTTGGGCCTGAAGCCGCCAGCCGCCATTCTCGCGGCACGCGATACCATCAACCGCGTCAGCGCTGGCTTCCCAGCGATATTGGCGGCACGCGACCCCGGTTTCCGTCAGCATGGTTTGCGCCGGGATTAAAATTCCCTCGCCGACCGTTGCCGATTGGCCACTGGGGATATCGTCCAAAACTCGCGAAATGGCCGCCGAAACCGCGGTTGGCGCGGTGTCTTGCAGCGGCGTCGGCGCGAACATGCCGACCAGCACGCCGACCAGGCTCGCGGCCGCCAAAGGCGCAAAACGCCGTGTAAACGCGCCAAAATCGCGACGCGCCGGCGGCGCCTCATCCTCAACAATGGCGGCGTCGTCGTCGCAGAACGCCGCCCGCAGCACCGCATCGGCCTTGCGCAGCTGCTTCAAACGCAACGCCACGCCAGGATTGACGAGCACCAGCCGGTCCACCCGCGCGCGCTCCTCGCCATCGAGTTCGCCGTCGATGTAGGCGCAGAGGGTTTCGTCATTCACCATTTCGGCGTTCTCGCACTGACCCGAGCTTCGGCTCGCCTCGCAGATTCGCTGCGATCGCGGCGCGCGCACGCGCCAATCTGCTCATCACGGTCCCCACCGGAACGCCGACCAGATCGGCCGTCTCCTTGTAGGAAAAACCGTCTAAAACCACCAAAGTAAGCACCGTCCGCTGATCGGCGGGCAAGCGCTCGAAAGCGGCTGTCGCCAAGCGCAGCTCGTCACGCGCTTCAATGATACGGCGGCCGTCCTCAACCAGTTCATCCAGCTGGTCGATATCGCCCCGGAGGCGGCGGGCCTCCGCACGGCGCGTATCGAACCAGATGTTCTGCATAATCTTGTACACCCAGCTATCGAGCCGCCGCCCAGTTTCAAATGCTGAGGCATGGAGCATCGCGCGCTCCACAGCTGCCTGAAGCAAGTCCTCTGCCGCATCGCGTGAACCCGTCAGGGCCACGGCGAACCTCCGCAATCGCGGTAGCAAGGACACCAGCTCCCCCCGGAAGGCAGCGTCTTTAGTCATCCAGCCACTTTCAAATACGGCTCCCAGGAGAAAATATTCCCCCGAGCCCGAAAGTTTACTACCTTATCCCGTCTTTGAGACTTCGGCGCCATGAACTCGCTTACGAGGTGCATATTTCTCGCCGCTTTCGCGGTTGTGTTGAGCACCACCGTCACCACGGCGGCGGCGAAGGACGAAGATCGCTACGACGACCGCGACGATCGCGACAATTCCGGGCCGGGCTCGGGCGACGACCGTGAAGATCGCGATGATCGCGACGACGGCGATCGTGACGACGATGACCGCGATGATCGTGATGACGACCGTGACGAGCGCGACAATTCAGGATCGGGCTCCGGCGATGACCGCGATAGCGCCGACAATGACGATGACGACGACCGCAGCGGCGGTCACGGCTCGCGCGAAGATGACGCCCTCTATCGTCAGGCCGGCGATCCCAACTTCCTGGCTTTCGACGCGGCGCTGGCGCGCGCGGCCGAGATCGCCCGCGACGATTTGGGCCGAGAATATGTGCGCGATGAAGCGCTTATGCTCGGCGGCCGCGACGATCTCGACCGCGCCGTCGAGCATGGCTATGCGCTGATTTCAGAGCGGACCCTGCACAATGACGGCCGCATCGTCGCGCGCCTGCACGTGCCCCGCCGCCTCAGCGTCGATCGCGCCGTGGAGCGGCTGAGCGCGCTGGCGCCCACGGCGACGATCACCCGCAACACTATTTTCCGCGGCGCCCAGACCCGCTCGGCGCCCTCCTCAACCGCACCGACACGCGCGCGCGTCCCGGCGCCCAATGCCGGTCTGATCGGGGTTATCGACACCGGCGCCGATGTTTCGAACCTGCGCAGCCACGTCGTGGCGTTGCGTGCTTTCGGCTCGGACAGCTACACGCCGCGCGAACATGGCACCGCAGTGGCCACCATCGCCGTCAATAACGGCGCGCGCGTTCAGCTCGCCGACGTGTTCACTGTCAGCGCCAATGGCCAGCCCGCGGCTTCGGTCGACGCCATTGTCGCCGCCGTCGATTGGATGATGGAAAGCGGCGTCCCGGTGATGAACATCAGCGTGGAAGGCCCCGACAACCGCATTCTGTCGGAAATTCTGGAGCGCGCCGCTCGGCGCGGCTTCATCGTCGTCGCCGCCGCCGGCAATGGCGGGCCGCGCGCCGACCCCGCCTTCCCCGGCGCCTTCGACACCGCCGTCGCCGTCACCGCCGTCGACAGCAACAACCGCATCTATGCCCGCGCCAATCGCGGCGACTACATCTCGTTCGCGGCGCTGGGCGTGCGCGTGCAAGTGCAGTTGCGCGATGAAAGCCGCACCGTGTCAGGCACATCATTCGCGGCGCCGGTCGTGGCTGCGCGTCTGGCCGAAGCGCATCGCCAGCCCAGCACCAACGGCGCGCGTGCGGCGATCGCGCGTTTGCGCGAACAAGCGGTCGATCTCGGTCAGCCCGGGCACGACCCGATCTATGGCTGGGGCCTTGTCGCCCCGGATCCGGATCGCCCTTAGCCCGGCGGCGGCGTTTGGCTCGGCGGCGCGATATCTGACGGACCGCTCGGCGCCTGCGGAGCTGGCTCAGCTTCGGCCGGCGCAACGCTTTGCGCTTCCGGCGGCGCATCCGGCACAGGCAACGGCGGCACTACGACTTCCTGCGTACGCTGCGGGCCTTGATGCGTGCGCACGCCGCCGAACGGCACTTGCCACGGATAGAGCGTATAGACCTGCGGGCCGCGGCGGCGCAGCTGACGGTTCACCGAGTCCGAATAGAACTGGCTGAACTCGTTCATGTCGTCGGCGTCGCGGATGATGTACGGCGTCACCAGGATAACGAGCTCGATCTTGTTGCCGCTGACGCCATCGGTGCGGAACGCCGCGCCGATGAACGGAAGGTCCTTCAGCCCCGGCACGCCGCGCTGCTCGCGCGAGTAATTGTCCTGCATCATGCCGCCGATCACCGCGGTCATGCCTTCCTGCAGCGACAACTGCGTGGTCACGCTGCGGTTCGAAATCAGCGGGCTGGCGATGTCGGAGGTGGTGTTCGGCTCCTGGTTCGACACTTCCTGGTAGAGCTGGATGTCGATGCGATCGCCATACACGACCGGGCGCACGTTCAAGATGACGCCGGTTTGGCGATACTGAACGGTTTGCAGAATGTCGGTGTCGCCGTTGCTTTGGTTGTCGGCGGCGCGCTGCGAGGTGATGATCGGCACGTCGGTGCCGATCATGATCTCCGCTTCGCTGCCGGAGCGGGCGACGACGCGCGGCGTCGACAAGATGTTGAGGTTGCGGTTCGAGGCGAAAGCGTTCAGCGCCGCCTCCACGGTGCCGCGCGAGAATGAGTGCGTGAGCTCGATGCCGAGCCCGCCGCCTTGCCGCGTCGAGCCGCCGAGCGTGCTGGCCGACAGCGTGCCGTCGGTGATCGTCTGATCGAGAAACCACTCGACGCCGAAGCGCGTCTCGTCGGTCAGCGTCACTTCCGCGACGGTGATTTCGACCAGCACTTGCGGCGGCGGCGTGTCGAGCCGCTCCAAGAGATCGCGCGCGTGTTCGAAGTCGCTCGGCGAGCCGCGGAAGAGAATGCGGTTGCCGACCGGATCGATGGTGAAAGCGCCGATTGTCTGCGGCGCGCCGGCGGCGCCCGTGAAACGGCCGACGCGCTCGCCATCGACGCGGCGCACGGCGTCTTCCGGGCGCACCATGCCGGGCGGCGTGGCGGCGTCGTTCTGCAATTGCGCGATCAGCGCGCCCAAGTCCTCGGCGCTGGTGTTCTGCACGGTGTAGATGAACACGCCGTCGCGATCGCCCAGCGCCGAGGCGCGGTCGAGTTCGCCGATCCAATAGAGCGCGCGCTCGAACAGATCGGGTTGGCTTGAGAAGATCAGCAATTGGTTGGCGTTGGGCGCCGGCAGCAGCGCGAGCGCGCTTGGCGTGCCGTCATTGGCGCCCGTGCTGATCCGGTACCCTTCGGTCGTGAGCGTGCGCGTCAGCGCATCGGCCAATTGCTCGGCCGACATGTAAGTCGGCTCCACGCGGGCCACCTGCCCGCCGGCAAAGCGCGGCCTGTCGATTTCGGAGATGATCGCCGCCGCCGACGCCACGTCGCGGGCCGAACCGCTGATCATCAGCGTGTTGGTCGCCGGCTGGGCGGTGAAACGCACCGAACCGCGGTTGGGATAGACGTGATCGAGCAACCCCATGACGGTGTCGACGTCGAGAGCCGACAGCGCGAAGAATTGCACCACGGCGCGCGAATAGTTCGGCGTGTCCGGCATCGTGCGCGTGCGGATGAAGACCGGCGACTGGCCGCTCAGCACGCTATCCTGGACGATGCGCACCGCGCCGCGTTCGTAAACGAGCGCCAAGCCATATTGCTCAAGCGTCGCCTGCGTGATCGAGAACAGCTGGCGGCTCGACATCACCACCGGCCCGCGCACCGCGACGATGTCGCGACGCTCGGCCACGCCCGGCCCCATCACGTAAGGCGTCTGCAGCACTTGCCCGAACACGGTATCGATGAATTGCGGCAGCGGTTGCGGGGGAAAGGTTACCTCAACCGGGCGATCTGGAATGATGGCTTCGATATCCAATGGCGTAGCGGAGCGCACCGGCGCTTGCGCGGCGCCGCCAGCGGGCGCGCTTTCAAGCAGTTCAACATTGGAGCGCCGATCGCGCGTCGGCTCCGCCTCGGTGCGCTGGCGCGTCGGCATCGTATCGGCGCCCACGGGCGAGGCGGCCAACCGCGGAAACGCCGCGCAGCCCTGCAACAGCGCCGCCGCCGCCACGCCCAACATCACCGGGCGGGAGAAACGGCCGCTTCCGCGCTCATCAGAAATCGCCACTTGCGCACCATCATGACACGGCTTTTCCCCACGCGCCGTCGCGTGGGCGAAAACCTTCGGCGTCCATGCAAACTTCATCGCACCCGCCCCCCGACGGTTAAGGATTGTCGTAAACAGGCGGCGCGTACACGGCGATCTGCCTGGTTTCGCGGCGCTTCCGCAGTTCGATATTCTGCTCGCTAATCGAGGCGACCACCCAACCATCCTGGTAAGCCTCGCCCGGCGCAATACGCCGACGCAGCGTCGGCTGCCGCATGTCGACAACCCAAGCAACGACGCCACTATTGGTGACCTCGATGGCCGTCAGATCGCGGCGGAACAGCACCGCGATGTCCGGCGGCGGCGGTGGCGCGGGCGGCGCGTCGAAGGCGACCTCAGGCTCGGGCGCGAGATTGAGCGCCACGAACCGCTCGCCTGCGCGCGCCGCGAGCGCGCCGCCGTTTTGCACGCGCACGACGCTGATGTCGTAATTCTGGTTGGCTTGCGCCGCGATCGGGGCCGCCGTGAACCAGCCGACCACGAGGCCAGCGACCGCCACACTTGAGACAAGGACAAAGGTCGCGTTCATGTGCGGACATCCTCATCCAGGTACGCCATGCGCACCGTCATGGTGAACCGCCCGCTATCGGACACATCCATCGCCACCGGCGTCACCGCCAATGTGCTGTCGTCGAGCGCGTCGAGGAGCGCCACCAGCGTGTACCAATCGAAGCCGCCTTCGATGATGTATTCCATCGCCGCCATGGGCGCGTCGGCGTCTTCTTCCTGTTGGCGCGCGGGGCGCACCGTCGCGCCGGGCACGCCGGCTGCGCCGATCAGCGATTCCAATTCCGCGATGGCGCGCGCACGCGCGATGTTTTCCGTCGGCTCGGCGACCGACCAGGTCCAGACCCGGCCGGCATTTTCGGCCACCGCGCTGCGCCAGGCTTCATCGGCGCTGCGCGCTTCTGCAGCGCTCACACGCCCGAGATCCGCACGCGCCTGCATTGCGCGCGCCTGCGCCGACATGGCCCAATCGAAGCTCTGCAGCGCCAGCACCGCGCCGGCGATCAGCACCAGCACCATCAGGCCTGCCCGCTCACGCGGCGAAAGTGCGGCGTGCCATTGCTTCAACGCATCCAGACGCTGGCGAAGCGCGGCGATCATGGCGCGGCTCCCGTGCTCAGCACCGCCTCGATCTCGAGGCTTTCGTGAGTGCCGCGGAATTGCGGCTCGACTCGCTCGATCTGCGGCAGCGCCTCAAGTGCGGCGACCAGATCGCGAACATTCACATCCTGCGGCGTCTGCTGCAGCGTGATGCGCAGCCGCTCCTGATCGATCGACCAAGCGGTTGGGGTGGCGCCATAGCCGTTCAGCGTTTCAAACGCCGTCGCTGCGACGCCGAACACGTCCTGCGCCGCCATGGTCTGCTGATAGAGCGAAATCACCTGCAAATGCGCATTGGAGCGCGCCGCTTGCGGGTCAGCGGCCATGCGCTCGGTGATCGCGGCGGCGGCGCTGATGTCGTCGCGCGCGCGCATGTCGTGATGCAGTGCGTGGCCGGTGAAGAACATCAACAGCCCGAACACACACACCAGCGCGGTCGCGGCGACGGATTCCACATCGCTCCAGCCAAGCGGCCGGCGAATAAGATCGCGCCGCCATGCGCCGCTGGTGTCGAACCCGGCCGGCACATCCGCCGGCGGCGCGTCAGGCGCGGTAAACACCGGCGCGCGCACGCCTTGCACGAACAGACGCCATTGATCGGGCGTGAACGGGCGCCGGCGCCATGTCGACGCCAACAGCACGCCGTCTTCCCAATACTGCGCTTCGTAACCTTCAAGCGCGCGCACGATGCGCCAGCCTTCGCCCGGCGCGAACGACACACTCTCCGGCGCCAGGCGACCGCGCGCGGCCAGCGCGTCGACCTCGCCGGGCAGGCGCGCTTTATCCCAGTACCAGATGGTTGCGCCGCGTTTGCTGCGCAGCACGATCCAGTCAGCGTCCTCGAACGGCTTGTTGGCTTCCGCGGCCATGCGCGCGGCCTGCGCGAACTGACGCCCGCTCAGGCCTTCGACAGCTTCGAAGAAATGCACGCGGCAAAGCGCACGGCTGATCGCAACGGCTGACGCGGCCCCGGCCGTCGTCGCCGAGCCCTCAGCCGTGATCAGCTCGCCGCTTTCACGAAGAAACGCCGGCGCCCGTTGGAAGAGCTTCAACACCATTCGATTGTCCCCGCGCCACGCCTTCAGCGCGACGCACCACCCCTTGTCTCCAATATACTGGCCGTTCGCCCGTCCCGCGCGCGACGACTAGCTGGCTTTCATAAACCCACCCCACAGCATCCGCTCTGTCCGGAAGCTGTACAATGATGCGGAAATGCGCGTCCGGCGCAATGCTTGGCTGGGCACTTTCGGCGCGCGCCGACACACCGAGTATCGCTTGGGCGTCTTCGGGCGAGCGGAAAAGCTGACGCTGACGCTGCGCCACGATCGCTTGCGCCTGCGTCGGCGATGCGCCCAGCGCGGCCTCGATCACCTCAGCCGGCGCGGTGTTGATGTTGACGCCGCTCACGTCGGGCGCCGTTGATGTCCACGCAAAGAAGGTCTGCCGCGTCCGCGCCGCGACGCTGTCGCGCCAGCCATAGGCGCTCAAAGCCGCGCGCGGCGCCGGCAAGGCTGCATTGAGAGCCGTGCCGCCTGTGTCGTAGTCCAGTGTTTCGGCCCCGCCCGGGCGGCGTTCACTGTCCTCATCGACATAGTCCGCCAGCGTCGCGGCGAGCCACGGCGCGTCATAAGCGGACAATCCGCTCGCCGTTAACAGCGCGGCGACCGCCTGTTCGTCGGGCGTATTGAGGTTAAGCAAGCCAGCTTCGTCCTGGACGGAAATGAGAGTCGCGTCCCATGCATATGCCCTGCCATCGAGGGCGACGTGCCTCACCGAGCCACCGGCTGCGTTGCGGTTTTGCGAAAGCGGGATCTGCTCGCCGGGCGCCAAGCCGCGCTCGCCGCCGACGACGATCGCAGCTCCCGAGAGCGGCTCGGTCGCCAGCAGGTAAGCGACGCGGGCCTCAGCGCTTTGCGCCGCCGTTTCCAGCTGCACCTGCATGTCGAGGCGGCGCATGGCGGGGCGCAAGCTATCGTGTGCGCGCGCAAACATCAGCACCGCCAGCGCCAGCACGCCGACCGTGATAGCGGCGACGAACGAGACGTAACCGTTTGGCCGGCGCGCGCTCATGGCGTCGCCTCCGTGGCCGGGGCTGCGGCATCGGCTGGCGCTTCCGCGACTTGCGTCTGCGCTGGCGGTTCGGTCCACCCCGCGCGCTCGATCCACTCGGCGATGCTGCGGTTGTTGGCGCGGACGCGGAAGCGCACCAGAACGGACTCGCTATCCTCTTCGCCGCGCGTCGGGCGAATGAGCGGCCAGCGGCGCGTCCACGAGACGCCGTCTTCGCTATAAGAGAGATCGGCCGCGCCCTCGGCCCAGGCGAGCATGACGTAAGTATGCGCCGGGCCGCGGCACATGAGGCTGCCGCCGCGCCCCTGCCGCACGATCTCCATACGCACGCGCCCGAACTCGCCGGGATCGAGGCAGCCGACATCCTGCTGGCCGAACGCCATGCCTTCAAGCCCGCGCGGATCGCCGTTAAGCACGGTTATACGCTCCATGTCGGCGGCCTGTTGCGGCACGACGCCTTGCAGAACGCCGCGGAACGCGCGTTCACCGCGCACCGCCGCCTGCATGGTCAACACATCGCGCGCGGCCGCCGTGTCGCGCCGCATCGAGCTTGGAATGAGCGGCAACAACAACACGATCAGCAGGCCGGCGATGGCCGTTACGATCAGGGCTTCGATAATGCTCATGCCGCGCTCGCCGAAGCGCGCGCGCATGGCGGGGATGGTCACGGCGTTTCGCCGACCGCTACGTCTGCGGCCGGCCCTTCCCCGCCGGGGCGCCCATCGGCGCCAAGACTAATGACGCGCGGTTGCCCGAACGCCGTCTCCGGCGGTTCGTAAACATATGGCCGCCCCCACGGATCGTTCGGCACGCCGGCGTCGATATACGGCCCCGCCCAGCCGGCGCCTTCTTCGCGCGACGACGGCGGGTTCACCAGCAGCGTTAAGCCTTCGTCGGCGCTCGGGTAGCGACCGAGGTCCATACGCATGGTTTCGAGCGACGACACCAGCGAGCTGATTTGCACGCGCGCAGCGGTGGCTTTCGAGCGATCGAGTTGAGAAATGAGACGCGGGCCGACCAGCGCCGCCACCAATGCGATGATGGCGAGCACGATCAACACTTCAAGCAGGCTGTAGCCCAATTCACCACGCCGCTGCTTCCTGCGCAGCGTTAACGCATCCTGCTCGGAGATTTCATTCGACCGCCCCATGCCCCACCGAATACCAGAGCTACCGAAGACTCTTTATCAAGCTCGCCATCTGCGAGAAAATTAAACGCAGTACTCGTGCGTAGAGATAGTTTTATTCAAAATAGTCTTTGCGTGCGTAGAGTGCCCCTCGGGTGTTATAGGACATAACGTGCGCCGTCTCGAAGAGATTTTGCTCGAGCGCGGGCTGGTGTCCGCCGAAGACCTGCATGAAGCGGCCGAGCTCGGCGGACCGTTAACATCAACGCTCGTTCGTCTCGGCGCAGTGTCGGAAGCCGACGTGCTGAACGCCGCTTCGCAACATCTAAGCGTGCCGCTGCTGCACCGCGACGCCACGCCAGAGACCTCCGCTGTTCTGGACGCCGTCGCGCGCTTGCGCATTCCGCCGCGCTGGCTGGCCGAGCGCGAAGCCATCGTGTGGTTCGAGGGCGAGGCGCTCTATGTCGCCGCACGCCGCATCGACGATCTGGCGCTGCACGACGCCATCGAGCAATGGGGCGTAACGCCGACGCGCCTGCTGCTGGTTAATGCGCAGATGCTCGAGCCGTTCATGCACGCGCTCGACAACGAGCGCGCCGAAACCGGCGAAGCGTCGGGCATCGATCCGCAGCGCCTGATGGAGCTGGCCGAAGAGGCGCCGACCGTCAATTTCGTAAACTCCGTGTTCTCCGACGCCATCGCCCAGCGCGCCAGCGACGTTCATTTTGAGCCATTCGAGGACAAACTGATCGTGCGTCTGCGCATCGATGGCGTGCTTCGCGAGTGGCGCTCGGCGCCCAGAAGCTCATTCGACGCCATTTCCTCCCGCGTGAAACTGCTCTCCGGCATGGACATCGCCGAGCGTCGCTTGCCGCAGGACGGCCGTCAGCGCATCCGCGTCGCCGGGCGCGATCTCGACGTGCGGGTTTCAACGCTGCCGGTGACGTGGGGCGAGTCCATCGTCGTGCGCCCGCTCGGCGCAGTGAACCACATTCCGCCGCTCGATCAGTTGGGGCTCGACCAGGATCAGCGCGATACGCTGATCGAGGCGATCCACAAGCCCAACGGCTTGATCCTGGTTTCCGGCCCGACAGGTTCGGGCAAGACCACCACGGTTTATCGGCTGCTCTCCGAGATCAATGACGGCGTCCGCAAGATCGTCACCATCGAGGACCCCGTCGAAATCGATGCGCCCGGCGCGCTGCAGATGCGCGTGCGCCCCGAAATCGGCCTCGACTTCGCCGCCGGCCTGCGCTCGATCTTGCGCCAGGATCCCGACGTCATCTTCGTCGGTGAAATCCGTGACGCGGAGACGGCGAAGACCGCCGTGCGCGCGGCCCTCACCGGCCACCTGGTGATTTCGACGGTTCACACCAATTCCGCCCACGCCGCCGTGGCGCGCTTGCTCGATCTTGGCGTCGAAGAATTTCTGCTTGCGGAAGTGCTGCGCGTCGTCGCCGGCCAGCGGCTGCTGCGCCGTGTTTGCCCGACCTGCTCGACCGCCGCCGATCATGAAGCGCGCTTCCGCGCCATTCGTCCGCCGCCGCCGCAACAGCCGAACTGGCGCGACGCGCAGGGCTGCCGCGCGTGTTCGAACACCGGCTATCTCGGCCGCTTCGGCGTGTTCGAGACGTCGAAGATCGACGGCCCGATGCAGGAAGCCATCCATCTGCGCCGCAACGAGACGGAGCTCGCCAATTTGGCCCGCACGCGCGGTTTCCGCAGCTTGCTCGAAAACGCCATGATGCGCGCACGCACCGGCGAAACCACGTTCGCGGAAGCTTTGCGCACGGTCGGGGTGTAAGCCGCCATGGCGCGTTTCACCTACCGCGCCGTCGCTCAAGGCGGAAAGACGGTGTCGGCCGCGCTCGAAGCGCGCGACCGCACCGAAGCGCTGCGACAACTGCAGTCCGAACGCAAAGTCGTCGTCTCCTTGGAAGAAACCGCCGAAGGCGCTCAGAGCGCCAGCCTGTTCGGCCCCCGCATCACCGCGGACGACCGCATCCAAGTTCTACGCCAGCTCGCGGTCATGGTGCGCGCCGGCGTGGAATTACTGGAGGCGATCGACACCGTCGCCGCCGCCATGGCGAAGCGCCCGATCTCGGCGCAATTGCGCGACGCCAGCGCCAATCTGCGCAAGGGCCGCAGCTTGGCCGACGCGTTTCGCGCGGCGGTGACCGACTATCCCGCTTATGTCTACGCCCTCATGCGCGCCGGTGAATCGAGCGGCAATCTGGGCGCTGTGCTCGACGAAGCGGTGCGCCAACTGGCTTACGAAGAGCGCGCCAAGAAAGACCTGCAGAACGCGCTCACCTACCCGATGCTGCTGGTCGTCGGCGGCATGCTGAGCGTCGGCTTCCTGTTTTACGCCGTGGTGCCGCGCTTCGCTGAAATGCTGCGCAACGCCAACGCGCAGATGGGATGGCTGACAGCGACGGTGATTGGCGTCGGCGATTTCGTCAGCGCTTACGGGCCGCTCCTGCTAGGCGTGCTGCTGGTCGGCGGGTTCGCGCTGTTTGCGTCGCTTTCGACGCCATCAGGGCGGCGCTCATTGCGCGCGATGGGCTATTCCACGCCCGGCCTTTCGGGCCTGTTGCGCACGCGCCGGCGCGGCATGTGGGCGCGCATCATGGCGATCACGCTTGGCGCCGGCGTCGATGTGCTCGAAGCCGCCTCGCTCTCGGGCTCATCCTTGAACGATGCCGACGCGCCGCAAGTCACCGCCAAAGCCATTCAGGCGCTGCGCATGGGCCAGCGCGTGGACGAAACCTTTCTGAAGGCGGGCCTGCTCACCGATGTCGACGCCAGCCTCATTCGCGTCGGCCAGCGCTCCGGCGCACTGCCGCAAATGTTCCGCGCCGTCGCCGACCGCAACGAGGACGAATACCGCGACGCGCTGAAAAGGCTCACGACGCTCATCGAACCCATCGCCATCGCCATCGTCGCCAGCGCCATCGGCGTTGTGGTGCTGAGCTTGGTGTCGGCGCTGGCTTCCATCTACGACTCGATCGGCTGAACGCGATGGACGCGATCGACTTCCTCCCTCTTGGCGCCGCAGCGGCGCTTGCAGCGGGCGTCGCCGCGCGTGAGTTCAACGCCTCGTGGCAGATCACCGCGCTTATCGCCGCGTTTGCTGCTTTACTGACGACGCTGTTTTTGCGCGGCGCCGGCGTTGACGCATCGCATGCGGCCTATGGCGCCAGCGCGCTGTTGCTGCTGGCGCTGATCGCAGAGAGCGACCGGCGCAATTTCATCGTGCCGGACCTGTTGGTGCTCGGCCTGTTTGCGCTGTTTTCCTTCGCCCCATTCAAACCGGATTGGCAGATGCAAGCGATCGGCGCTCTGGGGTGTGGCGGGCTGTTGCTGATCGTGCGGCAGAGCTACGCGGCTTTGCGCGGCGCCGACGGGCTTGGCCTGGGCGATGTGAAGCTGGCGGCGGCGATCGGCTTCATGCTTGGCCCTGTGAACGCGTTGATCGCCATCACCATTGGCTGCGCGGCGATGGCGGTGGTGACGCTCGCGCGCGCGAACGGCGCAGCCGGCGTGCGCATGGCGCCGCTGGGCTTGGGCTTGAGCGCTGCGGCGGCGTGCATGGTGATCGCGCAGATCTTGAGCGCAGCATGAAGCGCGACGGGCAAGCCGGCTTCAGCGTGCTCGAAGCGCTGATCGCGGTCGCTATCGTGGCGATGGCGCTCGTGCCGATTATGTCGCTGGAGTCGCAACTCACGCGCCGCCATGCAGCGCAGCGTGCAGAGCACGCATCGCTGCTCGCGCAGCAAAATGCGCTCGCCATCATTCGCGATATGAACGTTTGGCAATCTCCAGACGGCAGCGCGGAACTGCAAAGCGGTAGCATCATGCGCTGGCGTGCGACTCCACTGTCTTCTCCGCGCCGTTCACTGCGCGCGGGGAATGGCGAAGGCGATTTCGAAATTGTACTCTACCGACTCGACGTGGAGATTCTCGACCGCGCCGGGAACCGATTGACGCGCTTCAGCGTTGACAAGCTCGGCTGGCGTCGCGCGGCTGACGGCCAATAGGGCCTCGGAAAAAGTTAGCGCATTCGGGGAATATCATTCCGCGCCAGACGTAGTACTCTCACGGGCGGGAGCGCCCGGAGGAGCCTTGAATGCCGCGCGCAAGCCGAACCAACCTCGCCTACCGGACGGCGCGCCCCGCCGAACGGGAGGAACGCGTGCTCGCGGCGCGCGCCGCGCAAACCCATGCCGCCGGCGCGCCCTGGCTCCGCTTCGCCACCTACGCCTTCCTGGTGGTTTCGTGCGCCTTATTCTGGTGGGCGGTGATTGTGGCGTTCATACAAGTGCTTTAAAATTCCCCACAGGGAAGCATTTCCTCCACCCGGGCTCGCGGGTGACCTAATAGGAAAGGCATGGGGACCCCAACTGATCCAGCCGCTGATAATGAAGCGGTTAATAGCGCGGACGCCAATTCGGCGGCCGCTGGCGCGGTTAAGCCTACTCGAAAACTTTTCCCTCGATGGGGGAAATCGAAGAAAGAGGACGGTTCACCTGCCGAGGGAAGCGGCGGCAACCTGACGCCGGCCCTCCGCGGCGCCGCGGCGGCTGGCCGTTATGGCGCCTCGGCGGTGGGCGATCTGGCCCGCAGCGCCGTGCAATGGCCGCCCTTTTCCGACAATAGCGAACGCGAGAGCGCCGTCTCTCAGCCGGTGAATTCCTCCGAGCTGGTGCCGGCAGCCATGTCCGGGCTGCGCCGCCACCTGACGCTGATCGTGCTCTTCAGCGCGGCCATTAACCTGCTCTATCTCGCGCCCTCGATTTACATGATGCAGGTCTATGACCGCGTCCTGCCGTCGAACTCGCTCCTGACCCTGATCCTGATCAGCTCGGTTCTGGTCGCCGCCTTCTTCGTGATGGCTCAATTGGACTCGCTGCGCGGGCGTCTGCTGGCGCGGATGTCGCTACGGGTCGAGCGCCTGGGCGCGCGGGCGATCATGGAAGAGGCGTTCGCCGCCAAACGGCAGAACTCGGCCTCCAGCGCTCCGACCCCCGGCATCCGCGAACTCGATACCGTGCGCCAGGCGCTGTCGAGCCCCGCCGCCGTCGGCGTGCTCGACCTGCCGTGGACGCCGCTCTTCATCCTGGTGTGCTTCATGCTGCACATCTGGATCGGCGTTCTGGCGATCGCCGGCGCCGCCGTCATCGCCGGCCTCGCCTACCTCAACGACCGCGCTTCGCGGCAAGCGCTGCAAAACATGTCGGCGCGCACCGCCCAATTCTACGCCGCCCATGACGGCGACTTGAACGCCGCCGAGACGCTGCGCGCGCTCGGCGCCGAACGCGCCATGCTGCAGCGGCGTCTGCGCATGCGCGAGAACGTCACCGAGTCGCAGATCAATTCGGCCTTCACCGGCGCGGACTTCTCGGCGCTGACCAAAGTCACCCGGATGCTGCTGCAATCGGCGGCGCTTGGGCTCGGCGCCTATCTCGCCATGGAGCGGATGATTTCGCCGGGCGCCATTATCGCCAGCTCAATTCTTACCGCGCGTGCTTTCGCGCCGGTGGAAGCGATCGTCGGCGGCTGGCGCCAACTCGCCATGGGCCGCACCGCTTACAACGCGCTGCGCCAGATGTTCGCGCAAGCGGCGCCGCGTCCGCAGCGCACGCCGCTGCCCGATCCCAAGGGCGCAGTGAAGGTCGAAGCCATTAATGCCGGCCCGCAAGGCGCGCCGACGCTGACGCTCTACGGCGTCAGCTTCGCGGCTGGCCCGGGCGAGATCATCGGCATTATCGGCCCCAGCGGCGCCGGCAAGACCACGCTCGCGCGGGTGTTGGCGAACGCTTCGCCGCCACGCGCCGGCGCCATCCGCATCGATGGCGCACGCTACGCCGATTGGGAGCCGCAAGAGCTGGCCAAGCATATCGGCTACCTGCCGCAACGCGTCGATCTGTTCGACGGCACCGTCGCCGACAACATCAGCTGCTTTGCCCGCGAACAGGGCCAGACGATGGAGGAAGTCGGCCCCAAGGTCGTCGCCGCCGCCCAACAAGCCGGCGCGCACGAACTCATTCTGGCGCTGCCGAACGGCTACGAAACTCAGCTCGGACCCAACGGCGCCGGCATCTCGCCGGGCCAAGCCCAGCGCATCGCCCTGGCGCGCTCGCTCTATGGCGCGCCGGTGGTGATCGTGCTCGACGAGCCCAACGCCCACCTCGACAGCGATGGCGAGGCAGCGCTGGTGACCGCACTGCAAACCGCGCGTGCCCGCGGCGCCACATGCTTTGTGGTCGCGCACCGGGCAGGCGTTTTGGGCATTGTGGATAAAATCCTGGTGCTCAACAAAGGGCAGCTGTCGGAGTACGGGCCGCGCGATCAGGTCCTGGCGGCGCTGCGCGCACAGCAACAACCGCAGCCGCAACCGGGTCAACCGCAGCAGCTTCGCCCGACGCCAATTCAGGGGGCGCGTTAACAATGGCTCTCGTTGAACATATCGGCCCCGGCAAAGGGGCAGTCGAACGTCGCCCGGATGACTCGGCGTCGGAAGCGCGCAGCGGGCTTACGCTGATCGCCCTCTTCTTCGGCGTCTTCGGCCTGTGGGCGGCGTTCGCGCCGCTCGACTCCGGCGTCGTCTCCGCCGGCGAAGTGAAAGTCTCCGGCAACCGCCAAGTGGTGCAGCACCGCGATGGCGGCACCGTCTCGCGCGTCGCCGTCCGCGAGGGCGACCATGTCGAAGCCGGCCAGTTGCTGATTGAACTGTCGGACGTCGAACTAGTCGCGCAGGAACGTGCGCTGGCCAGCCAGTCGATCGAACTCGAAGCTTCGCGCGAGCGCCTGCTCGCCGAAGGCGCCGGGCGCAACACAATGCAGCGCCCCGCTGCTTGGGCCGCCTTGCCGCCGGAACACGCAGCACTTGCCGACGCGGTGTTCGCCCGCCAACAGCGCGAACTCGGCGCCAGCACGGCCGCAACTGGCGCGTCCGTCTCGGTGCTCGGCCAGCGTCAAGTCGCCGTCGCCGCGCGCATTGAAGGCTATCGCCAGGAAATCGAAGCGGTCGACAACCAAGCCCGCATCATCGCCGACGAACTCGCCGGCCTGCGTGCGCTGGAAGCCGAAGGCTTCGCCGCCGCCACCCGCGTGCGCGCCGTCGAACGCGCGCAAGCTGAACTCATCGGCCGCCGCGCCGAACTGATGGGCATGATCGAGCAATCGCGCGAGACCATCAGCGAAACCAATTTGCAGTCGATCTCGGTGCGCCGCGATCGCTCCGGCCAGATCGCCGAAGAGCTGCGCATGACCGACGAACGCCTCGCCGACATCATGCCGCGCCTGCAGGCCACGCGCCTGCAATTGGAATCGACGCGCGTGCGCGCGCCGGCGACCGGCCGCGTCGTTGGTTTGACGGTGTTCAATGTCGGCGCTGTCGTCCGCCCCGGTGAAAAAATTCTCGAACTGGTGCCCGACGAACAGGGCCTCGTGCTCGAAGTGCGCGTCCGCCCGGTCGACGCCGACAACCTTGAGCGCGGACAGCGCGCGCAAGTCCGCTTCAGCGCCTTCGAAGGCCGCCAAATGCCCTACGCCAATGGCGTCGTCGAACGCATCTCGGCCGACCGCTTCGAAGACGAGCGCACCGGCCAGCACTATTTCGTCGCCGACATCCGCGTGCCGCCGGAGGAGCTGGAAAAGCTTTCGTCCGCCGCCGGCATGGAAGAATTGCCGCTCTCGCCCGGCTTGCCGGTGGAAGTGGTGATCCCGCTGCGCCAACGCACGGCGCTGCAATATCTCTTGGAACCGCTTACCCAGTCGATCTGGCGCTCCTTCCGGCAGAATTGAGGATCCGATGCGCTTTGGTATGAGCCTCGTCAGCGCCTTCATGGCCACAACGGCCATCGTGTGCCCCTACGCAGCCTCGGCGGAAACACTGCCGGAAGCGATGCAGTCGGCGATCGAAGGCAATCCGTCGCTGGCCGCCGCGCGCGCCCGTGTCACCGCGATCCGCCAGGAATTGCCGCTGGCATGGTCGGAGGCCTTGCCGCAGATCAGCTTGAGCGGCTCGGCCAACCAGAACAATCGCAGCGAACAATCGCCGTTCGCCACCACCGTGCGCGAGCGTCCGGACTATTGGATCGCCTCGGTGAACACCTCGACGCTCTTGTTCGGCGGCGGCCGGGTTTGGGCCTCAACCCGTGAAGCGCGCGGCCGCATCGCCAACGCCATCGCCAACTATCAGGGCACCGCCCAGCAATTGCTGCTCGATGTCGCCACCGCTTATGCCGGGGTGATCGCGGCGCGCGAAACCAAGGACGCGCAACAGCAATCGCTGGAAAACCTCGAAGAACAGCTGCGCTACGTGCAAGCCAACGTCGAACACGGCTTTCTAACGCAGACCGACCTGGCGCAAGCGCGCGCCCGCGTTGCGCAGGCCCGCGCCAACCTCACCCAAGCCGATCTGCAATTGGTCCAGGCGAGCGAGGCCTATACGCGCCTCGTCGGCCATCCGCCGGGCGATCTCAGCTTGCCGCCGGATATTAGCGGCCTGCCGTCCGATCTCGAAGCGGCGATCAATTATGCCGGCGACAACAGCCCGACTCTGCTCGCGGCCATGGCCGCGGTCGAAACCGCGGACGCAAGCGTCGATGTCGCCGCCTCGCAAGGCCGCGTCCGCATGTCGATCGACACCACCAACAGCTTCTTCGAAACGATGAACCGCGCCAACGACACCGACGCGACCGAAGATAACGTATCGCTGCGTGTGTCGGTGCCGCTCTTCTCCGGCGGCAGCATCCGCGCTCAGACGCGCCAACGCCGCGCCAACCGCACCGCCGCGCGCTTCGATCTCGCCGACGTGCAACTCGAAGTGCGCGAGCGCGTCACTATCGCCTGGTCGGCCCTGCACGCCGCCCGCGCCACGGTGGAAGCGCAAGAGGCGCGTCTGGAAGCCGCCGACATCGCTCAACGCGGCATGCAGCGCGAGCAACAGGCAGGCCTGCGCTCGACCATCGACGTGCTCAATCAGGAAGAAGAATTGCTGAGCGCGCGCGTTGGCCTGGCCCGGGCGCAGCGCGACATGGTGGTGGCGCAGCGCGAACTCGCCGCCGCTGTCGGCAATCTCAACATGGTGTCGTTCGACGATGTGGCGATGAGCCAGCGGGCCATCGATCCGCGCCGCACCGGACGCGAGCGCCGCGAAGAGCAGCGCGAGCTTACCCCGCTGCGAGAAGTCCGCGCAGACGTTCGGCAATTACGTCGGGAGGCGAACCGAATGCCACGACATCCACGACCTGTCCGCGTGAGTTCAGCAGAAACACAGTTGCTGTGTGATCGATAGTGTAGTCGCCGCCCTCAACCGGGCGCGATTCATAGGTGACGTCGAACGCCCGGGTGATGCGCGCCAAGGCGTCGCCCTCGGCGTGTAGCCCCATCACGTTGCCATCGAAGCTGTTGAGATAAGCGTTGATCACTTCGGGCGTATCACGCGCCGGATCGACGGTGATGAAGTCCATGCGCACCGCGTCGGGCGCCGCGTCGATCTGCTTGAGCGCATTGCCGACTTCCCAGATCGTGACCGGGCAAATTGTCGGGCAGCGGGTGAAGCCGAAAAACACAATACGCGGCGCACCGTTGAGATCGCCCCAGCGCACCGTCTGGCCCTCGTCGGACACAAACGAGACGTCGTCCACGCCGACGTTCAGCGTCGAAAGATCATCGGCGGTCGCCGCCTCCATGGGCGCGTCAGCCGAGGACTTGGCCGCGTCGGGGGCGCCGCATGCGGTTAACGCTAACGCGCTCAACACCGCCAAGATCGCGTGCGCGCGTGGTCGCGTGATCATCATGCTTGCCCCTAACGCTTAAAGAGCGACGCTGAAGATGAGCGCCACGCAGCCCCAAACACAGCTGGAGTAAAGTCCGGCGACGAGCATCGCAACGCCTATGCCGGGGCCTGCATCGTCAAATGCGCTCGGTGCGGTCGCCGCACCCGCGGCGCCGTTTAGCCGGGCATGGCTGCGGTCAGCCGAAAACGAGATGCGGACTACAGGCATTCAGCTGCGCCAGGCGACGACGAAGCTGGAGGTTCTCTTGTTCGAGCTTGCGAACATGACGGATCTGCGCGCCATCGAGGCCGCCGAAATGACGCCGCCAGCGCAGATAGGTGCCAGACGCCACGCCCAGTTCGCGGCTCAGCGAGGCGACCGTCTGCCCGCTGGCGTGAAGCGCATTGGCGCGCTCCAGCTTGTGCGCGATTTCATCTGCGGTGTGCCGTCTTGGCATCTGCGTTTCCCCCACCAGTCAAACGTCGGGATGTTTGACCCCTCCTCCGCACGAGACGCGCCAATCAAGGGCTCTCAATTCGGCACGCCCCGCTTGGTACGGAGGTCGCGTACAAATTATCTGAGGTCGCATTACGCTGCGATGACAACGCCATGACGCGGCGTGTCAGAATCCGCCTAATCTCGCGGCAGAACGATCGTTACACTTGTACCCTGCCCGGGCTGGCTGCGCAACGCAATCTTGCCCCCGTGCAGGTCAACGATGCTCTTGGTGATGGGCAGGCCGAGCCCCAGGCGCCCGCTGGTCGGGTTGCGGACCGTATCGACGCGGTAGAAGCGGTCGAACACGCGCGCCTGCGCTTCTTCCGAAATGCCCTCGCCGGTGTCGCTCACCTCGATCGCCACGTCATGTTCCGTTTCGCTCACCCGGATCGCGACTTCACCGCCCGCTTTCGTATGCGAGAGCGCATTTGAGACGAGATTGCTCACGGCGCGCTGCAACAGGGTGCGGTCGGCATGCAGCGAGACGCCCTTCGGGCAGGCGACGGTGAGGCGTACGCCACCTTCCAGCGCCGTGGCCTCGAAATAAGAGCGGATGAGTTCCAGTTCGGCGCCGAGGTCGATGCTCAACACGTCGAGATCGATCTTGGTGCGGCGGGCGCGCGCCAGGAAGAGCAAGCTGCCGACAATGCTCGACAGACGCTGGCATTCCTCGACCACCGAGACCAAAGCGTCTTGATATTCTTCCGGCGTGCGCGTGCGCGACAGCGCCACTTCCGAGCCGACCAGCATCTTGTTGACCGGATTGCGCAGTTCATGGGCGACGTTGTCGGCGTATTCCTGCAAGCCCTCGTTGGCGGCTTCGAGCTCGACCAGCATTTCGTTGCGGTCATCCTGCGTGCGGCGCATCACTTCGCCGACACGGCGACCATAAAGCGTGACGCCGATGATGATCAGGAAGATCAGCACCATCACCAGCAGTTCGAGCCGCCGCAACGACTGGGCGAGGCCGATCTGGCGTTGCAGGTTGCGATCTTCGGCGGCGCGCGCTTGATTGATGATGCTGAGCAGACTGCGCGAGAGGCTGGCGTAAATGCGGTCCATGGTGGCCATGCGCCGCCCCGCCGCCTCGGCGTCGCCGCGAGCATGGTCGGAGAAAATGGCGTCCGCCTCGCGCACCATGTCCTGCATGTGCGCGTCGGCTTCCTCGATCGTCAGAACGATCGCGTCGCGCGCGTCGAGCGACACATGATTGCGCAACTGTTCGAGCACGCGGTCGCGCTGGCGGTGGTAGGCTTCCAGCGCCACATCGCGCCGGCCGCGCTCGAGATTGACGTTGAGCGAGTCGAACACGTCGTTGCCGGGCGCGTTGGTTTCCTGCGCCCGCTCCACCAAACGCACCAGATCGCCGACGCGCGAAGACCAGGCGACGCTGCGCGTTACGGAATCCTCGTAGAGCCCCATGATGTAATTGCTGAGCATCAGCGTGAAGGCGATGGTCAGCAGATCGAAGCCGGCAAGCGCATAGTAGATGAGGTCAAGCCGGTTGCGCTCGACGATCCGGCGCGGCGGCGGCGCTTGTTCCGGCGCGATGTCGGCGACGGCGTCGCTCTCCGGCGCTTCAGCGTATGACATAGCCGCGCCCACGCACGGTGTGGATGAATTTGCGCTCGAACGGATCGTCCACTTTCGCGCGCAAGCGGCGGATGTTGACGTCGATGACATTGCTGTCGCTCTCAAACGTCATTTCCCAGACAGCTTCGGCGATATAAGTGCGCGACAGCACCTCGCCCTGGTGGCGCAACAGCAATTCGAGCAATTGCACTTCCTTCGCCGTGAGTTCGAGCGCCACGTCGCCGCGCATGGCCTTGCCGCTGCCGGGATCGAGGGTCAGGTCTTCGATGCGCAATGCGAAGGCCGGCGCCTGACCGTTGCGGCGCAACACCGCTTTGATCCGCGCTGCAAGCTCGCCGAACGCGAACGGCTTGATCAGATAATCGTCGGCGCCAAGCGAAAGCCCGCGGATGCGGTGGGTGACAGAATCCTGCGCCGTCAGCATCAGCACGGGGATCTGGCAGGCTTGCGTGCGCATCTCCTGCAACACCGCCCAGCCGTCGAGCTCCGGCAACATGACATCGAGCACGACCAGCCCGTATTGGCCGGTTAAGATGGCCTCCAGGCCCTCCTGCCCGTCATAGCAAACGTCGACGACATAGCCCTCTTCGGTCAGCCCCTTCTTCAGGAAACTGGCCGCCTTCCGATCGTCCTCGACCACAAGGAGCTTCATGACCCCGACCCGCGAGACCGGCGCCACACTGTAAGCTCCGCTCTCAATTCAGTTCGCCTATCTACACACAGAACCGAAATTTCTGTAATGGAAGACCGACAAATCGCTTCGGCGTGCAATGTTTGGACCGCGCGGAAGGCTTAATGCCCCTTAACCACGATCACGGCTCGGATTTTGCAGGGGGCGAGGCCCGAAAGTACGCTGCTGCCGCCATGAAAATTCTTCTCATCGAGGACGACGCCAAAGTCGCGAAAGCCCTGGTTAAGGGTTTCCGCCAGGAAGGCTTCGAGATCGACGTCGCCCCGGACGGCGGCGCTGGGCTCGTGGAAGCCCTGGGCGGCGGCTGTGACCTAGTCTTGTTGGATGTCGCCCTTCCCGGCGCGAATGGCTGGACCATTTTGCAAGCCATGCGTGCAGCCGGCTCGCACACGCCGGTCTTGATGCTGACCGCCCGCGACGGTCTTGACGACAAGTTAAAGGGCCTGGCGCTCGGCGCCGATGACTACATCGTTAAGCCCTTCGCCTTCGCTGAACTGGTGGCGCGCGCGCGCGCCGTTTTGCGCCGCTCCGGACCGCTGACCGAAGAAGCGCTGGTTTACGCCGACCTCGTGCACGACACGGTGCGCGGCATCACCCGCCGTGGCGACGCTCGCATCGAGCTGACCAAGCGGGAGTCGGCGTTGCTCGAGCTCTTGATGCGCCACAAGGACGAGGTGCTCTCGCGCTCGTACATCGCCAACCGCATTTGGGAATTCGAGTTCGACGGCGACAGCAACGTCATCGACACCAGCGTTTGGCGCCTGCGCGGCAAGATCGACGGCAATTTCGAACGCAAGTTGATCCACACCGTGCGCGGGCGGGGGTATGTTCTTCGTTAATCTGAATTTCGACGCCGCCAATCCGCGTCAAGCCATCGGCCGGCTGCGGACGGTCTATTTCGTCCTGGCGGCATTCGATCTCTTCACCATCGGCGCGGCGCTGACGCTCGATCACGCCATCACGTCGGCGCTTGAGCGCCATGTCCGCGTCAGCCGCGAACTTTCCGACCGCATGACCGACTTGTTCGATCTGCAGCACGCCGCGCAGGCCGTCGGCGCGCCCGGCAATGACGTGTTCGACGCGCACGACATCGCCCGTCAGCGCGCCGTGCGCGAGCAAGCCATCCTCGATTTCCGCGCCGAATGGAACTCCGTGATCACAGCGCCGGCGCCGGCGCACGCGCCCGGTTACGCCGACACCATCGCACACCTGCAAACCGCCAATCGCCTGTTCGACGGCATGGTCGACGTTTCCGAAAACATCTTCCTGCGGCTTGAGCGGCGCGACTTGCGCGAGGCCGGCCGCTTCATGGCCGAACAGGATCGCCTGCTGGCGCAGCTGGTCACCGAGATCGAAAGCGCGGTGACTTCCGTCGAACGCGTGCAAATTCATTTGGCCGAAGAGCAGCTAGGCTTCGCCCGCAGCGCCCGTCAGCTGGAAATCGTCATCGCCATCGCACTCTTGGGCATCATCGTGTGCGTCGTCATGTACGGCATGCACCTAGGGCGCGTGCAGCGCCAGTACGAGGCGACGCTCGAAGACGCCAACCGCAAGCTCAAGCACTACGCTGACGACGTCTCACACGAATTGCGCGGCCCGGTGAACAAGCTGCGCCTCAATCTTGAGACGCTGCTCGGCGACGAAGGCGCAACGCAGGAGTACAAGGATAACGTCGCCGCCAGCGTCGAAGACTGCGAAAGCTTGAGCCGCATCATTAACGGTCTGCTCTTCATCGCCCGCGTCGAGAACATGGACCCGTCCAAGGATCTCCGCCGCGACACGTTTTCGCTCGACGACCTTTTCGATGGCGTCAGTGATTTTTTCAGCGCCACCGCCGAGCAGCGCGGCATCACCATCGCCGCACAGCCCTCGCCGCTTCGCATCACTGCCGACCGTCCGCTCATGCAGCGCGCGCTTGCCAATCTGGTGTCTAACTCAGTGTCGCACACGCCTACCGGAGGGCGCATCGAACTCAGCGCGCACCAAATTGATGACAAGATCGAGATCACCGTGAAGGATAACGGCAGCGGCATCGAGGCCGAACGCTTGCCGCACGTCTTCAAGCGCTTCAACGCTTCGGGCGACGACACCAAGCCCGACGGCGCCGGTCTCGGGCTGGGGCTTTCGATCACCAAGGCGATCGTCGACCTGCACGCTGGCGAGATCGCCATCGACAGCACCCACGGCGCCGGCGCCACCGTCACCATACGCCTGCCCGCTACCGCATAAAAAGCCGGCCCCGCTTGCGCGAGGCCGGCCCAGTTCAACTGATCTGTCGGACCGACCTTACGGGCCGCCGAGGATGAAGTCGGCGCTGGTGATCACCGCCGTGCCGGCGCCGTTCACGCCGAGCAGCGTAATCGTGTCGGTGCCGTCGATCGTCACCAATGTGTCGGCGCCGAGATCGGTGATCGTGACGCGGGCTGCGAAGTTCGCCGCTGTGATGCCGAGCGCAGTGACATCCAAGCGATCCTGACCGCCCGCCGGGTTGGCGTCGAAGTCGGTGATCGTGTCCTGCCCGAAGCCTGCGCCCAGGATGAACACGTCGTTGCCGCCGCCGCCGGTCATGACGTCGTTGCCGAGACCGCCGATCAGCGTGTCGGCAGCGCCGCCACCGTTCAACACGTCGTTGCCGGCGCCGCCATCCAGCGTATCGGCGCCCATGTTTCCGATCAGCGTATTGGCGCCTGCGTCACCGGTGAAGGTGTCGTTGCCCGTGCCGCCGGTGAGGTTTTCGATGCCCGCCAAAGTGGCGTTGCCCGAGGCCGATCCGGTTGCCAAGTTGGCCGTGACGTTGGCGTTGCTTGAGAAGATCAACGTGTCGGTCCCGGTAGCGAGATCGATGAAGAAGTTCTCGATATTGCTGATATTGGCGCCGGCAATGTTGATATAGGTCGTGCCGTTGTAAACGGCGGTCACCGAACCGGTGCCGCTGGTGCCGAGCACCTGCAAAGTGTCGACGCCGCCGCCGCCATTGAGGTTGTCGCCAACGCCCTCGCCAACGCGCAGGATGATAGTGTCCGCCCCGCCGCCGCCATTGACGGTATCGCCGCCGGCGCCGCCGTTCAGCGTGTCCGCACCTTCGCCGCCTTCTAGCGTGTCGTTGCCGTCGAGACCGTTGAGCGTATCGTTGCCGCCGCCGCCGGTCAGGATGTTGGCTGTGGCCGTACCGGTCAGGCTGTCGTTGCCCGAACCGCCAGTCGCCCGCTCAATGCTGGTGATGGAGGCAAAGCCCGAAGCCACGCCGGTCGTCAAGTTGACGGTCACGTTGGCGGTGGTGGTCGTGTAATCCAACAGGTCGTTGGCGTCGGCCATGTCGGCATGGACTTGCTCGATCGAGGTGATCGCGCCGCCCATGACGCTGGTCAGCACGCCGCCCGCGAACACGACATTGAGCGTGTTCGAACCAGCCGTGCCGATCAGGTTCAGGCGATCGTTGCCGGCGCCGCCGTTCACAACGTCAGTGCCGCCGCCCATCGTATAGTTGATCACGTCATCGCCGTTGCCGCCGTTGATCGTGTCATTGTTGTTGCCGCCGTCGAGAACGTCGTCGCCATCCCCGCCATTGAGGATGTCGTTGCCGTTCTCCCCGTTCAGCACATCGTTGCCGGCAAGGCCGTTGAGCGTGTCGTTTCCCGACCCGCCATTGGCGATGTCGTCACCGGCGGTGCCGTTCCAGGTTTCCGAAGCATTGGTGCCTTGGAAGACGTCGGCGATGACCGGCGTCGGCGCCGAGCTGAGGAATTCGCCGAAGCCCATGTCATCCGCGAAGCTGGCGCTGACGCGCAGCAAACCGCCGACCTCGAAATCCGTCGGTGTGAAGGTTTCGCCGATCCCGGCGAAGTCCCACGTCACGCCGCCATCGAACGTCACTTCCCAGATGAAGAAGAAATCTGCGTTGGCCACGCCGTTCGGATCGGTGATGCCAAGCGCGCTCGCGCTCAACAGCTCGCCCTCACGGAACACCGCGCCTTCGATCGTCGGCGCGCCTTCCGCCGCGACGTTAAACAGCGGCAGGAGGGCGTCGGCAAACTGCAGGTATTCGAAATTCATCAGGCGGTCGCCCACCGCCGAACTGTCGATGCCACGCGTATCGACGATGCGCAGGGCGCCGTCGAGATCGGTTTCGAACAGATAGTCGGCGATGTTGCCGCTGAACACGGCGACGTCGAGATTGTTCTCCGGATCGACTGAGTAGAGAATCTCCCGGACGATGGTCAGCTGACTGCCCTTGATTTCGCCGGTGACGATGCGATCGACGATCTCGGTGAGGCTATCGACGCTGAACGGCGCCCAGGTTTGGCCTTCGCGCGGCGAAACCAAAAGGCGGACGTTCAGCCAAGCGTCGCCATCCATGATGTCGTCGCCGCCCTGGCCTTCGATGATGTCGCTGCCGCCTCCGCCGAGCAGGATGTTGCCGCCCGTGTAGACCACTTCATCGGCGATGCCGCTATCGGCCCAGTTGCCGATGGCGCGCAGCCCGGCGATCCGATCAACACCGGCTTGCGTCAACTCATGACCGAACAGCGTGGTCTCGTTCTGACCGACGGTTTCGCCGACATCGAGCGTGTCGCCGGTGCGGTCGTCGCCGACGATGACATCATTGAGCTCCCAGCCCGACGCGCCTTCGACGCGGTCGTAGCGATTGCGCAGGATGTCTTGCTCATCCGTGGTGAAGATGCCGCGATCGAGATCGATGTCCGCCGCCAGGCTTGAGCCTTTGTGTGTCACCCAATCGAAGCCGAGCATGCCCTCGTTGCGAATGACGCTCTCGCCTTGAACCATGATGTCGTCGCCGGACTCGGCGTCGAAATCCTGTTCGTTGGGGCCCGAGAACATGACGTCGTGGCCGATGATCGTGGAATTGAAGAACAGCTCCGAGTTGTCGCCCGCGATGGTGTCGAAGCCGTCGCCGCCTTCGATCCAGTCGTCGCCCTCGTTGCCGAGCAAGAAGTCGCCGCCCGGGCCGCCGAGGATGAAGTCATCGCCGGTGCCGCCAAACGCTTCCTTGCCATCGTCGCCAACCAGCACGATGTCGCGGCCTGCGCCGGCGAAGATCAATTCGCCCGCGCCGCGGCCCGCGGAGATGGTGTCGTCGCCGTCTTCGCCGTGCAGGAAGCTGATGTCGCCGCCATCGAAGATCATGTCGTCGCCGTCGCCGCCATGGATACGGTTGACGCCGGCGCCGCCGTCGAGCCAGTCATCGCCGTCATCGCCCCAGAGCGTGTCGTCGCCTTCGTCCCCGATCAGCGTGTCGTCTTCATTGGTGCCGCCCAGCACGACGTGCTCGGCGCCATCGAAGCGCATCCAATCCATGTCGCCATCATTGTCGAGATCGCGGCGTTCCACCTTCGGATAGAGCGCTTGCAGCAGGCTATCGGTGTGCGTCGGATCGTCGATGAGCTGCCACGCAGTGTTCAGCTCGATGATGTAGTCCATGTTCGAGAAGAGGTCGCCCGGCAGGTGCGGGCCGCCGGCTTCGCCGATATTGGTGTTGAGCATGGCCAGGTGCGAGAAGGTGTTCGCTTCCAGCTCGTTCAACAGGTTGAGGCCCTGCGTACGGGTCAGGTAGTAGAAGCGGTCGCCATTCTGCAGATTTTCCATTTGCGCTTCGAACACGAAGGTGAACGTCGAGCCGAGCATGCCGCCGAACGGCATGATTTCTTCCGCCAGACCGCCGATCCAGAAATCGACGTTGTTCAAGCCGCCGAGCGAACCGCCGGCATAAGCGCCCGTCGCGTTCAAGAAGTCGAGGCGATCGACCGGAGCGCCCTCGCCGCCGAGCACCAGCAAGGTCGCCGCCGCGCGCTTGTCAGCGGCGGTGACGGCTGAGGTGATCGACTCATGCGTGCCGTAGGCTGCGATGAAGTTGATGATCGAGGTCGGGTTCTTGATGTTCTGGGCGAAGTCCAGCCAGCTCGTGTACGGGCGAAGCCAGGACGAGCCGCCGCTCGCTTCGAAGAACTGCGCGCGCGCCACGTTCAGTGAAGGCACGCCGGTGTCGCGGCCGCGCGCGATGTTCAGCGCGGCGAGGTCGAGCGGCAGACCGACCAGATTGTTGCGCAGAGCGTCGGTGATGAATTCGTCGATCTCGTTGCCGACTTGACGCGACATGCCCTGCACGATCGCGCCGGCCATGGCGTCCGCATCGCCCGACGAGGCAAACTCGACCGGATTGAGGAACGCCTCGATCAGGCCGATATCGTCAGACGTGCCGTCCGGATTGATGCGGGCGACATCCTCACGCAGCATTGAGTGGCCGAAGCGATATACGACGTGCGCGAATTCGGCGACGATCGTCGGGTCGATGTCGGTGATCTGGTTGAACACGAACAGATCGACCGCAGGCTGCACCTTGCGGACGAATTCTTCGAACACGAGGTGCTGATACTGCATTTCCGTCGTGAAGCGCGCGGCCTGGAACAGGCGCTCGCCATCCCACACCAGCGCGTCGATCTCGGCTTGCGAGGTCGGCAGCGCCGCGACGTCCTCCAGCAACCATTCGTTCAAGAACGCGAGGTCGCCCGATTCCAGCACCACGTCCTTGGTGTGTTCGACCAGGCGGTTATGCTCGGAGTGGAAGATGTGGTGAACGGCGGTCAGGCCGATATTTTCGTTGCCGCGGCCGTCGCCGGTGACGAAGTGCGCGTCGAGCAGTTCGTCGTCATAGGCGACCTTGTTGCCGCGCGCGTCGATGCCGATGGCGTTGCCGGCGACATCGTCGGCGTCGGCCGAGACGGCGATCATCGGCGTCGTCGGAATGCCGTCGTGATCGTAGAGCGTGCCGGGCACGGCGTTGTGGGCGATATCGTCAATGAAGGCGTGGCCCGTGCGCACGGCGTTCGCCGGAACCAGCGTGCCGAGGCCGCCATTGTCGGCCGGGTTCGCTTCAACCAGCGCGAATACGCCGGGGCTGGTCTCGACGACGAATTGGGCATAGCCGTTCGCGCCCGGGATGAACTTGCCGTATTCGTCGGTGGCCAGCAGCGGCACATTGCCGACGTCGGTGTCGACGAGTTGAATGCCGAGCAGCGCGGCGGCTTGCGCTTTGGTTTCACCCCAGGTCGCTGGGCCGCCAATGGCGCCGTCGAGCAGATGGCCTGTGGCCACCGGCTTGCCTTCGCTGTTCAGCGTATATTCGCGCAGGAACACCTGGTGCGACGCGTGCGAGGTATAGGTCTGGTTCTGATCGATCCAGGGCGTCGTCGTGTTGATGTGCTCACGCACGTCATCGGCGGTGCCGAGAATGCCATCGGCGCCAGGTTGGTTGGTCGCGCGCGTCAGCACCATGAAGTTGGTCGGGCTGCCGGGGATGTAGAGCGGATCGTCCGGCTGCAATGGAATATAGACAGTGCCCGAACCGCCCTTGCCGACCAGGTCGAGGCCGTGGTCGAAGAACTGGCCGAACAGCGTCATCCAGGAATTGAACGGCGCCGACATGCCTTCGTCCGGCGAAACGTTCGGAACGATGATGGTGTCGCCGTCGAAGGTGATGCCATACTCGGCGTCCCATTGCGCGACGAGCGCATCGTAGGCCGCTTGCGCGTCAGCGAGCGCGGCTTGTTCTTCGGCGCCGGTGGCCGCATCTAGCGCCGCTTGCGCGGCAGCGATCGCGTCGTTGGCGCCGACCACAGCGGCGAGCGCGGCGGCGAGATCCGACTCCGCGACGGCGAATTCGCCGGCCTCGGTCGCGGCCGTGGCCTGCGCGGTGGCGAGGTAGCCGGCGAGCAGGTCGATGACCTCCTGCGGCGAAGAATTGCTGACCGACAGATTGTAAACGTAAGTCAGCGCGTCGACGTTCGCATTGGCGCCAGTCAGTTCGCCCAGCGCGGCGTCGTAGGCCGATTGCACGCCTGGAACTGCGGTTTCGGCGGCGGCCAGATCGAGCAGCGCTTGATCCAGCGCAGCTTGCGCGTCGGCGGCGGCGACCGGATCGCCAGAAGCGGCGGCGGCGGCTTGCGCGGCGTCGAGCGCCGCCAGCGCGGCGGCGAATTCCTGAGCGGCGCCGGAAGCGTTTTCCACGCCGGCCCAGGTGAGCGCGGCGGCGACGGCGGCCGGATTGCGGATGGTTTGGTCAACGATCAGGTTCGAGATCAGGCGCGGATCGGAATCGTAAACGTCCCCCGACGTTTGCTGATACGAGGTGATCTGCGTGCCCGGAATGCGCGGATTGTCGTCGGCGTCTTGGAACACCGGGTCGAGCAGGCGCGGCATGGTTTGGTCAGCGGAGCCATAGAGCTCGCGGCCAGGAATGAGGTTGTTATAGGTCCCGTCAACGGTGCGCAGGCCATACGGCAGGTGCGGATCGGAAATGGCCTGCAAAGCGCCGGGCGTGTCCGCCGAGACGACGTTGCCCTGGGCGTCGACGTAAATTTCGGTGAGCGCAGTGCCCGCCGCGTGCGCCTCAGAAATCTTAATCTGACGCAGAATGAATTCGAGATCGTGCTTGACCAGCGTAACCACTTAAATCCCCCAATACGATGATGCTTGCCGCTTGAGTTGTTCCGTCGGCCGGAAGCTGGCGCACATGTCACGATTGAGAGTGGGTCGCGTTCTTCGCCTGATCGGTTGGCGAGCCCGTCTGTCCCTCTGTCCCACCCCATTGCGACACGACTACCGGTCGGCCTTGCGCGGGACATTAAGGGAGCGGCAATCTCACGATGATCACGCGGACTTCCGCCAGCGCTCACCCAGAGTTCACGGCGCGCGTGAACTTGGGCGGCGGGCGGAACGCTCAATTGCTATGAGAAATAAGAAAAATAATGCTCTCAGAAGCCTAACAGGAGAGCGTACCTATCGCGGTGGAAAGCGGCGCCGCCATACATCCCCTCAACAACACGGGCGCGTTTCAAATACAGTCCCGCGTCGTGAGCATCCGTCATGCCGATGCCGCCATGCATCTGCACCAGTTCACTTGAGACAAGGTGCAGCGTTTCCGATGCGCGCGCCTTGGCGAGGCTCGCATAAGTCGCAATGTCATTCGCCTCACGGTCGAGCGCATCGAGCGCGGCCTGCACGCAAGACCGTGTCAGCTCGATCTCTGTAAACATCTTCGCGGCGCGGTGCTGCAAGGCTTGGAAGCCGCCGATCACTTGGCCGAATTGCCGCCGCGTTTTCAAATACTCCGACGTCAGTTCAAACGCCTGCAGGGCTTGGCCGAGCATTTCCGCAGCCAAGCCAATGCGCGCGCGATCCAATATTTGATCGAGCAGCACCGCGCCTTTATTCGCAGCGCCAAGAATAGCATCCGCGCCAACCTCGACATTGTCGAAGACAAGATCGGCGGCGCCGCGGCTATCCACAGTGATCAATTCGCGTCGCGACAGGCCCTTGGCGTCGGCGGGCACGAGAAACAGCGTCAGCCCTTCGCCCTCGCCCGGCGCGCCGCTGGTGCGTGCAGCGACGATGAAGAGGTCGGCGATATGGCCGTCCGCGATATAGCTCTTGGCGCCGCTCAGCTTGTAGCCGCCGCCGGACTTGGCCGCCGCCAACGCCGTTTTCAACGGCGCATGGTGAGCGCCTTCGTCGATGGCCAGCGCCGTCACCGTGTCGCCAGCGGCGATTCTGGGCAGCCACTCAGCCTTCTGCGCCGCCGATCCGCCGAGCACGAAAGCGCTGGCGCCGATCATCGCGGTTGAATGCAGCGGCGAAGCCGCAAGCGTGCGGCCGGTTTCTTCGAGCACAACGCCCAGGCCGACATAACCGAGCCCGGCGCCGCCATACTCTTCCGGCACAAGAATGCCGGCCCACCCCATCGCCGCCATTTCGCGCCAGAGCGCATCGTCACGGCCATTCTTCTTGTCGTCGCGCAGCTTGCGCAAGCGCGACACCGGCGCCTGCTCGCGACAGAAATCGCGGGCCGCGTCCTTCAGGAGCTGCTGCTCTTCGCTCAGCGTGAATGTCATTGTGTGTCCCTCAGACCCAGCACGCGCTTGGCGACGACGTTGAGATTGACTTCCGTGGTGCCGCCTTCGATCGAATTGCCCTTCGAGCGCAACCAGCCGCGGGTAAGCGCCAGTTCGTCGGGCCCGAAGCCTTCGCCTGCCCAGCCGAATGCGCGCGAGCCGGCGGCCTCCACCATCAGTTCGCAGCGTTCGATGTTCAGCGTCGCGCCGGCGACTTTGAACATCGAAGCCATGTGGCTGACATTTTGCCCGGCCTTGGCCTCCTCCTGCGCGCGCTGCGTGGTGAGCGCGTAGGCGCGCTCGGCCATCTTGTGCGCCGAGATGCGGGCGCGCAGATCGGCGTCGATCAACTTGCCATCGGCAAGCCCGACATTCTCTGTTGCGACGTCGATGACATCGACGCGGGTGTTCGAGCCGAAGCCCGAAATGTTGGTGCGCTCGTATTGCAAGAGCCGCTTGGCGATCTCCCAGCCGCCATTGAGACGCCCGACGAGATTGCCCTTCGGAATTTTCACATCGGTGAAGAACGTCTCGCAGAAGGGCGAAGCACCTGAGATCAATTTGATCGGCCGCGTCTCGACGCCTGGCGTCGTCATGTCGATCAGCACGAAGCTGATGCCTTCATGCTTCACGCTGGTATCGGTGCGCACGAGGCAGAAGCACCAGTCGGCGTAGTTGGCGTAGGAGGTCCACACCTTCTGCCCGTTGATCAGCCAATGATCGCCCTTGTCCTCGCACTTGGTTTGCAAGCCGGCGAGATCGGACCCCGCGCCGGGTTCGCTATAACCTTGGCACCAGCGAATTTCGCCGCGCACGATTTTCGGCAGATGCTCAAGCTTCTGCTCTTCGGTCGCATATTCCAGCAGCACCGGCCCCAGCATCCAGACGCCGAACGAGAACAGCGGCACGCGCGCCTCGATGCGCTTCAGTTCGCTTTGCAGCACCGCGTTCTCGGCATTGCTCAACCCGCCGCCGCCATATTTTTTCGGCCACATCGGCGCGGTCCAGCCGCGCGCGGCCATGCGGTCGAGCCAAAGTTTGGTGTCGGGGTTGGGAAAGGTCGCGTTGCGACCGCCCCACGGCACCTCGTCTTCGGACATAAAGCCCGAGCGCATGGAGGGCGGACAATTGGCCTCCAGCCACGCGCGCGTTTCGGCGCGGAAATCGTCAAGATCAGCCATGGGCGTTCCTCGTGTTCTGGCGCACCTTAAAACACGAAATTGCGCCCCCGCGAAGCGCTGCCGCAGCGTGATCTGCGCTACACCTTGTTGCGACGGAAACAGTGCGCGGCGTGGTCGTTGACGATGCCGACCGCTTGCATCCAGGCATAAACGATCGTCGGCCCGACGAACTTGAAGCCGCGCCGCTTCAGCTCCTTGGAGATGCGCGCCGACAGCTCCGTTTGCGCCGGCACATGGCGTCCGTCGCCAGGCAGCACTTTGCCATCGGTGAACGACCAGCAAAAGTCAGCGAAGTTCTCGCCGCTTTTTTCCATGTCGCAATAAATGCGCGCCCCAGCGATCGTGGCTTCGATCTTGGCGCGGGCGCGGATGATGCCGGGATCGGCCATTAGGCGCGCGATATCCTTGTCGCCGAAGCGGGCCACCTTGGCCGGCTCGAAGCCTTTGAACGCCTTGCGAAACGCCTCGCGCTTGCGCAGCACCGTGATCCAGGCAAGCCCCGCCTGAAAGCCTTCGAGCGAGAGCATTTCCCACAGCATGCGTGGATCGTACTGCGGCACGCCCCATTCTTCGTCGTGATAGGCGTGATAGAGCGGATCGTCGCCGGCCCAGGCGCAGCGTTTCGGAGAGTGTGCCATCGCCGGCGACCATGTCGCCGCAGGCGCTGCGCGGCAAGCGCAGGGTTGTTGCACATTGGTGCAGGATTTGGCCTTATGCTCAGCCAACACGAGGAGCACACATTGGCGGTTTCAACCTGGCCCACTTTGCCGGCCGAAGGCGATGCTTGCGCAGCGGCGCACGAAAGCAGCGAGGCGCTGGCGATGCTGGCGCGGCGGCGCTCGACAAAAATCGTCCATCTCGCCGAGCCGGGCCCGACCAGCGCGGAGATCGACAAACTGATCGCGTTGGCCACGCGGGTGCCCGATCACGGCAAGCTCGGCCCCTGGCGCTTCGTCGTGATCGAAGGCGAAGCCCGCGCGCGCGCCGGCGAAGCTCTGGCGGCGATCACAGATGAAGCCAGCGCGGCCGCGGCGCGGCTGACGTTCACGCGCGCGCCCGTCTGCGTGATGGTGGTTTCGACCGCGACCGCCGGCGGCAAAATTCCGGAATGGGAGCAGCAGCTTTCGGCCGGCGCGGCCTGCTTTGCCCTATTGCTGGCCGCGCACACGGCCGGCTTCGGCGGCTGCTGGCTGACCGGCTGGGCCTGCTATGACGCCCGCGCCCGCGCCGCCCTTGGGCTCTCCGAGCACGAGCGCATCGCCGGCTTCATCCATCTCGGCACGGCGACGGAAACGCCAACTGAACGCGTCCGCGCCGGGGCGGCTGAGCGCATTTCGCGCTTCTGATTCATTTCGGCGCCGGCGGCGTCACCGTGCGGCCGTTATCGACGATGAGTTCAGCGCCCGTCACCAGCTGCGCTTCATCGCTGGCGAGATAGAGCACCGCGTACGCGAGCTGCGTCGGATCGCCGGCGCCCGGCGGCGCGCCGGTTTGCCCACGCGCTTCGCGCATGCTGCGCACCATGGGCGTATCCATCACGCCGGGATGGACGGAATTGCACCGAATGGCGTAGCCGGCTTGCTGGCAATAGACGGCGACGGATTTGGTCAGCGCCCGCACCGCGCCCTTCGAAGCGCTATAGGCGGCCGCAAACGCCTCGCCGGAGTGCGACGCGACCGAGGCGATGTTGACGATCGAACCGCCGCGCTCCTTCATCAGCCGCACGCCGGCGCGGCAGCCGAGAAACACGCCGTCGGCATTGACGCTCTGCACGCGCCGCCATGCGTCCATGGTGAGATCTTCGATGCCGCCCGGGATCATGATGGCGGCATTGTTGACGAGAATATCGACGCCGCCGAAGCGCTCGCGCGCCACCTCCTCCAACTCCGCCCAGCTCTCTTCGCGCGACACGTCATGGGTCACGAACACGCCCTTGCGGTCGAGCACAGCGACCGTGCCGCGCCCTTCCGCGGCATTGATGTCGGTGGCGATAACGGTTGCGCCCTCGCGCGCCAGCAGCACGGCCTGCGCGCGGCCCAAGCCCATCGCCGCACCCGTGACTATGGCGACCTTGCCTTCGACGCGTCCCATGCGCTTCCTCAGTTCGCGCGCAGAAACTCCTGGCGCATGGCGTAATATTGGTCCGACGGCGCGCGATCGCTATGGCCGGCGGTCCACTGCGCATAAGGAATATTCGCCGGCACTGCTGCGCTGACGAAGTCGCTCGTGCCGTAGCGGCGCACGATCTTCCAGACGCCGTTGCGGCGCTCGTGAAAATCGAGGTAGCGGCCTTCGTAGAAATCATCGGCCTCACCGCCGTCTTCGGCGACGCGGCGATGGTGGGCGATGAAATAGCATTCCGAGAACGCTTTGTCGCCGCGCACCTCGATGGTCGGGTTCGAGATGTGGTGGGCGGCGAAGTTCATGCGGCTGATGATCGTGAAAGCATAGTTCACGAAATCCGACGATAGTCCCTCGAACTTGCCGTGCCGATGCGTCGAGTCCGGCCAAAAGCAACTGCGCATGAGCGCCTCGTCGGCGCGGTCGCAAGCGCGCGCGTAGCCATACAAGAGATGCGAAATCTCGACGCGCGCCTCGAGCGCCTCGACGCGCGCTTGCCAATCCGCTTCAGCCATGACGTCTCCCCTCAGCTGCCGGCGAGGAAGTCTTGGCGGATTTGGTAGTACGCGTCGTTCGGCGCGTGCTCGCTATGGCCGGGCGTCCAATCGGCGAATAGCGCCGTGGCCGGAATGACCGGACTGTTGAAATCGCTCACGCCGCGGCGGCGGATGATTTTCCAGACGCCATCGCGGCGCTCATGAATGTCGATATAGCGGCCTTCGAAGAAAGCGTCTTCTTCGCGGTCGGTCGTGTTGGCGACGTTGCGGCGATGATGAGCGAAATAGTGGCACTCGGAGAATGCGCGGTCGCCGTTGATTTCGATCGAGACGTTGGAGAGATGGTGCGCCGCGAATTTGAGGTTCGTCACCACGCGCACGGCGTAGGTGACGAAATCCTGCGACGTGCCTTCGAAACGGCCATGCTTGTGTTGCGATTCCGGCCAGAAGCAGTCGCGCATCATGGCTTCGTCGGCGCGGTCATTGGCGCGCGCGTAGCGGAACAGCGTTTCGCTGATGGCCGTGCGCGATTCCGCGACGTCGAGCCGCCCCTGCAAATCGGCAAGCAGCTGCGCGTGATTGTGATGCCCCCCGCCTGCGTGGGCGCCGCCTTCGGCGGTGGCGCACGCTGCAACGCCGACCGGCGCGGCGATCATCGCCAAGAGCGCCTTGCGGCGTTCGTTGTTCTCCATCACTGACCTCCCTTGAACTCGTTATCTTTAGGCGGCGCCGCTTTGCTTCAGCGCTGCGATTTCCTGTGTGCTTATGCCCCACTCGCCCAGCACTTCATCGGTATGCGCGCCCACATGCGGCGGCGCGCCTTGGATGGCGCCAGGCGATTTTGAGAAGCGCGGCGCCGGCCCCGGCTGCACCAAGCCGTCCATCTCCACATACGTGCCGCGCGCGACATTGTGGGGATGGCGCGGCGCTTCGTTGAGATCGAGCACCGGCGCAAAGCAAGCGTCCGTGCCCTCCAGCAACGCGCACCAAGCATCGCGCGTGCGGGTGGCGAACAGCGCGTCGAGCTTGCCGCGCAGCGACGGCCAGTGCGCGCGGTTCATGTGCTCGTCAAACTCTGGATCGGCGATCTCGCATTTGTCGCGCAGGATCGCGTAGAATTGCGGCTCGATCGGGCCGATGGAGATGAACTTGCCGTCAGCGCAGCGATACGTGTTGTAGAAGTGTGCGCCGCCATCGAGGCTGTTCGTGCCGCGCTCGTCTTTCCAGCGGCCGCTCGCCTTCATGCCGTGAAAGAGCGTCATCAGTGAGGCAGCGCCATCGGTAATCGCCGCATCGACGACTTGGCCGACGCCGGTTTCACGCGCATGCAGCACGCCGGCTAGCAAGCCGAAAGCGAGATAAAGCGAGCCGCCGCCAAAATCGCCGACAAGATTGAGCGGCGGCGTCGGCTTGTCTTGAGGGCCGATCGCATGCAGTGCGCCTGACAGCGCGATATAATTGATGTCGTGCCCAGCCGCGAGCGCGAGCGGGCCGTCCTGCCCCCAGCCTGTCATCCGCCCGTACACAATCTTCGGATTGCGCGCCAAGGCGGCGTCAGGCCCAAGCCCCAAGCGCTCCATCACGCCTGGTCGAAATCCTTCGAACAAAGCGTCGGCGCGCTCGATCAGCTTGAAGCAGGTTTCCACCGCCTCCGGCTTCTTCAGATCGAGCGCAATCGAACGGCGCCCGCGCTCGTAAATCTCACGCGCGCCCTTGGCGCCTTTGCGGTCGATGCGAACCACATCGGCGCCGAGGTCGGACAAAAGCATGCCGCAAAACGGCCCGGGCCCAATGCCGGCGAACTCGATGATTTTCAGCCCGGAGAGCGGTCCGTTGCGCATGGCGCCCTCCTTCGCTTCAGCTCTCGCCCGCCGCCTTCTTGTTGGCTGACGCCATCTCCTTGGCGCCCATGCCGCCGACGAGATTGCCGGTGGTGAGTTGGTTATGGGCGTGCGCCAAATGGTGCATGTTGAACAGCGCATCCATCGAGGTGCGCTTGCCGCGGATGTTTTCGACGAAGTTCATCGCCTGCTTGGTCAGCGTCAAACCGAAGCGCGGACGCGAGGCGATCTCGTTGGCGATGGCGGCGGTCTCTTCCTCAAGCTTGTCGCGCGGCACGACGCGGTTGATGAGGCCGAGATCGTATGCGCGCTGCGCCGGCATGCGCAGGCCGAGATAGAGGAACTCGCGCGCGATGCGCGGCGGCAAATCGAACATATGGGCGCTGAACTCGACACCCGGCACGCCCATGCGCACGACTGGGTCCTGGAAGAACGCATCTTCCGACGCGACCACCATGTCGCAAACGAAAGCCAGCATCAGGCCGCCGGCGATGCAGCCGCCTTGCACCATGGCCACTGACGGCTTCGACATTTCCTGCCAGCGCCGGCAGAAGCCGAGATAGGCGTCCTGCTCCAGCACATATTGTTTCTCGGCGCCGTCCTTGTTGAGGTGATTGTCCCACAGGTGCTTGCGCTCGCGCGGCAGGTGGCCGTCCTTTTCCGGCGTGCCGATGTCGTGACCGGCGGAGAAATGTTTTCCACGCCCGGCGAGCACGACGACAGCGACGTTGTCATCCTCGACCGCGCGGCGGAAAGCGTCGTCCAGCTGCGCCAACAGGCGATAGTTCTGCGCGTTGCCGACTTGCGGCCGGTTCAGCCAAATCCAGGCGACGGACTCGCGAACTTCGTACTCGATATATTGGGCCACGGCGCCCGCTGAGTCTGCCATCGCGCTTCCTCCTCCAATATTTGCACCATAGTGCACTTTTCGCCCCGCGCAATAGCGGAACCGCCGCCCTAGAGCGGCGGCCTCCAGCCGGCGGCGACGGCGGCGTCGAAATCTTCCGGCGTATCAATATCGAAGGCCAGGCCCTGACGGCGCACGATGGCCGCGTTGGGCGGCGCCGCATCGCGATGGCGCTGAAAGCTGCCCTCTCCAAACGCAAACGGAAATGGCGCCAGCGCCGCCAGCGCGTTGGTGCCTTCGCCGTGACGATCGGGCGCGATGGCGACGCCGGCTGTGTCTGCGGCGCCCAGCAGTGCGTTGACATCGTCGCTGGTCAGCAACGGCAAGTCGCCGTGAATGACGAGCGCGGGGCCGTCTATGCTGGCGCGCGCGGCCGTCAGTTCGGCATTGAGCCCGCGGCCCTCATCGCGCCGCCAACCGAGGTCCGGCGCAACCGGCGCGGCGGCGACGACGATGATGCGAGCGATGGCGGCGGCTTCGCGCAGCGACGCCAGCGTGTGGGCCGAGATCGCTTCCGCCAGCGCTATGCGTTCGGCGGCGGTGAAGCGCCCGGCAAGGCGCGTCTTGCGTTCGCCGCCGCTGCGCAGCGGCACGATGGCGGTCCAGTTCAAGAGGCAGACAATCTTTGCGCCAGGGCCAATGCCGCGCGGGCGACGCGCATACGGTCTTCAAGCGTGGTCATCAACGTGGCGGTGCGTTCGATGGCGAGACCTTCCGGCGCATCGTCGTCGCTATCGATGACGAGGCCGGCGATTAGCCCGTGATAGTGGCGCGCGATGGCGCGGTTGGTGACCTCGACTTTGAGTTCCTGCATCAGCTTCGCCGTCGGCCCCTTCACGGCTTTGCCGCCCACCAAGGGCGACACCGCCACGATTGGCGCGCGCGCGGCGCGCAGGGCGGCGGCGATGGGCGCGACGGCGAGGATCGGATCGACGCTGAGATAGGGGTTCGACGGCGCGATCAGGATGGCGTCGGCGGCCTCGATCGCGGCGATGACGCCGGGCGCGGCAGCGGCCTTTTCCGCGCCGCGAAAGCCGATGGCGCGTACTTTCGCCTCGCAGCGGCGCTGCACGAAATAGCGCTGAAATTCGAGCTCGCCCTCGTCGGTCTCCAGCCAGGTGGCGACGGAATCGTCGCTCATCGGCAGAATGCGCGCGCCGATGTTCCAGGCTTTTGCAATGTCGGCGGTGATCGCCGAGAGCGGTTCGGCTTGCGCCAAGCGCGCGCTGCGCAGCACGTGCAGCGCCAGGTCGCCATCGCCGAGCGAGAACCAATCGGCGCCGCCGAGCGAGCGGACGGCGGCCATGAAATTCCAGGTCTCGCCTTCCCGGCCCCAGCCTTGCGCGGCGTTGGCTTTGCCGGACAGCGTGTAGACGAGCGTGTCGATATCGGGAGAGACGTAGAGGCCGAAATGGCGGAAATCGTCGCCGGTGTTGACGATGGCGGTGATGTTTTCCGGCGCCAGCACGTGCTGCAGGCCAAGCACAAGCTTGGCGCCGCCGACGCCGCCGGTGAGCACAACCACCTTCACCGGAACAGGTCCTCTTCCGGCGGCCGGATCAAAGCGCGCGCATCGTTGGCGGCGCCGCTCGGCGCATAGCCGCGCACCAGTGCGGCGGGCACGCTTTCACCGGCTTCGCCCATGGCGAGGCCGGCGGCGGAAGCCACCAGATCGGCGATCGCGACTTGCGTCACTTCCAGCACACACCCGTCGCGATCGGTCTCGCCGCGGCGATCCCACAGAGCCGGCAGGCCGGCGCTGCCGAGCGCGACATTGACGACGCCGACGCGCCACGGGCGGCCGAAACTATCGGAGATCACCACCGCGACATCGAGCGCGCGCGCGAGCGCGGCGGCGGACGCGTCGGGATTTTCCGGCAACAGCAGAGCGAGATCGCCGCCGTCTGGGCCCAGATTGGAGCGATCGATGCCGGCATTGGCCATCACGAAGCCGAGCTTGTGACGAGTGATCAGGACATTGGGAACGGCGCGGATCACGGCGCTGGACTCCGCAAGCACCAGTTCGACGAGACGCGGATCCTTGCGTGTCGTCTCGGCCAGTTCGACGGCGCGGGTTGAGGGCTTTATGGCGGCGAGATCGACGAAGCGGCCTTCGGCCTTGGAGACGATCTTCTGCGTCACCACCAGGATATCGTCGGCGCGCAGGCCCAGCGGCGCGCAGGCGGCGGCCAGCGTCGCGGCGAGGTCGTCGCCGGCGCGGACTTCGCCGATGGCTGTGATGGGGTGAATTTCGATCATCGCCGCAGGGACTTAGCATGCGGCGGCGGCGGCGTGCAGCCGTTTTGGTGCGGCGCTTAGGAGGTATCGCTAAGCGCAGCGGCGGGCGCGCAGAGTTGCGCGCAGGCGTCGCTGATCGTGAGCGGGTCGATGATGTGGAGCCGCGTCAGCCCGTTGCGCAGCCGGCGCACGAGGCGGGCGACGTTTTGGTCCAGATCGCGCATCACTGAGAGGATGGCGAAGAAGCGCGCCGCGAAGGTTCGACCGCGCAGAGCGCCGCGGATACGTGAGCCGAGTATGGTGCGCAGGATATAGTCCTTGCGCCGGCCGTAGCGTTTCGGCGTGCGTTGCGCGCACACGTGCATGGCCGTGTTGATCATCAAAAGCTTGCCGACGATTTTCGCGGCGGAGTCGAGATCACGCGCGCGCCAGTTGTTTGAGAAGAAGCGCGCAACCAATCCGCCCAACCAGATCAGCCACAGCCTCGCCCAGGCATTGAGCCGGGCGAGGCGTTGGCGGCTGATTGGGGTTGGGTGAAGGGTCATGTGCAGGAGTATAGACTCGCCGCGAAACCGGTCGGATTGAGGGGGCTGGTTTTGTTGTTTTTACAGGGAAAAATCCGCGGATAGGACCGAGTCGGTGGCGGCGGTGGGCGCGGGTGACACACACGCACCCGCGATAGTCGATGCGAACGTCACAGTTCATCCGGTTGCAGCGTGGGGCCAGGCGGGTCTCCACTCATGAGCGAGCGCCCGACAAATGCGCCTTTCTCGGCGTCACTCGCCGCATCAAACCTCGTCGCGAAGTCAGCTCTCTTCCTGAGCTTCCTTTTGGCAACCATTACCGAGGCTACAAAGAACATGGAAAAGAACGCGATATATATGGCGCCGGCGTGAAACAGTCGCACTGGCGACACCCCAAGAAATAGAACGCCAAAGACAGCCCCGAACATCGTCCACGCCGCACAGAGGGCAAACCACGAATTTGCCGTTATCAAAGCCTGAGCGAGGACATTGCGGCTAGTAAGTACCTTCACGCGATCCTCATTGTTCAGTTTCCACCGGGACAGCGCGGCAAACGGGCGCAAACGCTGCTTCCAGAAAGGCTGAGAAAGGCTGAGAAAGGGTGACACACACTTTCGGGCGCGACTAGAAGTGCGAGCGGGTGACACATACGCACCCCGCTTGTGACGCTTCACAACAAGTGCGTCGGTGACAAGTGCGTCGGTGACACACACGCACATCGTGCTGTGGAGCGTAGCCGCCGTGATCGGGGGTGCGTGTGTGTCACCCACTCAATTTGGGTGCCGTTATGGACGGATTGGATTTGCCTAGGTGCTCAAATCAATGTCTCCAGCAAAGATAACGGGAATCTTGCTTCTGGGTCTCGCAGTTATCTGGTTTGTCGCGTCTGCAATTCGTGGCGCCCCGGCATTTGCGACCTAAATTTTTGTCGCTTCTTTCGGAGTTTGGCTGACGTTTCCTGAGGCCGCTCGGCGCATTGGCGAGCGCTTTGGCAAGCCTGCCACCCGTGGAAATCTGCAGTCTTACATCCCTAGCATTGTCATGCTCGCCATAGCGATCACGCTGTGGGCGCTCAGCTATTGGTTTGTCGGAGACAATGGTGGCGCATTGTTTGTCATAGGCTGGGTGTTTGCGACGGCCGGCGTATTTTGGATGGTATGGGTACGACACCGTAAAGATTGAAGCGGAGACATATATCGACCAAGCGTGCGCGCCTGGGGCGGGTGAGGGGCGGGTGACACACACGCACCCCGCTTGTGACGCAACGCTTCACAACACGACGCGCATGTCACCCCGTCCTGGGCTTTCGCACGACTGAGCCATCCCTCACCCTGCCCCCTCCCCGAGAGGGGAGAGGGTTAGGGTGAGGGCTGGCGCAGGGCTTCGAGGATGAGCGCGGCTGCGGCGCTTGGATCGGAGAGAACGAGCGTGTCCCCTCTCGGGGAGAGGGTCTATGCGCACGCACGTCGGCCCAAAGCGCGCGCTATCCCGCTTTTGCGAGGCCGGTTTTTTCTTTGTCGGGGGTGTGCTGCACGACGACACGGCGATCGATCCAATCCTGCACTTCGGCGGATGAATAGCCGAGCGAGGCCAGCAATTCGCTGGTGTGCTCGCCCAGGCGCGGCGCGGAGAGTTTCTTCACGCCCGGCGTCGCCTGCAGGCGATTGACCAGGCCGATCATGCGCACGTGGCCGTAGATCGAGGTCTTGTCTTCAATCACGCGGCCGCTCTTTTCGGCCCACTCGGCCCAGAAGAAATCGTCGAGCCAGGTCGCGTCGCGCACGATTTCGGCGGGCGCGTCGGCGGCTTTGAGCTTGGCGTGCGCTTCATCGGCGTTGAGCTTGGCGAACGCCGCGCTCAAGCGATCCTGCAAGTCCTTGTCGTTGGCTTTGCGCGCGGCGGCGCTGGCGAAGCGCGGGTCGCTGGTGAGTTCGACATCGCCCAGCGCCTTGGCGAGCGCGGCGTAACGCTCGTCCTGACGGCACGAAATGCAGACGAACTTGGCGTCCTTGGTGCGATAGATGCTGTCGAGCGCATTGAAGCGCATCTGCTCGCGATCGAGCCGCATGCCGTAGACGACCTTCTTGTTGGCGTCGAGGAAGTGCTCGGAGGTGGTGAACAGGCTCGAATGCAGCTGCGGGCATTCGAGATAATCGCCTTTGCCGGTTTCGGCGCGGCGCTCAAGCGCCATCAGCATGCCCACCGCGCCGAGGAAGCCGTTATTGTAATCCTCGTTGCCGAAGACGCCGGGCGTCGGCGGATTGCCTTCGCCGCCGCCTTCATAGAGCAGCCCCGTCCAGCCGCTGACCAGCGGCGCGAAACTCTTCAACAGCGATTTCGGCCCCTTCGAGCCGTAGCCCGGCAAATAGGCGTAGATCAGCCGCGGATTGATGCCCGAAAGCGTGGCGTAGCCGATGCCGAGCTTGTCGGCTTTGCCGGGGCGCAGATTGTGCAGCACCACGTCGGCGGTTTCGACCAGCTTGTGGACGATGGCGAGGCCTTCCGGGTTTTTCAGATTGACGACGATGTCGCGCTTGCCGCGCTGGGCGGCGTCGAAGCAATTCGACAAGGGCCGCATCTGGTCGCCTTCCGGCGTTTCCACTTTGATGACGTCGGCGCCGAGATCGGAGAGCAGACGCGAGCCGTAGCCGGCGGCGAAGAACGAGCTGAAATCCAGAATGCGGATGCCGTCGAGCGGGCCTTTGACGGCTTTCGCATCGCCCTTCGCGGCGCCGCGCTTGGGACGCGCGGTCAAAGCAGCGAGGTCGCCATTGTTGGCGCCGACAGCCGGCGCCGGCGTTGGCTTCACCGCAGCGGTGGCGGCGAAGCGCACGGCGGGCGCGGCCTGATAGATCGTGCCGAAATCGGGATCCTTCAGCTCAATGCGCTGGCCGACAAACTCGACTTGATCGTCGAGCAGGATTTCCGCCGGCTCCAGCACCGGCAGCGCGGCGACGTCGACGGCGTGGAAAAGCTTGATCCACTCGTCGCGCGGCTTGGTGAGGAAGGCGTCGTACACTTCGACGCGGGCGATGTTGTACTCGTCGTCCGTGAGCGGCACCGACATTTCCGGGGCGGTGACTTTTTGAATGCGGTCGCCGAAGCCCAGCACGTCGAACGCGGCCTTGAAGCCGCCCTGCCCGCCGGTGTGCATTTGCAGGAAGAGGCCGTCGCCGCACTCGAACAGGCCGGTGACGAGGCGGGTCTTGCCGAAGCGGTCGCGGGCGCTGCCGTCGCCCTTCTTGATGTAGGAGATGCCGTGCTCGTTCCACCAATTGTTCATCGGCGATTGCGCGAGATAGGCGTCGAGCAGCGACGCTTCGACGGCTTGGCCGGCGCCGATGATGCGGCGCGCGCGCAGAGCCGCAAGAATGTTGATAGTGGCGACGAACGCTTGCCCGTAGTGCAGCGCCGGGTGGCCGAGATAGACCGGGCCGGGGCGCACTGAACTTGCCTTCTCGCCCATCACGCCGAGCAAAGCGGCGGCGAGCGATTCACCGTACGGGTTGCCGGCGTGCGGGGTGTCGGCGCCGTATGCGGTGAGCGCGCAGACGACGAGGCCGGGTTGGGTTTTTCCGAGGCTGGCTCGGTCGAGGCCGAGCTTGGCGGCGTCGGCGTCTTCAAGCGAATGGATGAAGACATCGGCGGTGGCGATGAGGCCGCGCAGCTTGGCGCGGTCGGCGTCCTTGAAGATGTCGAGCTCGATGCTCTTCTTGCCGCGCTCCCAGGCTTTGCGCGGGAGGTCGCCGGCATAATAGACGCCGCCGGGCGGCTCGACCTTGATCACCTCGGCGCCGTGATCGGCCATCAGCATGCCGACGATCGAGCCCGGCATGACCTGCGACGCATCGACGACGATGAGATGATCGAGCGGACCGGCCATGTGAACCTCCCAGACGAGAGCCTCAAGGCTCCCTTTGCGTCAATTCTGCACCATCGTGCAACAAGTCGCAACCCGAAGCGTGCGTTGCGCGATCACAGGCCCGACAACAAGTGCCCGCCATCGACAGCGATGACGCTGCCGGTCATGAATTTCGACGCATCGGAAGCCAGCAGCAAGAGCGGGCCGTCGAGATCGTCGAGGTCCCCGAGGCGGCGCATGGCGACGCGCTTGATCAAAGCGGCGCCCGCTTCGGTGTCGAAGAAATCCTTGTTGATGTCCGTGCCAAAATAGCCGGGCGCGAGCGCGTTGACGCGAATGCGGTAGCGCGCGAGTTCGAGCGCCAGCTGCTTGGTCAATTGGATGAGGCCAGCTTTGGATATGGCGTAGGTCGAAACGCCCATGCCTTGGCGCAGGCCGAGGATCGACGCGATGTTGACGATCGAGCCGGCAATGCCGGCTTCGCGCATGGCGCGCGCCGCTTCGGTCGCCATGAAGAAAGCGCCGCGAAGATTGGTGTCGAGCACGAAGGACCAATCCTCCTCGGTTTGTTCGAGCACAGGCTTGCCGGCGCCGACGCCGGCATTGTTGACGAGGATGTCGAGCGGGCCCGCCGCTGCAAGCGCGTCGCGGATGGAGCCGAGATCACGCACGTCGAGCGCAACCGCGCTCGCCTGCCCGCCGGCGGCTTGGATTTCGCTCACCAATGACTTGAGCGCCTCGACCCGCCGCGCCCCGACCACGACGCGCGCGCCATGCTGGGCGAGCAGCTTGGCGAAATGTGCGCCAAAGCCGCTCGAGGCGCCGGTGACGAACGCGGTTTTGCCGGAGAGGTCGGCGGAGATGGTCATGGGCGTCGCTCCAAGAAAAATGGGCGCGCCTGGGAAAACCCACGCGCGCCCAAAAGGCTTAAGTTACTCCTGGAGGGGACGTCTAGAAGTCAGCCCGCAGCGTGACGCCGTAGGTACGCGGCGGCGTCGGGTGCATGAAGGCGAACTGGCCAGCGACTGGCGTGTAGTTCAGCACATCGACCTCGTCGGTCAGATTGCGGCCCCACAGCGTGACGCTGAAATTGCCGCCATCCGGCTCCCACACGATGTTGCCGTCGACCGTCGTCATCGGACGGCGATAGGAGTACGGCACGTTGAGGAGCTGGGTCCACGCTTCCGAGCGATAGTTGACCGACGCGTTGAAGGTCAGGTCGCCACCGCCGGAGAGATCGACGGCGTATTCGCCGCCCGCGGTGATGTCCCATTCCGGCGCACGCAGCGTGCGGAGGGCTGAGTTGTCGGTCGGCACCAGGAAGCGGTCTTCCGGCGACGGGCCGGCGGGGCCGAGATCGACGTTGGTGACCGGGGCGCAGCCGACTTGGCCGGGCGCTGGCGTGTTCGAGATGCCGGCGCCGTCGAGGTCTGCGCAATAGTCCGAATATTCCGACGGATTGTAGCCGATATTGGCGAACACGGTGAAGTTCGGCGTGATCAGCATGGCGGTTTCGATTTCGACGCCATAGCTCTCAACCGCGGCGGCGTTGGAGGTGACGGTCACGACGCCCGAGGGGGCGGTGGATGACGGCGTCACGGCCGAGCGCTGCAGATCTTGATACTCAGCGAAGAAGAAGTTGACGTTCACGCGCAGGCGGCGGTCGAGCCACTCGCTCTTGAAGCCCGCTTCGTACGAGTCGACCGTCTGTTCGTCGTAGGGCGTCTCGAACGCCGCGCGATCGGCGGCGTTGCCGTTGAAGCCGCCCGACTTGAATGCGCGCTGCCAGAAGGCATAGACGAGCATGTCGTCGGACACTTCGTAGTTTACACCAACGCGCGGGGCAAAGTTGCTCCACGATTGATCCGGCGCGGTGAACACAACGCCGGGCACGGTGCTGAACGGATGCGAGCTGAAGTCGATCGTCGGCGCGAAGCCGGCGGCGCTCAGTGTCGTGTTCTCGCCGCGATAGCCGGTCTTTTCTTCCCACGAGTAACGGCCGCCAAGCACGATGCTCAACGGATCGGTGATGTTGTACTCGAACTGAGCGTAGGCGGCCCAGGCGGTGCGCTCACCTTCGTTGTTGATGTAGGACGGGTTGACCGAGAACGGCGTGAACTCGCCGATAAATGGCGCCGAGAAGTCGGTGAAGCTCAGCTGCGTCGTGTTGTACTCGTCGGCCAGGTAAGTGATGCCGGACACAACGTTGAGGCGCTCGCCCCAGTCGGCGACGTACTGCAGTTCGGCGGTAAACGCCCGATAGTCCTGCCAGCGCGCTGACGAGAAGACGTTTTGGTTGGTGCCGTCGGTATCGGCCCACACTTCTTCTTCGACGTCGGTGTGACTGATGATCGCGCGCACGCGGCCATTAGCGAGGTCGTAGGCCGCATCGAGCACATAGACTTGCGAGTCGTAGTTGGCCGGGCGGCCCCCCATATTGGTGCCGATGCTGAATGGATCGCTGCCGTCGCCTGGAAGGCCGCGGCTTTCGTCACCGAAGGGATTGCGGGCGCCGTAGCAGACCGTCGCTTGCGGACGAACCGCGGGCGTCGGGCAGTTGGCGAAAATGCCGACGGCGTTGACGCCGGCGGCAGGCGGCGCTGCTGCCGGCATGCCAACGGCCGGATAGGCTTCCGAACGCTCGCGGAAAATTTCGCCGATGAAATCGACCGTCAGATTGTTGTTCGGCGTGTAGCGCAAAGTCGGACGAACATAGAGCGTGTCTTCACGACCGATCGGATCGCCTTCCAGCGACTGATCGACGGTGCCGGCCGCATCGATGATGCCGTTGTTCTCGAAGAAGCCGTCGAGGCGGTGGCTGCGCACGGCGATACGACCGGCGAGCACATTCTCGATCAACGGCACGTTGCCGACGAATTCGAGATCGACGCGGCCATAATTGCCGAGCGTCGCCGCCGCGCTGGCGGAGGCTTCGTCCATCTCCGGACGGTTGGTGGTCAGCGAGATAACGCCCGCATAGGCGTTGCGTCCGTACAGCGTGCCCTGCGGGCCGCGCAGCACTTCGATCTGCTGCACGTCAACGGTGGAGCTCAACGCCACCGCGTTCCGTGCTTGATACACGCCGTTGATGTACACGGCGACGTCCGGATCGGCGAAGCTCTCGATGCCGGCGTAACCGACGCCGCGCATGGAAAGTGAGGCGGCGGCGGGGAAGAGGCCGACGTGCTCGACGACGACGTTGGGGACGAGGCCGTTAATGGCTTCGATGTTGTTGGCGCCAACTTCGGTCAGCGCTTCCGCGTTGAACGCCGCCATGGAAAGCGGAACATCTTGCAGGTTCTGTTCACGGCGCTGCGCCGTAACGATCACTTCGCCGACGCCTACGTTCTCTTCCTCGGCGTCCTGCGCGTACGCGCCATTGATCGGAACCGCGAGCGCGAGCGCGCCGAGTGCGGCGCCCCCTAAGAGTCTAAAAAACCTATGTGACATCTGACTCCTCCCCTTATTTTTTGCGATCCGGTCCTGTTTTCGACAGGCCTTACCGTCAACAAACTGCAGCAGAGTGCATTTTTCAGCTCTAAGTCAAGTGATTTATCGCCGCCGATGCAGGCTTAGGCGCCGACAAGGCGCACGCCATTGCACGGAAGCTACAATGGCTCACGCTGTAGCCGGCGTTTCAGCGCCCCCGGCGCCGCCAACCTCGCGCGTTTCAGCCTCCGCATCCTTGATCGCCGCGCCAACGTGGCGAAGCGAGAACTGCAGTGCAGCAAAGGCGATCGCGATGCCGGTAAGCGTCACGATTGCAAGCGAACGGCCAAGCATCGCTTCGTCACCGAAACCGTAATCGGTGATGGCGCCGACCAACGTTGGCCCCACGCCCTGCCCGAGCACCGTGAACGACGCAAAGTACAGCGCCGCCAACTGACCACGCGCCTGGCCAGGCGCCACCATGACGATGACGGCGGAAACAAACACGAAGAACGGCACCGTCACGAATTGAATGAGCGCGTAGCAGATCAGAACGAGCGCCGGATCCTGGATGTAGAAAATCAGCAGAAATGCCGGCGAAATCGCAATAATCAGCCAAGTGTAGAAACGCAGGTGGATGTCGCGCATGCCGCGCCGATACAGCCGATCGATGATCCAGCCATTGATGACAAGCGACACCGCCGACGCGATGTTGGTGAGGCTCAAGCCTGGCCCGTACTGCACCGGCGTCCAGCCGAACTGACGATCGAAATAGGTTGGCATCCAGCCGCTGAGCGCAAAGCCGAGAATGGAGATGCAGTTGAACGCGACAAACATCCCGACCCAGAGCTGCCAACGCTGACGCAAGAAGGCGAGCAGATCGCCGGTGCTCAGCGCCGACGCTTTTTTCACCGCTGTTCGCGCCGGCTCTCGGAAGGTGAAAACCAGCAGCGCGATGACGATGCCGGGCGCGCCGACCATCGCCATCACCAAGTGCCAAGGCTGCGAAAACTCAAATAAAGAGCCATGTTCGGCCATGACGACGCCGGCAAAGGCAATCGCCAAACCGCCTGCGGCCATGGCGAACGCGGCGCCGATTTTCGCTGCAGATTGAAACACTGAAAGCGCCGTGGTGACGCGATCTTTCGGGAATGCGTCGGCAATCAGCGAGACCGCCGCCGGCGCAAGCGCGGCTTCGCCGATGCCGACGCAGATGCGGAAGAAGAGCAGCGTTTCGTAGGAGCGCGCAAAGCCGCTCGCCACCGTCGAGAGCGCCCACAGCGTGACACCGCAGAAAATGATCAGTCGCCGCGAATAGCGATCGACGGCCCAGCCGATCGGCACGCCGAACAACGCGTAGAACACCGCGAACGCGGGCCCAAGGATCAGGCTCATCTGAAAGTCGGAGATGAGCAGATCGGCTTTGATCGGCCCCACCAGCATGGTGAGAATGAGCCGATCCAACATGGACAGAATGTTGAGGACGAACAGTACGGCGACCATCCACCAAGCCGCGAAGCCTGCTGGCGTGGATCTGTCCGCCGTGTTTTCCGTCGCCGTCATTCAGTCCTCCCGGCGCGACGTTCAGGCGGTGATGCCCCCGTCGGCGATGATTGTTTGTCCGCAAATATAGCTGGCCAGCGGAGAGGCCAAAAACAGCGCTATTCCGGCCATTTCGTCGGGTGTGCCGAGACGGCCGATGGGAATTTTTTCCAACGTTTCCGCCAAGCGCTTCGGATGCTCGGTCGTCACTTTGGTGAGCTTGGTGTCAACCATGCCGGGCGCGATGCCGTTGACGCGCACGCCTTCGCTCGCCCATGCGCGCCCGAGCGTACGCACCAGATTGATCGCGCCCGCCTTGGAGGCGGCGTAAGCGGGATTGCCGAATTGCGCACGCGTGCCGCCAATCGACGAAATGATAATGATCGATCCCTTCGCATCTGCGAGATCAGGTTTGAACCGCCTGCTGCAGTGCATCAAACTGTCGAGATTGACGGCCATGACCTTGTCCCAGCCTTCGCGCTCGAATTCCTTGCGGCCATAGACAACGGTGCCTTGGCTCAGCACTAGGACGTCGAGCCCGTCGAACGGCGCAGGCGCTTCTTCAATGGCGCTCGGCTCCGCGACATCGACGGAGGTGTAGCCGAGCCCGCGCAAATCGGAGCCATCGGCGCGCTTGTAATCGGACGCTTTCGCGCGCGTGCCCCACACGTGGACATCCGCGCCGCGCGCGCGAAACGCTTGCGCGACGCCGTTGCCGATGCCGCTCGATCCGCCCACCACCAGCACCCGTTTGCCGGAAAAATCGGTGTCACTCATCTCAGGCCGCCCTGCTTTCGATGTCGGCTGAGGCCCCGCCGACCACGGAATTTAATTCAAATGGATAATGCACTTGACCCAAAGAACAAGGCAATGGGATGCACTGCGGATGGCGAGAATGGATGTGAAACCGCGCGTCGACGCCGCCGACGTTCTCAAACGTGTCGCCTGCCGCTTGTTCGCCGAGCGCGGGGTCGATGGCGTCACGGTGCGCGAGATCGCCGACGCCGCCGGCCAGAAAAACCATGGCGCGGTCGGCTACCATTTCGGCTCGAAGGAGGCGCTCGTCCGCGAACTGCTGATCGACGGCGCCATCATCATCGACAAGAAGCGTCACGAGCGAGTCTCGGCGCTGGAGGCCAGGGGCGGCCCGTTCACCGTGCGCGAACTGGTCGACATCGTGACGGAAACCTCCGTCGACGTGATGGGCTATCCGGTTTCGGAAGAAACCTACGTGCGCTTCGTCACCATGCTGCACCTGACGCACCAGGCGCTGTTTTACGACACAATCGGCGGGCGCTACGATCAGGGTTATAAGCGCTGCGTCGCGCACTTGCGCCGGCTGATGCCGGAAATGCCGCTGGCGGCGAAGAACCAGCGCATCCTGTTTCTCGGATCGTCGCTGCGCTCTATTCTGGCCATGCGCGAAGGCGCGCTTTCGGACATTAGCCGCGCACACCCGATGTGGGGTTCGAACACGTCGCTTCAGCATTTGTCGCAACTGCTCACTGCCATGCTCGAGGCGCCGTACTACGCGCTCGACTAGCCAAGCTTCAGCACGTCGGCGAGGCGTTTGATGTCTTCGGTTTGCTCGGCCGCGGACTTGCCGGGGACGAGGAAATTGATGCGCGTGGCGCCGAAATCCTGGCGCTTCTTCACCTCGTCGCGGATCTGATCAGGCGAGAGGTCAGCGACAGCGAAACCCATTTCCATGATGATTTTGCTGGGGTCGCGGCCCGCTTCGCGCGCGGCGCGCTCCATCTTGTCGACAGCGGCGCGGCCTTCGGCGTCCGGCTTGAAGATCGGCAGCCAGCCATCGGCCAGGCGGCCGCAGCGCTCCAACACCGCATCCGGCGGGATCGGCGCGATGGCGCGGCCCATGCCGAAGAAGAGCGGAATTGGGCGGGTCAGCGGGCGTGGGCTGAGGCTCACATTGGTGAGCTTGTGGAAGCGACCCTCGTAGGTGACGTCGTTCTGCGTCCACAGCAGGCGCAGCACGTGCACCTGCTCTTCGAACATCGACGCGCGCGCTTTGAAATTGGCGCCCATCGCTTCGAACTCGATCGGATTGTAGCCCAGGCCGACGCCGAGCGTGATGCGTCCGCCGGACATGATGTCGATCTCGGCGGCTTGCTTGGCGATGAGCGCGGTCTGGCGCTGCGGCAGCACAAGCACGCCGGTGGTGAACTCGATGCGGGTGGTGACGGCGGAGAGATAGGCGATCAGCGTGAACACTTCGCGGATGACGCTCTTATCCGTGTACGGCGTCTGCGCGATGCCGCCGTGCTTCTCGGCGACGATGCCGACAACGTGGTCGAGGAAGCGCACGTGGCTGTAGCCGAGCTGCTCGGCGGTCTGCACGAACGACACGATTTCGCGGAAATCAGTGCTGAAATCCGGAAACCGATAGACATTGGTGCCGAGTTTCATGCCTTCGAACATGCCGCACGCCTCCCTTTTTTGCAGCCATAGCACCGGATCGGGGCGGCGTCACCAATTTTTCACTCTAGTGCAAAAAGCCTAGGCGCCGGAAAAACCCCGTGTATGCTCGCGGCCAACCATAAGGAGGAGCCCGATGAGCGCAGGCGCGGCGATTCCCGCCCATGTTCCCCAAGACCTCGTCCGCGATTTCAGTTTCTGGCGGACGCCGGGCATGGCGCCGACGCCGAATGGCGACCCGCAAGCCGCGCTCAGTTTCGTGCATCAGGGTCCGCGCATTTTTTACGCGCCGAACAACACCGTGCAGGGTCATGGCACATGGGTGATCACGCGCGCCGACGACCAGCGCCGCGTGCTGCAAGATCCGGCGACCTTCTCCAGCGACCGCGCCGTCTATGCGAGCACGCTGGGTGAGAACTGGCGGCTGGTGCCGTTTGAAAGCGATCCGCCGTCGCACTCATACTATCGCACGCTGCTCAATCCCCTGCTCTCGCCGAAGCGGGTGACGGCGATGGAGGCCGGCGCGCGCGAACGCGCCGTGCGGTTGATCGAGACGTTCAAGGACAAGGGCGAATGCGAGGTCATGCAGGACTTTGCGTTTCCGTTCGCGGTAGGCGTGTTCTTGCAATTTCTCGGCCTGCCCGACAGCCGACGGCCGGAGTTTCTGCGCTGGGCCGATCAGCTGCTGCACAGCACCGAGATCACCGAGCGCGTCGCGGCGATGGGCACGATCAAAAAATTTATGGAAGATCTGGTCAAATTACGCCGGCGCGAGCCGGCCGATGATTTCATGACCTACGTGATCCAGGCCGACGTCGATGGCCGGCCGCTTACCGATGACGAAGCCACCGGCATGGGCGCGCTGATTTTTACCGCCGGTCTCGACACTGTGGCCTCGGCCATCGGCTTCGATTTGCGCCATCTGGCGCAGAACCCGGACGACCAGGAACGCCTGCGCGCGAACCCCGCCCTCATCCCCTCCGCCGTCGAGGAAATGTTCCGCGCGTTCGCGACCGTGCAGATGCTGCGCGTGGTGACGAAAGACACCGAGTTCGAAGGCATTCAGATGAAGGCTGGCGACTGGGTGTCGTGCGCCACGATGATCGCAAACCGCGATCCACATGAGTTTCCGGAGCCCAATCGCATTGATCTGTCGCGCGAAAACAATCGCCACACGGCGTTCGCGTACGGCCCCCACCGGTGCCTGGGCTCACACTTGGCGCGGCGCGAATTGATCATCGGGCTGGAGGAATATCTGGCGCGTCTGCCGCCGTTCCGCATCAAGCCGGGCACGGCGCCCATCGCGCATGGCGGCTTCGTGTTCTCGATCAAGGACTTGTATCTAAGCTGGTGAGCTTTGCGAGGGAGCAAAGCGCAGCCAGTCTTCGTCCGAGAGCGTCAGCTCGTCGCTGCGGCCGGTAAAGTCTCGCGGCGATCCGTATTCCCGCAAGGCCTGCTCGGCGCGGCCCGGCTGTTGCACCCAGCAACCGCCGCGCGCTGGCGCATGCGGGCTGCGGTCAAGCTCCTCAATGATCCTGCGTCCGCGGGAGATGAATACGCCGCGCCGCAGAACCAGCGCCGCTTCAGCTTCGTCCTCGCTCAAGTTTCGCGTCACCCAATCGGTGAAGCCCTGCCCTAGCCCTAAGCCCGCAAACGGCGCGGGGCCCTCGACGCTGTAGCCGGCCACATCCCAGGCGAAGACCAATTCGCCATCGCGCCAAACGGCGGCGCGCATGCGGCCTTCGACTGGATCGGGCGCCTCGACGCGATAGCTGCGCCCATGCCCTCGCGCCGCCGCCGCCATGGCCAGCGCGGCGAGATCGAACTGATGGGTGCATTGCAGACGCGGTTCGGTGTAGCGGAAAATGTCGGCCGCGAGCCGCGACAGCGGCGCGCCGATCAGCTTCCCCAGTTCGCCGCCGGCTGCGGCGCAGAGCGAAAACGGAAAGCGCAGCGGCTCTGCGTCGATGCGGGTAATGCGCTCGCCGTCGTGATCGAGCGAGACGCGGAAATGATGGAAGTCGTCCTCCACCACCGCGCGCGCCTGCCCTGCCCGCGTGGCGGTGCGCACGACACGATTGAGTGATCCGCCGCTCAAGATTGCTGCTCCGAGCCCTTATGGCTGCCGGCAACAAATTGCCCTCTGTTGCAATTTTCGGCCAGAGGTCGTTTGATGCGACATGAAGCCGGGCGCAGTGCGGACCCGGCGGAGGGAGAAAACGCCGCCATGCTGGACTTGCTCAAGGGCATCAGGGTTCTCGAATTCGGCATCCTGCTCAACGGCGATCATCTCGGCATGCTGCTGAGCGATCTTGGCGCTGAGGTGATCAAGGTCGAGGAACCCGGCACCGGCGATTATCTCCGCGACATGCTGGGCGTGATCACGCCAGGACACTCCGTCGCCCATATCCAAGTCAACAAAAACAAGAAGAGCGTCACCATCAATGTGCGCACGCCGGAAGGCCGGCACGCCTTTTTCGAGCTGTTGAAAACCATCGACATTTTCGCCGACGGCCTGCGTGGCGGCGCGTGCCAGCAAATGGGCATCGGCTACGAAGAGCAGCGCAAGGTCAAACCCGACATCATCTACATGGCCAATACCGGCTTCGGCATGACCGGCCCGTACGCGCGCGTCGCGGCGCACGGCTATTCGATGCTGGCGCTGGCGGGCGGTTTGCCGGCCAAGGAAGATCCTGAAACCGGCTTCATCGAACGCACCGACAGCACCGACCTGTGGGACGGCGTGAAAGGCGGCGCTGGCGCCCCCTATGCGGTGATGACGGCGCTCGCGGCGCTGTGGCGGCGCACCCAAACCGGCAAAGGCGCGTTCATCGATGTGGCCGCGACCGACGCCAATCTCGCCGCCTCGTGGCTGGGCGTGGTTTCCAACCTCAACTACGAGCGCATCACCAATCTCACCGGCATGGCGCCGCGCGGCAGCGTCTATGACGGTTGGCCGAAGGGCTCGACGCTTTACACGCTCTATGAAGCGAAAGATGGCCGCTACATCATGTTCGGCGCCATCGAGAACAAGTTCTGGTTCAATTTCTGCGACGCGATCGAGCGGCCGGACCTGAAGCAGCATATCCGCACCGACATTCCCGTAGACTATGGCGTCGGCATTCCGTGGATGCGTCAGGTGCTCAAGGATATTTTCCTCGAACGCACCAGTGAGGAATGGATGACAATCGCGATCGAGCGCAACGTGCCGATGTGCGTGGCCAATACGCTCGATCAATTGCCGACCGATCCGCACATGGCCGCGCGCGGCATGTTCCTGCCCGGCGAACATCCAGGCGCGGGCGAGTATCTCTATCTGCGCCACCCCGCGATCGTCGACGGCGAACAGAGCGGCGTCGCGAGCTATGCGCCGCGCCTGGGCGAACACACTGACGAAGTGTTGAGCGCCATCGGTCTCAGCGCCGCGGAAATCGCAGCCGCGCAAGAACGCCCGGCCAAAAAGAAATGAGCGAGACGTTCGTGGCGGTGGCGCGGGAAGAGCAGCTGGCCGAAGGCCAGCAAGTGCTCGTGCGCATCGACGGCAAAGCGATCATTCTGTGCAAATCGGAAGGCCAGATTTTCGCCATCGAGAACCGCTGCACGCACGACAACGAGCAATTGCTCGGCGGCAACATGAAGAAGTGCACGATCGTGTGCCCCATGCACGGCGCACGCTTCAGCTTGAAGAACGGTGCGGCCCTGGGCGGGCCGGCCTATGAGCCGCTGACAACGTATCCGGTGCGCGTCGAGAGCGGCCAAATCCTGCTCGACCCCACCCCTGCCTAGGCATTTCTCCAGCGAAATCCGTCACTTGGAACGCGAAGCCCAGCGGCTTGCCGGGCGCCTGTTCGCCGGCTACTCTAACTATTCACTTAGTTAACCCCGAGCGCCCGTGCCCGAACCCCTTCTGCAAGTCGTCGCCGCCTCAAAAAAGGAGCGCCTTATCGAGGCGGCCGCGTTCCTGATCGACCGCGAGGAAACGGTCGAGGTGCCGCTTGAAGCGATCGTCAAACTCGCCGGCTGCAACCAGGCGCTGGTGAAATATCACTTCGGCAACAAGGAAGGGCTGCTGATCGCGCTGCTTGAGCGCGGCTCGGAACGCGGCGTCGCCACCACCAAGCGGCTGTTGGCCACCGACCTGCCGGCGCCTGAGAAATTGCGCCGCCACATCCGCGGCATGATCGAAGGCCACGCCGCAAATCCGTATTGGACGCGGCTAATTCAGTATTTGATGACCTCCGGTTCGCCGGAAGCGCGCGAGCATGTCTCCACATCGTTTGTCCGGCCGATGATGGATTGCCATGCCGAATTGCTGCGGCAAGGTGTCGAGAGCGGCGATTTTTCGCCGATGAATCCTGTGTTTTTTCACTTGGCCATCCAGGGCGCGTGCGACGCGATGTTCTCGGCCCGCAGCGCGCTCGCGCTGGGCCTCGGGCGTGAGCGCGCCGACGAAAAAACGCGCGCCGCGTACGCCGCGCAAATCTCCGACATGGTGCTCGACGGGCTGACCCGCGGCGCCAACGCGCGGGCGAGCAAACCTGCGCCGAAGCAGGCGCCGCAGCGCACGCGCGCGGCTGGCCGCCGCGGGTCCTGAGCGCCGCCCCCAAGATTCTGCTCCGCCGGTCAATTTCATATTGACGAGGCACTAACTAATCAGTTAGGGAAAATGACCAAGCCAGCGGGCGGCCGACCAAGCCTGCGGCCGAGCCGACAGCAAACACCAGGGAGGATCGAACCGATGACGGTTTATCGCGCGATTTCGGCGGACTCGCATGTGAACGAGCCGGCGGACATGTTCATTACGCGCGTCCCCGCGCACCTGAAGGACCGCGCGCCGCACATCATCGATCTTGAAAATGGCGGCGAAGCCTGGCGCATCGAGGGCGTCAGTAATCCGGTGCCCTTCGGCGCCGCCGCCGTCCACCACCGCGCCACCAAGCGCTTCGACCGCGCTGGCTACAAAGCGCGCTTCGGCGAACTGAAGGACGGCGTGCAGCGCGGCGTGCGCTTCTCCGACATCCTGCAAGGCTCGTTCAATCCGAAGGAGCGCGTGAAAGAACAGATCGAAGACAATCTCGACGGCGAGTTTTTCTACAACAATCCCGGCGTCTGGGGCGCGATCAAGGCCGGCCCCGATCCGGAACTCATCTATCACTGCTTCCGCGCCTACAATGACTGGATGAAGGAGTTCTGCTCCTACGATCCGACACGCATGTTTCCGATCGGCATCATCCCGACCACGGGCATCAAGGACGCGATCTCCGAGTTGAAGCGCTGCCTGATCGATCTCGACATGAAGGGCGTGGCGATCGAGAGCTATCCGAGCGGCTCGCTGTCCGATCCTTCGCCCGAGGACGATGAATTCTGGGCGCTGGCGGAAGAAATCGGCAAGCCGATTTCGCTGCACCTCTCGATCCGCATTCCGTCAAACGCGATCGCGACGTTCACCAAGGGCAATTTCGATCTGCGCAAGGCGATCGCCGCCGGCTCCTTCCAGACGGTGTGCCAGAAGCTCATTTTGAACGGCGTGTTCGATCGCTTCCCGAAGCTGAAATTCGTCGGCGCGGAAGTGCAGTCGGGTTGGGTGCCGTTCTATCTGGAGCGTTTCGACGCCACCTATCGCAAGAACGCGCACAAGCTGGGCGTGAAGCTCGACATGCTGCCGTCCGACTATTTCATGCGCAACATCTACACCACGTTCCTGATCGATCAGGTCGGCGTGAACAATCGCTACACCATCGGCGTCGATCGCATGATGTGGATGTGCGATTTCCCGCACTCGGTTTCCAACTGGCCGATCGATGTCGAACTCGCGCATGCGCAGCTGAAGGCCGGCGGCGTGCCGCCGGACGAGTGGGAGCGGCTGATGTGGCGCACTGTGGCCGACCTCTACCGCATTCCCTACGAATTGCCGGCGGCGGGCGAAGGCAAGCGCGACGAACGGCAAGCGGCGTAAGGGAGAGCAAGTCATGAGCCAAGTGTCCATGTTCTCCGCCGCCAGCGGCGTGATCGAAGCGCCGGATCTTTGGGAAAAGCGCCTGCCGGCGAAATACGCGGCGCTGTGCCCACGCCTCGTCGACACGCGCGGCGGCGTGGCGTGGTGCGCCGCCAATCAAGTCGGCGAGCCGATTGAATATCCAGCCGCGCCGATTGGCGACAAGGGCCGCACGCGCGCCGGCAAGGACGACCTCGCCTGGCTCAGCACGGCCGATGGCCGGCGCTGGATTCAGGATCGCGACGGGGTCGATGGCGAGGTGCTCTACTCCACGAGCACGGTTTGGGATGCGATCAATTCAAGCTCTGATCCCAAATTCATTCTCGCCTGCTATCGCGCCTACAATGATTGGCTGGGCGAACTCTGCGCGGAAGATCCCGACCGCTTCGTCGGCGCCGCGAAAATTCCGACCACCGGCGCCGAGGACGCGACCGCCGAACTCAAGCGCGCGGTCGAAAAACTGAAGCTGCGCGGCGTCGTGCTTGATGCATGGCCGGGCGGCGCCGATACGCCGCCGGCGATGGGCGAGTGCGCGGCGTTCTGGGAGACGGCTGCCGGACTGAAAACGCCGATCGGGCTCTATCGGCCGCTCAATGGCGACCGCGAGCCGGATATCGGCATCGCCGGCGGCGCGACGCCGGAATTCTATCAGGACATGACGACGATCATCTACGCGAACATTCCGGACAAGAACCCGGCCATTCGCTTCGTCTCTGTCGCGCCGAATGCGGGATGGGCGCCGCAATCGTTCGAAGCGCTGAGCGAATCCTACATGCGCACGGCCGCGCTGCGGAAAGTGAACCTCGGCGATCCCGATCTCCTCCCCTCGGACTACCTGCGGCGCTACTTCTACTTCGTGACGCAGGACGATCGCACGACGCTGCTGAACCGCAGCTATTTCGGCGACGCCCACCTGATGTGGGGTTCGTTCGCGTTCATGGGCGTCGATTCATTCTGGCCGAACACGCGCCAATTGTTCGAGCGCCTCACCGGCGGCATGCCGGATGACGTCCGCCAGCGCATCGCCGGCGATGTCGTCCGCAGCCTGTATGGGCTTGCGGAAAGCAAGCCGTTTACGCAGGCTGAGATCAACGACTACGCACGTTATGCGTTGATCTGAGCTTTGGGGCGGGATGAGTACGAACGCTGCGGCGCCCGAACGGGCGGAGGATGAGAGCTACCCTTCGCCCGTGATCGGCTGGATCACGGCGCTCATCCTGTTCGTGCTCGTCGTGCTCTCAGTGCTCGACCGCAATATCCTCACTTTGCTGGTCGAGCCGATCAAACGCGACCTTGGCATCACCGATGTCGAGTTCAGCTTGCTCTACGGCTTGGCGTTTTCGATCTCTTACGGGATCGCGGCGATGCCGGCGGGATGGATGATCGACAAATTCTCGCGCCGGCTGGTGATCTGGGGCGGCGTGGTGATCTGGAGCATATCGACGGCGCTGACCGGCGCGGCGCGATCGTTCGAGATGTTGTTCCTGGCGCGCACCGGCGTCGGCGCCGGCGAGGCGGTGCTGTCGCCTGGCCAGCAATCCATGCTGGCGGACCTGTTTCCGCCGTCGCGATTGACGCTGCCGCTCTCGGTTTCGGCGCTGGGGCTGAAAGTTGGCGGCGGCGCAGCACTCATCATCGGCGGAGCGCTGTCGGCGCTGTTTCCGCCCGGCGATAGTTTTAGCGTGCCGGTTCTGGGCGCCATTCATGGCTGGCAGTTGATCTTCTTGCTGATCGGCTTGCCTGGGCTGCTCATTGGCTTGCTGATCTTTCTGGCGCCTGAGCCGAAGCGGCGTTCGGCTGGACGCGTGGCCGTGCACCAAGCGACGTTTGTCGAATACTTCCGCCTGATCGGCCAGAATCTGCGCTTCTATATCGGCCATCACCTTGGCCAGGCGCTTTACGTCGCGGTGGCGATCGGCATCGCGGCCTGGGCGCCGGCCTTCTTCACCCGCATTCACGGCTGGTCGGAAGCACACACCGGCATCTGGCTAGGCTCGGCCATGCTCTGGGGGTCGGTGTTCGGGCTGCCGCTGCACGGCCTGATCGCCGACAAACTATTCCAGCGCGGCGTGCTTGATATTCACATGCGCTATTCGATGATCGCAGCACTCGTCGGCATTCCGCTTGGCGCCGGCGCGTTCTTTGTCGCCAATCCGTACGTGGCGTGCCTGCTGATCGGGGCTTTCTTCTTCGTGATCTCGGTTTATGCCAGCTTGCCGACCGTCTCGGTGCAGAGCGTGCTGCCGAGCGACATGCGCGGAAAAGCCGCCTCGATCATGCTGATCGTGATCGGCACCGGCGGCACCATTCTTGGGCCGCTCATCGTAGCTTCGATTACGGAGCTGGTGTTCGGCCATCCCGACGATGTCGGCAAGGCGCTGGCGCTGACGACCGTCATCGGCCTCCTCTTGGTGGCCGGGCTGTTCGCCATGACGCTGCAGCCGGTGCGTGCGCGCATGGCCGCAGCCCTGGCGCCCGCGGCGAGCTAGAAGCGCGCGCGCCGGAGTTATAAGGTCGCGCCATGAGCGCTGCCCCCGACACCGAAACCTATCCCGACATCCGCGAATCCGTCCGCAAGCTCTGCGCCGATTTTCCTGGCGAGTACTGGCGCGCACTGGACCGCGAGCGCGCCTATCCGAAAGAGTTTGTCGCGGCGCTGACCCATGCGGGTTTCCTCAGCGTGCTCATTCCGGAGGAGTATGGCGGCTCCGGCCTGGGGCTCGGCGCAGCAGCGGCCATTCTGGAAGAGGTGCACCGCTCCGGCTGCAATGGCGGGGCGAGCCACGCGCAAATGTACACGATGGGCACGCTGCTGCGGCATGGCTCCCCAGAGCAGAAGCAGAAATACTTGCCCGGCGTCGCCTCGGGCGACCTGCGCCTGCAGGCGTTCGGCGTCACCGAACCGACCAGCGGCACCGATACGACGCGCATCTCCACCGTCGCACGCCGCGAGGGCGACAAGTACATCGTCAACGGCCAGAAAATCTGGATCAGCCGCGCCGAGCACTCCGATCTCATGGTGCTGTTGGTGCGCACGGCGCCGCGCGAAGCCTCGGCGAAGACCACCGACGGCATGAGCGTGCTTCTCGTTGACATGCGCGAGGCCGTCGGCAACGGGCTCACCATCCGGCCCATTCGCACCATGCTCAATCACGCGACGACCGAGCTCTTCTTCGATGATCTCGCGGTGCCGGCGGAGAATTTGATCGGCAAGGAAGGCCAAGGCTTTCGCTACATCATCGACGGCATGAACGCCGAGCGCGTGCTGATCGCGTCGGAGTGCATCGGCGATGGGCGCTTCTTCATCGACCGCGCCAGCGCCTATGCGCGCGATCGCTCGGTGTTTGGGCGCCCCATCGGCGAAAACCAGGGCGTGCAGTTTCCGATCGCACGCGCGTACGTGCAGGTCACGGCGGCGTCGCTGATGGTGCAGAAGGCGATCCAGCTCGCGGAGGCCGGCGCGCAGTTCGGGACGGAAGCCAACATGGCCAAGATGCTGGCTTCGGAGGCCGCATGGTGCGCCGCTGACATGTGCGTGCAGACGCATGGCGGCTTCGGCTTCGCGGAGGAATACGACATCGAGCGCAAGTTCCGCGAAACGCGGCTCTATCAAGTGGCGCCGATCTCCACCAATCTGATCTTGAGCCACGTGGCGACGCACGTGCTCAATCTGCCGAAATCGTTCTGAGGCACGCGCGCATGCCGTTGGTTCCGGCCTGGAAATCGCTCCTGTTCGCGCCGGCGGACAATGAGGCTTTGTGCGCGAAGGCGGCCGCTTCGCGCGCCGATGCGATCATTCTCGATCTGGAAGATGGCGTCGGCGAAGCGGCCAAGCCGCGCGCGCGTTCGGCCCTGCCCGCGGCTGCCGCGGCGCTGCGCGCGGCCGGACGCGGCGTCGCGGTGCGCATCAATGGATCGCCGGAATTGGCGCGCGCCGACCTCGAAGCGTGCGCGGCCACCCAACCGGACGCCGTGCTGGCGCCGAAAGTGGAAGGCGTCGCCGATCTGGATGCGCTCGCCGCGATGCTCGCGGGCGACGTTGGCATCGTGGCGATGATCGAGTCCGCGTCGGCCATCCATGCGCTGGCGCCGATCGCGGCGCATGCGCGCGTTGTCGGGCTGGCGCTCGGGACGGAAGATTTCAGCGTGTCGCTTGGCGTTGCGCCAACGGTGGATGCGCTTGACTTGCCGGCGCGGCTGGTCGCGATCGCCGCCGCCCCGCGCCGCCTGATGGCGCTCGCCGCCCCCATCTCAATCGCGGCGTTTCGCGACAAGGAAGCGTACGCCGTTGCGCTGCAGCTGGCGGCGCGCTTCGGCGCGACCGGCGCGATCTGCATTCATCCGAGCCAAGCGGAAGCGGCGAATGCCGCGTTTCAGCCCAGTGAAGCCGAATGCGCGAACGCGCGCGCCGTGCTCGATGCGTGGTCGGCCGCGCAAGCGGCGGGCCTGAGCGTCACCTCGCTCGATGGGCGCATGATCGACCTGCCCGTGGCCGAGCAGGCCAAGCGCGCGCTCGCAAAAGCCGGCCGTTAGGCGCGTTCGAAGATCGCCGCGAGGCCCTGGCCGCCGCCGATGCACATTGTCTCCAGCCCGTAGCGGCCATCACGGCGATGCAATTCGCGCACGAGATTAGCGAGAATGCGTCCGCCGGTGGCGCCGATCGGATGGCCCAACGAAATGCCCGAGCCGTTGACATTGAGCTTGTCGCGGTCATCCCACTTCCAGCCCTTGAGCACGGCCAGCACTTGCGGCGCGAAGGCTTCGTTGAGTTCAACCAGATCAATGTCGCGCCAGCCCATGCCGGTGCGCGCAAACAAGCGCTCGACAGCCGGCACCGGGCCGATGCCCATGCGCGAAGGATCGCAGCCGGCGGCGGCCCAGGAATGAAACCACGCCATCGGCTCGAGTTTCAGTTCCTTGAGCTTGTCTTCCGCGACCACCAGGCACGCGGCGCCCGCGTCATTCTGCTGGCTCGCATTGCCGGCGGTGACGACGCCGTCGCGCTCGATCGCTTTCAGCGCGCCCAGCGTTTCCATCGACGCGTCGGGGCGGAAGCCTTCGTCCTTGGTGAACATCACAGGGTCGCCGCGCTTTTGCGGGACAGGCACCGGCACGAGTTCGTCGGCGAACTTGTTCTCGGCCCACGCCGCAGTCGCGCGCTTGTGGCTCATGACGGCGTACTCGTCGGCCTGTTCGCGGGTGATCTTGTAGTCCTTGGCCAAATTCTCAGCGGTTTCGATCATGCCGGTGATGATGCCGAAGCGGGCGATCGGCTGCGACATGACGCGCCCGCGCGCCAGGCGATCATACATGACCGATTCACCCGAGCGCGCGCCCTTGCGCATGTCGATCGAATAGTACTCGACATTGCTCATGCTCTCGACGCCGCCGGCGATGACGACGTCCGCCGCGCCCGTCTGCACCATCATGGCCGCGTCGATGATCGCCTGCAGACCGCTGCCGCAGCGCCGATCGAGCTGATAACCCGGCACGCGGATCGGCAAGTCCGCCGCCAGCGCCGACCAGCGCGCGATGCAGGGCGCCTCGCCGTTGCCGTAGCCCTGCGCGAAGACGACGTCATCGATGCGCTCGGGATCGATCTTGGTGCGCTCGACCAGCCCGCGAATGATCACAGCGCCGAGGTCGCCGGCAGTGATCGACGACAGCGAGCCCATGAATTTGCCGACGGGCGTCCGCAGCGGGGCGACGATAGCGGCTCTACGCATGATGGACCTCACTCAGTTCGCCGCGCGCAGCATTTCGCGCGCGATGATGGTTTGTTGGATTTGGCTGGTGCCTTCGTATATGCGCAGCAACCGCACGTCGCGATAGAAGCGCTCGACTTTGTATTCGGCCATGTAGCCGGCGCCGCCGAAAATCTGCACGGCGCGGTCGGCGACGCGGCCAACGGCTTCGCTGGAGAAATATTTGAGGCAGGCGGCGTCCATGGTGACGCTCTCGCGGCGATCGAACTTTGCCGCGACGGAATTGAGCATGGCTTCCACCGCCAGCGCCTCGGTTTTGCAATCGGCCAGCATGCCTTGCACCAATTGGAAGCTGGCGATGGCTTGGCCAAATTGCTTGCGCTCACGCGCGTAGTTCACGCTCATCTCGATCAGACGGTCGCACATGCCGAGGGCGACGGCGGCGATGTGAATGCGGCCGCGATCGAGCACCTTCATCGCCGTTTTGAAGCCGCGCCCCGGCTCGCCGCCGATAATGGCGCTGGCGGGAATGACGCAATCCTCGAAGATCACGTCGCTGGTGACGGCGCCCTTCTGCCCCATCTTCTTGTCAGGGCGTCCCAGACTGATGCCGGGCGTGTTGGCGGGCACGATGAACGACGACACGCCAGCCGCACCCTTCACGTCGCGCTCGGTGCGCGCCATCAGCGTGAAGACGCTGGCGCGCGGGGCGTTGGTGATGAAGCGCTTGACGCCGTTGATGACGTAGGTATCGCCGCGCTTGTCGGCGGTGGTGCGCAGCGAGCCTGCGTCGGAGCCGGCCTCAGGCTCGGTGAGTGCGAAACTCGATATCGCCTGGCCGCTGGCGAGCTTGGGCAGCCATTCGGCTTTCTGCGCCGGCGTGCCGTCCATGACGATGCCTTGCGAGCCGATGCCGACCGTGGTGCCGATCACAGAGCGGAAGACGACGGATGCGCGCGTCAGCTCGCGGATGATCGCCGCCTCCTCCGCCATGGTGAGGCCGAGGCCGCCATACTCATCCGGAATCGAAAGGCCGAACAGCCCGAGCTCGCGCATTTCATTGATGATCGCTTCTGGAACGGCGTCATTGGCTTCGACATCATCCTCAGCCGGGATCAGCCGCTCATCGACGAAGCGACGCACGGTCGAGCGCAGCAAGCCGAATGTTTCCTCATCCATGATCGTGCACCTTCAAGAATAGGTCGCCGTCATCGCCGCGGCGCCATCGCAGCGCACGACTTTGACCTCCTGGCTACTCCGATCCGCCACAAACGCAACCGGCTGCGAAACGAACACCGGCGCCTGCGCCCGGAAGCTGAAGCGCGTGAGCGGCCGCCCCGCGGTTCGGCGCGCCAGAGCACAGAGTTTCGTTGCGAGAAGCGGCCCCTGCACCACCAGATCGGGGTAGCCTTCGACATCGCGTGCGTAGGGTAGATCGTAGTGGATGCGGTGAGTGTTGAAGGTGGCGGCTGAAAAGCGGAAGAGATCGGTCGTCGCTGGCGTCCACGCCTCGCCTTGCGGCGCCGCCGCGGCAGGCGCGAGAGGCGCGATCGGCGCGCCGGCGCCGCGATAGACAATGGTTTGCTTCTCGCGCACGCGCGCCCCGCCCTGCTGCGCCAGCACGCGCGCGACCTCAACGAAGACAAGCTCGCCGCTCTGGCCGCTCTTGTGCGTGACGCTGACGACTGTGCTGGTGAGTTCAGCGGCTTGATCGAGATCGAGCGGGGCGACGAATTCCATCTCCGCGGCGGCGAACATGCGGCGCGGCAGCGTCACCGGCGGCAGGAAACCGCCACGCTTGGGATGCCCGTCCTCGCCGACCTCATCGACGGTGGCGACCGGGAGAAAAAACGCCCAATGCGCAAGCGCGGGCGCATGCGCGGCGACATCCAGATCTTGGCCGGTCGCTGCAGCGAAACGTCGTGCCGCAGCGATATCGAGCCGCTCGCTGCGCATCTCGCTACGGCCCGTCCACTCCTGCCAGTGGCGTACGTCCGCTTCGGCGATCATGAGGCGACCACGCCTTCATCGTGCAGTTTGCCGATGGCGCCGGCGCTGAGGCCGAGCACATTGGCCAACACCTCATCGGTGTGCTGGCCGAGGCGCGGCGCGGGCGACATCGGCAAGCGTTCAAGCCCGATGAAAGACGCCGCTGGCCCGGAGGCGGGATACGCAACGCCAGTGGGGCCGGTCATGGTTTGGAAGATGGGATTGTCGGCAAACAGGCGGCGATCTGCGGTCACCGCTTCATGCGTGGTTTGATATTTCGACCAGGTGACGCCGCTCGCGTCGAAGGCTTGGCCAAGCTCAGTCAGGGAGCGTTGCGCCACGGCGCGTTCGAACAGCGGATAGAGGCGATCGCGATGCACGTAGCGCAGGCTTTCGTCGCGCGCGAACGACACGCCGAGTTCAGCTTCCAGCGCCGCAACCTCGTCCGAAAGCCCAAGCGCCGACAGAGCGCCGCGCCATTGCTTGACGGAAATCGCGACGAGCATCAGCCGCTCGCCATCTGCGGTGACAAAGTCGCGGCCAAAGGCGCCGAAAATGCCGTTGCCGACGCGCTCGCGGTCGCCGCCTTGCGACAACGCTTCGCCGACCATGCCGATATGACTCAGCGTCGAGGCCACCATGTCGGAGAGCGGCATGCGGATGTCGCGCCCTTCGCCGGTGGCGCGGCGCGCACGCTCGGCCGCCATGAGCGCGAACGCAGCGTGCGCGCCCGTGAGCAGATCCCACGCAGGCAGCACTTGGTTGATCGGATCGGATGCGCCGACGGGGCCGGTCAGATGCGGCAGGCCGGAGGCGGCGTGCACAGTGTAGTCCATCGCCGGCGAACCATCGGCCCAACCCGTCACGCGCACGCAGATGATGTCGCTTCGGGCCGCTTTCAGCTTTTCGTAGGAGAGAAAGCCGTCGAGCGGATAATTGGTGACGAACATGCCGGCGTTGTCACCGGGCGCCGCGGCAATGGCGACGGCAAGTTCGCGCCCCCTCGGCGAAGCGAGATCAAGGGCGACCGATTTCTTGCCCTTATTCAGCCCTTCCCAGTAGAAACTGAAACCGTTCGGCGCGAGCGGCCAGCGTTTGAAATCCGGGCCGCCGCCGATGGTGTCGAAGCGGATCACGTCGGCGCCCATTTGCGCGAGGTGCAAGCCACAGGACGGCCCCGCGATGAACGCGGCGCCCTCGACCACCCGAAGCCCTTTCAGCAGATCGTACATAAGCGCAATCTAGCCTTACGCGCCGGCGCCTGGAATGGCCCCGGCGTCAGTAGCCCATGATCGCGGCGTAGCGCTCGCGATGAAACGCCGCGCCGCCGAAGCTCATGTCGGCGATACGCGCGCGTTTGAGGAAAAGCCCGGCGTCGTGTTCGTCGGTCATGCCGATGCCGCCGTGCATCTGGATCATCTCGCCGGCAGCGCGGCGGAACGTGTCCCCGGCTGTCGCCTTGGCCAGCGACACCAGTTCGGCGCGATCGGGCGCGTCCTGGTCGAGCGCCGTCAACGCGGCCTCGACGGCGGATCGGGTGAGTTCCAGTTCGCCCAATAACGAAGCGGCGCGATGCTGCAGCGCCTGAAATTCACCGATCGGGCGGCCGAACTGAATGCGGGTCTTGAGGTAGGCAAGCGTCGTGTCGAACGCGCCCTGCGCTCCGCCGAGCATTTCGGCGGCAAGGCCCGCGCGGGCGCAATCAAGCGCATAGTCGAGCACATCTGCGCCGGCGTCGAGCGCGCCGATCGCATCGGCTTTGCTCAGTGCGACGCCGTCGAACTGCACCGCCGCTGCGCCGCGTCGTTCGATCTCGAACAATTCCGCGCGGCGAACGCCTGCCGCATCCGAAGGCGCCAGAAAAAGAGTGACGCCCTTGCGTTCGCCCGCTTTGCCGGCCGTGCGCGCGGCGACGATGAAAGCGCTCGCGGCCATGCCGTGCAGCACGGGGCGCTTTTCGCCGCTCAAAAGGATGCCGGCTTTGCTCTTCTCCGCCTTGAGCGCGACACCGTTGGGCGCGTGATGGGGACCTTCATCGACGGCGAGGGTGACGATGGCCTCGCCCGTGGCGATCTGCGGCAACCAGGTTTGCTTTTGCTCATCGCTGCCGAAGCGCTTGATCACGGCGCCAGCCGCCAAGGACGAAACGGAGAGCGGCGAAGCTGTCAGCGTTTGGCCGATCTGCTCCAACAGCAGGCCCATGCTGAGAAAGCCGAAATCGGCGCCGCCGAATTCTTCGGGTATGACGACGCCCGCCCAGCCCATCTCGGCCATTTCCGCGAACACATCGGCGTCGTAGCCCAGCCCGCTTGCGCTCTGGCGCAGCTTGCGCAGCGCGACAACCGGCGACCGCTCGCGCGCCCAGCTGGTCGCGGCGTCTTTCAGCAGTGCTTGTTCTTCTGTGAGTACAGCCACGGAATTCGTCTCCGCCTAGATTTGGCTCGGCAGACCCAACACACGCTTGGCGGTGATGTTGTGCTGAATTTCGAAACTGCCGCCGTAGATTGAGTATGCCTTGCTGTGCAGCCATTGGCGCGTCACATCGAGTTCGTCAGCGCTGTAAGCCTCGCCTTCCCAGCCCAACGCGTTCTGCCCCATGATTTCGACCGCCAGTTCGCCGCGTTCCTGCGCCAGATCTGAGCCGATGTTCTTCAGCACCGACACCGGCACGCCGGCGCCATTGGCCGACGCTTCCTTCGAGCGCTTCAAGGTCAGCGCATAAGCCCGGCCGCGCATGTCGTTGCGCAGGATGCGCGCGCGCAAATCCGGATCGGCGATGCGGCCCTCGGCGTCGACGCCTACATAGTCCTTGGCGGAGGTCGCGAGGCTTGTGTGCTCAGTGCGGCCGGAAGCGAGGCCGTCGCGCTCGAACTGCAGCAGCCGCTTGGCGACATTCCAACCGCCATTGACGGGGCCGACCATGTTTTCCTTCGGCACCTTCACATCGTTGAAGAACACTTCGCAGAAGTGCGTGGAGCCGCTGATCAGAAAGATCGGTCGCGCCTCGATGCCGGGTGAAGACATGTCGATCAGCAAAAACGAAATGCCGCGCTGTTTGACGCTGGTGTCGGTGCGCACAAGGCAGAAGCACCAGTTCGCGTGATTGGCGCCGGAGGTCCAGATTTTCTGACCGGTCACCACCCAATGATCGCCGGCGTCGACGCACTTGGTTTGCAGGGAGGCGAGATCGGACCCAGCGCCGGGTTCGGAGAAACCCTGGCACCAGCGCACCTCGCCGCGCGCGATCGGCGGCAGGAAATGACGCTTCTGGGCCTCGTCGCCCATTTCCAGGAGCGTGGGGCCGAGCATCCAGGCGCCGTAGGTGCGATTGGGGTGAAACCCGCCGGCCTTGGCCATTTCCTCGTTGATGACGGCGGCCTCTTCGGCGCTCATGCCGGCGCCGCCATACTCCTCAGGCCAGGTCGGGGCGCCCCATCCATGGCCGACGACGCGGCGCAGCCACAACTGGTAGTTTTGGTCAGCGTCGGCATAGGCGCCGTCGGTGAAGTACGGGGTGGAGTTCACGCCTTTCAGGGCTGGGGGGAAGTTCGCCTTGATCCAGGCGGCGGCCTCGGCGCGGAACGCGTCCAACCGGGAATCGGCCACATCGTACATACCCGTCGCTCCCGCCCTGCAGGCTCCGGCGCCCGATGAAATTTGCATTGCAGGCTATTTTTTGGCACAGTTCAGAAGGCGGGACAAGGTGGTCGAAGCATCGGCGTCCTGCCCGCGCCGAGGGCGTCCACTGCGCAAACTGAGCGGGTGCGGTGTCTGAGGTTGGCCTGTGAATCTGAAGCAGTTTACGCTGCCGGATGATCGACTCAGGAGCCTGAGGGTGAGTGAACCGAAGTGGAACGTAGCCGACGCCGATATTGAGCTCGGCCTCATCTATTCGAGCCCGGCCATCCATGAGCGCCGGCGCCGGATCCTGGATGAGACGCGCAAGATGATCCAGGAGCGCGGCCTCTCCGGCTTCAGCATGGATGAGATCGGCAAGCGCGCGGGTGTAGCCAAGCGCACACTCTACAATGCGTACCAAACCAAGGAACGCATGATCGCGATCGCCATCAACGAGTACTTCCAGCGCTATCTGGCGCAGATTCCATTTACCGGCGAAGTCGGATCGCTGCAGCGCAACGTCGAGCGCATCATCTACATGGTCCAGCGCGACCTGCAGCTGCGCAATTATATCGGCACCATCATGTCGATCTATTTCAGTCCCGACGCCGGCAGCAGCGACATCTGGAACACGATGCACAAGATGACCGCCGAGGGTCACTTGGAATGGGTGCTGCCGCTGCGGGGCAAGCGCCAATTGCAGCCTTGGGTCGATCCCTATGCGCTCGCCGACGACATCGTGCGCGCCTGCTATGCGTCGCTCAACGATTGGTGCCGCGGGCGCATCAGCGATGAGAACGTGGTGTTCCACGTCGTCCGCACCTTCCTCACGATCGCCGCCGGCGCCACACGCGGCGCCGCGCGCAAGGAAGTTGAGGACATGCTGTTGCGCTTCAGCACAGAGGGGATTCCGGTTCCAGAACTCCCGACGCGCCAAAAGCGCAGGAGCTGACGTGAGCACGACGTCCGCATCTGAGCGCTTGCTCGTCGAAAAGCGCGACGACGGCCTCATCATCGTGACATTGAACCGCCCGGAAGCGCGCAACGCCGTATCGTTCGAGATGTGGCGCGCGTTCGACGACCTGCTTTCGGAGCTTGAACGCGCCACACCACCGCGCGCGCTCATCATCACCGGCGCCGAAGGCTATTTCTCCAACGGCGGCGACATGAAGGTGCCCCCCGCGGGCGGCGACGGCGCCTTGGCGCGTGCGGCGCGGCTGGAATGGGGCCAACGCACGATCGGCCGGCTCATGCGCCTGCCCGTGCCGGCGATCGCGGCAATCGAAGGCGGCGCGTTCGGCATCGGTTGGAGCTTGGCGCTCGGGTGCGATGTCATCATTGCCGCGAACAACGTGAAGTTCGGCGCGCCGTTCGTGGATGTGGGGCTCACGCCCGATGGCGGCATGGCCTGGTTTCTGACCCAGCGTATCGGGCGCCACCGGGCCGCCGACATCATGTTCTCCGCCCGCACCATAACAGCGGAGGAAGCGCATGCGCTTGGGTTGGTCAGCCGCCTCACCGCGCCAGGGCAAACGCTTGCCGATGCAATTGCGTTCGCCGGCGGGCTCGGCAAAGGCAACCGCCATGCAGTCGAGCTGACCAAGCGGCTGCTGCACGGCGCCGAAAGCGCCAGCGTCGGCGAGAGCATGGCGCAAGAGCTCGCCTATTGCACGGTGCTGCAAGGCGGCGACGAATTGGTGCGCGCGCGCGAAGCGTTCGCCGCCGCAAAAGCCAAAGCCAAGCCGACCTCGTAACCGGGATCATCCCATGCAATTCGACATGCGCACGCTGCCGCTTCTGTCGCGCTACAAGATCATCAATTCGACCGTGACGCCGCGCCCGATCGCGTGGGTGACCACCGTGTCCGAGACCGGCGTCGTCAACGCCGCACCGCACAGCTTCTTCAACGCCGTGGGCGACGATCCGCCGATGATCGTGCTGGGCTTGCTGAAAGACGGCGTCACCGGCGGGCTCAAGGACACCGCCACTCACATCATGGCCAATGGCGAGTTCGTCATCAATCTGGTGTCGGAGGACCACGCCGAGGCGATGAACCTCTGCAGCGCCAACACGCCGCGCGACGTGAGCGAAATCGAATATGCCAGCATCGAAACGGCGCCATCCACCGCGGTGAAGCCGCCGCTCATTGCCGGTGCGCCGGTGAGCTTTGAGTGCAAGAAATACGCGGCCATCGATGTTGGCCGGCAGACAGTGGTGCTGGGGGAAATCCTGGTGACCCATATCGACGACAGATTCATCGTCGACAAAGACAAGCTCTATCTCGATACGCCGGCGATGAAGCTGATCGCGCGCACGCATGGCAGCGGCTGGTATGTGCGCACGTCGGATCAGTTCAAGATGGAACGCCCGAAATACGATCCTGAGCGCCTCAAGAAGTAATCGGCAGCCGCACGCCTGGCGTCGGCACGCGCAAACGCCAGAGCGAATTGTTGCGCATCGAGGCGATGTAAAGCGTGCGCATATCGTCGCCGCCGAAGGCGATGCTGGTCACATGCTGCAGCTTGGTGGAGGCGGGATCGCGGATCACGTCGATGACTTCGCCCGCCGGCGTGATCACCACGATTGCGTTGGCGAATGGCAGCGTAACCCAAAGATTGCCGGCCACGTCGAGCGCCACGCCGTCGGTGTGACCCAATCGGCCTCGCTCTTCCGGGCCCATCGCATAAATGTCAGGCGCACGGATATTGTCGGGCGCGTGACCAAGCTGCGGGCCATAAGGTTGGGGATCGCCGTAGCCGCCGTCGGCGCGGCGGGTGAGGCGCACGACATTGCCGACGGCCGTTTGCGCGACGAACAGATGCTGGAAGTCGGCGCTGAAGCAGATGCCGTTGGCCATGCGAAAACCGTCGCACACCAGCTCAGCCGCGCCGTTTGCGGCAATTCTGTAGACAAAACCTTGCGGATCGACGGCGCCGATGTTTTGCGGCTCGCTCCATTGCGTGTGCGAACAATAGATGGCGCCGTCGGGCCCGATGGCGGGAAAATTCGATGACGTGAAACGGCGGCCATTTATGTCAGCGGCGAGATCTGTGGTCTCCCCGCTCTCCAAATCGACGCGCTGAATGTTGCCGAGCACGCCATCGATGAGGCCATAATTCGCAACGATCAGCCGCCCGTCGCCATCGATGGCGATGCCGTTGGCGTGATGCGCGCGCCCGACCTCGCGCCGTGCGCCGTCAGCGGCGATGATTGTGCCGGCGGAGCGAGACGACGAGACGACGACGCGCCCATCGCGCGTTACAGCGACGCCTTCGGGCCGATTGAGGTTGTCGGCGACAAGCTCCAACGCCGAGAGCGGCAGCGGCCCAATCGTTGGATCGCCGCCCGCGCTTGCACACCCGGAAAACCATGCCGCGGCGCCTGCACCAAGCACGCCGCGGCGCGAGACATCGCCAGCGCGCGCCATGCTAGCGCCCGCCTTGGCGGCGCTCCGCCGCGACGGCGACGCGCGTTTGTTGGCGAATGTAGTGCTGCAGCGCCAGCATCTGCTCGTCGGTCAGGTCCTCGAAGCGGGGCATGCCGTTGGGCACAAGGATGCCGTCGTGCAGCACCGCGCGGAGCGCGCTTGCGTCGGTTGGGATGTTGGAGCGCCGCAAATCGGGCGCCGAGCCGCCCGGCACAAGGGCTGGACCGTGGCAGAGCGAACAGCGTTGCGCGAAGATAGCCGAACCGGTTTGCGCGCGCGCCGCGTCGATGCGGAAGGCGGGATCGTCGACCAGCGGCGGCGGCGTGCGATCAAGCGGCGGCAGCGTCGCCGCGCCGTTCAACGCGAACGTCAGCACGCGGCGGCGCTGCACGCGATAATCCCAATCGAGCCCGGGGCCAGACGTGCCGCTCATGCGCCAAGAGGTGATGACGCTGACGTATTGGGTGTCGCCTACCCGATAAGAAATCGGCTGTGCCAGGATGCCGGTCTGCGCGTCGAACCGCCAAACTTCGCGGCCGCTATCGGCGGCGTAAGCCACGAGATGGCCGGTCACCGTGCCTTGGAATACAAGATTGCCGCCGGTGGAGAGAACGCCGCCATTCTTGGCGCCCGGCAGCGGCACCGACCACGCTTCGCGTTGGGCCACCGGATCCCAGGCGAGCAAACGGTTGGAGCCAGCCGGCACCGTCATGCCGGGCGGCGGCGCGCCGTTGCCATTGTTGATCACGTGGCCTGGCGTCCAGGTCCAATCCTGCAGGCTTGGCGGATCGATGTAGATGCGCCCCTGCTCGATAGCGGGAATATAGACAAGCCCGGTGCGCGGGCTGAACGACATCGCTTCAGCCGAGTGCGCGCCGACGGGCGAAGGAAACACGATCGCCGGTTCGCCGTTGGGATAGCGCGCCGCGGCGTTCTCGACCGGGCGGCCGGTCGCGGTGTCGATGCGCTCGGCCCAGGTTATGTTCTCGACAAACGGTTCGGCCGAAATCAGCGAGCCGTCTTCGCGATCGATGACATAGAAGAAGCCGTTTTTCGGCGCGTGCAGAATGACATACCGCGTGCTCCCCTCGATCTCGAGATCGGCGAGTTCGATGTCCATCGCGGCGTTGAAATCCCAGGTTTCGCCGGGATTGACTTGATAGTGCCAGACGTACTCGCCGGTGTCCGCGTCGAGCGCGACGATCGAGCAGAGGAAGAGATTGTCGCCGCCGCCCGGGCTACGGATGTGTTGATTCCACGGCGCGCCGTTGCCGGTGCCGATGTAAATGCGATTGTAGCGCGGATCGTACGCCATCGCGTGCCAGACGGTGCCGCCGCCGCCATGGCGCCACCATTCGCCCGTCCACGTTTCCGCGGCCATGCGCATGGCTTCATTTTCGAAACCGTCGGCGGGATTGCCGGGCACGGTGTGGAAGCGCCAACGCTGCGCGCCCGTGTTGGCGTCATACGCTGTCACGTAGCCGCGCACGGGCGCGAAATCGCCGCCGCCATGGCCAATGGCGACAAGACCGTTGAACACCCAGGGCGGCCCCGAAATGTAGCGGCCGTCGCCAGGCTCGACCGTCATCACGCTCCACAATTCGCGCCCCGTGCGTGCGTCGAGCGCGATCAGACGTCCGTCGACCGTTCCGGTGTAGATTTTGCCGTCCCAGTACGCGATGCCGCGAACGCCCCAGGCGCCGCGCATGCGTTCGCCGGCGGCCTGCGGCGCTTGCGGATCGTACTGCCAAAGCAATTCGCCCGTCGCGGCGTTGAGCGCATGGATGACGCTGTAGCCGGCGGCGAAATACATGACGCCGTCGACTTCGAGCGGCGCGCTGTTAGCGGTCGGGTAGACCTCGATGTCGTACGACCACGCGAGCCCAAGCTGGCTGACATTCTGATCGTTGATCTGATCGAGCGGACTGAAATGGTTCTCAGTCCAGTCGCCACCGAACGAAGGCCAGTCGTCGCCGTCGGGATTGGTCACCCCGCCTCTTGGCCCACAAGCCGCCAAAGCAAGCGCGCAGAGCGCTGCGATCCACAGCGAACGCTTGGTCATCGGCCGTTCCTCCCGCGCCGCTTTTAGCGACCTCGATTGCCTTGCGCCGGCGCAGGCGCCGGTGCGGCTTGCGCCGTGATGGCGGCGCGCGCTTGCTGACGAATGAAGTGCTGCAGCGCTTCGATTTCGGCAGGCGGCATCTCTTCGTATTGCGGCATGCCGCGCGGACGCAGCGAGCCATCGTGCAGCACGGCCGTCAGCCCCTGCAGCGTCATCGGCGATTGCGCGCGGCGCAGATCGGGCGCAGCGCCGCCGGAGACAAGATTGCCGCCGTGGCAAACATGGCAATTGCGATGGAAGACGGCGCGGCCGAGATCGGCTTTCGCGGTGTCGATGCGGAACGCCGGATCGTCGAGGAGCGGCGGTTCGGCGTCATCTTCGGTCAGCGGCGGCAGTTCGGCTTCGCCGTCGAGCACGAAGGTCAGCACGCGGCGGCGCTGCGTGTAGTAGTTCCACTCAACCGGCATGCCGCTTGGGCCCGAACCGCGCCAGCCGGCGAGGATCGTGACGTACTGACGGCCGCCCGCGAGGTAGGTCACCGGTTGCGCGCCGATGCCAACTTGCGCATCGAACGACCACAGCTCTTGGCCGGTATCAGCCGCCATCGCCGTGAACTGGCCAGTGACCTGGCCTTGAAAGACGAGATTGCCGGCGGTGGTGAGCGTGCCGCCATTTTGCATGCCGGTGCGCGGTTGGCGCCAAACTTCGCGCTGATTGACCGGATCCCAGGCCAACAGAGAACTGCTTGCCGGCGGCACCGTCATGGTTGCGGGGCGTGGGCCGAGACCAGAGTTCAGACGCATGATGCCGTCAGCCGGCGTCCATCCCGCGAGATTGGGCGCGTCGGTGTAGACCTGCCCCGCTTCCGTCACCGGAATATAGACCAGCCCGTTATTGCGGTTGAACGACATCGGCGCGACGCCATGCGCGCCCCACGATGACGGGTACATCAGATAGGCCGAGCCGTTCGGATAGCGCGCTTCGGGACGCTCAACCGGGCGGCCGGTCTCAAGATCGATGCGTTCGGCCCAATTTTGATTTTCCGCGAATTGGCCGGCCGAGATCAGCTGACCATTCTCGCGATCGATCACATAGAAGAAGCCGTTCTTGGGCGCTTGCATCAGCACCGGGCGGCGCTGACCGTTGATGGTGAGCTCGGTCAGCTCGATGTCCATCGCGGCATTGAAGTCCCAGGTCTCGCCCGGATTGACTTGATAGTGCCAGACATACTCGCCGGTGTCCGCATCGAGCGCGACAATGGCGCACAAGAACAGATTGTCGCCGCCCTCCGGGCTGCGCAGACGTTGGTTCCACGGCAGACCATTGCCGGTGCCGATATAGAGCCGATTGAATTCCGGATCGTAAGCCATGGCGTGCCAGACGGTGCCGCCGCCGCCGAGGCGCCACCACTCGCCCGTCCAGGTTTCTGCGGCCATGCGCATGGTGTCGTCTTCAAACCCGTCGGCGGGGTTGCCGGGCACAGTGTAGAAGCGCCAAGCCTGCGCGCCGGTCTCGGCGTTATAGGCGGTGACGTAACCACGCGCGGGGCCGTAGTCGCCGCCGCCATTGCCGATGGCGACGAGATCGCCAAGCACATAGGGCGGGCCGGTGATGTATTGCGCCGTATCGGGTTCGAGCGTTTGCGCGCTCCACACTTCACGGCCCGTGCGCGCATCGATAGCGATCAAGCGGCCGTCGAGCGTGCCGGTGTAAATTTTGCCGTTGCGATAGGCGAGGCCGCGATTGCCCCAGCCCGCGCGCATGCGATGGCCAGCGACGTCATAGACATGCGGATCGTATTGCCAGAGCAAGCGGCCAGTCTGCGCGTCCATTGCGTGAATGACGCTGTGGCCGACGGGAAAATACAGAACGCCGTCAATCGCGAGCGGCGCGCCGAGACCATTCGGCGTCACCGGCAGATCGTAAGACCACGCCAGACGCAGGCGATTGACGTTCTCGGCGTTGATCTCGGTGAGCGGGCTATAATGGTTCTCGGTGGAGTCGCCGCCATAGCTCGTCCAGTTGGCGCCTTCGGGCCTGCTGCACGACGCCGCGCCGAACAGGACCGCAAAACCGAGCACCGCAAGAATGTGCTTCGCACCACGCTTCATGTGATCCTCCCCGGCCTTCGCTCTTCGGCGTGGCGCGATCATTCTTTTCCAATTTTGCACTAATAGGCAAAATTGAAACACTGTCAATCGAACCGCGACGAGCGCGGCTAGCCGCCGATTGTGCGGTCGGACGGCCAGAATGGGCGGCGCAATTCGCGCTTATTGACCTTGCCCATGGCGTTGCGCCCGATGTCAGCGCGGAACTCGTAGCTGCGCGGGCATTTGAAGCCGGCCAGGCGGTCGCGGCAGAAGGTGTTCAGATCGTCCGCGCTTGGCGGCGCGCTTATGTTGCGCGGCACAACGAGCGCTTTCAGCTCTTCGCCGAACTCCGCGTTCGGCACGCCGATGACCGCGACGTCCTCGACGCCGGCATGCTGCAAGAGCACATGCTCGACTTCGGCCGGATAGAGATTGACGCCGCCGCTGACGACCATGTCGGACACACGATCGGTGATGAAGACGTAGCCCTCATCGTCGACATACGCCATTTCGCCCAGTGTGAAGACTCCGGGCGAGGCGTGCGCGGCGGCGGTTTTTTCCGCATCGTTGTGATAGATGATGCCGCGGCCTGTGGTGTCGCGAAAATAGAGCAAGCCGACTTCGTTCGCCCCGAGTTGCTTGCCTGCTTCGTCCAGGATCACTACCTCGAACGGCGCCAGCGCTTTGCCGACCGAACCCGGCTTACGCAGCCATTCCTCGGACGTGATCATCGTCGTCGTGCCGGCTTCGGTGCCGCCATAAGCCTCGACCAGCACCGGCCCGAACCATTCGATCATGCGCTTCTTCACGTCGCGCGGGCATGCCGCGCCAGTATGCGCCAAGCGCTTCATACTGGAGACGTCGTACTTGGCGCGCACCTCTTCCGGCGCGCTTAGCAGGCGCTGAAAATGCGTCGGCACCATCACGGAGGCGGCGATCTTGTCTTCGTGGATCGCCCGCAAGACGGATTCCGCTTCGAAAGATTGCATCGTGATCAGCGGCGCTCCGCCGACCATGGCGCGCACCATGGTGAGCGGCCCGGTGTGATAGAGCGGCCCGACCGCGAGCCCGGGCCCTTTCGGCAACAGCGCGGCGCGGTCGCGCATCAGCGGCATGAAGCGCGCTATCGAGTCCGCCGACGGAAAATACACGGGCGGCGTTTCGGTGGCTTTCGGCTTGCCGGTGGTGCCGGACGTGTAGTGCAAATGCGCCAGCGGCTTCATGTCAGTCGGCGGCTCAGCGCCGCTGGCGCTTTCGATCCATTTTTCCCAATGCTGCAAACCTGGACGTGAGGCGGCGCGCCAGCCGATCACCGCCGGAACGCCGGCGATCTTCGCCGCTTCGAGGCCGACATCGGCGGTCTTCTCACCGACAAACAGCGCCTTCGCGCCGGAATCCTTCAGGATGTAGACAAGCTCTTCCGTCGTCAGATGGAAATTCACCGGCACGCTCGACACGCCCGCCAGCAAACAGCCGACATAAGCGAGCACGGTCTCGGCGCTATTGGGCGCGAACACAGCGATGCGCCGCTCCGCACCGAGATCGAGCGCCAGAATGCCGTTGACGATGCGATTGAGGATCGCGTCGAGGTCGGTCCACGAATAGCGGCCGTTCTCGTCGCCGAGCGCGAGGCTTGCGCGCTCGGCTTCCGGAATGCCCTGCAGAATCGCCGTCACGTTTGGAACCTCCCTGCGGCCTATTTCAGCGGCCGGCTGCTATATTCTTCGATCTTCATCTTGCCGAGCTGGGCCATGTGCACCTCTTCGGGGCCATCGGTCAGGCGCACGAAGCGGTTGGTCAGGAACAGCTGCGCGATCGGCGTGTCGCCGCTGACGCCCATGCCGCCATGCGCCTGCAGCGCGCGGTCGCCGATGGTCTGCGCCATTTGCGGGGCAACGATCTTGATCGCGGCGATGAGATCCTTGGCGACCTTGTTGCCGTAGCGATCCATGGCGTCGGCGGCCTTCAGCGTCAGCAGGCGCGCTTGCTCAAGCTCGCAGAAGGACCGTGCGACGTCCTGGCGAATGCTGCCATGATCGCCAAGTTTTCGGCCAAAAGCGACGCGGCTGTTCACGCGATGGGCCATGTATTCGAGCATGCGTTGCGCCTGCCCGATCGAGCGCATGCAGTGGTGGATGCGGCCCGGCCCCAAGCGTCCTTGCGCGATCTCGAAGCCGCGGCCTTCGCCGAGCAGCAGATTTTCAGCCGGCACGCGGACATTGACGAAACGCAGCTCGGCGTGACCGCCCGGAGAATGCACATGACCAAAAACGCTGAGCGGCCGCACAGTTTCAATCCCGGGCGTGTCGCGGGGCACCAGGATTTGCGAATGCTGCTGGTGCTTGGGCCGATCGGGGTTCGGCGTCTTGCCGAGTACGATCATGATCTTGCAGCGCGGATCCATGGCGCCGGAAATCCACCATTTGCGACCGTTCAGCACGTAGTCGTCGCCGTCGCGAATGATGCTCAACTCGACATTGGTCGCGTCAGATGAGGCGACTTGCGGCTCTGTCATCACGTAAGACGACCGGATTTTGCCGTCGAGCAGCGGCCGCAGCCATTTGTCCTGCTGCGCCGGCGTGGCGTATTTGGCCAGCACTTCCATATTGCCGGTGTCCGGCGCCGAGCAGTTGAAATATTCCGACGATGACGTCACGCGGCCCATGATTTCCGCGAGCGGCGCGTATTCGAGATTGGTGAGCCCGGGGCTCCATTCGCCATATTCGTGCGGCAGGAACAGATTCCACAGCCCCGCCTCACGCGCCTTCGTCTTGATGCCTTCCGTGCCCGGCCAGGGCTTCCACTGATTGGCCGGATCGTGCGTCCACTCGTTGCGCTCATGCTCGATCGGATAGACGTTCTCATCCATAAACGCTTCGAGCTTGGCGATGAGGCCTTTGACCTTGTCGGTATATTCGAAGTTCACGAGCCCGCTCCTATCCAATCCATCGCCCGGCGCGCTCGAACAAGCGGATCGCGCGGCCATGTAGCAAGTCACCGGTTTCGCGCGGCGCTTTGCCGGCGCAGGCGCGCGCGTGCGTGCCTTCAAGCAGAATGCCCAGCTTGTAGCACGCCAGCACCGCGTACCATTCCATCGCCGAGAGATCGCGCGCGCTACGCGCGGCGTAGTGCGCGACCAGTTCTTCCGCTTTCGGGAAGCCGATCCACGGCTGCACGCTGATGAGATGCGAGGGCGCGCCGGGCTCGGGCCAGGTCGCCAGCAGCCAGCCGAGATCGATCAACGGATCGCCGATAGTGGCGAGCTCCCAATCCACGATCGCGGCAAGTTCGGGCGCATCGTGGCGGTACATCACGTTGGCGAGGTGATAGTCGCCGTGCATGATGCCGGGCTTGAACGATTTCGGGCGGCGCGCCTCTAACCATGCCGCGACCTTATCAACGCCCGGCAATTCCTGCGGGCCGGTCCAGTTCGGCATTTCGGCATAGCCGGCGAGCTGCGACTTCCAGCGCGACACTTGGCGTTCGAGATAATTGTCCGGCTTGCCAAAGCCTTCGAGGCCAACGGCCAGATAGTCGACCGCGCCGAGCGCGGCGATCCCCTCCACCAAAGCGAGCCCCATGCGGTGCTGCGCGGCGGGGGTCTGGTGGAAATCCGACAAGCCGCTGACTGGATTGAAGCCTTCGACCGGCGCCATCAGATAAAACACCGCGCCCAGCACGCTCTCATCGGTGCAAACGCCGACGAACGCCGGATGCGGCACATCCGTGCCGGCGAGCGCTGCAAGCAAGCGCGCTTCGCGGCGCATGGTTTCGTTGGAATTGTCGCGCTGGTGCAGCGGCGGGCGACGCAATACATAGTCCCGGCCCGCACGCGTGAACCGCGCGAGGATGTTTTGAGTGCCGCCAGTCAGCCGCTTGCAGTCAGTGATGGGGTCCGAACCCAATCCCTGACCGTCCATCCACGCGGCGAGCGCGTCGAGGTTCAGATCCTCGCTCAAGTAGCGCTTCCTCCCTGGCGCCGGTTGGGCGGATAATGGAGTTGACGCGCCGGCTTGGCAATGGAATTTTGCACCGCAGGTTAGATTGTTGCCGCAGATGCCTTCACGATCCAGCGACCAGGACCAAGCTCTGCGGCGACGGCTGCACGACAGCGCGCTGACTGCGCTGTGCGCCGAGGCCGCCGCACTGCGCGACGCCGGGCACGGGCGCATTCAGACTTACTCACCGAAAGTCTTCATCCCGCTGACGCAGCTGTGCCGCGACTATTGCCACTATTGCACGTTCTCGCGCGCGCCAGCCAAAGGTCAGCGCGCGTATCTCACGCCTGACGAGGTGTTGGCGATCGCGCGGCAGGGCCAAGCCGCCGGCTGCACCGAAGCGCTCTTTACGCTTGGTGACAAACCGGAGCTTCGTCATCCCGCCGCGCGCGCTCAGCTCGATGACTTGGGCCACGCGACGACGCTTTCGTACCTGGCGGAGATGTGCGCGCTGGTGCTGCGCGAAACTGGCTTGCTGTCGCACGTCAATGCGGGGGTGATGGAGCTCGCCGATATGCGCGCCCTGCGCGCGGTCTCGGCGTCACAGGGTCTGATGCTCGAAAGCACCGCGTCGCGCCTCTGCGCTCCCGGCGGCGCCCACTATCGCTCGCCGGACAAAGACCCCGCCGTGCGCATCGCCACCATCCGCGCTGCGGGCGAAGCGGCGGTTCCATTCACCAGCGGCATCCTGATTGGCATTGGCGAAACGCGTGACGAACGGCTGGACGCCCTTTTCGCGCTCCGCGATCTGCACGCCGAGTTCGGCCACATCCAGGAAATCATCGTCCAGAACTTTCGCGCCAAGGCGCGCACGCCAATGGCGGGCGCCGCGGAGCCCGATATGGACGACTTACTGTGGACCATCGCCGCCGCACGGCTGATCTTGGGTCCGGCAATGAACATTCAGGCGCCGCCCAATCTTTCGAGCGCCGATTTTCCGCGCCTGATGGATGCGGGGATCAATGATTGGGGCGGGGTGTCGCCGGTGACGCCCGACCATGTGAACCCGGAGGCGCCATGGCCGGAGGCGCTCGAACTGCAACGCGGCACAGCCACGCGCGGGCGCATGCTCGCCAAGCGCCTGCCGCTCTATCCCAATTATGTGCGCGATCTGGCGCGATGGGCGGACGAGAACGTCGCGCCGCTGGTGCGGCAAGCGTCGGATTCCGACGGCTATGGGCGTGACGACGCATGGCGCGCCGGCGGCGTACGTGCGCCAGCGGTTGCGCAGAGCACGGACAGCCTCACGCCCAGCGCCGAGATTAGGCGCACCGTCGATCGCGTGTTGAGCGCGCCGCGGCAGGACGACTTGGTCGCCCTCTTTGCGGCGCGCGACGTGGACGCAGATTTCGTCTGCGCCGCCGCCGACGATGTGCGCCGGCGCGCAGTCGGCGACACGGTGCGCTACGTCGTCAACCGCAACATCAACTACACCAACATCTGCCAGTATAGCTGCGGTTTCTGCGCGTTCTCGAAGGGCAAGACCGCCGAGACGCTGCGCGGGCGACCTTACGATCTCGATCTCGCCGAAGTGATCCGCCGCGTGCGCGAGGCGGAGGCGCGCGGCGCGACCGAAGTATGCCTGCAAGGCGGCATCCATCCGCACTATACGGGCGACACGTATTTGGCGCTCTGCCACGCAGTACGCGAAGCCTCAGCCACGATCCACATCCACGCTTTCTCGCCGCTGGAGATCGCGCATGGCGCCGCTACGCTGGGGCTTACGCCTTACGCGTTCTTGCTGCGCCTGAAGGACGCCGGCCTTGGCACGCTGCCCGGCACCGCCGCTGAAATTCTGCACGACGACATCCGCGCGCTCATTTGTCCGGACAAACTAACGGCGGCGGAATGGCTCGATATCGTGGGCGCCGCGCACGAAGCCGGCTTGCGCACAACTGCGACGATCATGTTCGGCCACACTGAAGGCTCGGCCCATTGGGCGCACCACCTGCTTGCCATCCGCGCTTTGCAGGAGCGCACGGGGGGCTTCACCGAATTCGTTCCGCTGCCCTTCGTGCATATGGAAGCGCCGATGGCGCTGAAGGGGCAGACGCGTCATGGCCCGACATTCCGCGAAGCGCGTTTGATGCACGCGATCGCGCGGCTGGCGCTGCACCCGCTGATCACGAACATTCAGGCTTCGTGGACAAAGCTCGGCCCGGTTGGGGCGCGCGCGTGTCTTGAAGGCGGGGCGAACGATCTCGGCGGCACGCTGATGAATGAAAGCATCTCACGCGCCGCCGGCAGCCAGCATGGCCAGGAGATGCCGCCCGAAGCCATGGAAGCGCTGATCCGCTCCATGGGCCGCACGCCGGCCCAGCGCACGACGCTCTATGGCTCGATTTCCGACGCGCAACATGCACGCGCGCTCGGCGCGCCAGAACTCGCCCCCGTCATCCAAACGCCGCCAAAAACCAAGAAGAGCGGCAAGATCGAAAGTGAATTCGCATGACCGCTTCCGCTCGTCCCACAATCGCCGTTCTCGGCGGCGCCGGCAAGGAAGGCAGCGGGCTTGCGCTGCGCTGGGCCAATGTCGGCTATCCGGTGATCATCGGCAGCCGCGCCGCGGAACGCGCCGCGCAAGCCGCTGATGAAATCAACGCGGCGCTCGGCCGCGCCGCAGCGCGCGGCGAAACGAACGCGGCGGCGGCGCAAGCCGCAGATATTGTCGTGCTCACCGTTCCCTATTCGGCGCAGCGTTCGACTGTGGAAGAGGTGCGCGGGGCGCTCGGTGGCAAAATCCTGATCGATGTCACGGTGCCGCTCGTGCCGCCGAAAGTGAGCCGCGTGCAATTGCCGGAGGGCGGTTCAGCGGTGGAAGCGATCCAAAAGCTGCTAGGCCCCGACGTGCGCGTTGTCTCGGCGTTTCAGAACATTTCCGCGCACCACCTGAAGAAGCTCGACCACGAGATCGATTGCGACGTGCTGGTTTGCGCCGACGATCGCGAGACGGGCGACAAGGTGGTCGACATGGCGCGCGAGATCGGCCTTGGTGCGTGGAACGCGGGCGTCCTGGCCAACTCGGTGGTGTCTGAGGCGCTCACATCGGTGTTGATCGCGCTGAACCAGCGCTACAAGGCCCCCGGCTCCGGCATTCGCATAACCGGCCTGCCCGATCAGGCTTAAGACGCGGCCGGCGCTGGCGCGTTCGCGGCGATCATGCCGCTGAGCTTGCTGCGACCGACGCTCAAGATCACCGCGGCGATCGGCAACACGATCAGCAGCGACGCGACGAGCGAAAGGCCGACCTTAGACTCATCGTGCAGAATGTGATCGGTGATGAATCCAACTGTCGTCGGCCCAAGCCCCATCGATATGAGGCCCGTGCACACCACATAGAGCGCCGAAATGCGACCGCGCAGGTGCGCGGGTGTTGCGATCTGCACGAGCGCTGGGCCCAAGCTCGCCGTCGCCATGGCCGTGACCATGTAGAGGCCGAAGAAGGTCACTGTGACCCATGCGCTTGGATAGAGATAACCAAACGCGCCCAACGCTGCGCCAGTCAACGCGTTGCCGATGCACCAGACCAAGTGCGCCGATTTCATGCCGCGCTTGAACAGCGTGTCCACCGCCCAACCATGCAGCGGCAGCGAGAGCGCCGCCAGAATCTGCGCGATGCCCATGACGATGCCGATCTGCGCCGGCTCCCAGCCATAGGCGCGCACGAGATAGGCTGGCGTCCACAATTGCAGGCCGATGGTGACGGCGTAGACGACCGAGATGCCGATGAAGACGGAGAAATAGAAGCGCGCATTGCTCTTGATGAAGCTGAAAGCTTCGCCGTACCCGAGCGAGGCCTTGCTTTCGGTGCGCGGCTTGCTGGTTTCGTTGAACAGAAAAATCAGGAAGGCGAGGAAGACGCCGGGCAAACCGGTGAGGATGAAGGCTTGGCGCCACGGCTCCAACGTGCCTAGCGGTCCGAGTGAAACATCGCCATTGGCGCTCAAGGCCTGCACGAGCGGACCGCCCAGCAAGAACACAATGCCGGCGCCCATGACGCCGCCCATGACAAAGACCGACATCGCCAGCGATACGCGATCGGGCGGAAACGAGTCGCCGATCGTCGAATACGCGCCGGTGCTGAAGCCGGCTTCGCCGGCGCCGAGCACCGCGCGCGCGAAGAAGAGCGAGGGGAAGCCTTGCGCCACGCCGCACATGGCGGCGGCTATGCTCCAGATCGTCACCGAGAAATACAACACCAGGCGCCGGCCGTAGCGATCGAGCAAAATGCCGAGTGGAATGGCGCACGCGCTGTACAGCAGCGCAAAGGCAGGGCCTTGCAGCAGGCTGACTTGAAAGTCGGATAGCTGCAAATCCTCCTTCATCGGCTGCACCAGCAGCGCGATGATGTAACGATCGGTCAGCGACAGAATGTAGAGAACAAAAAGGATCGCGACTGTGATCCAGCCCATCACTGGGCTCGGATACTGAGCCTCCGCCCGCACCGCTTGATTCACGCGCGTCTCCCTACCCCTGCCCGCTGCCGCGGTTGTTATCTTTCTTCGCCTTCAACCGTCAGCGCGCGCTCAGGGCACGCACGTGCGCCGCGGCGGGCAAGGTCTTCAAGCCCCGCCGGCACATCGATGTCGCCTTCGACGATGTAGCCGGAATCATCCAGGGTGTAGACCTGCGCGGCCAGCGTCCAGCACCGGGCATTGCCTTGGCACTTCTTGTGATCGACCTTGATCTTCATGCTCGCGTCCCTCCCGCGTTCAATTCCACGACAACACGAGGTCGTCGACGCCAAAAACATAGCCGCCGTGCGTGATCGGGGTGCTGCCCGGCTTGATCGCGAACGTCGGAATGCGGGCAAAGAATTCTTCCATCCCGATAATGATCTCGCGCCGCGCCAAGTGTGAGCCCAAGCACCGGTGCGGACCGTAGGCGAACGCGGTGTGACGATTATTTTCGCGCGTCAGATCGATGTCGTCCGGGTTTGGAAACTCGGTCGCATCGCGGTTGGCGAGCATGGACGGACACGACACGACGTCGCCCGGCTTCAACTGCACGCCGTTGATCTCGGTGTCCTTGGTGACTTGGCGGAGCGGCGTGATGGTCGAATAAGCGCGCAGCAATTCCTCGACGGCCGTCTTCGTGCCGTCGGGGTTGGCGCGCAGCCAAGCCTGATGCTCGGGATAGCGGGCGAAATGGTAGAGATTGAGCCCGATATGGGTGGCCACCGTATCGAGCCCGCCATTGAAGAGTAGCGTGCCGAGACCGACGATCTCGATCTCCTCCAACGCGCGCCCATTGACGCGCGACGCCAGCAGGAAGCTCATGAAATCGTCGGTGGGCTCGCGGCGGCGCAGCTCCATCAGCTCCTTCATGAAATCGGTGACCCGCTTAACCGCCATGCGGCGATCGTCCACCGTTTTGTGGAAGAGGTCCTCGACCCAGCCGATGAACTCGTCGCGCCGCTCGTCGCCGATGCCCATGAATTGCAGAAACACGCCGACGGCGAACGGGAAGGCGAAATCCTTCATGACGTCGCATTCGCGCCGCGGCTTGAAGCCGTCTATAAGCTCAATAGCGCGGCGGCGAACATCCGCTTCCATCGCGTCCACCCGCTTGGGCGACAGCAACGGATTGAGCAGCATCCGGTAGTCCGTGTGCAGCGGCGGATCGTTCTCCAATGGACGCAAAATGAAGTCAGGGCCGAGCGCCTCGTCAAACAACCATTTGCGCTTGCTCGAAAACGTCGCCGGGTCGCCCATGATTGAGCGCTGATCTTCAGCCCGCCGCACCACCCACGAGCCGCTGCCGTCATAGGCGTTGGACGGCGAATAGAAGATCGGTGGGTATTCGCGCAAATAGCCGAGCGCGGCGTGGGGATCGCCGTGCGGCGTCGGCGTCAGACCTGGGCTCTTGTAGATGCTGAACTCGCGGACGAGATCGTCCGGCACGTGATCGGGTACGCCCGTTCGCGGGCAGCGCGCGCCATCCATGGCTCAATCCCAGTCCAAAATGAGGTTCTCGACGCCGAACACATAGCCGCCGAACGTGATCGGCGTCGTGCCGGCTTTGACGCGGAACGGCGGTATGCGGTCGAGAAATTCTTCGAGCCCGATGATCAGTTCGCGGCGCGCCAAATGTGAGCCGACGCAACGATGCGGGCCATAGGCGAAGGCGGTGTGGCGATTGTTGTCGCGCGCGAGATCGATGGTGTCGGGGTTCGGAAACTCTTCCGGATCGCGGTTGGCGATCATCGACGGGCACGAAATGACGTCGCCCTTTTTCATCAGAATACCGTCGAATTCGACGTCCTTCGCCGCGCGCCGCAGCGGCGTGATGGTCGAATACGCACGCAGCAATTCTTCGACGGCAGGCTTGATCAGATCGCGATCGGCGCGCAGGCGGGCCTGATCTTCAGGGAAGCGCGCCAGATGGTAGAGGTCAAAGCCGACGGCGGCGGCGACGGTATCGAGGCCGCCGACAAAAATGAGCGTGCCCATGCCGAGCATCTCGTTGTCGGTCAGCTTACGGCCATCGACTTCGGCTTGCAGCAGAAAGCTCATAAAATCGTCGGTTGGCTCGCGCTTGCGAAGTTCGATCAGCGTGCCGATGAAGTTGGTGACCTTCTTCATCGCCGCTTGGCGCTCATCGTTAGTGCCGTGCAGCAATTCTTCGGCCCAGCCGAGAAATTCCGGGCGCCGGTCTTCGGAAACGCCGAGGAACTGCAGGAAAACGCCGACCGCGAACGGATAGGCGAAGTCGTTCATGACATCGCAGGAGCCTTTTGCCTTGCAGGCTTCGATCAGGCGCACGGCGCGCTCGCGGGCTCCCGCCTCCATCGCTTGCACGCGCTTGGGCGACAAAAGCGGATTGAGCAGCGTGCGATAGTGCGTGTGCGAAGGCGGATCCGCTTCGAGCGGCACGAGCACGAATTCGTCGCCCATGGTGCCGGTGAAATGGCCGCGCCGGCTGGAGAAGTTTTCGGTGTCGCCCAGGATGCGGCGCTGATCGTCGGCGCGCGTGATCACCCATGAACCGCCGCCATCATAGGCGTTCGAAGGTGAATAGAAGACGCGCGGCAGTTCAAGCGCGCGCGCCGAGGCTTTCTGCGGATCGCCGAACGGACAGCGCTCCATGCCGGGGCTTTTGTAAATGCTGAACTCGCGGACGAGTTCAGGCGGCACGTGCTCCGGCACAACCGGCTTGGTCGCGATCGCGTTCATTCGCACTCCCTATGGGCGCGCGACCGCGCGCCGTCCGCGTCCCGCCGCTATTGCGCGGTTCTGATCCAGACGCCTTTGGTGTTCAGATACGAAGCAATGTGTTCGATGCCGCCTTCACGACCGTAGCCGCTCATCTTGTAGCCGCCGAACGGCATGGACGGGTCCATTGCCTGATAGTGATTGACCCAGACCGAGCCCGCGCGCAGCCGCTTGATGGCCGCATGAGCGCGGGTGATGTCGCGCGTCCAGACGCCGGCGGCGAGGCCGAAATTGGTGTCGTTGGCGCGCTTGATCACTTCGTCGAAGCTGTCGAACGGGAAAACGCACGCGACGGGGCCGAAAATTTCTTCGCGCGCGATGCGCATGTCATCGGCGACATCGGCATAGACGGTGGGCGGCACGAAGAAGCCCTTCGCCAGCGCGCCATCTGTCAGCCGCTCGCCGCCCGACACGAGACGCGCGCCTTCGCGCGGCCCAAGGTCCAGATAAGAGGTTACGCGGCCGAGCTGCTTCTCGGATACGAGCGGGCCGATTTGTGTTGCAGAATCAAGGCTGTCGCCGATCCGCATGGTCTTGCCGTACGCAGCCAAACGGGCGACAAATTCGTCGTGAATTTTGCGCTCAACGAAAATGCGCGAGCCGGCGCTGCAGACTTGGCCGGAATTGTTGAAGATGCCGAGCGCCGAACCTGGCACCGCCAAGTCGAGATCGGCGTCGGCGAAAATGATGTTCGGCGACTTGCCGCCGAGTTCGAGCGTCACCCGCTTAATCGTCGGCGCCGAGGCCGCGATGATGCGCTGGCCGGTTTCGCATGAGCCGGTGAACGTCACTTTGTCGACGTCAGCATGCGCCGAGAGCGCCGCGCCGGTGGCGCCGGCGCCGGTGACGACGTTGACGACGCCGGGCGGAACGCCGGCCTCGAGGCACAGTTCGCCAAAGCGGATGGAAGAAAGCGACGCCTCCTCCGACGGCTTCAACACCACGGTGCAACCCGTCGCCAAAGCCGGCGAGGTCTTCCAGGCGGCGCTGAAAATCGGCCCGTTCCACGGAATGATGACGGCGACGACGCCGACTGGTTCTTTCACGGTGTAGGAAAACAGCTCCGCCGCCGGGAATGAATTGCTTGGCGTTTCGCCGTGCACCATCCAGGTGGCGGCGCCAGCGAAGTGGCGGATGAGCCGCGTCACCATGCTTTTGCCCATGAGCGCGCTGGCGATGGGGCGGCCCATTTCCAGCGTGTCCATGGTGGCCAGATCGTCGAACTCGCGCTCGACCAAGTCGGCCAATTTCAACAGGATGGCTTGACGCTCGGAGGGTTTGAACTTGCTCCAGGGGCCTTCGAAGGCGCGCCGCGCCGCGGCCACCGCGGCGTCGACGTCCTTGGCGCCGGCATTGGCGAAGCGCGCCACGGTTTCGCCGGTGGACGGATTGATCGACGCGAACGTCTCGCCAGACGCGGCGTCGACGAACTTCCCATCGATTAGGAGCCGGTTCACTTTGGCGTATTTGCTGTGCACCGCATGGACGCCATCGCTCATCTAACGGCTCCTTCGCTGTCGCTGGCTTGGGGTTGGTGGACGATTCCATATTTTGCACTATGGTGCAACAATGATATGCCGTGATCCCGGGACGCCGCCCGGCACGCGGCGGCGCTTAGCGGGCCGGCAAGCGCCCCGAGCGATCAGGGAGAACGATGTACTATCGCGAACTTGATCAGGCTTGGGCTGAACTGATCGCGCCCGGCGCCCAGTACGAGATGACGGACATTGAAGTCCGCGGCGTGCGTATGCGCGCTTTCAAAAACGCGCCCAAAACGGTGCGCGACTTCTGGCTCGCCACCCGCGCCTTCGGCGATCGCGACTATCTGATCTATCAGGACGAACGCCTCACCTACGCCGCCGCGCACGAGATCACCCGCGCTGTGGCGGCTTGGCTCACCGCGCAGGGCATCGCCAAGGGCGATCGCGTCGGCATCGCCATGCGCAACTATCCGGAGTGGATGCTGACCTATTGGGCGTGCCTTTCCATCGGCGTCGCGGTGGTGGGCGTCAATGCGTGGTGGGTGGCTGAGGAGATTGACTACGCGTTGCGGGATTCCGAGCCGAAGATCGTGTTCTGCGACCAGGAACGGCTCGACCGCATGACCGGCAGCGACGTGCGCAAGGTGGCGGTGCGGTGCGCGGCCGGCGCCAGCGCGACGCCGTGGAGTGAGGTGATTGCGCATAGAGGCGCGCTGCCGGACGTCGACATCGATCCCGACGACGACGCGTGCATCTTCTACACGTCAGGCACCACAGGCCGTTCCAAAGGCGCGCAGCTGACCCATCGCGGCTGCATCTCGAATTTGTTCAACCTCACGTTCATGTCGCAGGTGCAGACGCTGGCGACGCGCCGCGCCCGCGGCGAACCGGCGCCTGCCGCGCTCGCCACCCCCGCTGCGCTCACGACGACGCCGCTGTTTCATGTGTCGGCCAACAATTGCGGCGCCTATCTGGCGACGGCGGCCGGCGGAAAAATGGTGCTCATGCACCATTGGGATGTGAAAGACGCCTTCAACTTGATCGAGCGCGAACGCGTCACGTCGCTGCGCGGCGTGCCAGTGATGACGCGCGAAATGCTCAATCATCCGGAGTTGACAGAGCACGATCTCTCAAGCGTGCAATCGATGGGCGGCGGCGGCGCGCCGCTGCCGCCGGATCTGGTGCCGCGCATCGCCGAGAGCTTGCCGACGACCAAGCCGTCAACGGCCTACGGCATGACCGAGACGTGCGGCATCATCAGCTCCGTCGATGGCGCCTTCTTCATCGACAAACCAACCAGCGTCGGCCGCGCGGCGCCGTCGTTTGACGCGGCCTGCTTTGACGATGCGGGCAAGCCTGTGCCGCAGGGCCAAATTGGCGAATTGTGGGCGCGCGGACCCGCCGTCATCAAGGGCTACATCAATCAAGCCAAGGCGACAGCTGAGACGATCACTGACGGCTGGATGCACACCGGCGACATCGCCTACATCGACGCTGAAGGCTTCATTCACATCGTCGATCGCAAGAAGGACATCGTCTTGCGCGGCGGCGAAAACATCTATTGCGCCGAAGTGGAGGCCTGCCTCTATCGCGAGCCGGCAATTGCCGAATGCTGCGTGTTCGGCGTGCCGGACGAACGGCTCGGCGAGGAAGTCGGCGTAGCGATCGTGCTTCGCCCTGGCCACGCGCTCGACGCCGCCGCCCTGCGCGCCCATTGCACCCATTACATCGCCAAGCACAAAATTCCGCGTTTCATCTGGTTCCGCACCGAAGAATTGCCGCGCAACGCCTCTGGCAAGTTCCTGCGCCGGCAACTGCGTGAGGTGCTGGCCATGGCTGACGCGACGTGACCGCGCGAAGCATTTGACGAGAACCCGCGACGCGCCCTCAAATGGCCGTCGCCGCACTGGAGCCGCCAATGTCTGCCTACGACCTCGTGATCCGCAACGGTGAAGTCCATGACGGGACGGGCGGCGACGCACGCAGCGCCGACGTCGCGGTAAAGGACGGCCGCATCGTCGCCGTCGGCAAGGTCACTGGATCGGGCGCAGAGGAAGTCGACGCCGCCGGCCAACTGGTGACGCCAGGCTTCGTCGACGTGCACACCCATTATGACGGCCAGGCGACGTGGGAAACGCGCATGTCGCCCTCCTCCAACCACGGCGTCACCACCGTAGTGATGGGCAATTGCGGCGTTGGCTTTGCGCCCTGCCGCCCGCATCAGCGCGACATGCTGGTCGAGCTTATGGAAGGTGTCGAGGACATCCCCGAAGTGGTGATGACGAGCGGCCTGCCATGGAATTGGGAGACATTCCCCGAATATCTCAACGCCTTGAGCGCGCGGCAGCTCGACATCGATATCGCAGCGCAAGTGCCGCATTCGGCGCTGCGGGTGTATGTGATGGGCGAACGCGGCGCCCAGCGTGAGCCGCCGACAAGCCAAGATTTAGAACAGATGCAGGCGCTGACGGCGGAGGCTGTTCGCGCCGGCGCGCTCGGCGTCTCGACCTCGCGCAATCTGCTGCATCGCACGCGCGCCGGGGAGTTGGCGCCAAGCCTGCATTCGGAAGAGGAAGAGCTGTTGGCGCTGGCGCGCGGCCTGCGCGACGCCAAGGCCGGCGTTTATCAGATCATTCCCGATATCGTCGGTGACATGACAGCTGAGTTCGGCCTGATGCGCCGGATCGCCGAAACTTCCGGACGTCCGCTCTCCTTCTCGCTGTTGCAGATGCCCACTGGCGATCCCGGCGCATGGCGCAGAGCACTCGACCTGCTCTCCGACGCCAACAACGATGGCGTGCCGATGAAAGCGCAGGTTTTCCCGCGTCCCGTCGGCATCATGTACGGGCTCGATCTCTCCTTCCATCCGTTCTGCCTGCACCCAAGCTATCGACCGATCGAGCATTTGCCGTTGGCGGAGCGCGTGCGTGCGATGCGTGATCCGCAGATGCGGGCGCAATTGCTTTCCGAACAAGCGGAAGATCAGAACCCGGTGTTCGTGAAGACGGCCAACGCCTTCCGCTTCGCGTATCCGATGGGCGATCCGCCGAACTACGAGCCCGACCCCGCCGATATGATCGAAAACCGCGCGCGCGAACTCGGCGTTTCACCGTACGAGTACGTGTACGACTTGCTGCTGGAGAATGAAGGACGCGCGATCTTGTATCTGCCGGGCGCCAACTATCGCGACGGCAATCTCGACGCCGCGCGCGCCATGGCGGCCAATGACCATACCATATTGGGCCTCGGTGACGGCGGCGCGCACTACGGCATGATCTGCGACGCGAGCTTCACGACATACTATCTGCAAAACTGGGTGCGCGATGGCCGCCCCGGCAAAGACGTGCCGCTGAACCGCGCGATCCAGGCGCTTTCGGATGAGCCGGCGCGCGCGCTGGGCTTTGCCGATCGCGGCCGCCTGGCGCCGGGCTACAAAGCCGACATCAACGTCATCGACTTCGCGCGGCTGAAACTGCATACGCCGAGCATCGCGTACGATCTGCCGGCGGGCGGGCGGCGGCTGCGGCAAGAAGCCGATGGCTACGCCGTCACCGTGAAAGACGGCGCGATCACCTATCGCGATGGCAAGCACACGGGCGCGCTGCCGGGCCGGTTGGTGCGCGGCGCTCAAGCCGCGCCCGCTTGACGTAAATGCGCGCGTTCGTCGTCAGCGCACTGACCGAGGATGTGTCGGCGGCGGCGCTTGTCGAGAGGCCGATCCCGCAGCCCGGGCCGGGCGAAGTTTGCGTGCGCATCAAAGCCGCGGGCGTGAACTTTGTCGACGTGCTGCAAGCGAAGGGTCTGCATCAGCACAAACCGCAGCCGCCTTACACGCCGGGCTTTGAGCTCGCGGGCGATATCAGCGCGATTGGCGAGGGCGTAACCGACTTCTCTGTTGGTCAGGCCGTCTGGGGCGCGGCGCGCACTGGTGCTTACGCGGAGTATGGCGTGGCCGCAGTGGACCGCGTTTCAGCGATGCCGGCGGGCATGACTTATGACGAAGCGGCGGTGTTTCGCGCCGTCTACCTGACGGCGCATGTTTCGCTTGTCGTGCGCGGGCGTTTGCAGGCCGGTGAAACACTTTTGGTGCATGGCGCGGCGGGAGGCTCGGGCCTGGCGGCCGTGGATTTGGGCCGCATCCTCGGCGCGCGCGTGATCGCGACCGCCTCGACGCAAGAAAAGCGCGAGTTTCTTGCAGCTTACGGCGCTCACCACGTGCTGCCCGCCGCCGGATTTCGCGATGCAGTGAAAGATCTGACCGGCGGACGCGGCGCTGACGTCGTGTTCGACCCGGTCGGCGGCGATGTGTTCGACGAAAGCACGCGCTGTATCGCCCATGACGGGCGGCTGCTCGTCATCGGGTTTATGAGCGGGCGCATTCCGACGCTCGCCGCAAACATCGCCCTGATCAAAGGCTTCGCCATGATCGGCGTGCGCGCCGGCGAGTATGGCCGGCAATTTCCCGAACGCGGCCGCGAGATCGATGCGGCGCTCGCCCAACTCGCCGCCAGCGGCAAAGCGCGCATCCACATTCACCGCAGCTACCCCCTCACCCAGGTCCGCGCGGCGTGGGCGGAACTGGAAGACCGGCGTGTGATCGGCAAAGTCGTG
>JBFWYC010000010.1:0-101061 GCA_050186805.1 Hyphomonadaceae bacterium
GCGGCGCGGAGCATGTCGATCTCGGCAATGCGCGCCTGCAGCGCGCGGTTGGCGGGGTCGATGGTGATCGCGAAGCGTGCGTTTGATTGGGTGTACTCGTGAGCGCAATAGAGCGTGGCGTCGTCGGGCAGCCCGGCGATCTTCTGCAAGCTCGCCCACATCTGCTGCGGCGTGCCTTCGAACAGCCGCCCGCAGCCGAGCGAGAACAGCGCGTCACCGACGAAGCCGATCTTCTCAGCGTCAAACATGTAGGCAATGTGCCCCAACGTGTGGCCGCCAACATCGAGGATACGCGCCTCGTGGGCGCCGAGCTTTACAGCGTCGCCTTCTGTGACGATGCGGTCGGGCGGCGCGCCGATCCGCTCGACCTCTGACGGGCCGGTGACCAGCGCGCCCGTCTTTGCCTTGATGGCGGCGTTGCCGCCGGCGTGGTCGGGATGCCAGTGCGTGTTCCAGATATCGGTGATGCGCCAGCCCTTGGCGTCGGCCTGGCGCATGATCTCGTCTGCATCAGGCGTGTCCACGGTGGCGGTCGCGCCGCTGGCGGGATCGTGAACAAGGAACCCATAATTGTCTGCAAGGCAGGGGAATTGGTGGATTTGAATCATTGCTGGCGTTCGTGTTCGGTTGGCGCTTGGCGCGAAACTTAAACTAATATGCCCCACACAAATACATCGCTGAAGCTCCGATCCCCAACCCGAACCCATAGCCTCGAAACATGCGCGTCGACGTTCTCGCCCTGCAGCGCTTTTACGCCTCGCCCTTGGGCGGTGCGGTGCGGCGCGCGGCGTCGCGGCGGCTGGGCGCGCTTTGGCCGAACGCGCAGGGCCTCGATCTGCTTGGGCTGGGCTATCCCGCGCCCTATCTGCAGCGCTACCGCGCCAGCGCCCGTCGCGTCGTCGCCATGATGCCTGCCGAACAGGGGGCGGAACCATGGCCGGCGGAAGCCGTCGCTACAGCGCTGGCGGAAGATTCGCGGTTGCCCTTCATGGACGCTGTGTTCGATCGCGTTCTCCTCGTGCACGCGATTGAGGAGTGCGCTGCTCCACACGCGATGTTGCGCGAAGTATGGCGGGTCATGGCGCCGGAAGGCCGGCTCGTCGTGTTGGCCGCCAATCGCTGGAGTTTTTGGGCGCAATCGGACGCCTCGCCCTTCGGCCACGGCCGCCCGTACTCACGTACACAACTCGCGGCGCTGCTCAGCGATTCTTTGTTCGAGCCAGTGGTGTCGGCGCGCGCGCTCTATGCGCCGCCCACGAATTGGGCGCCGCTGGTGCGCGCTGCCGACGCCTTCGAGAGCGTCGGCGAAGTGCTGTGGCCCGCGCAGGGCGGTCTTGTGCTCATGGAAGCGGTGAAACGCCTCTATGCGAGCACCGCGCGCTCGGAAGGGCGTGTCCTTTTGGCCAAAGCGCCGGAGCGAACGCGACAAGGCGCCCCGGGGAGCTTGCCGAAGCGCGATCAGTGCCGCTTATTCAGCGCATGAAGCTGATCACCGCCATCATCAAGCCCAGCCGCCTCGATCCCGTTTTGGAGGCGCTGAAGGACGCCGGCGTCGGCGGCCTCACCGTGTCCGAAGTGCGCGGCTTCGGCCGCCAGAAGGGCAAGACCGAGGTCTATCGCGGCGCCGAGTACGAGGTGAAGCTTTTGCCGAAGGTGAAAGTCGAGATCGTCGCGCCAGACGACGTGGTGGAGAAGGCGGTCGAGGCGCTGAGCGTATCGGCCAAGACCGGCAAGATCGGCGACGGCAAGATCTGGGTCTCGGACCTTGAGAGCGTGATGCGCATCCGCACTGGCGAAACCGGCCAAGCCGCCATCGAGGGGTGATTTCCGGTCGCGACGAGCGGTCGTTCGTCGCATGCCCCTGGTGCGGGTGGATTTGATTGCGCCTAAAGTGCGCCAGCGGAACAAATCCCCACCAACTCTAAGGGAATTCACGACATGGACTTTTCACGGCGTGCGCTTCTTGGCGCGACTGCAGCGGGGGTGATGCTGGCTGCGTGCGGCCGTCAGGCCACCAGCGGCGATCTGAACGCGATCCTCGAAGGGCTGACGACGAATATCCTGCGCGAGATTCCTGAAGTCTGCACCAGCCTCGCGATTTCCGAGGAGCAAGCGGGCGGCCGCTACATCGATCGGCTCAGCGACTCTTCGAAGGAAGGGTTCCTGCGTCTGCGCGGCATTGGCGAGCGCGCGATCAGCGACCTTGAGCGCATGGGCCGCAATGGCCTTACCGGTCAGGACGCGGTGACCTACGACGTCGTGCTGCGCTCGATGCAAGACAACGTCGCCTCGGCGCGCTTCGAACATGGCGGCGGCGCCCAGGCGCCGTACGTGGTCACGCAATTGACCGGCTCGTACACCGGCATTCCAGATTTCTTGGCCAGTCAGCATCCGGTCACCAATCGTGACGAGGCGGACGCGTACTTGGCGCGGCTTTCGGCCTACGCGCGCGTGCTCGATCAAGAATCGACGCGCATTGCCGAAGACGTCGCCGCCGGCATCGTGCAGCCCGACTTCACCCTGACCGGCGCTCTCGCGCAGCTCACGGCGTTCGCCAACGCCGCCCCGGCGCAGACCGTGCTGGTGTCGTCGCTGCAAGGGCGCCTCGGCGGCGTCGCTGAGATTGCTGATGCCGACAAGACGGCGCTCGCGACGCGTGCGGAAGCCATCGTGCGCGACGAAGTGATCCCGGCCTATCGCCGTCAGATCGAAGCGCTGCAAGCGGTGCAGCCGCGCGCGACCTCCGACGCCGGCGTGTGGCGCTTGCCACGCGGCGAAGAAATGTACGCAACCGCGCTGGCGGCTTGGACTACATCGGACCTGCCGCCGGCCGAAATCCATCAGATGGGTCTCGACCTCATCGCGCAATTCAACAGCGAGATGGATGCGATCCTGCGTGCGCAGGGCATGACCACCGGCACCGTGACCGAGCGCGTCAATGCGCTGTCGAGCCGGCCGGATCAGATTTTCGCATCGACGCCGGCTGGCCGCGAGCAATTGCTGGCGCTGCTCAATGCCCAGATGGCGGCGATCACCGCGCGGATGCCTGAAGTGTGCGGCGTGCAGGCGCGCGCTGCGCTCGAGATCAAACGTGTGCCGGACTATATCGAAGCGGGCGCCCCGGGCGGCTATTACCAGCCGCCGGCGCTCGATGGTTCGCGCCCCGGCGCCTATTACATCAACCTTCGTGATCCAGCCACCGAATGGCCGAAGTTCACGCTGCCGACGCTGACTTATCACGAAGGCACGCCGGGCCATCACTGGCAGATTTCCATTCAGCAGGAAGCTGGTGAAACGCCGTTCATCCGCCGTGCGCTGATGTTCTTCAGCGGCTACACCGAAGGGTGGGGCCTCTACGCCGAACAGCTCGCCGACGAGATGGGCATGTATGCCGACGATCCGTTCGGCCGCTTAGGCTACCTGCAGTCGATGACGTTCCGCGCCTCGCGCCTCGTCTGCGACACAGGCATCCACCATCTGCGCTGGACGCGCGATCAAGCCATCCAGTCGATGATGGAAGCGACTGGCGACCAGCGTTCCAACGTCACCACCGAAATCGAGCGCTATTGCGTGTGGCCGGGCCAGGCCTGCGCCTACATGCTGGGCCGCCAGGCGATCAACCGCATGCGCGACGGCGCGCGCTCGACGCTGGGCGATCGCTTCGACTTGAAGGGCTTCCACGACGTGCTGCTGACCAATGGCGCGGTGCCGCTTTCGGTCGCTGACACGTTGGTGAGCGAGTGGGCCGCTGGTCAAGGCAACGCCTAACCAGAGCTTGCCGAAGGAAATCGAGGCGGCGTGAGCGATCACGCCGCCGTTTTTCTTGCGCCGTCCCTAGCTGGCGTGCGCAAGGCGCGTCCGCGCCCGAGGTAGCGCACGCCCTTGGCCCACATCTTCACCGCCTCCCAGTGAATGCCGGCGATCACCATGAGCGTCATCAGTGGATTGCCAGCGACAATGCGCGCGATGTTTGCGTCCGTGAGGTCACGCCGCGCGCCGGTGAACGAGGCCGTGAGCGCGACGGCGTGCTTGCGGCACACGACCATAGCGACGCTCACGACCTCGCCTCCCGGGGGGAGAACGCGAAACTCGTAACGCAAGTCCATTTCGAGGAAGGGCGAGACGAAGAAGTTCTTGGCGCAGGCTTGCGTCACGCCGCCATCAGCAGCAGTGGCGGGCGGCAGCACGTAGAAATGCCGCTCGCCGAATGTGTTGGAGACCTCGTGAACGACGGCGGAGAGCACGCCGTCGGCACGGTAGCAAAAATAGACGCTGAGCGGGTTGAAGGCGTAGTTCAGCAGACGCGGCATGGTCAGCAGCACGATGCGCCCGCCGGCGTCGGGCAGTCCAGCCTTGCGCAGCTCAGCTTCGATCTGCGGACGAATGGCCGCGCCAGTACGCTGCGCGTGGTCTCGGTCGAAGATTGAAAGCAGCGCGTGGCGATTGTGCTTGAACAGGGTGAGTTTGCGGCTCAGCGCCGGAAGCGTGTCGATATCCACCGCCAGCATGAAAACGCTATAGCGCAAGCGATGTTTACCAGGGCGGGTATGGGCAACGTGGCCGACATAGAGCGCGCTATCGCTCATGCGGCTAGCGCCTGAGGCGTGGGCAAGTGAATGCGGCCGGATTCTTCTTCGATGCGCCATGGCCGGCGCACGCCGCCCAAGTGCTCAGCCACTGCAAGGCCGGCTTGCAGGCCGTCTTCGTGAAAGCCTGCGCCGAAATGCGCGCCGCAGAACCACGTATTGCGCTGACCTTGCAGGGACCAGAGTTTCTCCTGTGCGCGGATCGCGGCGGCGTCGAACAATGGATGCTCGTACTCGCGATCGTAGAGGATGGTCTCGGCGTGCGGCATCGTGCGAGGGTTGAGGGTCAGGAAAATCTGTTCGTCGCAGCCGAGGCGCTGCAGTTTGTTCATCCAATAGGAAACGACGCAGCCGCCTTCGGGGTTCTCGCCGACATAATTCCAGCTGGCCCATAGTGCTTGGCGGCGCGGCATCAGCGCGCGATCGGTGTGGAGCACGGCGCGGTTCTTGGTGTAGCGGAATGCGCCGAGCAGCGCGCGCTCATTGGAGCTCGCGTCGTCAAGCATGGCGAGGGCCTCGTCAGCATGCGTGGCGATGACGATGGCGTCGTAGCGATCAGCGCGCCCGTGCGCGTCGCGCACCCAGACGCCCCCGGCTTCGCGCCGCACTGAAACAGCGCCAGCGTTTAAACGTGCGCGCTCCGCATATGGCGCCGTGAGCTTGGCGACATAGGCTTGGCTGCCGCCATCGACCGTGCGCCATTTCGGCCGGCCCTTCAGCTTCAGCAGTCCGTGGTTTTCGAAGAAACGTACGAAGGCGCAGGCCGGATAGTGATGGATCTCCGCCATCGAGGCCGACCAGATCGCGGCCGCTTGCGGCAACAGGTGGTCGTCCCGGAACGCCTTTCCGTAGCCGCGTCGCGCCAGGTATTCGCCCAGCGAGATCATGTCTTCGCGCGTGCGCAACAATTCCAACGGCGCGTGGCGATAGAAACGCAGCAAGTCCCAGGTCATCGACCAGAAGCGAGGGTTGATCAGGTTGCGCCCGCCGCACAAGAAAGCCGAAGCATCGACCGACGAGTATTCAGTACGCCCGCCATTAAGCGAGACGCCAAACGACATGTCTGACGATTTGGTGGCGACGCCCAAGTGCTCGAACAAGGCGATCAGATTTGGGTAGGTGGCGTCGTTGAACACGATAAAGCCGGTGTCGACCGGCGTCGCGCCCAAGCTGGTTTTGACAGTCACCGTGTTGGAATGCCCGCCCAGACGCGCGCTCCTTTCGTAGAGCGTTACGTCGTGACGTTGGCTCAACAGCCACGCAGCCGACATTCCGGCTATGCCCGATCCGATCACCGCGATACTTTGCCGATGCGTGGTGGCGCTGGAGGTGAAGGCCATGCACGGGTCCTTGCCCAGCGCACCCTTTGGGCTGGTTGAGAAGCGATACGGCTGCTGGGGCGCAGTGGATCAGGTGATCCGAAGGGGGAACCCATGCGTATGACCGCCAATGCGCGTGCTTGCTTTTGCTTCGGGACCGGTCGGCGCGGCGCGCCCGCGCCACGAGAGACATCGCGTCATGCATGATTGCGGCGAACCGGCCGACGAAGAGCTTATTGGGCGTGTCGCGCGTGGCGACCGCGAGGCATTCGCTGTTGTGTTCGGGCGCTACGCCGGGCGGGTGAAGGGCTATCTGATGCGACTTGGCGCGCCGGGGGCCGTGGCCGAGGATTTGGCGCAGGACGCGATGGTCTCGGTGTGGCGCCGCGCCGCTTCGTTCGATGCGGCCAAGGCGAAGGCATCGACCTGGATTTTCGTGATCGCCCGCAACGCTTGGATCGACCGTCTGCGGCGCGAGAAAGTGGAGTTGGCGTATCGCGGCGCTGTCATCGTGGACGAAGAGAGCGACGCTGAAGGGCCGGATGACGCCGCCGCGCGCGGCGATGCGGAAGACAAGATGAAGGCGGCGCTTGCGCTTTTGTCGGAGGAGCAGCGGCGGGTGGTGCAGCTTTCGTTTTTCGAGGATCGCCCACATTCGGAGATCGCCGAGCGCTTGGCTTTGCCACTCGGCACGGTGAAGTCGCGTCTGCGGCTTGCGCTCATCAAGCTGCGCGCGCATTGGGAGCAATACAAGTGAGCCCGCAGCATCATCCCTCCGCCGACACGCTTGGCGCCTATGCGGCCGGCGCGCTCGCGCCTGGGTTCGGACTCGTCGTGGGCGCCCATGTGGAGCAGTGCGCCGCATGCCGCCGCAGCCTCGTTGCTTACGAGGCGGCATCAGGGGCGGCACTGCGGGATTTGCCCGCCGCGGAGGTCGCGGCAGACGCTTTGTCGCGCATCATGGAGCGCTTGGACCGGCAGGAGCAGCACTCAGCCACGCACGATCCGCGGTCCTTGCTTGAGCGTCTGCCGTTGAAGTCCCGCCGCTGGGTGGCGCCGGGCGTTTGGGTGGCTGCCGTCGATACCCCACACGCGCCGGACGACCGCGTCTATATCCTCTCCGTGAACCCAGGCATGCCGACGGCCCGCCACGCCCATACTGGCGCGGAGTTCTGCACGGTGCTGAAGGGCGCCTTCCGTGACGAGGTCGGGCGGTTCGGCGCCGGTGACTTCGCCGCCGCTTACGGCGCGTTCAACCACCAGCCACGGGTGGAGGGTGACGAGCCGTGCGTGTGCCTCTTCGCCACCGAGGGGCGGCTCAAGCCGCAGGGGCTCATCGGGCGTCTTGCATTCGCCTTCGCTGACGTCTGAGCCGGTCGCAAGCGGCTTCCACCGCCGCGTGACTTGCGACATAGCTTGATGCTCCTGCACAGGCGGACATCCAAGCATGACTGACGCGACCGCATCGCCCGCACAGCCGGACGCCGCCGCACCCTCCGCGCTTTTCGCGGCGCGTGCGCGCATCACCGAAATAGACATGCTGCGCGGCCTCGTGATCGTGCTGATGGCGCTCGATCACGTGCGCGACTATTTTTATGCCGGCGGCTTTGCGGTGAACCCGCTCGACCCGGCGCAGACGACGTCGGCGCTCTACATAACGCGCTGGATCACCCACCTCTGCGCGCCGACCTTCGTGTTTCTTGCAGGCGTCTCGGCGTATCTGCAATTCGCGAAGGGGAAGCCGACGCCGCGGCTCTCTGGCTTCCTGCTGTCGCGCGGGCTCTGGTTAATTGCGCTCGAACTCACTGTTTTGAGCTTCGGCTGGTCCTTCGCTGTGCCATGGATGCTGTTCATGCAGGTCATCTGGGCGATTGGCTGGTCGATGATTGCGCTCGCCGCCCTGGTTTGGCTGCCGCGCATGGCGGTGCTTGCAATCGGCGTTGTGATCATCGCCGGACACAATCTTCTCGATCCGATCCAGCCCGCTCAGCTCGGCTCATTCGCGCTGGTATGGACGTTCCTGCATGAGGGTGGGCTGGTGCCCAATTTCGAGCAGCCGATCGGGCTGGCGGCGTACCCAATCCTGCCGTGGATCGGCGTGGTCGCGTTCGGCTACGGCATGGGCGCTGTCTTTATGCAAAGCGCGGCAAAGCGCGACCGCGAACTACTGACGCTCGGCGGGCTGATGCTGGCGGCGTTCTTCGTGCTGCGCTGGTTCAACGCTTACGGCAATCCTACATCCGCGGGGCCCGATCCACGCGTGCGCGTGTGGAGCGATCAGCCTGATCTCACCGCACAGGTCATGGTCTTCTTCGACGTGCAGAAATACCCGCCGTCGCTGCAGTTCGTGCTGGTGACGTTGGGCTTGATTTTTGTGATTTGGCCGCTCTTGTCGCGCCTGCGCGGACCGGTCGCTTCGGTGCTGACAACCTTTGGGGCCGTTCCGTTCTTCTTCTACGTGCTGCACATCTATTTGGTGCATCTGCTCGCGATGGCCGCAAACGCGGCGGTCGGGCGCGATATCAGCGGCTTCTTCAACTATCTCGTAAACGGCTTCACCGGATCGCCGCTCGTTGAAGGCTTGGGCTTTCCGCTATGGGGCGTGTACGCCGCCTGGATCGTTGTGCTCGCCTTGCTCTATCCGCTCTGCCGCTACTGGCAGGAGCTGAAAGCGCGCCGGCGCGATTGGTGGCTGTCTTATCTCTAAGGCGCCAGCAGAAAGACTGCCTGTTCAGCAAACCAGTTCGCGCGCCAGAGTGTCTTTGCGAACGGCGCGCCCTGGTGGTCACCGGAGATCGGGAAGGCGCGCTCGGTCGTCAGCCGCATGTCGCGCGCCATCAGCCCGAAGTCGCGCACGCTGCAAGGATGCAGAATGTCTGCGTCCCATTGCGCCAAGCGTCCACTCAGCGCCATGCGCAGGCGCGGCCTCCAGTGGCCGGCGTTGCGAACCGAGACGATCACGCGATCGCCCACGCGCGCGGCTTCCTTCAGCGCCGCCAGCGGCCGCTGCAGACATTGCAGCGCGTGCGAGAAGATCACGTAGTCGAACGATCCGCTCGGATATTCCGCCAGATCGCGCTCGGCATCGCCTTGCACGACTGAGAGCCCGCGCGCGACACAGGCGTTGACTTTGCGTTGATCGATCTCGAGGCCACGCGCACGCGCGCCGCACTCGCGATTGAGCACCTCGATCAGCGCGCCGTCGCCGCAGCCGATGTCGAGAACGCGCGCGCCGTCGCGCACCATCTGCGAGATAGCGAAATGGTCGGCGCGCGGCGGTCCGGCCGGCGCTTCTATCACCGGCGCGCGGCGAACGAGTTCAAGCTGCGCCATCAGCCGGCTCCACCGTGCAGGGCCAAGCCGCGGGCGGCCGCGGCGGCGTCAATGAAACCGGTAAGCGCGGCTTCGAATTGCGGTTCTTCGCCAAGATAGGCGTCGTGGCCGTTGTCGCTTTTGATTTCGACATAGGCTGCTTCCGCGCCCGCGGCGATCAGCGCGCGCGCCACGGCGCGGCTTTCCTCCGTGGGATAGCGCCAGTCGCTCGAGAAGGCGAAGACGCCGTGGCGGGTTGCGCCGCCCTGGAAAGCGTTGGCAAGCCGCCCGCCGAAATCAGCGGCGAGGTCGAAGCCGTCCATCGCACGCGAGAGGTAGAGATACGAGTTGGCGTCGAAGCGGTCGACATAGGCGTTGCCGCTCTGACGCGACATTTCAGGTGTTGCATCGAGCGCGAACGAGAAGCGCTCCTTGGCGCGGGCGCTGTCGAAGCGATGGCGGACGCCTTCGGGCGCGAGGCCGGCGATCTGCGTCGCCGTGCGCGCGACGGCGACGCCTTTGAGGGGGCGCACGCCGTGCGCGAGATAGGCCCCGTTGCGCCAGTCCGGATCGGCCATGATGGCTTGGCGGCCAAGTTCGGCGAGGGCGATGTTCTGCGCCGATTGCCGCGCGGCCGCGGCAACCGTGATGCAGGTGAAAACGCGTTTGGGATAGGCGCTCGCCCAATGCAGCGCCTGCATGCCGCCAAGGCCCGGGCCGATGGCGAGGAAGAGCGTCTGGATGCCCAGCGCCTCGATCAGCATCGCTTGAGCGCGAACCATGTCGGCCAGTGTGATGGGGGGAAAGCGCAAACCGTACGGCTGGCCGTCGTGCGCGGGCGCGCCGGGGCCGGTGGTGCCCATCGAGCCGCCGAGCACGTTCGAGCAGATCACAAAGAAGCGGTTGGTGTCGATCGGGCGGCCCGGACCAACGATGCGGGGCCACCAGGCCGGGCGGCCGGTAATGGGGTTCGGTCCAGCGACAAACTGATCGCCGGTCAGCGAATGGCACACCAGCACCGCATTGGTGCGCTCAGCATTCAGGGCGCCGTATGTTTCGAAGGCGATGGACAGGGGCGAAAGCGTCTCGCCGGTTGAAAGCTGGAGCGGCGAACTCGCGTCGAAGGCAAGCGTCCGCACGCCCCCCGCCGCCTGGAGTTTTGCCGCTGCACCCGCGTGAATCATGGGCTGAGCTATAAACTGCGTCGCGGGATTCGCATCCCCCCGCAGGCGACAGCGACTGTTGATGACTCGCTCATGGAGCGGGCGTTGGCGCGGGGGATGAAAGATCGTTATGCTTTGCGGTAATGACCGACGCCGCCACGCCGCCCCCAGCCGAGCCAGCTGATCCGATCAAAACGATTCGCCGTGAAATCGACGGCGTCGACCGGACGTTGCTGACCCTGTTCGCCGAGCGGCTGGCGCTGGCCGACAAGCTCACTCAGCACAAGGCGCCCGAGGGCGGGTTGCCGTTGCGGCCTGGCCGCGAAATCGGCCAGTTGCGCAAGTTGTTGGCGAACGCGCCGGCGCCGCTCGAAAAGGAATTGGTGGTTGAGCTTTGGCGCGCGCTGATGTCGGCTGGCCTGCGTCGCCAGCGCATCATCGATGTCGTCGTCGGCGGCGGCCGCACCGACCCGACCCGCCTGTTCGACACAGCGCGGCGTCATTTCGGCGCCCGAACGCGGATCAAAGACGTTGGCGACGCTCAAACCGCACTCGCCAAGGCGGCGGAGAATCCCGACAGCATCGTGGCGGTGACGACGTGGCCCGCCGCGCCTGGCGTCGGCGCTTGGTGGCCGGCGCTATCGGAATCGCGTTTCCAAAAGTTGCACCTGATCGCGGCGCTGCCGCTGCTGGGCCAGCGCACCGACGACCCAGAGGCGGCGGTGTTCGCGGCGACGCCGCCGGAAGAGGCGGGCGGCGACATTTCACTGGTGCTCGCCTTCGATCCGCATCACCGCTTGCAGCGCGCGCTCAACGAAGCAGGCCTCACCGGCAAGGAAGTGGCGCGCGCCGAGCCGCGCGTGTTGGTGCGCGTCGATGGCTTCGTCGCGCCGGACGATCCGCGTGCCGCCGTGCTCACCCGATCCGGGCTTGAGCGCGTGCGTGTGCTCGGCGCCTACGCCCGGCTTCCATGAGCGCGATTTTCGATCGGATTGCGATCGTCGGCGTTGGCCTTATCGGCGCCTCGATCGCCCACGCGGCTCGCGCCAGCGATGCCGCCGGCGCCATCGCGCTCTACGACGCCAGTGAGCACGCGCGCGCCCGGCTGCGCGAACTGGCCATCGGCGAAGTGTTCGAAGATGCGGCAAGCGCGGTGAAAGACGCTGACTTGGTGGTGCTCGCGACGCCGGTGGGTGCAATGGGCGCGGCGTTCGAGACGTTCGCGGATGCGCTTAAGCCGGGGGCGGTGATCACGGACGTCGGGTCTGTCAAAAGCGCGGTGGCAAAGACGCTGGCCGCGCGTGCGCCGGCGCACGCGTTCTTGGTTCCGGGCCACCCGATTGCGGGCACCGAGCATTCTGGGCCAGACGCGGGCTTCGCGACCTTGTTCAAGGGCCGCTGGCACATCCTCACCCCGCTCGACGATCCGCGCCCCGAATACGCACACGCGGTCGATAAGCTCGACGCCTTTTGGCGTGCCCTCGGCGCGGATGTCGAGCGCATGGATCCTTCGCGCCACGATGTCGTGCTCGCCGTCACCAGCCACTTGCCACACCTGATCGCGTTCAACATCGTGGCGATGGCGGAGGACCTGGAGAGCGTCACCGAGAGCGAAGTGGTGAAGTATTCCGCGTCCGGCTTCCGCGATTTCACCCGCATCGCGGCGTCCGATCCGACCATGTGGCGCGATGTTTTCCTCAACAACCGCGACGCCGTGCTTGAGGTGCTGGGCCGCTTTTCGGAGGATTTGGCGGCGCTGCAGCGCGCAATCCGTTGGGGCGAGGGCGACACCCTCTATGATTTGTTCGATCGCGCACGCCGTATGCGTCGCGAGGTCATCGACGCCGGCCAAGACACCGCCGCACCCAATTGGGGCCGGGAGAATTGATCAGTTGCGCACTGCGCCGCGCAGGCGGGCCTCGAAGTTCGCGATGTCGGCCAATGCGCAACGATAGGTCTTGAGGTTCGGCTCCTCATTGTTGCGCTCGGCATAGTCGTCGGCGCTGAGTTCGGCGTCCTCGGGCTGCGAGAAGGATTCTGCCAGGCTTGGCAGCAGCATGCTCTTAAACAGCATGGCTTCATTGCTGCGTCGGCGGCACGTCCACCCAATATAGCTGCGCACGCCGGGCGCGCACGCGGAAACCAGGAAGCGTCCGTAACCGCGCTCCAACACGTGCGCGGCGGCGCGCATCCAGGTGGCTTTGTATGCACCGAGGTCCCAGGCGCTCAGATCAACCGTGAACCGTTCGCGATGCGCGCCGATCACAATCTCGCCGCGCGGAGCGTCGCCCCGCCGTTCGATGGCGATGTCGAACATCAGTACACTGGCGGGAGGGGGCGCACCGGCAGCCCCTCAATGCTCAGCACACCGTCGTGCGCGCCGATGTCGAGCGTGATTTCGTTACCAGTGACCAAGTAGCCGGCAGCCAGCAGACCCAGCGCACGGCGCGCGTTTGCATCGACGTTGGGTCCGTTTGCGATCGCAGTGATGATCTGCGCCGGCCTTTCGACCGGCAACACCAAGCGCCCTTGCAAGCGTCGCTGCGCGTCGAGGCCGCCTTCTCCTGTGCCTGTCGTGTGCAGCGGCCCCCAATTCAGCTCGATCGCCTCGAACAGCAGTTTGCCTTCCGCCTCGCGCCACGGCCCCAGAGGGTCCTCGGGCGACGCATCGAGCAGCGCCGCGCCTTGCTCGATCACGATCGCCGCGCGCAGGCGAGGCACGTCCAGGCCGAACGTTTCAAAACTGCGCACCGGACGCGGCAACGTCAGCGTTTGCGCGTCGAACGCCAGTTGGTATGCGCCGCGCGTGCGCGGATCGGGGCGGACGTTGAGCACGGCTTTCACAGCGCGCAGGACGCCGTCCTCGGCCGGATCGTCAAGCACGAGATTGTCTGCCTCGACGCCGGCGACCGCCAGCGCGCCATTGTTGGTGCGCAGCGATGCGATGAGTGCGTCGGCGGATACGTTCGTCACCGCGCCGTTCTCGCGCGCCACCGATAGCGGCGCCTTGGCCTCAAGGATCACGTGTTGCGGGTTCAGCACTTGCACATGCAGATCGGCGCGATCGGTCGTCACGCGCCAGCCGCCACGGGCGGAGGCATAGGCGACGCCATCGAGTTCCAAGCGCAGCAACATCGGAAAGCCGTGGCGCGTGATGCGGTCGAACGTGGCGCCGCCGCCTTGTGCATTCTGCTCGAACGCCCAAGCGCGCACGCGCTGTTCGGCGGTGTCAGCGAGATAGTTCCAGTAGATTATCCAGCCCAGGGCCGCGATGACGAACAGAGCCCAGGGAATGATCAGCCAGAAGGATCGTTTCATGCCGCGACGGTGCGACGCTTCTCCGGCGGCAGCAAGTTCTGACTTTCGGTTTCGATCACGCGCTCAAGTTCCCGCATGAATTCGTCTCGCGACAGGCCTGCCGGAATCGGCGGCAGGATTTTGATCGTGACGTGGCCAGGGCGGCGGATGATGCCGCTCGGCCTCCACACCAGCCCCGTGTTCAGCGCAACAGGCGTCACCGGCAGGTTCAGATCGCGATACATGGCGACGATGCCCGGTTTGTAGTCGGGCGGCGCATCGAGTTCCTGGCGCGTGCCCTCCGGATAGATAACGATTTGCCGACCCTTCGCGATCACCGCGCGCGAGGCGCGCAGCATGTCTTTCAGCGCCTTCGCATGCGCTTCGCGATCAACCGGAATCATGCCGTGCTTCATGTAGAAGCCGAACACCGGCATTTTGATCAGCTCTTTTTTGACCACGAACACCGGCTCGCTGACGAACTGCGCCGGCAGCACTGTGTCGAGCGTCGTTTGGTGTTTGGAGGCAATCAGCGCCGCGCCCTTCGGCACATTCTCCAGGCCTTCAAAAGTGATCTTCACGCCGCAAATCCAGCGCAGACCCCAGATCGTGGATTTCCCCCAGCCCCGCATGGCGTGCCAGATGAAGCGATCATGACCGAGTAGCACCGCCGGCATGTACGCAAGGCCCCAGGCCGCCATCGTTCCGTAGAACCAGATGACGAAGATGATCGATCGGATGAGGATCATGCGTCGGCCGCTTGCTTCTCTGTGTTGGAGCCGAGGCCGATCAACGCCTCGCGGCCGACAATGACAAGATACTTCACGTACTCCGCGCCGAGCCGGGTGGCTGCGCCGATGTCGCTGCGCCAGAGCGCCGGATCGGTCCAGCGCGTGCGCACCGAGTAAGTTTGGATCTCCGCCTCCGGCATCGCCAGCGAAAGTTCGGCGTGCGAGCGCGGCATGTGATAATCGTCCGTCACCAGAATGAGGCGGGTATAGCGATGCTCGCGCGCCCAGGCCGCGGTCTCCGATGCGTTGCCGAGCGTGTCTTCGGCGGCGCGGCCAAGATCGATGCAGCACGCCGCCAGATCGGGATTTACGTCCAGTACGCCGCGCAGCAACTCATCGTCGGTGACAACGCGGTTGACGCCAGAGATCAGCAGCCGTTCGCCCTTGCGCTCTTCCAGCAGCCGCACGCCTGTCGACAGCCGCTCAAGCGAGCCGCCGGTGAGTGCGACGATCGCTTGCGCCTGTGTTGGCTCCGCTGGCGCGCGGCGAACGCGCTCGGCGAAGTTCCAGAACCCGGCAATGAACGCGATCGCGGCGATGATCACCGCCCAGGTGATCACAGTGCGCATCAGCCGAGCCTCGCGGCCTGCGCGTGGAAATAGCCAGCCGCCGCCCGCGCGCCAGCGCCAGCGGCAATGGCCGCCCCCAGCGGCGCCGCAACCAGCGGGGCAAAGTCGACCGGAAGAATCATCTGCCGCAGAGTCTCAACGCTTGCGCCTGGAATGACCAGCATCAGAAGCGCCAAGGCGGCCAGGCCCGCCAGCGCGGCGCCCACGAACCCAGCATAGAGGCCCAGCCGGGCGGCCTCGTCGGCGACGCGTCCAGCAGCCTGGCTCCGCGTTGCGCCCAGATCGCAAAGTACGGTGACCATCTCGCGCCGCCGCGCCGCCAGGCCCCGCGCAGCCAGCGACACGATAACGGCCATGACCAGTCCGAACGCGATGGCGCCCCAAAAGGCCACCTGCCGCACGCGCGCTGAAAGCCCGCCGCCGCCGGCCCCGTCGGGCGCTTGGATTACCTCGGCAGTGACGCCGCCCTGCGCCAATGCGGCGACAATATCGCCCGCCACATCGACGTGCGGAGCGGCGGGCGCAAGTTCGATCTCGACCAGCCTGATTTCAGGCAAGTCTTCCGGCGCAATGCTTTGGCCGCTCCACTGATTGAGCAGGGCGGCGGCGCGCCCAGCCGTCATAGGGGCCGCGCTCGTGACGTGCGGGGCGTCGGCGAGCGCTGTTTGCGCGGCGGCGATGCCGGCGGCGCCTTCAGGGGCGACGACGCGCACCACCGCGTACGCCGTGCGCGCATCTTCATAACCGACGGCGATGCGGTCGGCCGCTCGCGCGCCTAGGCCCGCGGCCGCGGCCGCGAACGCGGCCACAGCGAGCATCCAGAAGAACGCCCGTTCGACCCCCGTTAGCGCGTTTCTCAAGTGTGCGCCTCCGGTTCGGCGGGAGCGGTCAGGTCGATGCGGGTCAGCCGCCCGCGCTCGATGCGCCAGCGCCAGATCGGCGCGCACTCGGCCAGGCTCTCGTCCTGGCTGGTGATCACCACGCCGGCGCCGACGCGGCGCATCTCAGCCAGCAGGCGGACGATCCGGCGGCCATCGGCCGGCGACATGCCCGCGGTCGGATCGTCGGCCAGAATGAGGTCGGGTTTGCCGGCCAGGGCGCGTGCTATGGCTGCGCGGCGGCGCTCCGCGCCCGACAATTTCTCGACGGGGAGGTCGGCCGCCGCCCCGAGGCCGACGAAATCCACAAGTTCGCGCACGTCGTCCACATAATCGCGGGGCTTTTGCCCGTTGAGCCGGAGCGGCATGGCGATGTTGTCAAACGCCGACCATTGCTCAACGAACACAGGGTTTTCAGCGACATAGCCCATGCGGCGCTTCAAGCGTGCGCGCTCTTTAGGTGGGGCTGCCGCTGGGTCAACACCGAGAATGACCGCCCGGCCGGCGCGGACGGGCAGCGCTAGGCGCAGCAGGTGCATCAGCGTAGTCTTTCCGGCGGCGGAAGGACCCGTAACCAGCGCCACTTCGCCAGTCCGCGCTTCGAAGTCGATACCCATCAGAACGGTGGCGGCGCCATAGCCGGCGTCCACCCCCGTAAGGCGGAGTAATATTCCGCGTTCGAACAGGTCTTGGTCAGGGTTGTTCTGTCGAGGCATCGCTAGACAAGCCGAATAGAATCAATGCACCGAGGAAAGTTACTGGGGCAGCTGAACGTTTTATTACCATGATCCTAACCTGTACGTCTTGCTCGACGCGTTACTACGCTGACGACGCCGCCATTGGCGCGGCAGGCCGCACCGTCCGGTGCGCGGCCTGCGGTTTCTCATGGTTCGCAGAACCACAACTCGAATTGCGCGAAGCCGCGGGCGAAAGCGCCCCAATCGCGCGAGCGAGCGAAGCGCAAGAACCTCTGACTCGCGAACGTGTCGAAAGATTGCGCCGCGCGGCTGAGCAGCCGGGACCGGCGCCGTCCGCCGCCGCTAAATTCCGCGCTCAACAGGCAGAGCGCATGCGTCGTGAACGCGCCCGCGCCGCCGTGGTCGTGTGGGGTGCGACCGGCGCCGCGCTTGCTGCGTCGGCGACAGGCATGGTCGCCTTCCGGCAAGACGTCGCCGAACTGTGGCCGCGTTCGGCCAGCGCGTTCGCGGCGCTCGGGCTGGACGTGAACGTTTATGGCCTCGAATTCTACGACCTCTCGGTCGAGCGCTCGTACGAAGGTGCGACGCCGGTGCTGCTGGTGTCGGGCGAAGTGCGCAACATTGGCCGCGACGAGAAAGTCGTGCCGCCGGTGCGTATCTCACTGCGCGATACACGCTCGCAAGAAATCTTCGAGGTTGTGAACCAGATCGCGGATCAGCCGATCGCGGCTGGCGCGGCGACGCCGTTCCAGATCCGCGTCGAGAACCCGCCAGCTGACGCTGTCGATCTCGAAGCGACGTTCGCATCGTTCGCGGAAGCCTCGATGCTGTCGCACGGAGCGACGCACGTGTCGCCGCCCGCAGCGGAAACCGCCGAAGAGCCGCTGCTGCTCGATACGCCGGCCGAGGAAGGCCACACGCCGCCAGCCGCCACAAGCGAGATGGGGCCGATCGACGGCTTGGCGCCGCGGTTCACGAATGGCTGACGCGCGCCTGCGCGTCCTGCTGAGTGAGAGCGAAATTGCTGCGCGTGTAGATGCGTTAGCTGAAGGCTTCGCCTCGCAAATCGATGAGAGTTGGACGGTGGTCGCGCTTCTGCAGGGCGCGATCCCGTTTGCCGCCGACCTGATGCGTGCGATCGAGAAACGCGGACGGCATCCGATCTACGATTCACTCTGGCTCGAAAGCTATCGCGACGCGCGCGAGAGTTCGGGCAAGGTCGTCGTGCGCGCCGACCTTTCGCGCGCCGTCGACGGGCGTTCGGTGCTGATCGTGGACGATGTGTTCGATAGCGGACGCACCATCGCGTACGCGCGCGCACACATCATGGCCAAGGGCGCCACGCGAACGCTGGCCTGCGCCTTTGTGCGCAAGCCGCAAGCTATGTGCGAAGCGATCGACGCCATCTGCTGGGATGCGCCAGCTGATTTCCTCGTTGGCTATGGCATGGACGACGCTGGCCGCTATCGCGGACTGCCCTTTATCGCCGCGATCGACTAATCGCTCTAAGGCCGCTTCGCGAAGGTCAGATGCAAGCTGCCGTCGGCGCCATCGGTGATGCGCAGTTCAAGCGCGCTCGCTGTGGCCGCGAAATCCGCGTCCACCGCGCCCATGCGCCCGCACGTGTAGGTGAGGCGCGTCTCCGGCGTATCGGTCAACGTTGCTGACCAGCGATCGATCGCGCCGCCTGGCTGGGCGCCGGCCCACTGCAATGTGACGCCGCCGCTGGCTTCTTCGGCGACATCGAGTGCAACGGCGCGTTCACCGGCCCAGCCCGTTGCCGCGCCCACGCGCTGCGCGCTGGTGAGGTCGTAAAGGCCTGGTGTGATCGGTCCGCCGCGCAAATCGGTGGAGGCCGCAACGCCCACCGGCGCGTCAGTCACGCTCACGAGCCGTGTCGCGTCGGGCGCCACCGTGTTGCACGCCTCGATCGCCGGCGGTTCGTTTGGCGGTGGTGTTTCATTCTGCGTGCTGGTTGGCGCGGGCGGTTGACAGGCCGCGAGCGCGAGCGCCATCGCGGCTGACATCAGAAGCGTTCGCATGATTTTGTCTCCGTGCACAAAACGGAACTCGACGGCGGTCAGTTCCCGTACGGCGTCGACTTGAAGATAGCGATTTCCTCTTCGCTCATGTCCGGCCCGAAATCGGCGAACAGCGGCGTGGAGAGGTAGCGCTCGCCGGTGTCGGGCAACATGGCCAGGATGTTGGCGCCATCCCGCGCTTGCTTGGCGATTTCCAAGGCGCCGGCGAAGGTCGCACCTGATGTAATGCCGACGAATATGCCTTCCTTCGTCGCGAGTTCCTGGCTGCAGCGAATGGCGTCAGGCCCCGCGATCGGCAGCACCTTGTGCACGCGGCTCATGTCGACGTCGCCGGTCAGTTTCGGGATGAAATCCGGCGTCCAGCCTTGCATTGGGTGCGGCTTCCAGGCCGGATGGCCTGCCGCCGGAGTGCCGTCGGCGTTGCGCTCTTGCGGCGCGCCGCTGCCAATCAATTGCGCATCGACCGGCTCGCACACGACGACCTTGGTCGCCGGCATGTCTTTCGCCAGCACACGCGAGACGCCGTTCAGCGTGCCGCCTGTGCCGTAGCCAGTGACCCAATAGTCGAGGCCATCCGCCTTGAAGTCTTCGACGATCTCTCGCGCCGTCGTGCGCTCATGCATGGCGGGGTTGGCTTCGTTTTCGAACTGACGCGTCAAGAACCAGCCATGCGCTTTCGCCAGCTCTTGCGCCTTCAACACCATGCCGGTGCCGCGCAGCGCTGCCGGCGTCGTCACCACTTTGGCGCCGAGGAAGCGCATCAGCCGGCGGCGTTCGATGCTAAAGCTTTCGGCCATCGTCACCACGAGCGGGTAGCCCTTCGCTGCACACACCATGGCAAGTCCGATGCCGGTGTTGCCGCTGGTTGCTTCGATCACGGTTTGGCCGGGCTTGAGCTCACCGGCTTTCTCCGCCGCTTCGATCACGCCGAGCGCCAGGCGATCCTTCACCGAGCCGAGCGGGTTGAAGGCTTCGACCTTGACCCACAGGTTCACGTTCTTCGGTGCGATGCGATTGATCTTCACCACCGGCGTACGTCCGACGGTGTCCAAGATGCTTTGATAGCGGGCCATGTCCTCGTGTCCTCACGTGGGCCGAAAGCGGCGGCGGAATATGCGCTGGCGACCTCTAACCGCGGCGTGACCGCGGTTCCAGCCTGAACTCTAACTGTCGCCGAAGCGGTCGAGCAGGCGGCGCAGATATTCGCGTTCCGCCTCCGGGCGGTTTGGGTCCTGAGCGCGGCGGCGGATTTCGTCGAAGATTTCGCGCGCACGCACCGGGTCTGATTGCGTCGGCACCGCGTCCTCACCCTCGCCATTGCCGGCGCCGGAGAGTTCGCGCCCCAACGGATCGCGTCCGCGTCCGCTTTCGCCTTGCTCGCGGCCTTGCTCACGACCGTCTTCACGCATCTCCGCCGCGAGCGCCTCGGCGCCTTCGCGCAAGCTGTCGAGCGCTGCGTTTTGCTGAGCCTCCGCGCCTTCGAGATCGCCGCGGCGCAAGGCTTCCTCAGCGCGGCGCATGGCCTCGCCGGCGGCGTTCAGGTCTTCGCTGGGCGCGGCGCCGGAGTCTTCCGCCATGCGCTGCGCCTCGGCCAAGCCTTCGCGAATCTCCGCCTGGCGTTGGGCCATTTCGTCGCCGCCCATGCCGCCTTGCTGGTCGCCGCCGCTGCCGCCGGAGCTTTGCTGCTGCTCACGCTGTTGCTGGGTTTCATCACGCAGCTGACGCTGCTCGCCTAGCGCTTCGGACAATTCGTCCATGCTTTGCTGCATTTGGCCGTTTTCGCCGCTTTCGCCGCCATTCTCTCCGTTTTGGCTCTCTTCCAGGCGCATTTCGAGATTGGCGAGAATGTTGGTGAGCTGCTCGAGCAATTGCTGCGCTTCGGCCGTACGGCCCTCGCGCGCGAGGCGCTCAACTTCGCGCATCATCTCTTCGAGGTCCTGACCGGAAATTTCGGTCTGCTCCTCGGTGTCTTCCATGTTCTGGCGATTTCCGTTGCGCAGCGCCTCTTGCGCCAGCGCCTGCATGTAATTCTGCATGGCGCGGCGCAAGGCTTGGGTCAGTTGATCGATGCGTTCTTGCGGCGCGCCGTTTTGCAGCGCCTCCGCCAATTGCCGTTGCGCTTCTTCCAAGGCGCGGCGTGCGTCGGCCGCGCCGCCATACTCGGCGCGCAACGCCGTGCGCCAGAGCGTGTCAGCTGCGATCGCGGTTTCATCGATGGCGCGCGCGGTGTCCAGCTCGGCACGCGCCTTGCGGAATCCGAGATAGACGGCGAGATCGCGGAAATAGCCATCCTCGGGCGTCATCGTCAGGGCATCGATCAGGCGCGCCGCGCGGCGGATGCCTTCGGGGGCGCGCTGCAGGTCAGGGCGGCGGTTGTAGTCGCGGATCTCTATGCGCTCGTTGCCGAGCAAGATGTCGCCAGCGGGAATTGTGCGCCGGTTCTGCCGCTGCTCCGGCCGATAGCTGCGCCGCTCCGCAAGCACGTGCCGGCGGATTTCGATTGCCGCCTGCGCCAGCGGTTGCAGGAATACCTTTTCCGGCAACGTCACGCGCATCGGCTCGCTTGCGCCTTCTTGGCCCAGCGCATCGATCGCGATGATGCGCGCCTCGACTTCCATCCCGGCATAAGGATGGGCGGCCAGGTCCAGTTCGGTTTCACCTTCCGCTTGCCGCGGATCGCCGGCTGGCGCTTCGATCTCGGTGTCGATCGGGTCGGCCTGCGCCAATCCGCGCGGCGGCGAAACCGGGCGCACGCGCAGCAACAGCCGGCGGACGCCGAAATCATCGTTGGCGCGCCATGACAGCGAAGCGTGTTCGTCAGGCAGCAGGGCGATGGGCGCTACGAACGACGCGCTTGGATTTGCGTCACGCGCGGGCTGGATGCGCCACTGCGCGCGCGAATGGAAGCGCACGATCTTGAGCCGTCCCGCGCCCGGCAGTTGCAATTGCGCTTCCCATGCGCCGTCTGGCGCGCGGGTAAAGCGCGCCGCGCGGCGCCCGCCTTGGCCCTCGTAAACCAGCCGTGGTGCGCCAGTCGGGCCGGTGAGCCGCACCGTTGCTTCAACGGAGGGCGGGGTTTCCACGCGTTGGCCGATGCGGTCGCTCAGCGAAACCGGCGCCGCGTGCGTGTAGTTCGCCGGCGTGAGCCACGCTTCGATCGCCATTTCCTGGTCGCCAAGCAACGGTCCAGGATCCGGCAGGAAGGCGCGCCCCAAGCGGTCGGTCGCGTTGACGTTGGCGATGATCAGTGCGCCGATCAGCAGAGCCAACAGCACATAGCGCAAATAGTAGGGATCGATTTCGTGCAGCGCCGGGCGCGCCGGCCCCGCGCGGGCTGTCTCCGCGTGCTTCAGCGCCCGTTCGCGTTCACGCTTCCAGAGCGCCATCGAGAAAGCGTCGAAGCGCGAAGGCTGATCGCGCAGCGTATCAAAGGCGGCGATGTCGAGCCGGGAATCCGCGGCGAGCCGTTGCCGCGCTTCTTCTTCGCTCGGCGGCCGCCACGCACGGCGCGCCCGCAAGCCGAGCGAGACGAACACCGCGAGGGCCGCCAGCGCGCTCAAGCTTTGCAGCAATAACGGGAGGCGCTCGTGCAGGCCCAGCAGGGCGAACACGGCCCAGCCGCCGATCGCCAACAGGAGCAGCAGTCCGGCCCGCAGCCCGCGTTCCAGCGCCAGCCTTTGGCGGGCGCGTCGCGTCTCGCGGGCGAGCTGGTCGAGGGCGTCCTGGTGCTTCATGCGGTCGTCGCGGGCGAGCCTAACAGGCCGCATCTGGCCAAACCATGACCGACAGCCGCCAACGCGCGCGGAGCGTCGCTAACTTGTGCTTAATCCGCGCCCCAAGGCGGCGGCGGCGCGGAAACCGGCGCCGTGAGATCGAATTCGACGCGGAAATGCCGGTTCGGGCGCCGCAACTCGTAAGCGAACATCCGCCCGGGATGGACTTCCACCGCCCAAACATTGTCCACAGAGACGGGAATGTTGTTGTCGACAAACAGGCGCTTGGAGAAATCGTCGGCGGGAAATTCCTGGCGTGTCGCGGTTCCCGCGCTCGCCGTGTCGCCTCCATACTGGGTGAGGCGATCCTCGGCGCCGTCTTCGTGCCGGTGGTCGTGCTTCAGGCGCAGAGCCGTGGCGGTGCGCGTAACAACCCAGGTGCGCGAGCGATTTTCGCCGACATGGAACGGGACGCGGATTTCTTCGGCGTTGCACGAGCGCACCTGCATGACGAGCCGTTCGCTGGCGAAGCTGGCGTCTGCGGCATCGTTCGTCACGACGCGGCCCGCAAAGCTTTGGCCGCAGAGCGCGGAAAGATTGGCGAAGAATTGATCCTGTGGCGAAAGCGGCGCGGGCGTGCTGGCGCAAGCGGCGAGGCCAAAAGCAAGTGCGAACGCAAGGCGCCTCATGACGAACTCCAGTCGGGAATGTGTTCGAGCGCGAGTTGCTCTTCGAGGGTCCATCGCCTGCGTACGATTTCAAAACGGTCGCCGCGCACCAGGACTTCGGGAACGAGCGCACGCGCGTTGTAAGTTGAAGACATTGTGGCGCCGTAGGCGCCTGCGGTCATGAACGCCACGAGGTCGCCAGATTGCAGCGCCGGCAGCGCGCGATTGCGGGTGAAGGTGTCGCCGGTCTCGCAGATCGGGCCGACGACGTCGTAAGACTGCTTCGCGTGTGCCTTAGGTTCGCGCAGCGGTTTGATGTCGTGATAGGCCTCATAGATTGCCGGGCGAATGAGGTCATTCATGCCCGCGTCGAGCACAAGGATGGGTCGCGATGGCCGCTCTTGCACACGAACGACGCGAGATAGAAGCACGCCCGCGTTGCCGGCGATCATCCGCCCCGGCTCAAACGCAAGTCCGATGTCGAGTCCGTCGAACACACGCGTGACCATGGCCGCGTACTGGTTTGGCGTCGGCGGATCAGGTTCGTCGAAATAGGGCACGCCAAGGCCGCCGCCGAGATCAAGGCGCTCAATGCCAAGGCCGGCGGCGCGCAGTTTCTCCACCATGGCGCGCATGATGCCGAAGGCTGACTCAAGCGGCGCGAGGTCTTTGATCTGGCTGCCAATGTGAACCGCGAGGCCCTTGGCGTCGAGATGCGGATCGGCGCGCGCGCGGGTATAGTACTGCATCGCCTGATCGATCGAGACGCCAAACTTTGCATCGCCCTTGCCGGTTGAGATTTTCTCATGTCCACCGGCGCCGACATCGGGATTGATGCGAATGGCGATGGCGGGCTTGGCCTTCAACCCCGCTGCGATGCGCGAGAGCGTTTCCAGTTCCGCTATGCTCTCGACGTTAATCTGATGCACCCCGGCGCGCACGGCGAAAGCAAGTTCAACCTCGGTCTTGCCGACGCCGGAGAAGATGATGCGCTCTGGCGGAACGCCGGCTTTCAGCGCGCGCTCTATTTCACCTTGGCTCACCGTGTCGGCGCCGGCGCCTTTGCGCGCCAGTGTCGCCAGCACGCCGATATTGCCGTTGGACTTTACCGCGAACGCAACCAGTGCGTCGCGCGGTGCGAACGCCTGTTTGAAGACATCGTAGTGCCGCTCAAGCGTGGCCGTGGAATAAACATAAGCCGGCGTGCCGACCGCTTCGGCTATGTCAGCCAGAACGACGCCTTCGCAGCAGAGCGCGCCGCCGCGATACTCGAAGTGGTTCATTGCGGTGGCTGAGCGCCCGTTCGGTACTGAGCGCAGCGCGGGTCTTGCGGCTCGTTGCGCTCGATCGCGCGCTCGCATTCGGCGCGGATGGCGTCTTCACGGTTCCAGAGCGGATCGGGCCGTTCCAGATCGCCCTTAATGCCGCAAGCGGAGAGCAAGGTCGCCAGCGCAAGGCCCAGCATCAGGCGTTTCATTCGAAGCTCTCCTTCCAGCGCGCGACCTGCTCGCGCACGCGGAGCGGCGAGGTCCCGCCATAGCTATCCCGGCTCTCGACCGATTTTTCAACCGTCAACAACGCCCGCGCGCCCTCGGTGATGCGCGCATCCACCGCTTGAAATTCGCTCAGCGGAAGAAGCCCGAGCTCACCGACGCCTGCATCTTCGGCGCGGCGGACAATTTTGCCGGTGATTTCGTGCGCTTCGCGGAACGGGACCTTCAGCTCCCGCACCAGCCAGTCGGCGAGATCGGTGGCGGTGGAATAACCGCGTGCGGCGGCTTCACGCATGGTTTCGCGCTTGAACCTGATCGTTTCGATCATGCCGATCATGGCGGTGAGCGAGAGCGCAAATGAATCGAAGGCGTTGAAGGTCAGCGCCTTATCGTCCTGCAAATCCTTGGCGTAGGCGAGCGGCAGCTTTTGCACGATGCCATTGAGCGCGGCAAAGTCCGCCCCCACGCGTGCTGCCTTGGCGCGGATCAGTTCGGCGGCGTCGGGGTTGCGCTTCTGCGGCATGATCGACGAGCCGGTGGACCAAGCGTCGCTCAGGTTTGCGAAGCCAAATTGCGGGCTCGTCCACAACACGATTTCTTCGGCTAGGCGCGAGAGGTGGGTCGCCGCGATCGAGAGATTGGCGAGAGCGGCCAGCGCAAAGTCGCGCGAGCCGACGGCGTCGAGCGAGTTGCTGGCCGGCGCATGAAAGCCTAAGGCGTTCGCGGTTTGCTCGCGATTGATGGGATAGGAGGTGCCGGCGAGCGCGGCTGCGCCGAGCGGGCACTCCCACGCCGCTTCGAGTGCTGCGCCAATGATACGCACGCGGTCGCGCTCGAACATCGAAACATAGGCGAGCAGGTGGTGGCCAAGCGTGATCGGCTGCGCTGTCTGCAGGTGTGTGAAGCCCGGCATGATCCAGTCGGCATGATCGTCGGCGCGCTTTACCAGCGCCTTCTGCATCGCGCGCAACCCATCGCCGGCCTCGCGCGACGCGCGCATGACCCAAAGCTTGAAGTCGGTCGCAACTTGGTCATTGCGCGAGCGGCCGGTGTGCAGCCGCTTGCCGGCTTCGCCGATGCGCTCCGTTAGGCGCGCTTCGATATTGAGGTGAATGTCTTCCAGTTCAGTCGAGAACAGAAACGTCCCTTCGGCGATCTCCGTGGCGATTTGATCCAGGCCGGCCTGTATCGCGGCGTTGTCCTCCCGCGTAATAATGCTCTGCGCCGCCAGCATCTCGGCATGCGCTTTCGAGCCTTCGATGTCTTCGCGCCAGAGGCGTTTGTCGACGTCGATCGAAGCGTTTATCTCTTGCATGGCGTCGTCGGGTTGCGCCGCGAAGCGGCCGCCCCACATCTTTTGGCCGCCTGAGGGATCGGACTTGGACACCAACACACGCTCCTCTGAGCCGCCGAAACCATGGGCGCTGTGGGCTGCGCTCGTCCTTGTGGCTGCGGGGGCTCTCGCGCTTGTTTACGTGCTTTTCGTTGCATCTTCCAAGCCCGAAGCGAGTGGCGGGCTGATGCGTTTTGCGCGTGGCGAAATGCAGCGGCTCGTGGTCATGGACGACGCCCCGCCGATGCCGACGCGAACCTTGCGCGACGCGGCCGGCGCCGAGGTCACGCTGGCGCAGTTGGCGGGCGGCGAGGTTGCGGTGGTGAACCTGTGGGCGACGTGGTGCGCGCCCTGCAAGCGCGAGATGCCAACCCTCGCGACGCTGCAACAGCGCTTCCAGGGCCGCATCCGTGTGTTGCCGATCAGCGCCGACGACGAGAGCAAGCTTGCCGAGGCGCAGGCCGAACTGGCGCGCCTGTCCAATGGCGTTTTGCCGTTCGCGATCGATACGTCCCGCGGCGTGTTGTTCGATAGCCGCGCGCCTGGGTTGCCGGTCACCATCATCTACGGCCGCGATGGCCGGGAGATCGCCCGCGTGGTCGGCGACGCCGATTGGGATGGGGAGGACGCCGCCGCTCTGATTGAGGCAGTGCTGGCCGGAGAGGGCGCTTGACGCCGGTCATCGAAACCGAACGTCTGCGCCTGCGCGGTCACGTTCTGTCAGATTTCGACGCTTGCGCGGCTATGTGGGCCGACCCTGACGTCGTACGCTTTATCTCCGGCAAGCCATCGACGCGCGAGGAGAGTTGGGGGCGATTTCTGCGCTATCCCGGCCATTGGGCGCTGCTCGGCCACGGCTTCTGGCTGATCGAGGAAAAAACCGGCGGCGCCTATGTCGGCGAAGGCGGATTTGGCAAGTTCAAGCGCGACATGAACCCAGCTTTTGAGGCGCCGGAGCAGGGTTGGGCGCTGGCGCCCTGGGCGCACGGCAAGGGCTACGCTGGCGAGGCCATGCGCGCCGCGATCGCTTGGGGCGAGGCGCATTTTCGGCGCAGCGACTTCGTCTGCATGATCGCGCCGGAGAACGCGCCGTCGCTGAAACTAGCGGAAAAGCTTGGTTATCGCGAGTACGCACGCTCCACCTACAAGGGTGAGCCCAGCGTGCTGTTGCGCCGTTCCTAGAGGAACGGCGACAGCGCCAGGCGCACGCGAGAGCCTTGCACCAGGACTTGCTGATAGGTTGCCGGCGTTTCCGGCGCCTCGGCCGAAGGCCACAGCGCGATGAACCGGTTCAGTTCGTTCGCAGCTTCGCCATAGCCGCGCAAATTGCGATCGCGCAGCGCTTGCTGCTGAACGCCGAGCGCATGCCGCGCCGAAAGCGCCGCACCCATGCTGTGCTTATACTCAATCGGATCGACGTACCCATCGACCAGCACGTTCTGGTAAAGGCCTGCCGCGATATCGACGAGCCGCACCACCAGGTTGGCGCCGTCAATGTCGAGTCCGTTCAGCGCGCTATCGAGCGCCGCTTGGCTGGCGCGCAAGCGCTGCTGCATCTGCGCGCGCGAAAGTTCGCCGCCGGCAGCCGCTTCGCGCAGTACGGCTACGTCCAGCGAACCGAACTGATCCGTCGCGGGCTCGTACACTTCGAGCAACCCCTGCTGCACCAGCACCGCGGCCTCGGCGACGCCGTTCGGGCCGCCGCCATCCTCGACCATCTTCTCCGCGGCCATCACGAAGCCGCGCAGGTGCTCGATACGCAGCGCCGTGCGCTGGTCGCCCGTCACCCCGGCATAGGCGTCTGACACGCCGGCTTCGCCGTGTTCGCCGCCGCTTTCACCGATCGCGGCTTCGCCGGCCTCGCCACCAGCGGCCGGCGCCGCGGCTTCTCCAGCTTCGCCGCTGATCGCAGCCTCGCCGGCTTCGCCGCCGCCTTCACCCTTGGCCGCTTCGCCGCCCTCACCGCCGCAGGCGGCGGCCAAAGTCAGCGCGGCCGTTGCTCCGACCGTACGCCAGAGCTTGAGTTTCCAGGCGATCATGCGTCTCTCCAGTCCCTTATTTGGCGGCAACCTGTACCAAGTGCGATTCATTCGCAATAAGGGAGCGCTATGAGCGTCATTTTGCAGCGGGTTTTAGAGGCCGAGGATCTCGATCGGGTGCGGCGAGACCTGGGCGAACTGTCCTGGGTTTCGGGCAAACGCACCGCCGGCGCGGCCGCGCGCGGGGTAAAGGAGAACCTGCAGGCCGTGGGCGGCGAGCCGCGCACGCAGGCGCTGGAGCGTTTCGTGGCGGACGCCTTACGGCGCCATCCGCTGTTCGAGATAGCAGCCCGCCCGGCGCGGCTATCGCGATTGCTCTTCTCCCGCTACGAGCAGGGCATGACCTACGGGGCGCACACTGACGATGCGCTGATGGGCGCCGGCGAAGACAAGCTCCGCACGGATCTCGCTTTCACAATCTTCCTCGCGGATCGCTCAACCTATGAGGGCGGGGCGCTGGTGATGGAAAGCGCGCTGGGCGAGCAGGAGATCAAACTCGATGCCGGCGACGCCATTCTCTATCCAGCCGGATCGATCCACTACGTCGCGCCCGTGACGCAAGGGGCGCGTCTGGCGGCGGTGGGCTGGGTGCAAAGCTACCTAGCCGACGCCGGGCAACGCGAAACATTGTTCGATCTTTCGGTCGCGCGCACCCGCTTCGCGGAAACCGGCGCCGCGCGCGAAGACCTGCTTCGGCTCGACAAATCGATCTCGAATTTGCTGCGGATGTGGGCGCGCTAGCGGAACGGCTGTACGTCGCGCCGGAAAACGTCGTCCTCAAGCAACCGCTCGGAGTCCGCGTCCGGCTGCACCAGCGCTATCCATGCGAAAATCAGCGCCGCCAGCAGCGACATCGGCAACCCAATCACCAGCGCCAAAGGCGTCGTCATTAGCGTCATAGCGAGGCTGAGCCGCTCCGGCGCGTGTCCCGCGGTTGCGACCAGGTCGGGGAGAAGGAAGGGCACGGCCAAGGAGGTCAGAACCCCTGCGGTCATGATATGCGCCACGACTTGCCGGCGCGCTTTTGGCGCGCCGCCCAGCGCCCAAGCCACGCCGAGCGTGATCATGGCGATGGTGAACACGACCACGCCGCCCGCCAGCAGCACCCGCTGCAGGCCCGGATCGTCGAAGAACACGCCGGCGGGAGCGGCGATCGCCAAAGCGATGCCAAGCGGCGTCCACAGGAACGCCGGGCCGCGCCACCGCAGCGGTGGAATGCGTTGCGGGATCGGGGGGCCTCGCATGGGCCCATCCTACGCCGGAACTTCGCGGCGTCACTGAGGCGGATGCCGCTTTCCACGATCACGTCCACGTGGTTTCAAACTCTTCATGGACGCCCGCCAGCACTCGCCCTCTGTCGCCCGAAACAAGGAGCCGATCCTGGCCGTGCTGCGGCGCGCGCTGCCTGCGACGGGCAAGGTGTTGGAGATCGCCTCCGGCACTGGCGAGCACGCGGCTTTTTTCGCCGCCGCCTTTCCAGGCTTGCTTTGGCAGCCAAGCGATCCGGACGCGGACGCTCGTGCGAGCATCGCCGCGTGGAGCGAGGGCGTCGGCAACGTTCTGCCGCCCGTCGCCATAGATTCGCGCGCCCCGGATTGGGGCGTCGAGCCGGAAGCGCCTTTCGACGCGATCGTCGCCATCAACATGATCCACATCTCGCCCTGGGAGGCGACACTCGGCCTGATGGCGGGCGCGGGGCGCTTGCTGCGTGCAGGCGGCGTCCTGTTCTGCTACGGCGCCTACAAGCGCAGCGGCGCCCACACCGCGCCCTCGAATGAACAATTCGACGCCTGGCTGAAGAGCCGCGATCCCAGCTTCGGCGTGCGCGATCTGGAAGCGGTGGACGCGGCGGCAGCGGCGCATGGGCTGCGCCTGCGCGAAATCACACCCATGCCCGCAAATAATTTCGCGCTGGTGTTTGAGCGACACGCATAGCACCGCACGCGCGTGAAATCGGCGACATGTCACCAAGATTTAAGGCGCGCGCCATGTTTGTGTCGCGCCGCGTTCCTATCTGCCGGCTGCGAACACGATTTCGTTCGCGCTACCGGGGGAATACATGCGCAATGCAATCACACTGCTCGAGCTTGCCATTAGCGGCGCGCTCGCGATCGCGATTGTCGCGTACATCGCGCACGGCGTGGTGCTGACGGCCGAGATGGTCTTGTGAGACGCTGAACGCAACGCGGGGCGCTGCCTGAAAGGCAGCGCCCCGCGCATTCCTTTCGATGTGAAAATCTATCGCGTCGGTGTCGGCGGATCGGTGCGATAATCGTAGAAGCCACGTTGCGTTTTGCGGCCGAGCCAGCCGGCTTCGACGTACTTCACCAGCAGCGGGCAGGGGCGATATTTGGAATCCGCGAGGCCGTCATACAGGACCTGCATGATCGACAGGCAGGTATCGAGCCCGATGAAATCGGCCAATTCAAGCGGCCCCATCGGATGGTTGGCGCCGAGCTTCATCGACTTGTCGATGGCTTCCACCGAGCCCACGCCTTCGTACAGCGTGTAGACCGCCTCGTTGATCATCGGCACCAGAACACGGTTGACGATGAAGGCGGGGAAATCCTCGGCGTTGGCGATCGTCTTGCCGAGCGATTCAACGAACGCGACCGTGGTGTCGTAGGTTTCTTGGCTTGTCGCCAGGCCGCGGATCAGCTCCACCAGCTTCATCACCGGCGCGGGGTTCATGAAGTGAATGCCGATGAATTTGTCCGGCCGATCGGTGGTCGCGGCGAGGCGCGTGATCGAAATGGAAGACGTGTTGGACGCGAGGATCGCTTCCGGCTTCAGCACGGCTTTGAGTTCGGCGAAGATTTTGCGCTTGGCCTCGTCCTGCTCGACGATCGACTCGATCACCATGTCGGACGGCCCGAAGGCCGAGAGTTTTGGCGCGGCTTTGATCCGCTTCACGGCGGCGTCCATCTCAGCTGGCTTGATCAACTCGCGATGGACCTGACGCGCCAAATTCTTGTTGATGGTGTCGAGCGCGGCGTCGATACGGGCGCTGTCAGCATCATGAAGCAGGACGTCGTATCCGGATAGCGCGCATACATGCGCGATGCCGTTTCCCATCTGCCCGGCGCCGATGACGCCAATTGTGCGGAGGTTGCTCATCCTGCTCCCGGCTTTTTTCCGCTGCCCGCGAACCGCCGTGTCTAACACGACGAATGTTGCGGTGCAGCAAGTTTTCTGCACCGCAAGATTTCGCGAACGCGCCGTATCGGCCACGGCGCGCAGACCCTAGCTGGGGAAATGGCCGCTTTCCAGCGGTCTCAGACCCCGGCTTTGGTCAACTCGTCCATCAGCTCTGGGACGGCGGTTTTGTAGTCCTGCACGAGGCCGTAGTCGGCGATCTGGAAGATCGGCGCCTCTTCGTCCTTGTTGATGGCGACGATGACTTTCGAGTCCTTCATCCCCGCCAAATGCTGGATCGCGCCGGAAATGCCGATCGCCACATAGAGTTCAGGTGCGACCACTTTGCCCGTTTGGCCAACCTGATAGTCGTTCGGCGCGTAGCCGGCGTCGACCGCCGCGCGCGATGCGCCCACCGCGGCGCCGAGTTTGTCGGCAAGGGGGTCCAGCACGCGATGGAATTCCTCGCTCGATCCCAGCGCGCGGCCACCCGACACCACGCGCTTTGCGGCGGTGAGCTCCGGGCGGTCGGACTTCGCCAATTCTTCGCCGACGAACGCCGATTTGAACGGCCCGCTCGGCGCGGCGATGGTTTCGACGCTTGCGCCGCCGCCTTCGCCCGCGGCCTTGAACGCCGTCGGCTGCACGGTCAGCACCTTCTTCGCCTGCGTGTCCTTCACTGTGATGATGGCGTTGCCGGCATAGATCGGACGCACAAACGTGTCAGCGCTTTCGACGCCGATGACGCCAGAGAGCTGCATCACGTCGAGTTTGGCGGCGACGCGCGGCGCGACATTCTTGCCCGTCGTGGTGGCGGGGAAGAGGATGGCGTCGTAATTCGCGGCCAGCGGCGTGATCAAGGCGTCCATCGGTTCGGCGAGCTGCTTGTTGAGCGTCGCGCCGTCGGCGTGCAGCACCTTGCGCACGCCTTCGATCTTCGCGGCTGCCGCTGCGGCGGCGGCCGCGTTCGAACCCGCGACCAGTACGTCAACATCGCCTGAAATCGCCTTTGCGGCGGTGACGACCTTGTTGGTCGAGTCCTTCACCGAGCTATTGTCGTGCTCGGCAACAACGAGAACGGCCATATCAGATCACTCCCGCGTCTTTGAGTTTGCCGACCAGTTCGCCGGCCGTTTTCACCTTAATGCCGCCGGCGCGCTTGCCAGGCTCGGTGGTCTTCACGACCTTGAGGCGCGGCGCGACATCGACGCCCAAATCCGCAGGCGTCTTCACGTCGATCGGCTTCTTCTTCGCCTTCATGATATTCGGCAGCGACGCGTAGCGCGGCTCGTTCAGCCGCAGGTCCGTGGTCACGATCGCCGGCAGTTCGACGTCGATCGTTTGCAGACCGCCATCGACTTCGCGTGTCACCGTGGCTTTCGCTCCGTTCAACACAATCTTTGATGCAAACGTCGCCTGGGGCCAATCGAGCAGTGCGGCCAACATCTGGCCGGTGGCGTTGTTGTCGTCGTCGATGGCTTGTTTGCCGAGAATGACGAGGTCCGGCTTCTCAGCGTCGATCACCGCCTTAAGCAATTTTGCGACCGCCAAAGGCTCCACTTCGCCCTCGGCCTTGACCAGGATGCCGCGGTCGGCGCCGATGGCGAGCGCGTTGCGGAGGGTTTCTTGCGCCTGTTCCGGCCCGATCGACACGGCGACGATTTCCTTGGCCGCCTCCTTGGCGTGGCCGCCGCCGCCTTCCTTCATGCGCACGGCTTCCTCGACCGCGATTTCGCAGAACGGGTTGATCGACATCTTGAGATTGGACAGATCGACGCCCGAGCCGTCCGGCTTAACCCGGACCTTGAGATTGTAATCGAGCACCCGCTTGACCGGGACGAGGACTTTCATCTTTGAAATCCTTGATGAAAATGGATGGCGCGCTGCGGCGCCGAAGTGCGCTGCCTACTAATCGCGTAAGAAATCGCGCGTCAATGCGGCGATCGGGACAACGCAGGGCCGATCCTCGCATCCGTTGCCGCACCCTGGCGCATCCAGACGCTGACGTTTGAAGGAGTTGCCATGATCTCCCGCCGACCATTGCTGCTGGGCGCCGCTGCGGCAGCCCTTGCTTCCAGCGCTCACGCACAAACCCTGACGGACTTCCTGGGCGAGTGGTTCGGCGCGCTCGACCTTGGCTCGCAGCGCCTGCGATTGCGGTTAGTCGTGGAAGAGGGCCCGCGCGCGACGCTCTACTCGATCGATCAAGGCAACGCCGCCATTCCGGTGGGCGAGACGCGCGTTGAAGCGGATCGGCTCACATTGTCCATACCGGCCATTGGCGCAGGTTTCGAAGGGCGCCTCGTCGATGGGCGCATATCAGGCACGTTCACGCAGCGCGGCGCGCTGCCGCTTACGTTCGCGCGCGAACAACCGTCGGAAGCCGCCGCGCCCGCCGAGGCGCTGACGCAAGCGCGGCTCAACGCACTACGCACCGCCGCTAGCGCCCCAGCACTGGCCGCCGCCGCAGCCAACCGGGATGGGCGCAGCATCGCGCTCGCTGACGGCCTGCGCGCTGTCGGCCGTGCTGAAGCGGTGACCACTTCGGACAAGTGGCACCTGGGTTCGATCACCAAGTCGATGACCGCCACCTTGGTGGCGCGCGCGGTGGAGGCCGGCGCTGTCCAATGGTCGGACACCGTGGGCGGTGTGCTCGGCGGCGCCATACCGGACATGCGCGCGGAATATCGCGAGGCAACCTTTCGCCACCTGCTCAGCCATCGGGCAGGGCTGAAAGCCAACATCGACATTGTGCAGTTGATGGCGTTCCCGCGGGAAAGCGCCGACGCGCGCACCGATCGCATCGCCTATGCGCGCTTGGGCCTGCTGCAAGAGCCGGCGGGTCCGCGCGAGCAAACTTTCGAATATTCCAACACCGGTTACGTCATCGCTGGCGCAATGCTGGAGGCGAAGCTTGGCGCGCCATGGGAAGCGTTGATCGCCGAGCACGTGTTCAACCCGCTCGGTATGGCCGGCGCCGGCCAAGGCGCGCCGGGCGCCCCCGGCGCCTACGATCAACCCGTGGGCCATGCGCCAAACCCTGCCGGCCAGCTGACGCCTTATCCGCCGGGCGGCCTGATCACCGACAATCCCGCGGCGCTTGGACCGGCGGGGCGCGTGCACGCGCCGTTCGCGGATGTGCTTCGCTACCTAGCTGTGCACCGCGACCGCACGGCGTTCCTGCGGCGCGAGAGCTGGGACATGCTGCACCTACCGCCATTCGGCGGGCCCTACGCGATGGGGTGGGCGCGGCGCGGCGACGCCCTCTGGCACAATGGCTCGAACACGCTCTGGTACGCCGAAGTGATGTTCGATCCCGCGCGCGGGATCGTCTGCGCGGCTGCCGCCAACGATGGTCGTGCCGGCGAGATGGGCGCGCCGGTCGGCGGCGCGCTGCTCGGCGCCGGCGCTGCCGTGAGTTAGCGGCTCAATACGCGCGGCCAATTGGCGTTGGCGTCGCGGATGTGGCCGGGGATGTCTTCTTCCCAGCGGGTCTGAATCTCATCGTTGTAGTTGAGATAGAGGCGACCATCGACGATGCGCCAATTGTTGGGATTGCCGGCGGCGGTGTAGCCCTGGCTCACCGCCCAGGCGCAATAGCCGCCATATTGCGGCAGATAGCGCGAAGGATTGGCGCGGAAGGCGGCGAGGTGCTCGGCCGTGGCGAAGCGATATTCGTAGCCCTGGTGCAGGATGCGGTGCTGCGCCGACCCGCGGACGGCGCGGCCATCGGTGAAATACGCCACCGGATCGTAGCCGCCGACAGCGACGCGCGAGGCGAAACCGGTATGCACCGGCGCCTGATCCGCGTGAGCGGGCAGAGCGCCTATTGGTGAAAGCGCAAGCGCGAGGGCGATAAACAGGGAGCGCATGGTCGATCTCCTCAGGCGTGCGCGGGCGCGCGCATGCGCGCTGCGTCGGATTGGCTCGAAGGGACGAGCGCACGCGCCACGTCGCGTGCTAAGCCGATGAGGTCGCCGCGGCGGATGATCAACAACGCGATGGTGCTGAACCAGATCGTCACCGCCGCAGCGAAAAGGCCGCCGCCGTCATTGTTGGGGTCGATGCCAAGCGGCGTGAACAGGTGAAAGCTCACCGCCCCGGTCATCACCGCTAGCCCAATCAGCGCGCCGAATGCGTTGAGGCGCGCGAAACGGGGCAGCAGGCCCACGAGCAGCAGTGTCGAAGCGAGAAGTTCGGCAGAGCCAATCACGTACTGGCTGAATAGGCCCGTGTGCGCGAACAGCCCCGCCGCGCCGAGCGATCCGGCCCACCCGTCAAGCCGGCCGAAAATCTCCTGCGTGTTGGGATGGTCGGTGAACTTGAAGCGCAGTGAGTCGAGAAACACAGCCGCGGCAAAGAGTGAAACTCCAGCCGGCGCGTAGCGGCGAATAAAGGGCAACATGGCGGACCTCGTCTGCCGGTGTAGTCGCGCGAAGGCGGCTGGCGGTTACAGCCGCCCCCTTCACCACCGTAGCAGCCGCGACCCCACCAGCGCTCCGATTGCGGCGCTCAGCGCAATGCCGAGCACGTACCAGAGTGTCACGAACGCGACTGAATCCACCGAACAGTACATCGCGTAAGCCATGGCGCCGACGCCGCCGGAGAGTGCCCCGATGGCCGCGCCCGTCAGCGTCAGCCGCGTCGGCGCGAACGCGCGCATGAGCCACACCAAGCCTGCCGCTGTCGGTACGGCCAAGATGGGGATGAACACCACGCACCACGGGAATGTGCCCCCGGTCAGCGCGCGCATGCGTTCGCCCGGCGCTTCGCCCATCAGCGCCACCGCACACGCCACGGCGCACGCCGCTACAAACACTAGTATCGCGCCAATCCGCCAGCCCAGCGGCTTTCCCGGCTGCATCAGCCGCGCCGCCAGCGGCAGCATCACAGCCGCCGCAAACGCCGAGAACAGCGCCTTCATCATGATCGGCATGCGCGCGGCGCCAATGTCGGGCCGGACGCCAAGGCCGATCGCCACCAGCGCGACGGCGACCGCCAGCCCCGCCAGCAGCGTCAGCGCCATGCGCCTGCGCCAGCGCGGCCGCTCCGCCGGCTCGACATTGCGCGCGAGCAGATCGATCAGCTCATCCGTCTTCACGTCGCTTGCTCCTGGCCCATCAGGCGCATCAGCGTCTTCAGGCCGCGATGAATGGAAATTTTGATGTCGGACTCCGAAAGGCCGGTCGCCTCCGCCGTTTCGCGCACGCTTCTCTCTTCGAGCTTCACCATGCGAATGGCGGTGCGTTGTTTCTCCGGCAGCTTGTCGAGCAGCGTGGCGATGTCGCGCCTAGCGTCGCTGGCTTCGTAGTCGGGGTCGATATCGCCAACCTCGACGCCATCGAGCGAGGCATGGGCGCGATGCTTGGCCCGGCGTAAAAAGTCAATCAGCCGATAGCGTGCGATGGCGTACATCCAGGCCGTGAGCGGGTAAGCCGGATCGTAGGTTTCGCGCCGCGTATGCAGCGCCACCAATGTTTCCTGCACAAGATCCTCGGCATCCTCCGGACGTCCACGCAAGCGGCTGCGGAAATAGGCGCGCAGCAAGCCCGCCGCTTCCTTAAGGAAGGCGCGATGCGCCGCCTCGTCGCCGGCGAGGCCCTTGAGCAGCAAGCCCCGGAGATGCGCTTCGTCGGCCATATCCCCCGTAAAGTGCTCCTACGCGCGGGGAGCGTCGCTGGTTACACTAGCGTCGACGGTAGGCCGCCGCTGGATAGACCCCCAGCACCTTCAGCGAGGACGAAAAGAACGCCAGTTCCTCCATCGCGAGTTTGACGGGGCGTTCTTCCGGGTGGCCTTCGACTTCCGAGAAGAACATGGCGGCGGAGAACAGCCCGCCTTCAATGTAGCTTTCCAGTTTGGTCATGTTGACGCCGTTGGTGGCGAAGCCGCCCAGCGCTTTGTAGAGCGCGGCCGGCACGTTGCGCACGCGGAAGACGAAACTCGTCATGCACGGGCCGGAGCCATACTCGGCGTCGTCCGGCTCGCGCGCGAAAACCAAAAAGCGCGTGGTGTTGTGCGCGGCGTCGGCGATGTCGGGGCGCAGCACGTCGAGGCCATAAATCTCCGCCGCCAGCGCTGAGGCAAGCGCGCCGACTTTCGGATCGCCAAGTTCGGCAATCTCGCGCGCGGCGCCGGCCGTGTCGGCGGTCTTTACCGCCTCGACGCCCATCTGCCGCAGCAAGCGCCGGCATTGTCCCAACGCCTGCGGATGCGAACGCACGTGCGTGAGCGCATCGAGCTTCGCGCCCTTGAGGCCGAGGAGCTGATGGCGGATCGGGACGAAATGTTCGCCAACGATGTAGAGGCCGGATTCCGGAATGAGGTGGTGCACGTCAGCCACGCGCCCGGCCACCGAGTTTTCCACCGGGATCATGGCGTACTGAGCTTGCCCCTCGCTCACCGCGGCGAACGCATCCTCGAAGCTCGGGCATGGCAGCGGTTCGAAATCAGGATACGCCTCGCGGGCGGCGATGTGCGAGTTCGCGCCGGGTTCGCCTTGAAAGGAGATGCGCGCGTGGTCAACTTGTGTCGGCATGGCGCGCGAGCGTTAGCGCAGACAGGGGCAAAGCGGTAGGGGCGGCAACGCATGAGCTTAATGCAGCAGGCCGAGAACGCCGTTTTGGCGCAAACGAGGCGAAATATGCGCCGCATGCTCGCCATCCCAAAGGCGCGCGCGGCCGGGCTGGCCAAGGTTGAAGACCTGGAGATACCCGGCCCTGGCGGGCCGATGCGCGCGCGCTACTACGAAGCTGCAGATGCAATCGACGCGCCGCTGATCGTTTATCTACACGGCGGCGGCTTCGTCACCTGCGATATCGACACGCATGACTCAGTGACCTCCTGGTTGGCGAAATCGTCCGCGGGCAGGGTGGTTTCGATCGATTATCGCCTTGCGCCGGAGACGCCGTTCCCTGGCCAGCTTGAGGATGCGCGCGCCGCATGCGCATGGGCGTTTCAGCATGCGCAAGGCTTCGGCGCTAGGCCTGACCGCATTGCCATCGCCGGCGATTCCGCCGGCGCCTATCTCACAGCCGCGATGTCGCTTGAGATCAACCGGGTTACGCCTGGCGCTGTGGCGCTTCAGGTGTTGCTTTACCCGCTGGTGCATGTCGAAGATTCGCTTTGGGCTGACGAGGAGCTGCGCAACTTCCGCATTCTGGGTCGGTTAGCCGCGTTTTACATCGCGCGCAGCCTGGGGGCGGAAAAACTGCCGAGCCTGCTCGATGTCGATCTGTCCGCGGCGCCGCCGACGATTGTCGCCGGCGGTGGCGCGATGGATCCGGTGCGCGCCGATACGCGCGCGCTCGTGCATGCGCTGCGACAGGCGGACGTGCGGGTCACTGAGCGCAAATATCCCATGCTGACGCATGGCGAGCTCAATCTCACCGCCTATTCGAAGACCGCCACCACCGCGCTCAAAGAGGTTGGCGAATTGGTGCGCGCCGAGTTTGCGTCAGGCGGTTAGGCGCGCGGGTTGCGTGTCCACGAGCGCAGGCTGTGGACGCAGGCGCGCGAACCGCAGCGCAGTGGCGCAAAGCGCTTCACGCGTCGTCGGCTTGACCAAGTGCTCAGCTGCGCCCAGCTCCATCGAGCGGCGGCGATCTTCTTCAATCGAAAGCACAAGCACCGGCACGGCGCGGGTTTCCGCGTCGAGCGCGATGTCCGATATCACGCCGCGGCCGTCGCGATCCGGCAAGTTGATGTCGAGGATGACCAGTGCGGGTTTCAGGTCACGCACCAGACTAAGGCCAGCTTCCGCCGTGCGCGCGCCTTGCACCGCAAATCCGACCTGCGTCAGCGCTCGCACCACGAGGTCGCGACCCGTCGCTTCGTCGTCGATCACCACGACCAGTGGCGCGTCCGCCTCACCCTCGCGGGCAAAGACATCAGCCGAGTCTTCCGCGCCGAACCCTTTATAATAGCGCGGCACGTGCAGCGTGAACGTGGCGCCCTTGCCGAGTTCGCTTTCGACCGTGACGTCGCCGCCCATAATTTGCGCCATGCGGCGGGTGATCATGAGCCCAAGCCCGGTGCCGCCGAAATCGCGCGCCGTTGTGGCGCTCGCTTGCTCGAACGCCTGGAAGAGGCGCGCCAACTGCTCTTCGTTCATACCGATGCCGGTGTCGGTTACGCGATAGACGAGGGTGGACACGCCGCCGCGGTCTTCTTCGACTAAACTCAGCGACACGCGGCCCTGTTTGGTGAATTTGCACGCGTTCGACAGCAAGTTGAGCAGGCACTGCCGCAACTTCTGCGCATCGATGTAAGCGTCGGCGATCGGATCGATCCGGTGTTCAAGTTTGTTGGCGTTTTTGTTCGCCAGCGGCTGTGCGGTGGCGATCGCCTCCATGGCGATCGCGGCAGGATCGGTTGGCGCCGCCAGCACGTCCATGCGCCCGGCCTCGATCTTGGAAAGATCGAGAATATCATTGATCACCGCCAGCAGATGGCGCGCGGCGACGTTGATGCGTTGCAAATCGACCATGGAGGTCTTGTCGCCGCGATCCTCCGCGTCCTCCGAGAGAATTTCGGCATAACCAATGATGGCGTTGAGCGGGGTGCGCAATTCGTGGCTCATATTGGCGACGAATTGCGATTTGGCGCGATTGGCGCTTTCAGCGGAGAGGCGCGCCGCATCGGCGGCGATGCGCGCTTGCGCGGCGTCGCGCAGGACGGAGAGGGCCCGCGCCATGTCGCCGATTTCGTCGCCACGGTTAAGCGCAGGGATGTCGGTGTCGTAGCTGCCATCGGCGATCGAGCGGATTGAGGCCGAAAGCGAGTCGATCGGTTGCACCAGCCCCACACGCAACAAGGCCACGACGAAGCCGAGCACGACGAGGAAGAGCAGGGCCGCGACCACCAGCGTCATGGTGCGTTCGTCAGCCAGCCGATCGGCGCGCGCGGCGAGCATGGCGTCCAGCGTTCGCGACACGCGCCCCGAAAGATCGGCCAGTGCATATTGCGCGCCCGCTTCGACCGAGACCATATCGGACAGATTGAGCCGACCGCGATCCAGCGCGGCCTCGACGACGGCGCGATATGCGGCGACATTTGCGATCGTGCTCAGCGTCGGCGGGCCGAGCAGCGCTTCGAGCTCAGCATCGTCAGCCGCCGAAATCATCGACTCGACGGTCTGGCTGAGCGCGCTCGTTGCGGACTCAAGCACAGCCAAGCGCTGCAGCACCAAAGCGTGCTCGCCTTCCGTGAGGCGGCGGTCCTCGAAGGCCTCGTCGGCGACCATGGCAAGATCGCGCGCCTCGCGCACGAGGAGCGGCGCGCGTTCCAGAACGATGTCAGCGGCGAAGTGGCTGGCGCGTTCAGGGTCGCGCATCAAGTGCGCGCGGTCGCCAATGCGTCGGGCGAGGTCGTCAAGCGCTGCGTTGGCGGCGCCTGCCGCTGTCACGCGCGCGCGATCGTTGTTGAGCATCACGTTGAGCGCGATAATGACGCGCTCTGAGCATCCTTGTGTCCCGAAGCCTGCGCCGTAACGTTCTTCGGCCAAGCGCAAAGCGCGGATGGCGCTTTCGATATTGTCCAGCTGATCGCGCCCGATCTGATGCGCGCGCGCCTGACCGTTGAGCAGCGTGCGCGCGCTATTGACCACGCGCAGATAGTCCGCGCCTACGCGCTCCTGGCGCGCGATGTCCACGGCGCGCTGCTGCTCTTCCGCCAGCTTGCCGGCGACAAAGCCAAGCGGGATCAGAAAGAGCGCGAAGGCGACAGCAAGTTTTTGGCTGGTGGAGGCCGATTGCACGAGGCTCCACGTTGCGCGACGCGCGGCGACGACCCGGCGCAGAACCGTTTGCTTCGCGTTCATAAATCCCCCCGCCGCGCGGCGTGTTGTCAACATAGGTAAGCGGGGTCAGTGGATAACGGGCGCTGAACGCGCGCATGCATTTCTCGAAAAAGTGGTGTGCGCAATGCTAACGTCGCAAGCACCCTTTAGCGATCGCGCAACACTTCGCGCGCCGCATCGAGATCGGCAGGGCTATCGACACCTTTTGGAAACACATCCGTCGCGTCGGCGTAGATGGTCAACCCCATCTCGAGCGCACGCAATTGTTCCAGCTTTTCGCGCAGTTCGAGCGGCGAGGGCGGCGCGGCGACAAAGCGAGCGAGCGCATCGCGGCGATAAGCGTAAATGCCGACATGGCGTTCAATCGCACCATCGCCCCACGGCGCCGCGGCGCGCGTGAACGCAAGGCAACGCCCATCGGCGGCGCGGATGGCCTTCACCACATTCGGATTGTCGCGGTCGGCGGGATCGCTCGATGGCGAGACGAGCGTCGCGATATCGCCGCCGCGCTCGATCACCGCCACTGCGCGGGCCACGTCGCTCGCCCGCATCGTTGGCATGTCGCCCTGCAGGTTGACCACCACATCGAAGCGGCCCGCCGGATCGAACGCCTCAAGTGCGGCGTGCACGCGATCGGATCCGGACGGCAGGTCGGGGTCCGTCAGCGTCACGTTGGCGCCGGCCTTGAGTGCGGCTTCCATCACCGCTTCCTCGGCCGCGGCGACCAGCACCGGGCCCGCCTTCGCGGCACGCGCAATATCCACCATCCAGGCGATCATTGGCCGGCCGTGAATGTCGGCGAGCGGTTTGCCGGGAAGGCGCGTGGAGGCCATGCGGGCGGGGATGACGACGACCGAGTTCATTTCGGTTGGGGATGCCGTGCGGCGGTTCGACGCGCAAGGGCGCTAAGGCCGCTCGGCGGGCGCCGCCCGGCTTGGCGCGGCGCGCGACGCAGGCCATAACCCGCCGACTTCGACAACCAGTCCCAGGGCAGGGCAATGAGCGACTTGAGGGGCAATTCGATCGCCGGGGCGGCTTTGGCCGCCGTGCTGGGCGTGATGGGCATCGGCATCGTCGCCGAGACGGTGGTCCATCCGAATTATCCCGAGAAGGCGGGCTTTCTGCCGGAAGTTCAGATCGAAGGCCCTGGCGGTCCCGCCGCACCTGCCGGCCCGCCGGATTTCGGCGTGCTGTTCGCGGACGCCACCGGCTTGGCGGAACTGGTCGCGCGCGGTGAGCGCGTGCATGCCCAGTGCGTGTCGTGCCACACGTTTGACGCTGGCGGCGCCAACGGCATCGGCCCGAACCTGCATGACGCGTTCGGCCGCGCGGTCGCGAGTCACGGTGGCTTTGCCTACTCGGAAGCGATGGCGGATCACGGCGGCAGCTGGGACTATCTGGCGCTGAACGATTTCCTGCGTTCGCCGGCGACGGCGGTGCGCGGCACCAAGATGGCGTTCGCCGGCTTGCGCAACGATCAGGACCGCGTCGCGATGATCGCGTACCTGCGCTCAATCTCGCCGAACAACGTGCCGCTGCCTGCGCCGTTGCCAGTCACTGCGCCCGCTGAAGGCGAAGACGCAGCGGCGACGCCGGCCTCGGGCGAAGCGCCCGCCGCGCCTGCGCCAGCTACGCCGCACTAATCCGGCGGATCGTGCGTGGCGCGCCGAGGCGCGCCACCGCAGCGGCCAGCGGCTCGATCACTGTTTGCATGTGAAAGGCGTTGGCGTGCAGCAGCTCAGTGGGGCTGCGAATAATTCCGACATGACCAGGCCAAAACGCCAGATCGCCGCGCTGCAAGGTGGCGTTCGGTGCGATCGCCTGGCCAACAGACTGCTCCTGCATATCCGCGTCGCGCGGCGCTGAGACGCCGCCGGTTTCCAGTGATGTTTGCACCAGACCCGAGCAATCGACGGCGGAGGAATCCTTGCCGCCCCAGAGATAGGGGAGGCCAACGAAGCGCTCGGCGCTGGCCACCCAATCGCTCACGACATGGTCGATCAGCGCCAAGTGCGCGGCATAGACCCAGCCGCCGCGCGACAGCGGCGCAAATCCATTCTGCAGCGGGGCTTTGACGGTGAGCTTCGCATTGAGGCTGAGCGGACTGGGCGGTTGCGATTTCTTGTCTGGCTCCGGAAACACCAAGGTGCGCAGCACCGCGACGCGGTGTGTAGGAGATTCGAGAAGATCGGCATCGAGGCTGTCAGCGCGCGCATAACCGACATAAGCGTCGAGATGCGCCTGGCCCCAGGCCCAACCATCGGCATCGACGTCATAGACGTCGAACAGCTCGCCATAGAGCAGCTGCGTTTCCAGGCGAGCAGAAAAAGACGGCGCCTCACGCAAAACGGAGGCGCCGACTCTCACTTGTTGCACCATGCCGTCGGCGAAACGCTTCGCCTCGACCTGGCCTTTCAGTTTCGCCGCCGCCACATCGCCGCGAGCCGGCGTGAGGCGCGGATCGATCATGCGATCGCTTGTAGCACCGGCTTCGGCGCGACCGCACCTTCGCCTTGCAGGATCGTCTGGCTCAATTGTTCCAGGAACACGTCACCTTTGTCGGTGCGTTCCACGAACACGTTGCGTCCATCCTTCGGATCGCGGCGTCGTTGGACGAAGCCCAGGCGCGACAGCGTATCCAAGGCTCGTGTGATCGCGGGCTTGCCGACATTGAGGGTCGACGCCAGCCCGCGCACCGTGTGCGGCGCCGGCTGCAGGCGCACCGTCATCAGCACCGCCAGCTGGCGAGCCGTGAGATCCGGCGCGTCAGAACGCACCGTCGTGACGGTAACCCGACGCCACAGGTCGAGGGCTTCCACGTTAGATTGGTTGAGCTCCATACCGCTCCCCTTTGTTTGAATCGCAAGTGAGAGGATTCGCTGATTTGGTGGTTGGTTCAAGCCCGAAACCACAAGATGTTGTGGGCAACCCGGAATGATCCGCAAGCTGTATGGTTTGCGATCCGGAACGAGCGAATGTTGCGATAACGGAACAAGATCGTGACTTATCCCCAGTGGCGGGATACCCCTCGGCTACCGCTCAGCCAGGGAGGGGAGCATGTGGGGATTTGTTCGCGGGTTCTTGTTGGGCGCCGCGCTGATCGGCGCCGGCTGGGTGGTGGGCTCGATCTATCCCGCGCCCGCAAGCGTCACCGGGCCACTGGTGCGCCAATCCTCGACCATTGCTCAGCGGCTCGGCATTGAGGACGTCAGCCTCGAGAGCTTGAGCCAATTGATGAGCGCGGAGGACATCGGGCGCCTGCGCGAAGAGGCGTCGGCGCTCGCGGCGCGCGCAGGCGAGGTGATCGTCGTCGAACACGATCCTGATCGCCTCGCCGAACAAATCGAAACCTTGCCCGAGACGGCCGCCGTCGCGCCGCCGGTGACGCCAACGCCTGGCGTGTTCGAAACGAGCTTAAGCCTATGCCCGAGCATGACCGTCTCCAACGCCCCGCCCAGCGACGCGCAACGTCGGGTCGCCAACTATCGCAACATCATCGACGTCAACGGCGTGGCGCTTGCGGCTAATCCGACGCTGGGCGCCTGCTTGTCGTCGGCGTTTGGCCCGCGCGGGCGTGGCCAACACAAGGGCGTCGATTATCATGCGCGCGACGGTGGCCCGATTTTGGCTGCCGGCGCCGGAACGGTGGTCGAGGCGGTTTATCGTGATGACTACGGCAACATGCTCGTCATCGACCACGGCAACGGCGTCTACACCCGTTACGCGCACCTTTCGAGTTTCTCACGCGGCATCGTGGCGGGGGCCCGCGTGGAAGCCGGTCAACAGATCGGGCTGATGGGGAACACGGCGTCGTACCCGATCCCGATCCATCTGCACTACGAGGTGTTGACCGGCGACTACAACACGCCGGCGCGCTCGTTTGGCCTGACGCCACGATCGCCGTTCGCGTCTTAAAAAATACAAGTCCGGTCGAACCGGCGGCGCCCGCTGTACGACATAAGCGTCGGAAAGGGGCAAACTTAACGTGCAGCGCGGCCTCGACCAGGCGTTTGACGAATATCTCGTCTTGCTCGCTCAGGGTGGTTCGCGCGCTGCAACCGCGCGTCTCGCCGCGCGCTGGACGCCGAAGCTGCTGACATTTGCGGCCCGTACGCTCGGCGCAACCGAGACTGCGAAGGATGCGGTGCAGGAGACTTGGGAGGCTGCTCTGCGGGGGTTGCGCGGGTTGGAGGATCCGGCGCGCTTCCGGGCTTGGCTCTATGCCATCGCGGCGCGCAAATGCGCTGACGTCCTGCGCGACAAATACCGGGGGCGGCGCATCGCGGAGGCCGTTGCTGCATCAGCGGAACCGCCGACGCCGGACCCGGCCAGCGTTGCGGATACAAGCTTGGATGTCGCCGCGGCGCTGAAATTGTTGCCTGCCGACCAACGCGTCGCGGTGAGCCTTTTCTTCGGCGAAGACCTGAGCGTCGCCGAGATCGCCAACATTACCGGCGCACCCGCCGGCACCGTGAAATCCCGCTTGTTTGCAGCCCGTCAAACGCTGCGCAAACACCTTGGAGATGTGAAATGACCAGTATCGATCAAGCGATCCGGCAAGCCTTGTCGGCGGAAGATGCGGAGTTTCTGGCCCGGTTCGAGAGCGAGTCGCCCATCCAAGAGGCGCTCGGCACTTTCAGCGGCAAATGGGGCGCGATGAACATCTTCGCGGCGGTGCTGACGTTTGCACTGTTTGGTGTGTTCGTGTTTTGCGTTTGGAACTTGCTGGGGACCGACGATGTGCACGCTGGGCAGTTGTGGGCGGTCGGGGCGGTGGTTTCGATGCTGAGTGTCGCCATGCTCAAGATGTATTTCTGGATGGAAATGAACAAGAACGTGATGCTGCGCGAGGTGAAGCGCCTTGAGCTTCAAGTTGCGCGTCTCGCGGCCAAGAACCAACATTGACCCCTCGGTCGAATGCGGCCTAGCGTCGGCGCCCGGCTCTGTCCATCACCGAAGGAGAGGCGGGCGCATATCAAGGAGAAGGTGAGAATGGGCGTCGGCGCTTCAGCCACCGCGATCACATTTATCCATACGCGTGACCGCGAGCGATCAAAGGCCTTCTATCGCGACACGCTCGACCTCACGTTCGTGGCCGACGAGCCCTATGCGAGCGTGTTCGACATGAATGGCGCGCGGCTGCAGATCGTCCACATCGGCGATCACGTCGCGCACGCACACCCCGTTCTCGGTTGGGAGGTCGCCGATATTGCTGCGTCCGTCGTCACGTTGCGCGAACGCGGCGTGACGATGAACATCTATGAGGGCTTCAACCAGGACGAACTCGGCATCTGGACGTCGCCCGACGGGACCTCGAAGGTCGCCTTCTTCAACGATCCCGACGGCAACGGACTGGCGATCAGCTCCAAGAGCTAGCCGCCGAAGCGTTTGCGAATAACGCTCCATGTCGCGCGCAAGGCTTGCGCGTCGCCGCCTTGCGGCCGCGCCGGCTTTTCCTTGGGCGACCAGGCGAACACGTCGAAATGCGCCCAAGCCGGCGCATCGACGAAGCGGCGCAGAAAGAGCGCGGCATAGATCGAGCCAGCCATCGCGCCGTCGCCGGTGTTCTTGAGGTCGGCGATGGGGCTGTCCATTTCCGGTTCGTAGGCGTCCCAGAGCGGCATGCGCCAAATCGGATCGTTGGTTTCGTGCGACGCTTGCGCCAGCTCGGCCGCCAATGTCTCGTCGTTTGAATAGAAGGGCGGAATCTCTGGGCCTAGCGCGGTGCGCGCCGCACCGGTAAGCGTGGCGAAATCGATCAGCAGCGCCGGCTTGTCTTCGCTCGCGCGGGCGAGCGCATCGGCCAGGATCAGGCGCCCTTCCGCGTCGGTGTTGTCGATTTCGACCGTCAGTCCTTTGCGGCTCTTGATGATATCGCCGGGTCGGAAGGCGTCGCCGGAGATTGCGTTCTCGACGACCGGCACGAATACGTCGAGCCGCACGTTGAGCTTCGCGCTCATGATGATCTGCGCCAGCGCCAAAGCGTGCGCGGCGCCGCCCATGTCCTTCTTCATCATCCGCATGCCCGCGGACGGCTTGATGTCCAGCCCGCCGGTGTCGAATGTCACGCCCTTGCCAACCAACGCCACGCGCGGCGCTGCAGCGTCACCCCAGGAGAGGTGCAACAGGCGCGGCGCCTGCGCTGCAGCGCGGCCGACCGCATGGATAAGCGGATAGTTCTGCGTCAGAAGATCTTCGCCAACGATAGCCGCCAGCGCGGCGCCGTGCGCGGCGGCGACTGCTTCGGCGGCCGCCTGCAGGTCTTCAGGCCCCATGTCGTTGGTGGGAGTGTTGACGAGATCGCGCGCTAGCCACGCCGCTTCGACGACCCGCAACGCCTCGGCGACATCGGCGCCGTCGACCGGGGCCAGGCGTGGGGCGGGGCGCTTGCGCTTCTTGTAGCGGTCGAACGCATAAGCGCCGAGGCCCCAGGCGATCAGCACTTGCGTGGCCGCGAATTCGCGCGGCGCCGACGCGATACGGTAGTCGCCCGCCGGCAGGTTTTGCGCCAGCGAGCCCATCGCCATGGCGTTGGCTTTGTCGCCCACGCCAAACAGCACGCGCTCGATCGACCCATCGGTCGCCGGCACAAGCAAGATGCGCCCGCCCTGCGCCTTGAAATCATGAGCCGCGGCAAGCCGTTGCAGCGTCTGCGAATGGCGCTCGATCCAATGGGCCCACTCGCTGGTGCGAAGGGCGATGATCGGCACGGCGGACGAAGCGTCGTCAGTCAAGAACGGAGCGTTGGGCATGACTTCTACTAGTCAATGCACGCGCGGACGCAAGCGGCCGCCGCGCGCTGATGTTAGCGCCGCTGCCGTTCGCGTTCCGCCAGGCGCCTTTGCTCGGGTATCCATTCGGCAACGATCCGATCGAGCACGCTCAGCGGCACTTCTCCATGCACCAGCACGGCGTCGTGGAAACCGCGCAGGTCGAAGTCACGGCCGAGTTCGTTGCGCGCCTCCTCGCGCAGTCGTGCGATCTCGCGCCGGCCAAGTTCGTAGCCGCAGGCTTGGCCGGGCCAAACGATGTAGCGATCCACCTCGGTCGCGATCACGCCAGGCGCGTCGCCCAAGGTCTGCTGCATGAAGTCGATCGCTTGCTGCCGGGTCCAGCCTTTGGCGTGCAGGCCGGTGTCGACGACAAGGCGAACCGCGCGCCACAATTGCCAGCGCAGGTAGCCGATCCGTCCGACAGGATCACCCTCGTGGAAACCAACCTCGTCGGCCAGCTCTTCGGCATAAAGGCCCCAGCCCTCCGCGAAGGCGTTGAAGGAGATCAGCCGACGCAATAGCGGTGTGTCGGTTTGTTCTTGCGCCAGGGCGATCTGGAAATGGTGGCCGGGGGCGGCTTCGTGGAAATCCTGTGTCGGCAGATCGATACGCGTCATCTCCGCCATGTTGCGCAAGTTGATGTAGTAGATGCCGGGCGAGGAGCCATCGAGCGCGGGCGGATTGTAATAAGCGCCGGGCGAACCCGCTTCCGCGAACGCCGGCACGCGGCGCACCTCAAGCCGAGCCTGCGGCATGCGGCCGAACCATTGCGGCGCCCGCTCCATGACGCGCGCCACGCGCGCTTCGACGTCGGCGATCAATTGCGCGCGGCCTTCGTCGGTTTCGGGGTAGGCGTAGCGCGGGTCGGCCGTCATTTGCGCTAAGCGTTGGCCAACTGCGCCCTCTGTCAGCCCCGTGCGCCGCAGCGCGATATCGAGCTGTGCGTTGAGGGCGCGAATACGCTCAAGACCGATGGCGTGAATCTGATCCGGCGTCAGCGATGTCGTGGTCTCGATGCGCAACGCCGCGGCATAGAATTCTGCGCCCTGAGGCAGACGAGAGACGCCCGGCGCATCGGTGGCGTTGACGCGATCCGAACGCAGAAAAATCGCTGCGCGTTGATGCGCCGGAATGATGTGGTCGCGGACAATCGCTTCCGCCCGCGCCAACAGGCCCGCCGTGCGCTGTTCGATCTGCGTGCGCGCGTCGGCGTCCGTCTGGCGCGCGGCGAATTCGCTGAGCTTACGTTGGAAGCTGGTGAAGTAGGGCTGCGCCATGACCGGCTGATCGATCACGCCCTGCAGCATCTGCACGGTCGTATCGATGATGAACGCAGGCGGACGCACGCCTGCATTGGCGTCGGCGCGGGCGCGTGCGGTTTCTTGGTCGATCGCATCAGCCGCGAGCCGCAGCCGGGTGAGATACGCTTCCGCATCGGCGATGCTGTCGATGCTCTGGCGTTCGTCGAGAAAGCTCGGCAGCGTCAGGAAAGCGCTGTCCATTTGATTGAGCACGTACGGACGAATGCCGCCGAGCGGAGAGAAGTCGCCATAGTCGAACACCGCGCCGTCGGCGGCGGCGGCGAATTGATCTCTGAGCACGCGATAGGTGAACATCTCATCAGCGCCGAGACGTGTGGTGTCGATGGAGCGCAATTCGGCGAGGCGTCGAATTGCTGCACTGCGGCGCGAATCGACGGCGACAGCGGAGCGATCGTCGAGGCGATTGGCGTAACGGCCGCCGGCGGCGTCTTCGCTAACGCCGGCTTGCGTCGCCAATTCCGGGCTATCGGCGAGAATCTCGCGCGTCCAATCCGAAAGCCGGCCTTGAAATGCGCTCAGAGGTTCCGGCCGCTGCTGGCCGCATGCGCCTAAAATGGCGGCAAATCCAAGCGCCAGCGCCATGCCCCACTGGATCGGCTTCATTTTTTCCCCTCGATAAACGCCATTCAAGCGGGCGCGGCTGGTTCCTTAGCATGCGTCGGCCCGTCGAAAAGCAGGCGGCTGGGGGCAAGCCTTGCGCTCCACTGTTGCGGAAAGTCCGCATTCGTGGTTGGAAGCCCGTCCTTAGTGGTAGGGAACTCGCGGAGACACCCATGACGACCGCCCAAGGCGGCCAGCAAACGCTGGGCAAAATCCTGTTTTACCGTCAGCTCGAACCGCTTTCGATCGAGAAGCATCGTTCACTGGGCGTCAGTCAGGTATCTAATCCCTTCTCGTTTCTCGCCGACACGCATCTCGTGCCGTTGACGGTCGACGAGTTCGGCCTCGCGGCCGTTTGCTATCCGATCATTTTCGACACGCAGTCGAAGACGCCGCTCGCGGTGATGGGTTTGCGTCCGGGCATGAACGTGTTCTTGGGTGCCGACGGCTCGCTCGATCCGGAAGTGTATCTGCCGGCGTTCGCGCGCCGCTATCCGTTCTTGCCGATCCTCACCGGTCAGCAAGCCCAGAAGCAGCCGGCGGAAGGCGATCAAGTGCTCGTCTGCATCGATCGCGCCGCGAAGATGCTGTCGTCGACCCCGGAGCAACCGTTCTTCGAAGGCGATAAGCCGTCGCGCTACACGCAGGACGCCATTCAGTTCTGCCGCGAGTTCGATATGCTCGGCCGCCGCACGCAGGAATTCGTCAAGCTGATGGATCAGCATGGCTTGTTCGAACTGACGCCGCTGGCGCTGCCGCGCGCCAAGCCGGATGGCACGCCGGACGAGCCGGTGAAGATCGGCGAATACCTCCGCATCTCCGAAGCGAAGCTCAACGCGCTGCAGAAGGAAACGTACCTTGAACTGCGCGACCGCGGCGTCACCGCGGTGATGCACGCGCATCTTCTCTCGCTCGGCCTGTGGCCGAAGATCCTGTCGCGCGCTGCGCGAATCCAGGCGTCCACGCCGCTCAGCTGAGTAACCGTGGCGGACGAAGCAGCGAACTAAACCAAGCCGCGCCTTCGGGCGCGGTTTGACTATGGGGCAAAGCGTGGGTCCAAGACGGGTTTTGGCGTCGGTTCTGATCTGGCTGTTGGCGCTGATGACGCCGGCGCTGGCGCAGCCGGTGCGCACTGAGAACGTCGAGGCTGAGCTCCATTCCGCGCGCGCCGCGGTCGCGCCGGGCGAAACCTTCACCGTCGTGCTGCGGCAAACGCTGCAGGAAGGCTGGCACACGTATTGGATCAATCCGGGTGACGCCGGCGAGCCGACGGAGATCGCCTGGACCCTGCCGCCGGGCTTCAGCGCCGGTCCGATCCTGTGGCCTACGCCGCATGCGATACCGTTCGCGACTCTGGTGAATTACGGGTATTCCGGCGAAGTCCTGCTGCCGATTGAAATCACGGTTCCGACCTCGGCGACGCCAGGTCAGCAAGTGAGTTTCACTGCGGATGCAACATGGGTCGTCTGCTCGGACATCTGCGTGTTCGAGGAGGGCGAGCTGCATTTGACGCTGCCAGTCGCCGCGCAGGGCCGCGACGATGCGATGTGGGGGCCTCGCATCGCGGCAGCACGCGCGGCGTTGCCGCAAGCAGGCGGCGAGGCGCGCATTGGAAGCGACGGCGTGCTTTCCGTGGCGCTCGCTGGCGCGCAAGCGGCGCGCGATTTTCGCTTCTTTCCGGTCAGCCGCGATGTGATGCAAGCCGCCGCCGCGCAGCGCCCGCGCGTCGGCCCGGCCGGCGTCTCCTTCACGCTGTCGCCCGGGGTCTCCGACAATTTCGGCCAAGCGCCGCTCGAAGGCTTGGTCGCCTACGAAACCAGCGACGGCGTTTTGCATGGCGTCACCATCGTGGCGCAACCCGGCGATGAGATCGCGGGCACAAACGAAAGCAGCGCGGCTTTCTCCGACGATTATCCGCTTGCCGACCTAGAAGGCTTGGCGTCGCCGGTTCAGGCCGAGCCGATGTCGGTCATGGCGATCCTGCTCGCCGCCGGCCTGGCGTTCATTGGCGGCCTCATCCTCAACATCATGCCGTGTGTGTTGCCGGTGTTGTCGGTCAAAGCGCTGGCCTTCGCGGGCGGCGTGCATGCGGGCGAAGCGCGTCGGCATGGGGTTCTCTACTTCGCCGGGGTCATGGTGACGTTCATGGTGCTTGCAGGCGCGCTCATCGCGCTGCGCGGCGCCGGCGAGGCGGTGGGCTGGGGCTTTCAGTTGCAGGCGCCGTGGGTGACGAGCGCGCTGGCGCTGCTTTTCTTTGTCATCGGCCTCAATCTGCTGAGCGTGTTCGAGATCGGTGGGGGCGTGCAAAACGCGGGCGCCAGCCTCACCGCGCGCGGCGGCGACGTGGGCGCCTTCTTTACTGGCGCGCTGGCGGTGGTCGCCGCCACACCGTGCACGGCGCCGTTCATGGCCGGGGCTATCGGCGCGGCGCTGACGCAATCCGCTGGCGTCACTCTATTGATCTTCGCTGCGCTCGCGCTTGGCTTTGCTTTGCCGCTGACGCTGTTGCACTTCGCGCCAGGCCTGCAGAAGCTCGTGCCGAAGCCTGGCGCATGGATGGAGCGCGCCAAGAACATTTTGGCGTTTCCGATGTTCGCCGCCGCAGTCTGGCTGGCGTGGGTGCTGGCCGAACAGACTGGGCCTGCCGGCGCACTTGCCTTGCTGAGCGTGGCGACGGCGCTGGCGTTTGCCTTGTTCGTCGCGCGCTGGGGCCGCGTATGGCTTGCGGTCGGCGTTCTGGCGCTGGCGGCGACGGCCGCGCTGAGTTGGCGGCCGCTCGTGGGTGCGGAAACGCATGCGGTGCTGGCCTCGGAGCCGTGGTCGCGCGATCGCGTAGCGGCGCTGCAAGCCGAGGGGCGCGGCGTGTTCGTGAACTTCACCGCCGCCTGGTGTGTGACGTGCAAGGTCAACGAAGGCGCGGCGCTCGCCAGCACGCGGGTCGCGCAGGCCTTTGCGGACAACAATGTCGCCTATCTCAAAGGCGATTGGACCAACCGCGACGATGAGATCGCTGCGGTTCTGGCTGAACATGGACGCGCTGGCGTTCCGCTCTATCTCTATTACCCGCCGGGCGGGGGCGCCGCGCAGGTGCTGCCCCAGCTTTTGTCTGAAACCAATGTTATCGGGACCATCGAAGGAGACGCGCAATGAACGGGAAGCACTCTCGCCGCATGCTCTTGCTCACCGCCGCGGGTGCGGCGGTCGCCGGCGCTGTGGGCGTCGGCGTGACGGTGTTCGGCGGCGGCGAAGCTGTTGCGTCAGTGGAGACGGGCGCGCAGGCGCCGGCGTTCTCGGTGCAGGACGCAAACGGCGCGACGCGAACCCTGGCGGAATTCCGCGGCCGCACCGTGATCCTCGAATGGACCAATCACGGCTGCCCCTACGTGCGCAAACACTATGACGCCAACAACATGCAGACGCTGCAACGCGACGCGACGGCCGACGGCGTCGTTTGGTTGCAGGTGATTTCGTCCGCGCAGGGCGAGCAAGGCTATCTCGATGGCGCTGGCGCGCTGGCGCGTGTGCGCACCGATAACGCCGCGCCGACGGCGACGCTACTGGACGCGAGCGGCGTCATGGGGCGTGCTTATGGCGCGCGCAACACGCCGCAAATGTTCATCATCGGTCCTGAAGGCGCAGTGCTCTATCAAGGCGCGATCGACGATCGCCCATCGGCGCGCCCGGCCTCGCTGGAAGGCGCCACCAACTATGTGCGCGCAGCGCTTGCCGACATAGAAGCCGGCCGCCCAGTGCAAATCGCGGAAACGACCCCGTATGGCTGCTCGGTGAAGTACGCGAGTTAGTCGTTCGAGGCGAGCACGCGCTGTTCGTCGGCGGCGGCGCTGGCCGCCATGGGCGCGATCAGGATGGCGTCGTCGAGCAACACGCGCAGCTCGGTGAAGGCTTCGGTGCGCTCGCCGGGCGTATCAGCGGCTTCGAGCGCGGCGGCGCGCAGACGCGCGTCTTCGGCGATGCCGTGAAAGATGCAGGGGAGGTCCTGTTCGACGCCGGCCTCGCGCAGCGAGATCGACAGCCGCTCGGCGTCGCCTGAGAACTCCTCGATCTGCGCCAACAGGTTGGGCGTCACCTCTGTTTGGGCGACGATTTCGCGGGCCTGGGTCTCGACCTCGGAGGCGAGCATCGGCAGTTCAGCTAGGCTGACCGCGCCAAGTACCAAAGCGACACAGGTGAACATGGACGTGCTCCTTCGCCGGGCAGGTGTTGCGCCAGCATCGCAAGAGCGGCGCCGCTAGGGGTGGCCTGGCCTTGCCCTGGGCGCGTCCAATCCCTAATCCCCAAGTCCTATCCCGATGACCGACGCTTCCGCCCCCCGCCCGAAACCCCGCCGCGCGCGCGGCCTCATGGACCGCCGTGGGCCTGGTTTGGCCCTTGAGCGCGATCTGCTCGCGCGGGTGGCTCGCGTTTACGAAGCCTGGGGCTTCGAGCAGCTTGAGACCCCGGCTTTCGAATACGCTGACGCACTGGGCAAATTCCTGCCGGACCAGGACCGGCCAAACGAGGGCGTCTTCGCCCTCCAGGACGACGACGAGCAATGGCTGGCGCTGCGCTACGATCTGACGGCGCCGCTGGCCCGCTTCGTGGCCGAGAATTACGACGCGCTGCCGAAGCCTTACCGCCGTTGGGCGGCGGGTCCCGTCTGGCGCAACGAGAAGCCGGGGCCAGGCCGGTTCCGAGAGTTCTGGCAGTGCGACGCGGATACGGTGGGCGCGGCATCACCCGCCGCCGACGCCGAGATGATCGCGATGGCAGGCGCCGCCCTCGAAGCGGCCGGCGTGGCCCGCGGCGGCTATCAGATCAAATTCTCAACCCGCAAACTGCTCGACGCGGTGCTGGAGCGCATCGGCGTGCCCGCCGACGCGTTCTCCACCCGGCTTGTGGTCTTGCGCGCCATCGACAAGTTCGACCGCTTGGGGCGCCAGGGCGTTGAGGCGCTGCTGGGAGAAGGACGCAAGGACGAGTCCGGTGACTTCACCAAGGGCGCGGGTCTCGACGCGGCTCAGCGCACGGCGGTGATCGATCTGGTCCAAGCTGGCGCAGGCTCGCGCGCCGAGGTGCTGGCGCGGTTGGCTGGCGTTGCGGGCGAGACGGCGATCGCGGAACTGCGCGAGATCGATGCGGCGCTCTCGGCGCTAGGCGTCGGCGAGACAGCCGCAGCCATCGACCCCACCATCGTGCGTGGGCTGGAATACTACACAGGCGCCGTGCTCGAGGCGCAGCTGATCGGGGAGGGCGGGGGCGCCTTCGGCTCGGTCGGCGGCGGCGGGCGGTACGACGACCTCGTCGCCCGCTTCCGCGGCGAACGCATCCCAGCGACGGGTTTCTCCATCGGCGTGTCGCGCCTTGCGGCGGCGCTGCAGGCGCAGGCGGCGGCGGCCGGCGATGGCCCGGTCGTGGTGCTGGTGATGGATCAGCCGCGCATCGGCGATGCGCTGGCGATGGCTGACGAACTCCGGCGCGGCGGCGTTCGCGCCGAGGCCTATCTGGGCGCCGCCGGTATGAAGGCGCAGCTCAAATACGCCGACAAGCGCGCCGCGCCGGTGGCTGTGATCCAAGGCGGCGACGAGTTGGCGAAAGGCGTGGTGACGCTGAAGGACCTCAAGCTCGGCGCCCGAATCGCGCAGAGCCTGGGCGAAGACCGCGAAGCCTACGCCAAGGCGCGCGAACAGGTGCAGCAGGAGGTCCCGCGCGCGCAGCTCCTTGAAGCGGTACGACAAATGCTCGCACGCTCATAGGAGAGCGGCGCACAGCAGTACAATCTTAGCGAGAGTCGCTTGACCCGGCTGCGACATACGGTCACTTTCTCGCCCGACCGCCAGCGTCGCGGGTGGTCGCGTTTCGGGGAGGAGACGCCCTTCATAATGCGACGTGAAACGGCCGCGCTGGCCCATCGGCGCGGCCGTTTTTGACTCTAGCGGCCAGCGTTGCGCGGCGGCGGGTCGATATCCTCCAGCACGCCGATCTGCTCAGCGATGTCTTCCTCTGGGCCGAGTGTGCTGTGTTCGCGCGGCCGGAGTTTGCGGCACGACCACGCCAACACCGCGAGCCCTAGCAGCGCCGAGATAAGCGAGCCGCCCAGCACGCCGAAGCGCACCGGCGTCGCGAGTTCACCGGACCCGAACGCCAGATTGCCGATGAACAGGCTCATGGTGAAGCCGATGCCGGCGAGCATCGCCATACCCAGCATCTGAACGAGATTGCCCGGCGTGCGCTGCTTCAGCGTGCCGCTGGCGAGGTAGGTGAACGTCACAATGCCAAGCGGCTTGCCAAGCACGAGCCCCAGCCCAACGCCCAGCGCGATTGGATGCAGCAGCGTTTCGACACCCGCGCCAGCCAGCACGACGCCAGCATTGACGAGCGCGAAGATCGGCATGATCGCGAACTGCACCCACAGCTTTAGCGCGTGCTCGGCCTCGACCAGCGGCGAGGAGCCGTCCGGGCGCCGCATCGGCACGGCCATGGCGGTGAGCACGCCGGCGATGGTGGCGTGAACGCCGGAGATAAGCATGAAGCCCCACGTAACGATGCCCAGCAGCCAGTAGGGTGCGAGCGCTCGCACGCCGGCGCGGTTCATCAAGAGCATCGCTCCGAACGTCGCCAACGCGCCGCCGAGCGCCCAGCCCACAATGTGCGTCGAGTAAAACAACGCGATGACGACGATTGCGCCAAGATCGTCAATGATAGCGAGCGCGAGCAGGAAAAGACGCAAGCCGCCGGGCACGCGTGGTCCCAGCAGCGACATGACGCCGATGGCGAAGGCGATATCGGTCGCCGCCGGAATGGCCCAGCCGCGGATGAAGGCGGGCTCGTGGGCGTTGAGCGCCAGATAGATCAGCGCCGGCGCCGCCATGCCGCCAAGCGCGCCCGCCATCGGCAGCGCCGCTTCGCGCGGGTTCTTGAACGGCCCTTCGACCGTCTCGCGTTTTAGCTCGAGACCGACATAGAGGAAGAAAATCACCATCAGGCCGTCGTTTATGATGAGGTGCAGGTTCACCGGATGTGCGCCGTCGCCTACGCCGACTGCGAGCCCAGCAATCTGATCTTCGAGCAAGTGGTGGATGGCTTCGCCGAACGGCGCGTTCAGGAGCAGGAATGAAAGCACTGTCGCCGCCACCAGCACGTAGCCCGGCGTCGTGTCGCGTTCCCACCAATGCTTCGCGGCGCTGATCCCAGCCATTCTTCGCTCCGTGCTGTCGGGTGATGTCGGCAACCTAAAGATTGTGACAGTTCGCACAACCCCAATCGACGCTCTTCGTGACAGGAGTTTCACGCGTACATTCTGTCGCGGTCGTGCGTATGCGTGACCTAGATTCAAGCGATTGCGCGTTGGCATGTGACGAACGCGTGTCGGTTAAACATTCTTGTCGCGAATGCTTCGTCGCACTGTTGAAATCACGCGCTAGCAGCGCGCCCGCACGGCGGAGCGGATGGGCGCTCCCGCCGTTCGGGGGTTTCCATGAACACCAAGAAATTTCTTTCGGGCGTCGCGCTGACGGCGCTGGCGCTTTCCCTGCCGAGCATCGCGCACGCACAGTCGACGGCCTCGCAGCTTGAAGACGAAGAGATCGTCGTCACCGGCCGTACGCGGTCAATCGAGGGGGCGATGACGGCCGAGCAGGCGGCGCGCGCGCGTTCCACGCTGACAGAGGAGTTCATCGAAACCCAAGCGCCAGGCCAGACCATCCTGCAGACGATCAACCTGCTGCCGGGGGTGAACTTCACCAACAACGACGCCTACGGCGCCAGCGGCGGCAGCGTGAACCTGCGTGGGTTCGACGGCAATCGCGTCTCGCTGACGTTCGACGGCATTCAGATGAACGACAGCGGCAATTACGCGATCTTCTCCAGCCAATTGCTCGATCCGGAATTGATCACGCGCGCCAACGTCAATCTCGGCACATCGGAAGTCGATAGCCCGACCGCGTCGGCTGTAGGCGGCACCATCAACTTCGTTACCCGCACGCCGCCGGAAGACATGGGCGGCGCCGTTTCGGTGTCGGGCGGCACGGACAATTTCATGCGCGTGTTCGGTGAGTTCGACACTGGCGAATTCTGGGGCGGCACGACCGCGTACGCGACGGCCTCCTACCAGCAGAACGATCTGTTCGAAGGTCCGGGCGAAATGCAGCGTACGCAGTACAATGCGCGCCTCTATCACCCGCTCGAAGGCGACGACTTCGTTTCGGTCGCCTTCTTCTACAACCAGGGTCGCAACAATTTTTTCCGCCGCTTCTCGATGGCGCAGTTCAATGCCGGCACGGAGCCGGTCAACATCACCAATTGCGCGCGCGATCTGCCGACCGCGGGCGTCGCCGACAATGACGGCGCCGGCAATTCGAATGTGAACACCGATCCGGCCAGCTGCACCAACTACTACAACCTGCGCTTCAATCCGGTCGATGTCGCCAACATTCGCGCGCAGTCGCGCTTTTCACTGACCGACAGCGTCACGCTCACCGTCGATCCGTCCTTCCAGTACACAATGGCCAATGGCGGCGGCACCACCGTGGTGGCCGAGAACGATCAGCGCCTGCGCGGCGCCTCCGGCGCCGCCGGCGTTGATCTCAACGGCGACGGCGACGTGCTCGATCAAGTGCGGCTCTATTCGCCCAGCAACACCAATACGCGCCGCTGGGGCTTGTTCACCGGTCTCATCTGGGACTTGAACGAAAGCCACCGCATCCGCGTGAACTATACGTTCGATCAGGCCAATCACCGCCAAACCGGCGAATACGGCTTCCTCAACCCCGGCGGCGATCCCTCCAGCATCTGGGGCGGCAAGGATGGCTGGGGCGCGGACCCGATCCTGACCGCCGATGGCGGCGTCTTTCAAAAGCGCGATCGCTTCTCGATCGCCGAGCTGCAGCAATGGTCGGCCGAGTATCGCGGCGATTTCTTCGGCGACCTGATGACGCTCACGCTCGGCGTGCGCGCGCCGGAGTTCACCCGCGAGCTCAACAACAATTGCTACGCGACTGTCGGCTCGACCAACGATCCGATCTGCACCAGCGGTCCCGCGCCGGCCGGTACGATCGCGCCGTTCGACAATGTCGAAGTCGCGTATGACGACGTGCTGCCAAACGTCGGTCTCGCGTTCCGTCCGCTCGAAAACCACATGTTCTTCATCAGCTACGCCGAGAGCCTTTCGGCGCCGCGAACGGACGACCTCTATAACGGCCTGACGCCAGCGCAGATGCGCGTCGTGTCGCCGGAATCGAGCGAAGCTTACGACATCGGCTATCGCTACCAGGGCAGCAATCTGCTCGTGTCCGCCACGCTCTGGGCCAACCAGTATCATGACCGCATCGAGCGTGTGACGATCGATCCGGGCCCGCCGGAGATTCGCGCCGCCGCAAACGTCGGCGATGTGGAGCTCTGGGGTGCGGACCTCGAAGGCGGCTGGCGCGTCACCGATGCGCTTACGCTCTATGGCTCGGCGTCCTACGTGGAGTCCGAAATCCAGGACGATCTCGTCTTCAACAACAATGGCACGATTACCTTCGCGCTAACCGGCGGCAAGGCGCTGCCCGATCGCCCTGAGTGGACGTTCGCGGCGCGCGGCGAATACGAAGTGGGCGGCTTCACCATCGGCCTGCAGGGTAAGTTTACAGACGAGCGCTGGGCCGATCTGGTCAATTCACAAGCGGTGGACGCCTACACCACGTTCGATCTCGATCTGCGCTGGGACCTGGGCGAAGCCTGGAACAACGAGCGCACCTATCTGCAGCTCAACGTGATCAACCTGACTGACGAGCGCTATATCGGCTTCATCTCCACGCAGGTGAACAATCCGGGCTCGATCTACCAACTCGGCGCGCCGCGCACTGTGGCGCTGACGCTGCGCACCGAGTTCTAATCGAAACCTCCCCCCGAGGCGCCTTGAAGGAGCGGCTCCCGCAAAGGGCCGCTCCTTTTTCTTGCCGGCTCAGCTGGCCATGCGTTCGACCTTGGCGAGCGGGCTCAAGCCTAGCCACGCCTGCATGTTGGCGGCGATCTTCTTGTCGCCGGTGAGCAGCACCGACCCGTTAGCCAAGGCGCGCTTCACCGTCTCGTAGCCCATCCAGATCGCCGTCATCGCGCGCAAGTCGGCGGTGACGTAGAGGTCCACATCGTGGCCGGGATCGACCGAGCAAAGATCAACCTCGCCGTTGGACTCCACCACCAGCCACCACTTGCGCTGCGCGGCGGGCGCGCCGGCATACAGGAAATGGATCACGCTGCGCCGCGACGGCAGCGGATCGGTGTTGAGGTTGCGCCGCATGTCCCACATCAAAAGCTGCGCATCGAGGTGTTGCAGCGAAAGGTCCTTCTCGATCCAACGCTGGCCCCAGGCGCCGACAGCCATCACGATCGGTTCGAGTTCGCGGCCCGACTCAGTGAGGTGATATTCATAGACGTCGCCGCGCGCGCGTTTGCGCGTCACGATGCCGGCTTCCTCCAAATCCTTCAGCCGCTGCGACAGCAACGCTGGCGACATGCGCGGCACGCCGCGGCGCAGATCGTTGAAGCGCGTCACGCCGGAAACGAGCTCGCGCAGCAGCACGATGGTCCAGCGCGTGCAAAGGATTTCGGCGGCCATCGCGACCGGACAGAATTGCTTGTAGCTGCCTTGCGCCATCGGCGGCCTCCCTTTTGCCGCGACCATAGGCGCGCCAGTTCAGTTTTAATACCGGGACGGATTCAGTTCCTGAACTGGAGGCGGGCGGCGGAGGCGGCGTACCAACGCGTCACCAACACGGAGAAGCCCCCATGACGACGACCTCAAATCCAAACAAAGCCCTGTGGGAGAAGGGCGATTTCACCCGCATCGCGGCGGCCATGCGCCAGAGCGGCGACGCGCTCATCGAAAACCTGAACATCAGGCCAGGCCTGAAAGTGCTCGATCTCGGCTGTGGCGACGGCACCACGGCGCTGCCGGCGGCCCGGCGCGGCGCCGACGTGCTCGGCGTCGACATTGCCGCCAACCTGGTCGCCGCCGGCAATCGCCGCGCGCGCGAAGCGGGCTTGAGCAATCTGCGCTTCCAGGAGGGCGACGCCTCAGCGTTGCGCGAACTTGAAGCCGGCAGCTTCGATCTCGTCGTCAGTATTTTCGGCGCCATGTTCGCGCCGCGCCCCGACGATGTGGCCAAGGAAATGGTGCGCGTGACGAAGCAGGGCGGCCGCCTCGTCATGGGCAACTGGATTCCCAACGATCCGACGCTGGTGGCGCAAATCCTGAAGATCAGCTCGGCCTATTCGCCGCCGCCGCCCGAGGGCTTCGTCAGCCCGATGCGTTGGGGCGTGGAAGCCGACATCGTCGAACGCTTCAGCGCCGCCGGCGTGAAGCCGGAAAACATCTCCTGCGAACGCGACACCTATGTGTTCGCATGCGATGGCGCGCCGTCGGCGCTGCTGGACACCTTCCAGCATTTCTACGGGCCGACCATGAACGCGTTCGAAGCCGCCGAGAAAACCGGGCGCGCCGCTGACTTGCGCCGCGAACTGGAAACGCTCTTCAACGCACAGAACGCAAGCGGCGATCCGCTGCGAACCTACATTCCCGCGACGTTCATGCGCGTGACGGTGCGGGTTTAACGGCCAAGGGGGAGCGGTTCAGAAGGCCGCTCCCCTTACTGCGCCACCGCCGCCGCTGCAGCGGAGGGCAGTAGCTTGTTGCGCCGGCAACGGGCGCGGACCAACATCGCAAGCTGCGACGTCTGGAACGGGGGCAGGTATGCGGGCGATTTTGGCTGCGCTGGTGGTAGGGGTGGGGCTGTCCGGTCTGGCGCGGGCTCAGGACGTAGGCATCCTCGATACTGCCGCCGAGATCGCTGATCAGGCGGTGGCGATTTGCGCTGCTGTTGTGTTCGATGGCCAAAGCTTCGAGTCGCAACTCGACAACCATCCCGACTGGCGCTCGGTGGAGCCGAACAGCACGGGCTCGCGCTTGGCGACCCATGCCTGGCAGTCGCGCGCTTTGAACACGACCTACGTGATGCGCCTGCCAAATGGCGGTTGTTCTTTCGGCATCGAGCGTGGCGACAGCGCGGTGCTGCGGGAGCGGATCATGACGAGTCTCAACCAACGGGCGAGGTTCGAGCCTGTGCTGGTCGAGCCAACCCGCGGCGGCCGGGCGATGATGCATGCGTACTGCGTGCGCGAGGATTATCCGCGCGTGGTGTCTATTATGGCTGGCCAGCCCAACAGCCACCCAAACGTTGTGTTCAACATGTTCCGTGCGTCCGATCGCGCGCCGGATTTCTGCGCTACGAGCTGAACAAAGCCGCTGAGCGCGCGCGCCGGCTGTTGCATCAAGCGGCTAAGTGCGCCTGTAGACGCACCACAGAGGCGCGCCGTCGAGACTGCCTTTGCCGCAAGGTTCGAAGCCGTTTCTGTAGTAGAATTCGAGGCTCGCCGCGTTGGCGGTGTCGAGATAGACACCGCGCGATTTGGAATCGGCGCGCGAGCGTTCGCAGAAGTGTTCGAGCAGCGCTTTCCCGGCGGCCTTGCCTTGCAGCGAGGGATGCACGCCGATGACGCCGAGATAGCGGTGGGGCTCATCGGGCTGATGCGCGTTGCAAATGTCTTCGTAGGCGGAGAGGCGCGCGGTGAAGCCGGGCACGCTGGCTTCGAAGCGATCCCATTCTTCGGTAAGCGGCGCGGGCCATGTTGGGCGCGCGGTGTCGTAGCCCATAATGGCGCCGAGGATGGTGTTGTCTTGGGTGAGCACGTCGGCGGGCTGGGCGAGCGCGATGCGTGCGCGGAGCAGGATGGAGAAGAAGGTCTCGATGCCGGCGGGGACGCCGCGCGGATGGTGCGCGAAGAGGTAAAGCATCAGCGGATCGCGCGCGAAGGCTTGCACGAGCGCGGCGATGGCGGTGGGGGCGTCTGCAGAGCTTGCTGGTCTGATGGTGAACATGCGGCTGCTCTTTGCGTGGCTCAGCCAAAATAGTCTGCCGCCACGTTCAAGTATGTGAAAGCCAAATAGGCTTCAGAAAATTCGCCGGTCTTTATGCCAGACGCGGCCTCCGGGCCAGCAAGCCAGATGTTCAATTGCTCTTGCACGCCTGGGCGATAAAGCATCTCGGCGACAAAATCGCGGACGGCGCGAGGCGTCGCATCGATGATCTCGTCGCGGGCCAGGCCGGAGTGTTGCCCCCAAACTTGCGCCAATGGGACGAGGTGCTTGAGCCCTGGCGGCACCGGCGACGTATCGAACGCACGCCGTGGCGGATCAAAACTGTGTTCGCGACAAAGTGCGCGAAGGTGCTGCTCCACTGCGTCCGCGTCATCAAGTTGCGACATGGCGGGGCCTCTGTTCGCAACAGCATCTCAATCGGGTGAGCCACGCGCAAACAAAAACGGCGGAGCTTGCGCTCCGCCGTTTCCGTTTTCGTGCCTGGTGGCTGGATCAGAAATCCATGCCGCCCATGCCGCCCATGCCGCCGCCAGGCATGCCGCCGCCGGCGGCTTCCTTCTTCGGGGCTTCGGCGATCGAGGCTTCCGTCGTGATGATCAGGCCCGCGACCGAGGCTGCGTCTTGCAGCGCCGTGCGCACAACCTTCACCGGATCGATGATGCCGGCCTTCACCAGGTCGGTGTACTCTTCGGTCTGCGCGTTGAAGCCGAAATTGTCGTCCTTCGAGTCACGCAGCTTGCCGACCACGATCGAGCCTTCGACGCCGGCGTTTTCCACGATCTGACGGATCGGGGCTTCCAGCGCCTTCTTGATGATGGCGATGCCGACGTTCTGGTCTTCGTTGTCGCCTTTGATGTTGAGCTTGAACGCAGCGCGCAGGAGTGCAGTGCCGCCGCCGGGGACGATGCCTTCTTCCACCGCAGCGCGGGTGGCGTTCAGTGCGTCATCAACGCGGTCCTTGCGTTCCTTCACTTCAACTTCGGTGGCGCCGCCGACCTTGATCACGGCCACGCCGCCGGCGAGCTTCGCCAGACGCTCTTGCAGCTTCTCGCGGTCGTAGTCCGAGGTGGTTTCCTCGATCTGCGCGCGGATCTGGTTGATGCGGCCTTCGATGTCTTTCTTGGCGCCGGTGCCGTCGACGATCGTGGTGTCGTCCTTCTTCACCACGACCTTCTTGGCCTTGCCGAGCATGTCGAGCGAGACGTTTTCCAGCTTAATGCCGAGGTCTTCGCTGATGACTTGGCCGCCGGTGAGGATAGCGATGTCTTCCAGCATGGCCTTGCGGCGATCGCCGAAGCCCGGCGCCTTCACCGCAGCAACCTTCAGGCCGCCGCGCAGCTTGTTGACGACGAGGGTGGCGAGCGCTTCGCCTTCGACGTCTTCAGCGATGATCAGCAGCGGACGCTGGCTTTGCACCACGGCTTCGAGAACCGGCAGCATCGGCTGCAGGCTCGAGAGCTTCTTTTCGAACAGCAGGATGAGCGGATCGTCGAGCGTCGCGTCCATCTTGTCGGCGTTGGTGATGAAGTACGGCGAGAGGTAGCCGCGATCGAACTGCATGCCTTCGACGACATCGAGTTCGGTTTCGAGCGACTTGGCTTCTTCAACCGTGATGACGCCTTCGTTGCCGACCTTGGCCATGGCGTCGGCCAGGAACTTGCCGATGTCGGTGTCGCCGTTGGCGGAGATGGTGCCGACTTGGGCGATCTCTTCCGAACCGCCGACCTTCTTGGCGCGCTTCTTCAGGTCTTCGACGATGGCTTGGGTCGCCTTGTCGATGCCGCGGCGCAGGTCCATCGGGTTGCGGCCCGAGGCCACGGCCTTCATGCCTTCGCGCACGATCGCTTGAGCGAGAACGGTGGCGGTGGTGGTGCCGTCGCCGGCTTCGTCATTGGTCTTCGAAGCGACTTCACGAATGAGCTGGGCGCCCATGTTCATGAACTTATCTTCGAGTTCGATTTCCTTCGCGACGGTGACGCCGTCCTTGGTCGTGCGCGGAGCGCCGAAGGATTTTTCGATCACGACGTTGCGGCCCTTGGGGCCGAGCGTGACCTTTACTGCGTTGGCGAGAATATCGACGCCCGCGAGCATCCGCTCACGCGCATCGGCGCCGAAATTGACGATCTTAGCTGCCATGGTGGGTAAACCTCTGTTTGAAACGGGATTGGGGATTGGGGGTTAGGGATTGGGCGCGGGAGGAGCGGCTGCGCCCCAATCCCTATTCCCCATCACCTAATCCCCAGCGCGCAGCGCTTAGGCCGCTTCCTTCTTCGCCTTCTTTTGTTCGATGACGCCCATGATGTCGGACTCCTTCATGATCAGGAGTTCTTCGCCATCGACCTTCACTTCCGTGCCCGACCACTTGCCGAACAGGATGCGGTCGCCGACCTTCACATCGAGGGCGATGCGCTCGCCGTCTTCGTCGCGGGCGCCCGGGCCGACGGCGATGACTTCGCCTTCTTGCGGCTTCTCTTGGGCCGTTTCCGGAATGATGATGCCGCCGCGGGTCTTTTCTTCTTCCTTCACGCGCTTCACGAGCACGCGGTCATGCAGGGGACGAAAGCTCGCCACTGGTTATACTCCCTTGATCTAAAAGCCGTTTGGCTCCGGCTGAGGCGTTAGCACTCGCCTTAGCCGGTTGCTAACGGCGGTCAGATAGGGGCCAAGCTCGAGGGCGTCAACCGGGATCAGCCGCGGGCCTGGCCCGATTTTTCGACTTTTGGCGTTGAGCTGGCATGACTTTGCCGCCACCGCCCGGGCCGCCGCCGGCTACAGCCTAGAGGCGAAGCGTAGCTTGCGCTTTCCCTCCCCGCGGGCAGGATGGCCGGCCACAGGGGAGGGCTCTCAATGCATTGGAATAGATGGATCGCCGCCGCCGTGCTCGGCGCCGGCTTGATGTTCGGCGGCCAGGCGTCAGCTCAGGATCGCCAAGCCCAGGCGCGCGAATTGCTGCAGGTCATGGACGTCGAGACGACGGTGATTGAGCTGTTCTCGGCCATGGCGCCGATGATGGCGGCCAGTGTCTCGCAAGAGATGCGGCTGACCCCAGCCGAGCAAGCGCGCCTCGGCGAACTGCTCGACGAAGAATTCCGCAACGCGACGCCCGAACTGATGACGCAGCTGGCGACGATCTACGCCAACTCGCTGAGCGAGAACGAGCTGTCGCAAATTCTCGGCTTCCTGCGTTCGCCAGCTGGCGCGGCGCTGATCCGCAGCCAGGAAAACGCCGAAACCGAACTTGAGCGTGTCGGCCAAGTGCTCGGCATGCGCGTGGCGTTGACTGCGATCACGCGCCTCAACCAGGAACGCGCCGCGCGGCAATAAGCGATCGGTGCTGCACGCAAAAAGAGAGCCGCCTCGGGTGCGTGAGGCGGCTCTCAATTTTTCGGCTCTAATGTGCGCGTCAGTAATACATCAGCGCGTCGAGGATGAGCCCGGTCGAGACCACGATCAGCAGGATATCGCGATCGACCATCACATAGCGGCAGCCATACGGTGCGGGCGGCAGCCTGTAATAGAGATCGTACGGCACCGGCTCCCAATAGAGATAATCCGGCAGCACATAGCCCACGATGTAACGGCGATGCGGACGCCGCCAGCCGTCATAGCCCCACCAATAATAATTATGGCCCCAATAGCCGCCGACGATCAGCGCGTAGCCGCGGTCGAAATAATAGCCGTGTCGCACATGCCGCCAGTCACTGTAGCGCGGGCGGTCGAAATCGCGGTGCGTATGGCGCCAGCGATCATAGCGATGATCGTTGCCGCGATCGCGGCCCCAATCATTGTCGGCATAGTCGCGCCGACCGCCGCCGCGGTTCCAGTCGCCGCGATTGTTGCGATCGTCGCGGCCCCAGTCACGTCCGCCGCGATCATTGCCGCGGTTCACATCGCGGCCATCGCGTCCGCCACGATCGCCATTCCAGTCGCCGCGGTTGCCGCCACGATCACCGCCGCGATTCCAATCGCCTCGATTGGTGTTGTCGCCGCCACGGCTCCAATCGCGACCGCCGTTGTTATTGTTGTTGTTGTTGTTGTTGTCGCCGCGATTGCCGTTCCAATTGCCGCGTCCGTCGCCGCGATTGGCGTCGCCGCCACGGCGACCGCCGCCTTGCGCCCAGTCGCGCTGACCATCGCCACGGCGTCCGGCGCCAGGGACAACCGGCGATGGCGCAGGCGTCGGGCGTTGGCCTGCGACGTCGCCGCCACGGCGGCCGTTCCACTCCGCGCGCCGTCCGTCTTGGCCGCCGCCATTGCGACCGCTCCATTCGCGCCGGCGATCATTGTCTTCGCGGCCGCCGAGCAGTTCGCCGTTGTCGCGCTGCTGAACGCGGCGCCCGTCGTCGCCGCCGCCGCGACCGCGTTGGCCGTCATTTCGCTGGCCGTCGCCACGATTGCGCTGGCCATCGCCACGCCGACCGTCGCGATCGCCGCGTTGTCCATCGCCGCGTTCGGCGCGTCCGCCGCGGTCGTCGTTGCGCTGAGCATAGGCGGCGGGCGCCGTCCAAGCTGTCGCGCTCAAGGCGGCCAAGGCCGCTATGAGTGCCGTTCTCATCAAAGAGGCTCCCTGTGCGTCGTACAGACACACCCTCGCAGCACAATCCTTGAGCCGCGTAAGCTGAACCGTTCCTGAATGGATCGCGTGGCCGGTTCAGTCGCGCAGTCCGCGCATCGCCGCGAGGAAAAACTTGGTCGCTTGCGCGACGTGAGCGGAGATTTCATCGCTGGTCAGCGCGTAACTGTCGTCCGCCAGCGCGTGGTAGTGGTGACGGCTGCGCAGCAGTTCGAGGAAGTAGCCGGCCATCGCCGAGGGTTCTTGCGCGTCCGGCGCCGCGATCCGGATGTAACTGGCGACCGACTCGCGCGCCCGTTCCAGGCCCTGGCCGGTATAACGCTGCAACAGCTGCGGAAACTTGCGGCCTTCGCCCACCATGACACGGAAGAAGGCGAGATTTTCACGCGCCAGGATGGCTTGAGTGTAGTGCTCGCCGATCTGCTGGAGGCCCTCGGCCAGCGGTAAATGATCGACCGGCGCCGGCATGATGGCGCGGACGAACCGCTCCTGCTGATCCTGCGTCACTGCTAGGAACAGGCCTTCCTTGTTGCCGAACTGAGCGTAGAGCGTCGCCAGCGAGCCGCCGGCCAGCCGCACGATGTCGTTGACGCTGGCGGCTTCGTAGCCTTGGTCGAGGAAAACCTGGCGTGCGGCCTGAAGAAACGCATGCCGACGTGCGACCCCACGGTCAAGCGCGCGCGTTTCTCCCGCTTTGTCTGCGGAAGCAGTATCCAAGTTGTGACCTCCCCGAACCACGATACGCCCATGGAACTAGGGCGCAAGCACTGCTTGAAGTTCGCGTAGCGCTCGCTACATCAAAGTACAGTTGGCGTTCCGCCTAGGGGAATACTGTTCTTATGCCGGACGGATCTGGGTTTCGGCTCGAAGCGGCGCGCGCCGGCGCTAAGGTGCGCGCTATGACGCGCGCCGTTGGCGGCCGGCGTTTGGCGCTGATCGGCGCCGGCGCGGCCTTCCTGGTTGTGGCTGCTTTTGGCGTTCACTGGCTGGTGGACGGACGCTTCCGCGTGTCAACCGACAACGCTTATGTGCGCGCCGACATTTCGCTGATGTCGGCCAAGATCGAAGGTTACGTGCGCGCCGTGCCGGCGGCTGAAAACCAGAGTGTCAGTACGGGCGACGTTCTCGTCGAAATCGATCCCACCGATTACCAGGCGCGGGTCGCCGCTGCGCGCGCCGCGTTGGCGCAAGCCGAAGGCGCACGCTCGTCGGAACAAGCAGGACGCGCTTTGGCCTCGGCGGACGTTGCGCGCTATCGGCCGTTGGCGGAGGCGGGCTTGCTTTCGCCGGCGCGCATGCAGCAGCTGGAAATTCAAGCGCGGCAAGCCGGCGGCGGGCTAGCCGCCGCCGATGCCGGGGTCGAGGCGGCGCGCGCGCAATTGGCGCAAGCCGAACTCGATCTCGAACGCACGCTGGTGCGCGCGCCGATCGATGGCGTTGTCGGCGACAGGCAAGTTCAAGTTGGGCAGTTGGTGCGATCAGGCACGCCGCTCATGTCGGTCGTGCCGCTGCAATCGGTTTATGTCGTCGCCAATTTCAAAGAGACGCAGATCGAGCGCTTCCATCCGGGGCAAGCCGTCATCGTGCGCCCCGACATCGCGCACGGCCTGCGGCTGCGCGGCGTCGTCGAATCAATTGCGCCAGCCTCCGGCTCGGAATTCTCGATCATCCCAACCGACACCGCGACCGGCAATTTCACCAAGATCGTGCAGCGCGTGCCGGTGCGCATTCGTCTTGAGCCGGGGCAGGAAGGGCTAGACCTGCTGCGCCCTGGCCTTTCGGCCAGCGTCACGGTGGACACACGCGAATGAGCGCAACCGCGGAGACGCGGACCGCCGACGACACGCCAGTGCCGCTCGCGATCTGGATTGGCCTCGGCGCAATGATGTTCGGCAACTTCATGGCGATCCTGGATATCCAGATCGTCGCAAGCGCCATCGGCTCGATCCAGGCCGGCGTTTCGGCCAGCCGCGACGAAATCAGCTGGGTGCAGACCGCGTATCTGATCGCCGAAGTGATCGGCATTCCGCTCTCCGGCTTTCTCGGACGGGCGCTTGGCTTGCGGCTGCTGTTCTGCATTTCAGCGGTCTCGTTTTCGATCATGAGCCTGCTGTGCGCCTTCTCGTGGGACATCACCTCTTTGATCGTCTTCCGCGCGTTACAGGGATTTTCCGGCGCTGCGATGATTCCGACGACGATGGCGACAGTGTTTCTCGTCATCCCGCCCAAGCACCAGCCGATGGCGGGCGCCATGGTCGGTATGGTCTCAACGCTCGCGCCTTCGCTCGGACCAACGCTCGGCGGCATGGTCGCTGAGGCGCTTGGCTGGCGGGCGCTGTTTTGGATCAACCTCGTCCCCGGCCTGCTGATCGCGACGGTGATCTGGTCGACGCTGCGCAGCGTCGGCAAGAGTGAGTTCAGCCAGCTCAAGCGCATCGACGTGCTTGGCCTTGTGGGGCTGGCCCAGTTCCTGGGCGCGGCCGAGTACAAGCTCGAATAGGGGCCGGCCAACGAATGGTTTGCGTCCAGCGAGGTGACGCTGTTTGCGGTGCTAAGCGCGGCGGGCGCGGCGCTTTTCTTCTGGCGTGCGTTCAAGGCGGAAACGCCGATTGTGGACTTGCGCCCGTTCGGCGTGCCCGCTTTCGCGATCGGCGCAGGTTTGGCGTTCATCGTCGGCATCGCGCTTTTTTCGGCGGTGTTCCTCACGCCGCTCTTTTTGGGTTCGGTGCGCGGCTACAGCGCTTTGCAGATCGGCCACACCATGTTCGTGCAGGGCGCCGTGATGTTTGTCGCGGCCCCGATCATTGGCCGTTTCGGGCGCATGATGGCCGACACACGCTGGCTTGGCTTTACCGGTTTCATGCTGGTTGCCGCGAGCTGCCTGCTGCAATCGCATCTGACGGCGGAGTCCGCGTTTTGGGAGCTTGCGCAGCCGCAAGCGCTACGCGGCATCGGGCTGATGATGACGTTCGTGTCGGTGATGCAGCCGGCGATCCAAGCGCTGCCGCCGCATCTGGTGCACGCCGGCTCCGGCCTTTTCAACACCATGCGCAATCTCGGCGGCGCGTTCGGCATCGCTGGGTTGGCGACGGTGCAGGCGCATGCGTTCGCGCTGCATCGCCAGGAATTATACGCCGCCGCAGATCCCAACAATCCGCACGTGTCCGGCATGATCGCCGGCGCGCGCGCGTACCTCGAACAAGCCGGCGCCGCCGATCCGGAGCGCCAAGCGCTGATGCGCTATGCGGCGCTGCTCGATCGCGAAGCTTTGGTGATGACGTTCAACGACCAGTTCCTGCTGCTCGCGACCGTGATCGCGTGCGCGGCGTTCGCCATGCTGCTGCTGCGTCCGAAGCCGCGCATGGCGCTAGGCGGCGCTTCATCGGAAGCAATGGCCGCGCACTAAGGCTCAGGCGGTGAGCGCGCCCTTGATCGCCTCTAACATGTCAGGGCCGAGCGGCGCGGCCTTCGACGGATAGGCGCCGACCAGCGACCCGTCCTTGCCGATGAGATATTTGTGGAAGTTCCAGCGCGGCAGCGCGCTTTCGCCCAGCTCATCGGCGATCCACTTATAAAACGGATGCCGCTTCGCCGGCGCCACGATGTCGGCCTTCGCCGTCATCGGAAACGTCACGTGGTAGGAGCTGTCGCAGAATTCGCGGATGTCTTTCTCCGCGCCCGGCTCCTGGTGGCCGAAATCGTTGCACGGCACGCCGATCACAACGAGGCCCTTGCCCGCCTTCGCTTCGTAGAGCGCTTCCAGGTCGCGATATTGCGGCGTGAACCCGCACGCGCTCGCCACATTCACGATCAGCACGGCCTTGCCGGCATAGTCGCTGAGTTTGATCTCGCCGGGCTCGTCGAGCTTGGCGAAGGAAAAGTCGTGGGCAGTCGTCATGGGCGGCAAACGAGGCTTATCGGGGGAGGCGGGCGGTTTAGACCCGTTGTTAAGGCTCGGCAATGCATGTGGCGCGCCAGTTTCAGGGATGCTACAGCCCACACGTGACCGTGATCCGCATTTCCCAGATACGGGCCGCCCGAATTTGAGGCCCGGCCCGCGTTGAGCCTCTCGCTCCGCGGGACCGGGATCGCTACACCCCCATTCGCTCTATTGGAGAATAGACCTCATGGCCGACGCGCCTGCTGGTCGCGATTACCGCGAGACCGTGTTTTTGCCCGATCTGCCGGGCGATCCCTTTCCGCTGCGCGCGGGGCTGCCGAAGAAGGAGCCCGAGCGTGTGAAGCATTGGGCCGAGATTGGTTTGTACCATCTGCTGCGCAAAGAAGCGGCAGCGCGCCCGAAGGTCGTGTTTCACGATGGGCCTCCGTATGCCAACGGGCCGATCCATATCGGGCACGCTGAAAACAAGATTCTGAAAGACCTCGTCGTCCGCACCAAGCAGATGGCCGGCTACGATTGCGACTATGTGCCGGGATGGGACTGCCACGGCTTGCCGATCGAGTGGAAGGTCGAGGAAGATTTCCGCAAGGCGGGGCGCAAGAAGTCGGAAGTGCCGGCGGTCGAGTTTCGCCGCGCCTGCCGCGCCTACGCCGACAAATGGATCCCGCTGCAGCGGGATGAGTTTCGGCGGCTCGGCATCGAGGCGGATTGGGAAAAGTACTACACCACGATGAGCTACGACGCCGAAGCCGCCATCGCGGCCGAGTTTCTGCGCGTGGTGCGCACAGGGCTGGTGTATCGCGGCTCGAAGCCCGTGATGTGGAGCCCGGTGGAGCGGACTTCGCTCGCGGAAGCTGAGGTGGAGTATCAAGAGAAAACGAGCCCAACGATCTGGGTGAAGTTTCCGGTTGTAAGCGCAAACGAAGGTCAAACCGACGCACAGAACGCGCTGTTCGACGCCGTTGGTCTAGGCGGCAAAGTCGAGAGCCTGGCTGGTGCCTCGGTGGTGATTTGGACAACCACTCCGTGGACGATCCCTGGCAACCGCGCAATCTCGTTTAGTCCCGACATCGACTATGCCGTGTATGTGGTCGACGCGGTTGATCACGCCGGCAAGTTTGAGCCTTGGGCGAAACCCGGTGACAGATTGATCCTTGCAGAAAAGCTCGCCGCAGAGGTCATGAAGGCGGCGCTCGTCACTGCGTATCATCCTGCCCGAAGCGTCGGCTCCGACGACCTAAGCGGCGCAAAATGCGCACACCCGTTCCGTGGCAAGGGCTACGACTTCGACGTTCCACTCCTTGCCGGCGATCACGTCACTGACGATGCTGGGACGGGCTTCGTGCACACGGCGCCGAGCCATGGCGCGGATGACTTTGTGATCTGGACGAAGCACTTCGGGCAGGAAGGCATTCCGTTCACCGTCGATGAGGATGGCAAGCTCACGAATGAAGCGCCGATGTTCGAAGGGCTGGAAGTGATCCAGCTTGAAGGCAAAGGTCTGGGCAAAGATGGTCCCGCCAACAAAGCGGTGATGGATAAGCTGATCGAAGTCGGCGCGCTATTGGCGCGCGGCCAGCTCAAGCACCAATATCCGCACTCGTGGCGTTCCAAAGCGCCGCTCATCTTCCGCAACACGCCGCAATGGTTCATCGCGCTCGATAAGACGTATCATAACGGCAGGACGCTGCGCCAAGTCGCGCTCGATGAAATCGATCGCGTCGATTGGGGCCAGAAGCGCACCGGCGAGACGAAGGACTACAACCGCATTCGCGGCATGATCGAGGATCGCCCCGATTGGCTGGTGTCGCGTCAGCGCGCCTGGGGCGTGCCGCTGCCGATCTTCGTGAAGAAGAGCGACGGCTCGATCCTGCAGGACGACGAGGTCGACGCGCGCATCATCGCAGCGATGAAGCGCGACGGCGCCGACGCCTGGTGGGCGACGCCGTCACAGGATTTCCTCGGCGCCAAGCACAAGGCGGAAGACTACGAGAAGGTCGAAGACATTCTCGATGTCTGGTTCGACTCGGGCTCAACACATGCGTTCGTCATCGGCAATCCCGATGCGCCGACGCGCGCGTCATTCGTGAACCCAGTCTCCACCATCTATCTCGAAGGCTCGGACCAGCATCGCGGCTGGTTTCATTCCTCGCTGCTCGAAAGCTGCGCCACGCGCGGGCGTGCGCCATACGATGAGGTGATCACGCACGGCTTCACCATGGACGAGAAGGGCATGAAGATGTCCAAGTCCATCGGCAACGTCATCGAGCCGCAGAAGATCGCCGAGCAGAACGGCATCGAAATCTTGCGCCTGCTCATCGCCGGCGCGGAGTACGGCGACGATTTGCGCTTGGGCAAAATCATGCTCGACCAATCGAGCGAAATGTACCGCAAACTGCGCAACACGCTGCGCTATTGCTTAGGCGCGCTGAAGGATTTTGACGCGAGCGAGCGTGTTTCGCTCGGCCCCTCTCCCCCCTCGCGGGGGAGAGGGCAGGGTGAGGGGGGGCGCGCCGCCGCTCAGGCGCCGGAGCGTTTGAAAGCCCCCCACCCCCCGACCCCCGCCCCGCAAGGGGGCGGGGGAGATCAATTGCCGCTGCTCGAACGCTGGATTCTGCACCGCTTGCATGAACTGGATGGCGTCGTGCGCGATGCGTACGCCACGTACCAATGGCGCGTTGCGCTCTCGGCCATCGTTGAGTTCTGCAACATCGATCTCTCAGCCTTCTACGTCGATGTCCGCAAAGACGCGCTCTATTGCGACGCGCCGTCATCCTTCCGTCGCCGCGCCTGCCGCACGGTGCTGGACGAAACGTTCTCGCGGCTGACGGCGTGGCTTGCGCCGATCCTACCGTTCACGGCGGAAGAAGCGTGGTTGACGCGCTTCCCTGACACCGTGTCCGTGCACCTGCGCACATTCCCCGAAACGCCAGAGGCGTGGCGCGACGATTTCGCGGGCGAGCAAGTGGCGCGGCTGCGCGGAGCGCGCGCTGTGGTGACTGGCGCACTCGAAGTGGCGCGGCGCGAGAAGGTGATCGGCGCTGCGCTTGAGGCCAGCCCGCGCGTCTGGGTCGCGGACGACGCGCAGCGCGCCTCGCTGCAGGCAGTCGATTTCGCCGAGCTCTGCATCACCAGCGGTCTGAAGATCGAAGCCGGCGAAGGACCGGCCGAGGCGTTTCGTCTGCCGGAGACGCCGGGCGTCGCCGTGGTGGTGGAGAAGGCCGAGGGCGTGAAGTGCGCGCGCTCGTGGAAATATTTCGATCCCGCCACCGCCGATCCGCGCTACCCCGACATCACCCCCCGCGACGCCGAAGCCGTCGCCGCCTGGGACGCCGCGCATGGCTAGCATGTCGCCTTGCCCACAGCGCATGGCCCGGCCATAAGCCGGGCCATGTTGCGCTTTGGGCTTATTCTGGCGGCGTTCGTGTTCGTCGCGGACCAGTTCACGAAATGGCTGGTGCTGGGCCCTGGCCAGTTCAGCCCGCGCGGCTGCCTCGAGGCCGGCTACGGCTGCGGCTACATCGAGCTGACGCCATTCTTCGACCTGCAAATGGTGTGGAATCGCGGCGTTAGCTTCGGCCTGCTGCGCGCCGATCAGGATATCGCGCGCTGGGGCCTGGTGGCGCTCTCTTTTGCCATTTCCGGCGTTTTCCTCTGGTGGCTGCGCACCGCCGAGCGGCGGCTGACGGCGGTGGCGCTGGGGCTCGTCATTGGCGGGGCGCTCGGCAACGTCATCGACCGGATTCGTTTCGGCGCCGTTGCGGATTTCCTGGATTTCAACGGACTCTGGTTCCCTTGGGTGTTCAACGTCGCCGACGCCGCCATCACGGTTGGCGCCATCATCCTGGCGGTGGACATGCTGTTTTTTGCCGAAACCGAGCCCGGGAAGGGCACATCCTGGTCGCAAATCAAGGCCTGGATGGGCCGTGGGCGCGGCTCCCAGGGGTAAATCGCGCGCCGGATTCGCCCCACAACCGTCAAACTGAGCGCGGATCGATGTTGGCTGCTGTCCGGCTTGGCTTGCCGGGCGCGGCTCGGCTAGAAGCGAAGCAACGATTTGAGGAGCGGGCGCCTGATGACCACCAAACCGATTGCGCTGATGGCCGTGCTGGCCGCGGCCACCGCCGCCAGCGGCTGCGCCAGCGTGCAACGGGCGATCGGCGCGACGAAAGTCTCGCCCGACGAATTCCGCGTCGTGAGCCAAGCGCCGCTGACGCTGCCGCCCGACTACAATTTGCGCCCGCCGCGTCCCGGCGAGCCGCGTCCGCAAGAGCTTGAGCCGGACGCCGAGGCGCGCGCGGCGCTGTTTGGTCAAGACGTTGGCGCCAACGCCAGCGTCGGCGAGCGCACGCTGATCGTCAGCGCCGGGGCTGAGGCCGCCGATCCAAACATTCGCGACACCATCGACTACGAAAGCCAAGGCGTCGTCCGCCGCAGCGAAGGCTTTGTCGATCGCTTGCTCGCCTTCGGCAACGGATCGAGCGCGACCGCGCCGCTGAACGCCGATGAAGAAGCTCGCCGCTTGGCCGACGACGAAGCCATTCGCCGCGCCACTGGCGGCGGAGACGTTGTGATCGAGCGCGATCGCGGCGGCTTCAAGCTGCCAGGCACCTGAGCAGGCGCGTGGGGGCGGGGACAAAGGCGGCGGCGCGTTTCATCGCAGCATGTGTGGCGTTCGCGGTCGTGTGCGCGCCGGCGCAAGCGCGGGAGCTGCCGCGGCCGGAGACCTTCACGCTCCGCAATGGCCTTCAGGTCATCGTCGTCACCGATCGGCGCGCCCCGGTCGTCACCCACATGCTCTGGTACCGCGTCGGCGCCGCCGACGAGCCGCGTGGCCGCTCCGGCATCGCTCACTTCTTTGAACACCTGATGTTCAAAGGCACGCGCGACATCGCCCCCGGCGAATTCTCGCGCACCGTCGCGCGCAATGGCGGCGAGGACAACGCGTTCACCTCGTGGGATTACACCGCCTATTACGAGCGCATCGCCCGCGACCGGCTCGAACTCGTCATGCGCATGGAAGCCGACCGCATGCGCAATCTGCGCTTCTCGGACGAAACGTTCGCTTCCGAGCGCGATGTCATCGAAGAAGAGCGCCGCCAGCGCATCGACAACAATCCCGGCGCGGTGTTGGGCGAGCGCATGCGCGCCATGCTCTACCCGCACCACCCCTACGGCACGCCGATCATCGGCTGGCTGCATGAGATCGAGGCGCTGGATCGCGAGAGCGCGCTCGCATTTTACCAGACCTGGTACGCGCCCAATAACGCCATCCTCGTCGTCGCCGGCGATATCGACGCCGCCACGCTGCGTCCGCTTGCTGAGCGCTATTTCGGGCCGTTGCGTCCGACCCGCGATTTGCCGGAACGCACCTGGGTCTCCGATCCGCCAAGCGCCGGCCCTATGCGCGTCACGCATCGCGATGAGAAAGTGCGCCAGCCCTCGTTGTCGCGCATCTATCGCGCTATCAGCTACGGCACAGACGAAGGCCGCCAAGCGCACGCGCTCGATGTGGCGATCGAAATTCTGGGCGGCTCGGAGACAAGCCGCCTTTATCGGGCGCTGGTGGAAGAGCAGCGCATCGCCGTCGGCGCCAGCGCCAGCGCCAATACTTCCGGCCTTGGCGGCGGCAGCGTGTCCGTCGCGGCGACGCCCGTGGAAGGGGTGACGCTCGATCGTATCGAGGCGGCGGTGGACGAGGTGATCGCCGAATTTCTGCGTGACGGCCCCACCGAGGCGGAATTGGAGCGCGCCAAGTCGTCGCTCTCTGCTGCTGCGATCTACGCGCGCGACAGCCAGGAAAATATTGCCAACATCTATGGCGCGTCGCTGGCGCAGGGCGAAAGCATCGACGATGTGGTCAATTGGCCTTCCGACATCGAAGCGGTCACACGCGATGAAGTGCTGGCGATGGCGCGCCAAACGCTCGACATGAACGCCTCCGTCACTGGCTGGCTGCTGCCGCCGGAGGATGCGCCGTGAGATTGGCGCGCGCCGCTTCCCGCCTGGCGCTCGCGGCGCTGTTCGCGTTGGCGCCGTTCGCCGCGACCGCGCCGGCCATTGCGCAGCAAGCGCGCACGGAATCTGCGGCCGCTCAGCACGGCGTGCCGGTGCAGCGTGTCGTGTCGCCCGGCGGCATCGAGGCATGGCTGGTGTCGGATTCCACCGTCCCGATGATCGTCGTGCGCGCGCATTGGCGCGGTGGTTCGGCCATTGAACCCGAGGCGCTCACCGGCGTCACCAGCGTCATGGCCAGCATGCTGACCGAAGGCGCCGGTGATCTCGACGCCAACGCGTTTAAGGAGCGTCTGCAGGACCTCAACATGTCGCTGGGCTTTGGCGCCGGCTGGGACGGCGTCGGCATGACGCTGCGCACGCTGAGCGAGAACCGCGACGCCGCCTTCGAGATGGCGCGCCTCTCGTTGGCCGAGCCTCGTTTCGACGACGCGCCCTTGGATCGCATCAAGCGCCAGATGCTGGTCGGCATCCGCACGCGCGACACCAACCCGTCTTACCTCGCTAGCTTTGCGCTCGATCAGGCGCTTTACGCGTCCCATCCGTATGCGCGCCGCACTTCGCGCGAGAGCGTCGCCGCCATGGATGGCGCGGCCCTGCGCGAGCGGATGGCGCTGCTGCTGACGCGCGAGCGCATGCAGATCACGGTGGTCGGCGATATCGATGCGCAAACGCTTGGCGCTCTGCTGGACAGCACGTTCGGCGCGCTGCCGGCGCGCGCGGACCTGCCAGCGGCGCCCGAGGCGACGCTATCGCCGCCAACGCCGCTGATCGTGCGTGAGCTGCCGCAACCGCAAAGCCTCGTGCTCTTTGCCGCGCCCGGCATCCAGGATGAAGACCCGGACTGGATCCCGCTTGCCGTCGCCAACTACATTCTAGGCGGCGGTGGCTTCTCCTCTCGACTGATGGACCAGGTGCGCGAGCAACGCGGGCTTGTGTACGGCATCGGCGTCAGCCCGTCGGTGCGCGACCACGTCGCTCTGATCCGCGGTTCGGCGCAATCCGAGAACGGCGACGTCGCCCAGGCGATCGAAGTCACCCGCGCCGAGATCGGCCGGCTCTATCGCGATGGCGCAACGCAAGCCGAGGTGAACGACGCCATCACCTATCTCACGGGCTCGTTCGCGCTCGATCTCGACTCCAACGCCAACATCGCCAGCGTCATTCACGGCTACCAAGTCGCCGGCCGCGACATCGATTATGTCAATCGCCGCAATGCCTTGATCCGCGCCGTCACGCTCGACGACGTCAATCGCGTCGTCCGCCGCCTGTTCAATCCCGACGCGTTCACGTTCGTGGTCGTTGGTCAGCCGGAAGGAATGACGGCTACACAATGATAAGCGTTGCTGTGGAAAACGTCCGCGGCCGATGGGAACTTTCTGCGTCCTTACCGCATTAGCCCGCCCAGAAACCGCCTCAGCCCGACTTTATGCGCTTGAGGGTACGCGGCCGCTGTGGCGCTTCCGCTGTAGCGGCTCCAACCGGTGGAGGGGGCCATTTCCAATCTCACCGCAGAACAACTCGACGCTGAGTTGAAGCTCACCGAACGCGGCGCCGCTGATGGACGCAAGAATATTCCGGCTTCAACCGATGGCGAATTTTCGGCGGTAGAGATGCTGGTGGTAAGCCGCATCGAAGCCGTCGTGCGCCAGCGCTCGAACGAGTTTCTCGGCGTCGGCTCGGGCCAGGACTTCACAACGCTGCCGCAAGATCTCGAAGCGCTATCGAGCGAGCCGCAAAGCGTCTTGACCCAGTTTCGCGCCAAGAAAGCGCGCGCGCAGAACGCCGTTGGGCTTGAGCTTGCCAGCGCGCAGACCGACTTCGCGCGCGCCTATCGCGACTATCGCAGCTTCCGTATGCAGCATCAGCTGACGGAGACCGAGCCAAGCTATGACAACGTGTTCTGGCGCAAGGTCTTCTGGCTGGCGTTGCTGTTCACCGTGGAGGTCGCGGCTAATGGCTGGATGATCGGCCAAGCCAGCCCTGGAGGCTTGGTGCAAGGCTGGACGACCGCGTTGATGATTTCCGTCCTTGTGGTGCTGACCGGCTCGCTGATCGGCGCCGGCCCTTGGCGCTACCTCAGCTATCGCGGCCCCAACGGCAGAGGCGCCCTGCATCGGCTCTGGGCCGTGCCGGCGCTCGCGGTCGGCGTCAGCTTGCTGGTGCTGTTCGCCTTCTACATCGCGCACTATCGCTACGCGCTGTCCCAGAGCTCGCTCGACGCGCCGGTGCCGGACAACATTCTGACGTCGGTGATGACGCAACCGTTCCAGCCGTTCCAGCAACTGGAATCGCTGCTCCTCTTCGTGATCGCGCTATTGATCGGCATTTTCGCGATCGCGCGCGGCGCCCATTGGGATGATCCGTACCCAGGCTATGGGCCGCGCCACCGCCGGGTCGAAGAGGCCCGCTACCGCGCCGAAGACATCGCCCAGCGCCTGGCGCGCGAGGTCGATGAAGCTAAGGACGCCGCCGACGCTCAGCTTGTCGCCGTGTCGACGGAGAGCCAGCAATCTGTCGGCGCGCTGCGCCAGGCGATCGCACGGACGCAGGACAACGCCGCCGCGTGGGATTTCACCGTCGCGGAGATTCTTTCCGTCGGTCGCGAAGCCATCGACATCTACCGCGACGCCAATCGCGCCGCCCGCTCGACGCGCGAGCCGGCCTATTTTTCCGAAGACCCGTTCGCTGACGAGGAGCCGCCGAACAGTTCGGAAGTGCTCGACAGCCTGACCAAAGCGTTTTCGCGCGCGACCGCGAATATCACCGCCTGCAAGAGCCAACTTGCCGGCGCACGCGCGCAGTTGGAAGCCGAGTATCACTCCTTCTACGACGACGAACTGACGCCTTTCCTGAAGAACATCGCCGACACCGCCACCGCTAGCGTGCGCACCGAGTTCACTGAGCGCACGCTCGATCTCAGCGATGCGCGCGCCCAGCAGGCGCACGACGCGGCGCATGCCGAGGACGAGGAGGCCGAAGAGGCCGAGCAGCAGCCGGCCGAGACGCTGACGTTCCGCCGCCGCCGCAAGGTGCGCTGATGCGGGAGAGCGCACGCACCAATCGGCTGTACGCGACCGCGACTGCCGGCGTGCTCGGCGCGCTGCTGGCGCTGAGCGTAACCGTGTGGCTGCTGCGGCCGGCCGATCTCGATCCCAACACGCTGTGCCCCACCTCGCGCTCGCTCGAGGCGCATACGGTGGTCATCGTCGACCGCACCGATCGCTGGTCGCCCGCCGTCAGCGATACGCTGATCGAGATTGTCGAGCGCGCGCAACGCGACACCCAGCGCTATCAGAAATTTTCGATCGTCTCGCTCGATGCCGATCAATCGGTGCGGCCGCTGTTTTCGGTGTGCAATCCCGGCGCGCCATCGTTCTGGTCCGACCTCTATCGCGGCCGGCGCTATACTGAGCGTGATTTCGAACAGCGCTTTGTCGGCGCCGCCGAGCGCGTGATCGAGCAGGTGCGTGAACCCTCCGAGGCGAGCAGCAGCCCCATCATCGAATACGTGCATCGCTGGCTGGGCGGCGACGATTTCAGCGCCGCCATCCCAGAGCGGCGTTTGATTTTGATTTCCGACATGCGGCAGAATTCGCCGCTCTACAGCATTTACGAAGCACGAGGCGCAGGGCTGAGCGACGTCGTCGCGCGCGAGTTCGGCCCCGCTGCGGAGGGCGTGGCGGTCGATGTGTATTTCATCGCCCACGGCCGCGACCATCAGGTCAGCGAAACCGACGTGCGCGCGGCCTGGGACGACGCCTTCAACCGCGTCGGCGCGCTGCACAGCTGGCGCCAGATCACCTGAGCTGCGCTACGGCGTGGTGGACAGAGTTGGACTCGAACCAACGCACCCCAACGGGACGGCGTTTACAGCGCCGCGGTTTTGCCGCTCACCCATCTGTCCTCAACAAGTTGCCCGTCCTCGACTCGAACGAGGATTTCCGGAACCAAACTCCGGCGTCCTACCAATTAGACGAACAGGCAGCGTTCACTCGTCGCGGAAGTAGTCTTTGCGCTCGGCGCCATCGTAGCGGCCGCTCTTCATGCAGCAGCGCTTGAAACAACCTCCGCGAGCCGCATGGACAGAGGTCGTTGCGGCCGAGCTTCTCGATCAGCTCCACATCGCCCGCGCACCTTTCGGTGGCCGCGTTTGACATGTGTCTCCGACGGATAGCCCTTACGGCGCTTGGAAGAGCGCTCGAAAGGATGGCTGGTCGTACTTATCGCGTTTCATGGTAGCCTCCTGTCTTTTCAAGTCTGGCGGCGCCGGCGGGACTCGAACCCGCCTCACCGGATCGACAATCCGGCATCTTCACCCATGGACCACGGCGCCGAGCTTTCGTCATTCCGGGGCTTCGCGCAGCGAAGAACCCGGAACCCAGGGGCAAACGATGAGGTTGTTGCCCCTGGGTCCCGGATCGCGCTTCGCGCGTCCGGGATGACGAAGTGTGAGATTGCTCTCACACTTCGCACTCACCCCTTCACGCACACGACCTGGCGCAACGTGTGCACCACGTCGATCAAGTCGCCTTGCGCGGCCATGACGGCGTCGATGTCCTTGTAGGCCATCGGCGTTTCGTCGATCACGCCTGCGTCCTTGCGGCATTCGACGCCTTCCGTGGCCGCCTTGTGGTCGGCCAAGGTGAAGCGCTTCTTCGCCTCGGTGCGCGACATGGCGCGCCCAGCGCCGTGCGAGCAGGTGCAGAACGAATCCTCGTTGCCCTTGCCGCACACGATGAACGACTTCGCGCCCATCGAGCCGGGGATGATGCCAAGCTCTCCTTCACCGGCGCGCACGGCGCCCTTACGGGTCACCCACACGTCGGCGCCGAAGTGCCGTTCACGCGCCACGTAATTGTGGTGGCAGTTCACGGCGTGCTTCTCGAGCTTGAACTTCGGCAGGTTGTCGCGCAGCGCACGCAACGTGCGCTCCATCATCACCTCACGGTTGGCGCGCGCATAGTCTTGCGCCCAGCCGACCGCTTCCACGTAGTCGTCGAACAACTCTTCGCCTTCCATGAAGAAGGCGAGGTCACGATCCGGCACGTGGTAGCCGAGCTCGCGACGCAGCAATTCATCGCGCGCGCGCTCGATGAAGTACCTGCCGATCGCGTTGCCCGAGCCGCGCGAGCCCGAGTGCAGCATCACCCACACGCGGTCCTCTTCGTCGAGGCAGACCTCGATGAAGTGGTTGCCGCCGCCGAGCGTCGCCAACTGCGCCGTTTGCGCCTTGGCCGACGCCTTCGGGTGCTTGTCGATGATCGCGCGGTAACGCTCATCGAGGCCGGAGTCGCGATACGTGGTCTCCACCGAAGAGGGCGTGTCGCGGTGATTGCCGTTCGGGCCGTTGCCGTGCGGCACGTTGCGCTCGATCGCGCCGCGCAAGCGCGACAGCGAATCCGGCAAATCGTTCGCCGTCAACGACGTACGCATCGCCATCATGCCGCAACCGATGTCTACGCCGACAGCGGCCGGGATGATCGCTCCCTTGGTCGGGATCACCGAACCCACGGTCGCGCCGATGCCGAAGTGTACGTCCGGCATGACGGCGATGTGGCTATGGATGAACGGCAGCGAAGCCACGTTGCGCAATTGGTTCTGCGCTTCGTGCTCAACCGGCACGCCCTTGACCCAGGCCTTGATCGGCGCGTTGGCGCCTTGGATTTCCTCGTAACCGGACATGGCCGGCCTCCTTTAAACAACGTCTTTCATGATGCTGGAGAGCGACTTGCGGTTCAGAAGTTGCAGCGTCTCAAGCGCCGCCGCCGCGAGCGGGGCGTCGTAGACGGCCTCAACGATCCATGGTCCCAGATCGTCCAGCGTTTTCAGTTCGACCCGTGCGCCGACCTTCGCGCCGCGTGCGTCGATCCACGCAACGGTGCGTTCGGTTCCGCGCCGGAATTTGCATTGGCGATACAGCACGCTTCTCTCCTCGTTGCCGAGTGTCGTGAGCGGCCCGGAGCCAGTATGCATTGCACATACGAAAAACCCCTCCAGGCCGCGCCTTGGAGGGGTTCTTCATGCTCCGATGTCCGAAGACGTCAGTAAGCCGAACTCCTCCACGTGCACAAATCCTCCTGCGCATCGCGATATGCGATGAGCATGGGGCTCTGGGCGAAAAGGTTCAGCGCTTTCACGACACGTCTCCGAATGGGCGGCGCGTGTAACACACGATTTGGCGCGCTGTCACGCGAAAAATGTGCATCACGCCGATGCATCTGGCGCTTCTGTTTTGCGGATGTTCAGTTTGCCGAAGTGATTGCGGTAGTCGCCCGGCGTCATGCCGGTCGCACGCTTGAACAAAGTACGGAAGAACGAGACGTCGTCATAGCCGACATGGGCGGCGATCGCTTGCACCGATGCGCGGTCGCGCTCCAGCATTGCTTTCGCCATCTCCACGCGTACGGCCTGCACATAGGCGCCGGGCAACCGTCCCGTCGCGGCCTTGAAGCGGCGCAAGAATGTGCGTCCGCTCATGCCGAACCTCTCCGCCAGCGCCTCGACATTCAGGTCCGCGCGAAAATTCTGCTGAATGTAGTTTTCGACCTCGCGTATCTTGGCGTCGTCGTGCGGCGGCGAGAAGGGAAGCACCGCGTAGCCAGATTGATTGAGGCGCGGCATTGGATGCAGCAGCGCTTTCGCCGTTTGCACCGCAATGTCGTGGCCGGCGAGCTTCTCGACCAGATAGAGGCTCACATCGATCGCCGAGGTCACGCCCCCGGAGCAGAGGAGCCGCGCGTCTTCGGTGACGAAGCATTCCGGACGCCACTTCACTCTCGGGTAGCGGCGTGCGAAATCGTCCGCCGCCGCCCAGTGCGTCGTCGCTTCGCGGCCGTCGAGCAACCCGGCCTCGGCCAGATAGACGCTGCCCATGCAGGTGCCGGCAATGTAGGCGCCCAGCGCATGGTGCTTGCGCAGCCACGGCAGCAGCGCGCTGTTTTCGATGAGCTTGAGATCTACTTCCGTGCCGGATGTCGGCACGATGATGATGTCGGTTCTCTCGATGTCGTCGATGGATTTCTGCGGCGTAAGCCCAAGCCCGTACGCCGCAGAAACGCTGTTGCCGTCCAGTGACGCGGTGGTCACCTCGAAAAGCTGGTTGGTCTCTTCGCCCTTGAGCTTCTGAAACAGAACGCCGGCCGCGTAGAAGACTTCCAGCGGTCCGAGCGCGGTGGAGGCGAGGCCGTCACCCAAGATCACGACGGTCACGTTCAGCATGTGAAAGGCTCCGCCTCCACCTTAGCGCACGTCACGTAGGCGCACGCAATCACGCGCGTTCGGTGGTGGGGTCGATCATGCCCCGAACTTCCGTGATCTTGTTCGCCGGGAAGCCCGAAATGCGTGCATGTTCGCGGATTGCGTCCTCATTCTCGGCCAAATAGACGCAGAACGTCTTGTCCTTGGCGACATAGGACTGCACCCACTGAACCTTCGGCGCCAGCTGAGCCAACGCCGCGTTCGAGGTTTTCGCGGCGCCCGCCAGATCGCTTTTGCCCATCTGATCGACGCCAGGAATCTCGCGTTCGATAATGTACTTTTTCACTGCCATATCTCCGTTGTTGGCGAGCGGAGAATGGCGCAGGCCGCGCGCGGCAGGGAGCGGCTAGGGTGACATTGTACGGTGGCGATTCCGCCAATCGCTTACATGTCGCGCGCGAGATCTTCGTCGTCATCATCGCCAGGATGGGCGGCGCCCAGGCCCTGATCCACCAGCGCGGCCCAGGCCTCTTCCGCCGTTTCGGCGTAGCGGAACAGCGCCAAGTCCGCGGCGTCGATCATGCCGTGCTCAACCAGCTTGTCGAACTGAATGATGCTGCGCCAGTACTGTTCATCGACCAACACGATCGGCGCCAAGGTCGCCTTGCCTGTCTGGCGCAAAGTCAGCAGTTCGAACATTTCGTCCAGCGTGCCGAAGCCGCCGGGGAAGACGACGAGCGCGTTGGCGCGCATGGCAAGGTGCATCTTGCGCATGGCGAAGTAGTGATAGCTGAAGGTCAGCTCCGGCGTCGAATAGGCGTTCGGCTCTTGCTCGTGCGGCAGCTGAATGTTGAAGCCGATTGACGGCGCGCCGACATCGCCGGCGCCGCGATTGGCCGCCTCCATCGCGCCGGGCCCGCCGCCGGTTGCGATCACGTTGTGGCGTTCGCCGCCTTCGATGTTGAGCGCGCCGCCGCGCAGTGAGGCAATGCGTCCGAACTTGCGCGCCTGCGCATACCAGAACGCCTGCTTGCCGGGGCCGTCCTCGCGGATGCGGGCGCTGCCGAACACAACGATGGTGGAGACGATATGCATCGCCTTCAGCGCTTGGTCGGCTTTCTCGTATTCGAGCAGAAACCGCACGCCGCGCGTGGATTCGCCAAGGATGAAATCCCGGTCGAGCGCCGCGAGGCGAAACGAGGGTGAGGCCATTTGGCCGGCATTGGGCTTCGGTGGGCGGGGTGTATCGGCCATTCGCTAGTCTAGACCTGTGCACGGCGGGGGAGAAGCGCTGGCCGCTGTGATAGAAGTGCGAATCTCATGCCGATCCGCCGCCTGCCTCCAGAAGCCGTTAACCGCATCGCCGCCGGCGAGGTGATCGAGCGCCCGGCCGCGGCCGTGAAGGAACTGGTCGAAAATGCGCTCGACGCCGGCGCCAAGCGCGTTGCGGTGCGCATCGAGCGCGGCGGCCTCGGACTCATTTCGGTTGAGGACGATGGCGGCGGCATCCCGCGTGACGAACTGGCGCTCGCGGTCGAGCGGCACGCGACGTCGAAACTGCATGCAGGCGCCAGCGGCGATGTCGATCTGTTGAACATTTACACCATGGGTTTTCGCGGCGAGGCGCTGCCGTCGATCGGGGCGGTGGCGCGGCTGGCGATCATTTCGAAGGCGCGCGGCGCGGCCGATGCGTGGAGCATCGAGGTCGAAGGTGGCGCGTTGATGGCGCCGCGTCCCTCGCCATGGGCTGCGCTCAGCGAAAACGGCGCGCGCGTCGAGGTGCGCGATCTGTTTTTCGCCACGCCGGCGCGGCTGAAGTTCATGAAGTCCGAGCGCGCCGAGATGATGGCCGTGTCGGATGTGCTGAAGCGCCTGGCGATGGCGCGCCCGGACGTGGCGTTTTCACTCGAACATGACGGGCGCACGAGCCTTCGCCTCAGCGCCGAAGGCGATCCCGAAAACGAGGGCCGTCGCGCCCGCTTAGCGGCCATCCTCGGCGCGGACTTCGCGCCGAACTGCATTGCGCTCGATCAGACGCGCGGCGAGGTGCGGCTCTCGGGCTTCGCCGGCCTGCCGACATTTCATCGCGGCACGCGCGAGCATCAGCATTTGTTCGTCAATGGCCGCCCGGTGAAGGACAAGCTCATCGTCGGCGCCGTGCGCGCGGCCTATCAGGATTTGCTCGCGCGCGATCGTCATCCGGTGGCCGCGCTCTTCCTCGATCTGCCGGCGAGCGAAGTTGACGTGAATGTGCATCCGGCCAAGACGGAAGTGCGCTTCCGTGACGCCGCTCTGGTGCGCGGGCTGATCGTTGGCGCGCTCAGCCATGCGCTTGCGGGCGCTGGCCACCGCGCTTCGACCACAACGGCGCAATCCGCGCTTGGCGCCGCGCGCCCGCACTATGAGGTGCAGCCGATGCTGCGCGCCTGGCAAGCGGCGGAAGAGCGCTTGGCGCCGGGTGACTTCGCGCTGCCGAGCGGGCGGATTGAAACGCCTTGGACCGCCGGCGCCTTCGCCGGCGACATGGGCGCTCCCGTCACGGCGTTCGCCGGCGAGGCGCCCGCGGTGCAAGACGCGGGCGACGCGCAATATTTCCCGCTTGGCGCGGCGCGCGCGCAAATCCACGAAACCTATATCGTTGCGCAAACCGAAGACGGCATCGTCATCGTCGATCAGCACGCGGCGCATGAGCGGCTGGTCTATGAGCGCATGAAGCAGATGCTCGCCAATGGCGGCGTGCGCCGGCAGGCGTTGCTCATTCCCGAAGTTGTCGAGCTCGATCCCAGCGAAGCCGAGGCGCTCGCCGCGCGCGCCGAGGAGTTGACGCAGCTGGGTTTGGTGATCGAGCCGTTCGGGCCCGGCGCCATTCTGGTGCGCGAAACGCCCGCGCTGCTCGGCCACATCGATGCAACCGGCATGCTGAAGGACCTCGCCGACGACATCGCCGAACTCGGCGAAGCGCACGCGCTGAAGGAGCGGCTGGAGGAAGTGTGCTCATCCATGGCGTGCCGCGGCAGCGTGCGCGCGGGGCGCAGGCTCACCGGTGAGGAAATGAACGCGCTGCTGCGCCAGATGGAAGCGACGCCATTTTCCGGCCAATGCAATCACGGCCGCCCGACTTATGTTGAGCTGAAGTTGGCGGATATCGAAAAACTGTTCGGACGGCGTTAGGATTCAAACTCCAACGCCAGCCTGATTTGGCCGTCGGCGGCGGCGTCATCGAGGCCCGCAAGGTAGCCGAGGGCGAGGCTAGTTTCGCCCAGTGAGAAGCTGACGCGAGGCCCCCAATAGTGAACGTTTGCGTCCGGTTCGCCAAAGCCCTCGATGTCGAGGGCCCAATGGTCCGAGGCACGCCACGAAACGCGCGCGGCGTAGCCAAACTCCCACTCATCGCCATCGATTTCGTGTTCACCGATCAAGTTGAGACGTGTCGTAACAGCGTCGCCGCGCCGCTCGGCCAGGAGTTTCAGTTCAACTTCATCGTCGTGACCATTTTGACCGAAGGCGTATTCGACGTAGCCGCCGAAATGCACCGGCCAATCGCGTGTGCCGGCGAAGTCGAACACATTCTCGACCGCGATGTCGCTGACTTCGGCGCCGCCTCCGCTACTGTCCTCCACTTGGATGACGAGCGCCGGACGCCACCAATCGGTTACGCCGTATCCCGCCTCGAAACGATGTGCGGCGTCGCCATCGAGCGCACCACCCGTGAATGTCGCGCCGCGATACTCAAATTCGGCCTCGCCTTGCGCCACGCTTGGGCCGTACACCGTGCTTGTCCCGCCTGGCTCAGCGTGGGCAAACCCCGCGCAGCCGAACGCGCATGCAACCGCAAGCAGGTGTCGCTTCATGTGTCTTGCTCCCCCGACGCCGAAACCGGCCCATATGCGCCGCATCCGCTGACAGCCAGCGCATACGCTTTGTCAGTTAATTGTCAGCGTGCGTCTACCAGCTGCCCGTATTCGCCATGCTCTTCCACGGCTCCGCCGGCGCGAGGCGATCGCCTTCTTGCAGTAGTTCGATCGAAATGCCGTCGGGCGAGCGGACGAAGGCCATGTGGCCGTCGCGCGGCGGGCGGTTGATAGTGACGCCGGCGTCCATCAGCTTCTGACACAGCGCGTAGATGTCCTTCACGCGATAGGCGAGGTGGCCGAAATTGCGCCCGCCGCCATATTCGTGCTCGTCCCAATTGTAAGTGAGCTCCACCATCGGCGCCTTGCGCTCGCGCGCGAGGTCGACATCCTCCGGCGCGGCGAGGAAGACGAGCGTGAAGCGCCCGCCTTCATTCTCCATGCGATTCAATTCCACCAGGCCAAGTTTGGCGCAGAAAAAATCAAGCGCGGCGTCGAGATCGCCGACGCGGATCATGGTGTGCAAATAGCGCATGGGTGCTCCGTGTTTCGGCGCAATATAGGCGCTCGTATCTCTTGCCGCGAGAGCCGCGCGTCGTCATTCCGGACGCGCGGAGCGCGATCCGGAACCCATGGGGTCGTCGCTCCATCGTTTGCCCCTGGTTTCCGGGTTCTTCGCTTGGCGAAGCCCCGGAATGACGGAAGATAGTCACCATTCCGCGCTCTGCGGCGCCCCCTCAAACACTTCAGCCAATCTGCGCCGCGTGCCCGGCGTCACGCCGTCGGGCAGTGCGTCCAGCGTGAAGAATCCGCGCTCGGCGATCTCGCTGTGCGCGGTGGCTGCGCAGGGGCGCCAGGTTTCGAACCGAAAGAGCGCGATGTGGTCGTTGGGGAAGTTGGCGTGGTTGGCGTAGAAGCCGACCAGGCGCGGCGCGCCAATCGCCTCCACGCCGCCTTCTTCCGCCATTTCGCGGATCGCCGACGCCACCGCCGTTTCTCCACTCTCGACGCCGCCGCCCGGCAGATGCCAGCCGGCCGAGTACGTGTGCCGCACCAGGAGCACGCGCCCGCTGCCGTCCGTCGCGATGCCGCGCACGCCCAGGGTCGTTCCGCGCCGAAGCCGCCACCAAGTGCGGAAGATCGGCGTGATCAGCGGCTCGAATTTTATGCGCCAATCGCTCATGCGTGCAGGTTTGCCTTGCAGCGAAGCATGCTTCGCGGTTGATCGCGTGTTTGTGAGCGTTGCGCGCTGCGCGTCAAGCTTGCGAGGAGAAGACGCGCTTGCCATCTGCGCCGCCCATGAGCCAGATCCCAACGCCGCCGCCGAAGATCGCGGGCGGCCCTTATGTCATGGGCGTCCTCAATGTGACGCCAGATTCCTTTTCCGATGGCGGCGCTAACGGTGGCGCCGCTGCGCCGCGTGCGCTCGCCATGCTTGAAGCGGGCGCCGACATTATCGATGTCGGCGGCGAATCCACGCGCCCTGGCGCTCAGCCCGTTGAAGCGGGCGAAGAGATCGCCCGCGTTGTTCCTGTGATCGCCGCGCTGCGCGCCGCGACGCGCGCGCCAATCTCGATCGACACGATGAAACCCGCGGTCGCGCAAGCCGCGATCGCCGCGGGCGCCTCGATGTGGAACGATGTGGCGGCCTTGCAGGCGCCAGGCGCGCTTGAGACTGCAGCGGCGCTGCAACGGCCGGTGATCCTGATGCACATGCAAGGCGAGCCGCGCACAATGCAGGCGTCGCCACGTTACGATGATGTCGTGGCGGAGGTGATCGCGTTCCTGCGCGCGCGTGTCGCCGCGGCGGAAGCGTTGGGCGTGGAAGACATCTGGGTCGATCCCGGCATCGGTTTCGGCAAAACGCTCGCGCACAATCTCGCACTCTTGAACGCAGTGGCGCGCATCACGCGCGAAACGGAAAGGCCGGTGCTGATCGGCGCGTCACGTAAGCGCTTCATCCAATCCATCGACGAACGCGCCGCCGACGCTGGCAAGGGTCGCCTCGGCGGCTCCCTCGCCGCCGCGCTGATCGCCGCGCAAAACGGCGCCGACATCGTGCGCGTGCACGACGTGGCGGAGACTGTGCAAGCCCTGAAAGTCTGGCGGGCGACGGCGGGCTAGCGTGTGCGCAAGTAGATAGCTGGCACGTGGTCCGTGAGCCACACGGCGTTTTGCGTGACGTAGAAAATGCGTCCGTCTCGATGCATGGCGGCGGCGTCCACCTCAAGCACGACAGGCTTTCCGCGTCGCGCGCCAACCCGCAAAGCAGTCTCAACGTCGGGCGACAAATGCACGTGATGGCGGCGCATCTTGCTCAGCCCTTCGCTCACGATCGCATCCAAGAAACGTTCGACCGTGCCGTGATAGAGGACGGTAGGCGGAACGGCAGGAGCGAGCGCGAGGTCAATATTCACCGAATGGCCCTGCCGTGCGCGGATGCCCATCAAATCCGGCGTTAGTTCGTATCGTTGCTTGTCGCTTTGTTCGACGACCGTGAGCAGTGTTTCAAAATCACCGGGTAGTGCGCGTTCCGCCAAAGCTTGCAGTACCTGATCCACTGGCGCCCAGCCTTGAGCGTCGAGCGTCAGGCCCGCCTCGTCCGGCCTGTGGCGCAGCCAGTACGAAAGAGTCTTGGAAATGCGGACGTGGTCGGCCATGTGATGCGTCATGGCACAGGCGCCCACAAAACCCAAAGGCCGCGTCCTTGTTGTCGCCGGGTCCGACTCCGGCGGCGGGGCGGGGATACAGGCGGACATCAAAACCGTCACCGCGCTCGGCGGCTACGCCATGACGGCGATCACCGCGCTCACGGTGCAGAACACCCTCGGCGTCACCAACGTGCATGCCGCGCCGCCTGAGATCGTGCGTGAGCAGATCGAGGCGGTGATGAGCGATCTCGGCGCCGATGTCTGGAAGCTCGGCATGATGGGCTCGGCCGCGCATGTGCGCACGGTGATGGAGGCATGGTACGCGGTCGGCGACGGCGCGCCGGTGGTGCTTGATCCCGTCATGGTGGCGAAGGGCGGCGCCTCGCTCTTGGTGGAGGACGCAGTCGCTGTCATCCGCGACGAGCTGATGCAGGTGGCGGCGATGGTCACACCGAACGCGCCGGAGGCGGAGGCCCTGACCGGCGTCGCGGTGCGCGATCTCGATGGTCAGATCAATGCGGCGGAGATTCTGGTCGAACAGCTGGGCGCCTGGTCGGCGCTGGTGAAGGGCGGCCATATCGAGGGCGACACAGTCCGCGACGTGCTGCTGACGCGCGAGGGCTATCGTGTGTTCGAGAGCCCGCGCATCGAGACGCGCGCCACCCACGGCACCGGCTGCACGCTGGCCTCGGCCATCGCGGCGCACATGGCGCTGGGCGCGCCGCCGGAGCCCGCTGTCGAGAAGGCCCGCGCCTATGTCATGGCGGCGATCCGGCATGCGCCGGGCCTTGGCCAAGGCCATCAGCCGCTGGGTCACGGCTGGCCCTTACAACACCATTGAGCGCCTTTCCCCCGAAGCGCGAACCCCATTCACCCTTAACCGGTGATGCCGCTGGACGCGCCCAAGCCCCGCCCGGCATAGAAAACGTGATGAAAATCTGGATCGTGCACGCCTTCACGGATCGCCTGTTTACAGGCAACCCGGCCGCCGTCGCGCCGCTGGAGCGCTGGCTGCCGGACGCGACGCTGCAAGCGATCGCCACCGAGAACAAGCTTTCGGAAACCGCCTTCATCGTGCCCACCGGCCTGCGCGGCAATTATCAGCTGCGTTGGTTCACGCCGGCGACGGAAGTGCCGCTCTGCGGCCACGCCACTTTGGCCGCAGGCGCGGTGCTGTTGTCGGAAATCGATCCGACGCTGGAAGTGGTCGTGTTCGACACCCACGCGGGCGCGCTGATCGTGCGCAACACGCCGGAGGGCTATACGCTCGATCTGCCGCGCAAGCAGCGCACGCCGTGGGCGCCGGATGAGAGTGTGAGCGCGGCTCTCGGCGGCGCCGAAATCGTCGACGCCTTCATCGGCGAGTACGCCAACGTCGTGGTCGAGAATGAAGCCGCGCTGTCGGCGCTGAAGCCGGATTTCGCGGCGCTGAACGTCGCCATACGCGGCCCGCGTCAGGGCAATGTCGTCGTCACCGCGCCGGCCGACGAGGGCAAGCCGTACGATTTCGTGCAGCGCTTCTTCGCGCCGGGCGTCGGCATCGATGAAGACCCGGTGACCGGCTCGGCCTTCGCCGACGCCGCGCCCTATTGGTGCGACCGCTTCGATCTGGAAAGCGTCGTCGGCTATCAGGCCTCCAGGCGCGGCGGCTATGTGCGCGCGATCCAGACGCTGTCGAGCGTGCGTTTGCTGGGGCAGGTGTCGGTCTATCTGCGCGGCGAGTTGGATTCCTCGCTCTCCCGCCTGCACAATCGCGCCGAAGAACATCCTGAGGCGCCGCCGCGCAAGAAGCGCCGTGCCCGCAAGGCCAAGCAATTGCCGGCGATCTTCGATGAAGCACCGCTGCTGCCGGGCATCGAGAGCGCCGCCGCAGAGCCTGCAGCGCCGCCACCGCCAACGTCGCATCCCGCGCCGCCAGACGAAACACCCGCGCCACGCATCGTGGTGACGGAGAAATAGGCCGACGCTGCGGTCAATGAATTCGCCGCATTGCAATGTTTCGCGAACGGGGGCAGGTGGTATGCGGGCCATCCGCTCCCAACGGCGGACGCCCATCTGTGAGGATGGGAGACAAGTTGATGACAATACCCGCCAAGCCGGCTGTGCGCCCGGCTGATCCCCGGTTTTCTTCGGGACCCACCAAAAAACGCCCCGGCTGGAGTCTGAACGCCCTCGAAGGCGCAGCGCTCGGTCGTTCGCATCGCTCCAAGCTCGGCAAGGGCAAGTTGAAGGAAGCGATCGACCGCACCCGGGCGCTGCTGGAGGTCCCCGCCGATTTCAAAATCGCCGTCGTACCGGCGTCCGATACGGGCGCGGTGGAAATGGCGATGTGGTCGATGCTGGGCGGACGCCCAGTCGACGTGTTCGCCTGGGAAAGCTTCGGCGAGGAATGGGTCACCGACGCCAAAGCGATGAAAATCGACGCCGCGCTGCATGTGGGGCGCCCCTATGGCGCGCTGCCGGATTTCTCCAAGGCGCGCAAAAACGCCGACATCATCTTCACCCAGAACGGCACCACGTCGGGCGCGAAGATTCCAAATTTCGATTGGATCGCCGCCGATCGCGAAGGCATCACTATCAATGACGCCACCTCCGCCGCGTTCGCACAGCCGATCGACTGGTCGAAGTGCGATGTGACCACCTATTCGTGGCAGAAGGTGATGGGCGGCGAGGCCGCGCACGGCATGATCATCCTGTCGCCGCGCGCGGTGGCGCGGTTGGAGAGCTACACGCCAGACCGCGCGCTGCCGAAGCTCTTCCGCATGACCAAAAAGGGCAAGCTCGACGCGGAATTGTTCGAGGGCGCCACCATCAACACACCCTCCATGCTGGCGACAGAGGACTATCTCGACACGCTGAAATGGGGCGAGAGCATTGGCGGCTTGAAGGCGTTGCACGCGCGCGCCGACGCCAACGCCAAGGTGCTGCACGATTGGGTCGCCAGGACGCCATGGATCGCCAATCTGGTTGACGATCCGGCGCTGCGCTCGAACACCGGCGTGTGCCTTAAGGTGATCGATCCCCGCGTCACGGCGCTGAACGACGAGGCGCAGGCCGAGTTCGCCAAGAAGCTCGCCGCGCTGTTGGAGAAAGAGGGCGTTGCGCTCGATGCGGCGTCCTATCGCTCGGCGCCTCCAGGCCTGCGCATCTGGTGCGGCGCGACCATCGAAACAAGCGACGTCGCCGCGCTGACGCCCTGGATCGAATGGGCGTTCGCAACGCTCGCGAGCGAACTCTCCTAACCGTCATCCCGGACGCGCCGCAGGCGATCCGGAATCCCCTGGGTTCCGGGTTCTTCGCTTCGCGAAGCCCCGGAATGACTCACGAATTTTTCAAGGATGGAAGCGATGCCAAAAGTTCTAATCAGCGACGAACTCAGCGAAGCCGCCGTCGAAATTTTCCGGTCGCGCGGCGTCGAGGTCGATTTTCAGCCGACGCTCGGGCCCGATGCGGCCAAGCTCAAGGAGATCATCGGCAATTACGATGGCCTCGCCATCCGATCGGCCACCAAGGTGAAGCCGGACATCATCGCCGCGGCGAAGAATTTGAAGGTCATCGGCCGCGCCGGCATCGGTGTCGATAATGTCGATATTCCCGCCGCCACGGCGAAGGGCATTGTGGTGATGAACACCCCGTTCGGCAATTCGATCACCACCGCCGAGCACGCCATTGCCTTGATGTTCGCCGCCGCCCGCCAACTCGCGGCGGCGGATGTTTCGACGCAAGCCGGCAAGTGGGAAAAGAACCGCTTCATGGGGGTCGAACTCTACGCCAAGACGCTCGGCCTCATCGGCTGCGGCAATATTGGCGGCATCGTCGCCGACCGCGCGCTTGGCCTGAAAATGAAGGTCGTCGCCTACGATCCGTTCCTGAGCGCCGAGCGCGCCGTCCAGATCGGCGTCGAGAAGGTCGAGCTTGAGGACCTGCTGGCGCGCGCCGACGTCATCTCTTTGCACGTGCCGATGACGGAGAAGACCAAGAACATTCTCTCGCGTGAAAATCTGGCGAAGACGAAAAAGGGCGTCATCATCGTCAACGCCGCCCGCGGCGGCTTGGTGGACGAAGCGGCGCTGCGCGAGGCGCTGGAAAGCGGCCGCGTTTCGGCGGCGGCGTTTGACGTCTTCACGATCGAGCCTGCGAAGGAAAATGTGCTGTTCGGCGCGCCGAACTTCATCGCCACGCCTCACCTCGGCGCCTCGACCAACGAAGCACAGGAGAATGTGGCGCTGCAGGTGGCCGAACAGATGAGCGATTATCTGCTCTCCGGCGCGGTCACCAACGCGCTCAACATGCCGTCGATCACGGCCGAGGAAGCGCCGCGTCTGAAACCGTTCGCGGCGCTGGCCGAAAAGCTCGGCGCCTTCGCCGGCCAGATTGTCGATGATGGCCTCGAAGCGGTGGAGATCGAGTACGAAGGCCAGGTGGCGCAACTGAACACGCGCCCGCTCACGGCGGCCTTGCTTTCGGGCCTGCTGCGGCCGCTGCTGCAGGACGTGAACATGGTCTCGGCGCCGGCGATTCTGAAGGAACGCGGCACGCCGCTGACTGAAAGCAAGCGCGATCTCTCGCCGACCTATGACAGCCTGATCCGCGTCAAGGTGCAGACGGGCGGCAAGTGGCGCTCGCTGGCCGGTGTCGTCGTCGCGGGTGCGCCGAAGATCGCCGAGGTGAAGGCGATGCAGCTTGAAGCGGCATTTCACCCGGTGATGCTGTTCGTCAACAATTCCGATAAGCCAGGCTTCATCGGCGCACTCGGCACCATGCTGGCGGAGGCGGGCGTCAACATCGCGACGTTCCATCTCGGCCGCGAAGGCGAGGGGGCCGATGCGATCGCGCTGGTTGGCGTCGATCAGGTGATCAGCGACGATCTGATCGCCCGCATCAAAGCTCTGCCGCAGGTGCGCTACGCCAAAGTGCTGCGCTTCTGATACGACTCAGGCGCGGGCGTCGAGAGCTGAGATGCGTTGCTCGGTCGGCGGCGGCATTGCGTCCTCGTCGTCGATCGGCTCATGCTTGATCGCGCGCATCAGCATGGCGTGGACGAACAGATGCGATTCATTCAGATCGCGGCCGGAATGCCGTGCGTAGCTGTGCAGGGCGTCGGCCAGGGATAGGAATTGGTCAGCCGTCATGCGCGAGCGTGTGCGCTGCTTCGGCGACAGCTTCGTGACTCCGCTGCGACGCAAATGTGGCGTCAGGTCTTTGTTGCGCCAAGCTTATTGACGGTCGGGCCTCTCGCAAATGCGAGAAGCTCCTCTGACGGAGCGTCGCGCAGCCATTCTTCGGCCAATTCGCCGAACACTGGCGCGTATTTGAAGCCGTGCCCGGAGCAGGCGGAAAACATGAGAATGCGGTCATGCGCCATGCTGGGCGCGATGATGAAATTTTCGTCGGGCGTCACCGTGTAGAGGCAACGCGCCATGCGCGCCGGCGCTGTTTTGTGTTGCGGCAGCAAGAGTTCGGCCTGCTCGGAGAGCAGGGCGGCGTCCTGCGCGTCGGGATCGCGCACGTCGCCGGGATCGGTGGCGCCGCCGACAGCATGCAGCCCCAGCTTATAGAGGCCGCGCGGCGCCGGCATGCCATAGACGCCGACCTCATTGTCCGCGCAAACGACCGGCAGCATGCGCGGGCGTTCGGTCTCGAACCAACCGACGACGCGGCGGCGCACCGAAAGCTTGCCGGCGAATTCTGGCAGCAATGTCCCCGCCCAGCCGCCGGCCGCGACGACGACGGCGTCGAACGCATGTGTCTCGCCATCAATGCGCAGCGTGAGGCTTTCGATCGGCGCATCGATGCGCGCGTTGAAGCGTAACTTCGCCCCCCATCGCGGCGCCTGCCGGATCAGAAACGCGCGCGTGGCGTCGGCGGCGATGACGCCGCAATCTTCCTGGCGAAACACATCCCATTCGTAAGGCATCGCCATGGCGCCGCGTGTCATTGCGTGAATGGCGTCGCCACGCAGCAGCGCCGCTGGCGTGCGGCTCAAACGCTGACACGCAAGCACGAACGGCGAGCCGCGCGGGCCGGCCATGAGGCCGCCCGTCCATTCGATCAACGGTCCGCCGTGCAAGCCTTCCCAGGTGCGCCACAGTTCGCCGGCGCGCCGCGCGAGGCGAACATAGACATCGCCCTCGCCCGGCGTCAGGCGCATGATGCGCGTGTCGCCGTGCGACGAGCCGTTCTCGTGCATCGCCTCGAATTGCTCGAAGCCAAATACGTCGTGGCCGGCGAGCGCCAGCCGCGCGCAGATGCTCAAGCCCGCTATGCCTAGTCCGACGACGGCGATGCGCAACGCAGCCTCCGATGGGAGGCTGCTTAGCGCCGAATCTGGCGTCTGTCCTAGCCGGGGTTAGCTCTTTGTGGGGCCGGGCCAGTTGTGGTTCTCGCCCGCGGCGTCTCGGCGCCAGCGGTAGAATGCGTCGTAGAGCAGCATTCCCGCTTCCAGCTGCTGTAGGTCATCGCGGTACATGCGCGAGAGCCCAAGCGAGGCGGCGAGGAGGCCCGGTGATTCGGGTGCAAGCTCAAGCCGTGCGGTATCAGCGCCGCGAACGATGAGCGCCAGTTCATCAAGCGCCTGAGACTTGAGCCCGAACTCCTGCACCATCACGTCGAATGTGCACAAATCGCCGCGATGGCTCCAGAACGTCTCCTCGATGTCAAATGCGGCCGCGCCGTAGCGTTCGGCCACTTCGCGCACTTCGGTCTGTTTGACGAACAGAAAAACCGCGTCGGCATCCACGAAGCGCCGAATGAGCCAGGGGCAAGCGATGCGATCGACCTTCGGGCGCGCCCGCGTGACCCACACTGTTTGTCCCTGCGCGTTGCGGGGCGGCAGGTGATCCGGTGAAAGCAACATGCCCTCAGCGTCGCGCCACGCCTCGTAGCCGCCATCGAGAGTTTCCGCCTGTATTCCGCTGGCCCGTAGCCAAGCCGCTGCGCCTTCGCTGCGCGATCCGCCGTGTTGGCAAACCACGATCGCGCGGCGCCCCCGCAATTCAGCGGCCCAGGTGTTTACCGCTTCGGCGTCGCGCTTGCGCGATGCGGGCAGGAGGCGTTGGTCGGCGCTATAGTCGCGATCTTTGCGGACATCGATGAGCAGCGGCGCGTCGGGCGTTCCAACCAAGCGTGAAAGCTGCGACGCGTTAATAGATGTGTTTGACGGCATGAGCGTCCATCCTCGTTCGAGTTTTAAGGACGCGATTTTGGGCTGTCGCCTCACGGGGCAATCGCAGAGCCCCTTGCCGCCAATTCAGCACCAAGATGTGGCTTCGTCAACGGCGCTATGGTGTTGTCGCCGCGATGAGTCTCAAGGACCGGATCAAGGCGCAAGTGGCGGCGTTCGACGCCTGGGCGCGGCCGTGGGCGGAACGGACAAAATGGAACGGCTGGGCCTATGAGTTCCTGCTGTTCGGTCTGAAGCAGGCGTGGGCCTGCTTGTTCGGCGCGCTGATGCTGGGACTTCTGGTCGGCACGCACCTGTTTTGGCCCGATAATGCTGTGCTGGCGCGGTATGATTTTCTAGTGCTCGCCTCGGTGGCGATCCAGGGCGCGTTGCTGGCGACCAAGCTTGAGCGCTGGGATGAAGCTGTCGTCATTCTGATTTTCCACGTCGTCGGCACGGCGATGGAAATCTTCAAGACGGCGCAGGGCTCCTGGATCTATCCGGAGGAGAGCCTGCTCCGCATCGGCGGCGTGCCGCTGTTTTCTGGCTTCATGTATGCGTGCGTTGGCTCGTATATCGCGCGCGCCGCGCGGCTGTTCGAATTTCGCTTCATTGCCTATCCGCCGGCATGGACCACGTGGGCGCTGGCGCTGCTGGCTTACATGAACTTCTTCACCCACCACTATACGATCGACATTCGCCTCGGCTTGTTCGCGTTCTCGGCGCTGATTTTCTGGCGCACATGGATCGTGTTCACGCCCGACCACACGCCGCGGCGCATGCCGCTGCTGATCGGCTTCATTCTGGTGGCGCTGTTCATCTGGTTTGCGGAAAATCTCGGCACCTTCGCGGCGGCGTGGGTTTATCCCAGCCAACGCGATGGGTGGCACGTCGTGCCGCTCGACAAGATGGGCGCGTGGTATCTCCTCATGTTGCTCAGTTTCGTATTGGTCAGCTTGGTGCATAAGCCGCTGCCGACGGAATGGCCCGCGCCTTCACAAACGCGAGAGCCGCGCGCGCGGGCGATCACGTCGGAGTGAGAGCGCCCGCCGGGGCGTTGTGTCAGCGCAAATCCGCGCGCAGCCTTTCATTGTCTTTGAGGGAGGGCGCACATCATGTTTCGCAAAATCTTCATCGCCGCGACCGCCATCGCCATCTGCGCAACGCCGGTCGCGGCGCAGGAGCAAGCCTATGACGACATCGTCGTCACCGCATCGCGTTACGTCGATGCCTATGAGCGCTTCACCATTCCCCACGTCGCCCTGGTGCGGCGGGCGGACTTCGCGGTGCAGGAGCTCACCATCAGCTCCGACACGCGCGACGCCGGCCAACGCCGCCAGGAATTGCAGCAAGCTCTGCAAAGCCTCAGCCGCTTCGCCGACCGCGACGCGCGCGTGAGCGTGGCGCTCATCGAAGAAGACGAAGATGAAAGCGGCCCGGCGCGGGTCGTGCGCTTCACCGTCGAAAAGGCGCTCGATTCACTTCTGCCGGGATCGCGGCCGGACACCTCCTACGTCACCATCTCGGTGCGGACGCGGGTCAGCGCCGAAGATACGCTCGACGCCGTCAACGAACGCGTCGCGGCCTTCGTGCGCGCCATACCGCGGCCGGGCCGGGTGGAGGTGTCGCGCGGCGAGATGCAGCTTTCGCTCACCGACCCGCAGCAATATCGCCCGCAACTGATCGCCAACATCGCCGCCGACGCCAACGCTGCAACAGCGGCGCTCGGCGCAGGCTATGGCGCCCAGCTCGACGGTCTGGAAAATCCGATCGCCTGGCGGCGCGCCGGCGATCTCGATCTGCGGCTCTTCATTTCCTATCGCATGACCATCGTCCCGCGCGACCGCAACTGAGGAGCCGCCCATCATGATCCGCACGTCCTTGTTCGTGGCGGCGCTCTTCTGCGCGGCTTTGCAGGCGGCGCCCGCTGCGGCGCAGGAAGAGGAGATCGTCGTCACCGGCTCGCGGCTGGAATCGTGGGATCGCTTCCCCGCGCCGCACGCCTTCATCACCCGGCGCGCCGATTTCGCTGTGGTCGAGATCAACATCCGCAACGACACCCGCGAAGCCGCGGCGCGCGAGGGCGAGATCGTCGAAGCGCTGCGCCTGCTGGAGGGCGCAGCACGGCGCGCCGACATGAGCCTGGCGCTGATCGACGATGAGATCGGCATCGTGCGTACATTCACGCTCGATGGCGCGCGGCAGCTAATCCAGGGCGGCGGCCGCGCCGATACGTCGAGCCTGACCATCCGCCTGCGCACGGCGGTCACCGCCAGCGATACGCTGGATACCATCCACGAGCGGGTGTCGCGCTTCGTCGCCAACGCGCCAAAGCCGGGGCGGGTCGAGATGAGCGTCGGCTCGACCGACCTCACCATGGTCAATCTCGAACGCTATCGCGGCGACATGCTGCGCGAAATCCTGGCCGAAGCGCAGCAGCTCTCGCAGATGAGCGGCGGGGTGCAGAACGTGCAGGTCGGCGGCTTGGAAAACCAAGTCGCGTTCAAGCGCTCAAGCGATCTCGAGCTGGTGCTGTTCCTGCCGTATCAGCTGAACGTGACGATGGCCGCGCCTCAGCCGTAGCCGGCGAGCTTCAGGAAGCGGTTGCGCAATTCGGCGTCGTCCTTGAAGGCGCCGGTGAATTGCGTGGTCACCGTGGTGACGTCCTTGTGGTGGACGCCGCGCGTCGACATGCACTGATGCTCGGCGTCGATCAGCACGGCGACGCCGCGCGGCTTCAACGTCTCATTGATCGCCTCGGCGATCTGGATGGTCATCGTTTCCTGCGTCTGCAGACGCTTGGCGAAAATTTCGACCACGCGGGCGATCTTGGAAATGCCGACCACCGCTTCCGAGGGCAGATAGGCGACGTAGGCCTTGCCCAGGAACGGCGCCATGTGGTGTTCGCAATGGCTCTCGACGTCGATCTTCTTGAGCATGACGATGTCGTCATAGCCTTGCACGTCCTCGAACACGCGCGAGAGCTCGTTGGCCGGGCAGTCGTCGTAGCCCTTGAACCATTCGCGATAGGCGTCCACCACGCGCTTGGGAGTGTCCTTCAGGCCTTCGCGCTCGGGATCGTCGCCGGCCCAGGCGATCAGCGTGCGCACGGCCTCCATGGCCTCCTCGCGCGACGGCCGCTTCTCGTTCGCCTCTTCGGGCGAGCGCCACTTCAGAATCTCACTCATGGGGAGGTTTGCGATCCTTGGTCTGAGGGACGGAGGTCGAGCCGGGAGGGTTCTGGGGCCTATACGCGCCACCG
>JBFWYC010000011.1:0-92401 GCA_050186805.1 Hyphomonadaceae bacterium
TGAAAAGGGCGGCCCATGGCCGCCCCTTCCCGATCAAACGCCATAAGGCTCAGTTGAGCGCTTCTTTGAGCGCCTTGCCAGGGCGAAAGCGCGCGCGCTTGCCGGCCGGCACAGGCACCTCTTCACCGGTTTGGGGATTGCGCGCCGTGCGCGCCTTGGTTTCAGCCACAACGAACACGCCGAACGCCGGCAAGCGCACCTCGTCGCCATTTTTCAACGCGGTGGTGATCGCATCGAAAACCGCGTTGACCGCTTCCTCCGCCTTCAACTTGGAATCGCTGATGCGATCGGCGACGTCGGCGACCAATTCTGCCTTGTTCATTCAAATCCCCTTGGAACTTTGACGGGCGTGCAAACGCAGTCCGCGCCACGCTTCAACGCGGACGCTAGGGGCAATTCGGCCGCGCGCGCAAGCTTGTTGCAGTGCGAAAAATGCAAGCGAATCAGCGCGCGCCCTAGTGGGGACGCGCGCTTTCGCGACCTTCGCCGCCGCCATCGACCCGGCGTATCTCGGCTTGCTCGTCCTCGTCGGTCCATTCGACCGGCGTCAATGGACGCACCAGCGCCTTAGCTAGAACTTCATCCACGGTAGACACCGGAATGATCTCCAGGCCGGTCTTCACGTTGTCCGGCACGTCGGCGAGATCCTTCTCGTTGTCCTTCGGGATCAAGACTGTCTTCACGCCGCCACGCAACGCCGCCAACAGCTTCTCCTTCAGGCCGCCAATCGGCAGGACCCGGCCGCGCAAGGTGATTTCGCCTGTCATGGCGATGTCCTTGCGGATCGGCGTTTGGGTGAGCACCGAGACAATCGCCGTCGCCATCGCAACGCCCGCCGACGGGCCATCCTTCGGCGTCGCACCTTCCGGCACGTGCACGTGGATGTCACGCGTCCGGAACACCGGCGGCTTCACGCCAAACGCGATCGAGCGCGAACGGACGTAAGAGGACGCAGCTGAGATGGATTCCTTCATCACATCACGCAGATTGCCTGTGACGGTCATCGCGCCTTTGCCGGGCATCGACACGGCTTCGATCGTCAGCAGGTCGCCGCCGACCTCTGTCCAAGCCAGACCGGTGACGATGCCCACTTGGTCTTCGCTGTCGGTTTCGCCAAAGCGAAATTTCCAAACGCCGGCGTAATCCGGCAAATTCTCCGCCGTGATCTCAACCTTCGCCGTCTTTTTCTGCTCGATCTCGCGCACGGCTTTGCGCGCCAGATTGCCGATCTCGCGCTCAAGCGAGCGTACGCCCGCTTCGCGCGTGTAACGGCGGATCAAGTCACGCAGCGCGTCCTCGTTGACCGTGAATTCGGACTTCTTCAGGCCGTTATTCTCATACTGCTTTGGCAGCAGGTGGCGCTTGGCGATCTCGAGCTTCTCATCCTCGGTGTAACCGGGGATGCGAATGATCTCCATGCGGTCCAGCAAGGGCTGAGGCATGTTGAGGCTGTTCGCCGTGGTGATGAACAGCACATCGCTCAAGTCGTAGTCGACTTCGAGATAGTGGTCGTTGAACGTGGAGTTTTGCTCCGGGTCCAACACTTCCAACAACGCCGCCGCCGGATCGCCGCGATAGTCGGCGCCGAGCTTGTCGATTTCATCCAACAAGAAGAGCGGGTTTTGCGTCTTCGCCTTCTTCATCGACTGAATCACGCGGCCCGGCATCGAGCCGATATAGGTGCGACGGTGACCACGGATTTCCGCCTCGTCGCGCACGCCGCCAAGCGACATCCGCACGAAGTCGCGGCCCGTCGCCTTCGCGATTGAGCGACCTAGCGAAGTCTTGCCGACGCCTGGGGGACCAACGAGGCACAGGATGGGGCCACGCAGCTTGTTGGTGCGCGCTTGCACGGCGAGATATTCGAGTATGCGGTCTTTGACCTTGTCGAGGCCATAGTGATCCTCATCGAGCACCGCTTGTGCGGCGTCGATGTCCTTCTTGACCTTTTTCTTGTTGCCCCAGGGCAGCGAGAGCAGCCAATCGAGATAATTGCGCACGACAGTGGATTCCGCCGACATCGGGCTCATCTGCCGCAGCTTCTTCAGCTCGGCGTCGGCCTTCGTCTTGGCTTCCTTCGACAGCTTCGTGTTCTTGATGCGGTTTTCGAGTTCGGCGATGTCTTCGCGCCCCTCGTCGCCGTCGCCCAGCTCGCGCTGGATCGCCTTCATCTGCTCGTTGAGATAGTATTCGCGCTGCGTCTTCTCCATCTGACGCTTCACGCGATTGCGGATCTTCCGCTCCACCTGGAGCATGCCGATCTCGCCTTCGATGAGCTGCAGAATGCGCTCAAGGCGTTGCGGCACGTCGGCGATTTCGAGCAGCGCCTGCTTGTCGGGAATTTTCACCGACAGGTGCGCAGCCACAGAGTCTGCAAGGCGAGCGGGTTCGGCGATCTGGCTGATCGCCTGATTCACTTCCGGTGGCGCTTTGCGCGAGAGTTTGACGTAATTGTCCCACTGATCGATGACGGCGCGCGCGGTCGCCCGCGCCTCGGCGCTATCGGCGTTCTCTTCCGCGATCTCCTCGACTTCGGCTTCGAAGAATTCGCCATTTTCTTTGAACGCGTTAATGCGCGCACGATAGGCGCCCTCGACGAGCACGCGCACCGTGCCATCGGGCAGCTTCAGCAGCTGCACGACGGTGGCGACAGTGCCGACCGTGAAAATCCGATCGGTCGCGGGATCGTCCTCCGACGCATCCATCTGCGCCGCCAATACGATCTGCTTGTCCTTGCGCATCACTTCGTCGAGTGCGCGCACCGACTTTTCGCGGCCCACAAACAGCGGCGCCGCCATCTTCGGATACACGACGATGTCGCGAAGCGGCAGGACTGGGAAAACACGGCTCTCGGCCATTAGGTGCTCCTTTGCTGGGAGACGCGTCCGGAGACCAGCCCGCGCACCAGCTTTAACAAATGAAAATGTGGAAGCGTTCGGGGCCGCCTTCAAGTGTCGCGGAGACACGCCCATGTGGAACGCGCACGAACAGAAGGTTCCGAGGCAAAATCCCTAAGGACTGCCGTCGGAAACACTGTCCGTTCAGTTGAGATTCAGCACGTCAGCTTGTGGCGCAGGCTCGCCACAACTGTTCCGCAGCCGAGATAGGGACCGCTTCGGGCGGTTAGCCCGCCGCCCCGGCGCCATCGCGGCGTTCGGCGTAAATCTGCAGCGGCTTTGCGCGACCATCGACGACGTCGGCCGAGACCACCACTTCTTCCACGCCACGCATCGAGGGCAACTCGAACATGGTGTCGAGGAGAATGCTCTCCAGAATGGAGCGCAGACCACGCGCGCCGGTTTTGCGCTGGATGGCCTTCTTCGCGATCGCCGAGAGGGCCTCGTTTGGGAAGGAGAGCTTCACGTTCTCCATCTCGAACATGCGCTGGTATTGCTTCACCAGCGCGTTCTTCGGCTCGGTGAGGATCGTGATCAACGCCGGTTCGTCGAGATCTTCGAGCGTCGCCAGCACAGGCAGACGGCCGACGAATTCCGGAATCAAGCCGAACTTCAAAAGATCGTCGGGTTCAATCTGGCGCAGGATCTCGCCGGTGCGGCGATCCTCTTCGTCACGAACGGTCGCGCCGAAACCGATGGAGGTGCCTTTGCCGCGCTGACTGATGATCTTGTCGAGCCCCGCAAAGGCGCCGCCGCAGATGAACAAGATGTTCGTGGTGTCGACTTGCAGGAATTCCTGCTGCGGATGCTTACGGCCGCCTTGCGGAGGAACGCTGGCGACCGTGCCTTCCATGATCTTCAGCAGCGCTTGCTGCACCCCCTCGCCCGACACGTCGCGCGTGATCGAAGGATTGTCAGACTTGCGCGAAATCTTATCGACTTCGTCGATATAGACGATGCCGCGCTGCGCGCGTTCGACATTGTAGTCGGCGGCCTGCAGCAATTTCAGAATGATGTTCTCGACGTCTTCACCGACATAACCGGCTTCGGTCAGCGTGGTGGCGTCCGCCATCGTGAACGGCACGTCGATGATGCGCGCCAGCGTTTGCGCGAGCAGCGTTTTGCCGCAACCCGTCGGCCCGATCAGCAGGATGTTCGACTTCGCCAGTTCGACATCGCCGTTCTTCGACGCGTGGTTCAGGCGCTTGTAGTGATTATGCACGGCAACCGAGAGCACGCGCTTGGCGTGATCTTGACCGACGACGTAGTCGTCGAGGACGCCCTTGATCTCCTTCGGAGACGGCACCCCTTCTTTGGATTTCACGAGCGAGGTTTTGTGTTCCTCGCGGATGATATCCATGCAGAGCTCAACGCATTCATCGCAGATGAACACGGTCGGGCCCGCGATAAGCTTGCGGACCTCGTGCTGGCTCTTGCCGCAGAACGAACAATAGAGAGTGTTCTTGGACTCTCCGCTGGTCGTGCCTTTGCTCATAAGCGATCCTTCGAGGGGCGACGGGCCTATCGGTTAACGGAGAAAAACGGCGGGCTCATGTCCCCCCAAATCGCCCCTGTGACAGATGGTTGACCGCCAACCCTTTCAAAAATGTTCACCACCCGACCGCATGCCGGGCCATACGACCATAGCAAGGATGGGGCCGCAAGCCGGCCGGCTGCGCCCCCAAAGCTGCTGTCCCTGCCCCAAGTCTTAAGCCCGGTAGGGCTCCAGGCCAACCGAAATGGCCCTGCCCAGCCAGTGCTTCAAGCTCTCACGGCTGTGGATCACCGGATGGCGTCGGTTCTGGCGACTGCTCCACTTGGTCGCGCATGCGGTCCGCGATGGCGTCTTCCTGAGCCGACGAACTCCGCGAGTTGCGCTGCGCGTTGTAGAGCCCGTCCAGGTAGGCCAAATCCCAGTCGGTCATGGCTGTCGGGTGGGTTTCGACATCGTCGGCGAACAGGTTGAGAATCGTGGGAACGCCGGACGTGTCGGCATCCGGATCGACCTGAGCAAGCGCAACCATGGCGACAAAGTCCGCCAAGGTGTCGAATTGCATGCCGGCGGCGCGCTGTGCGTCCACGATAATGACCACCCGGCTGAAATCTTGCCGCGTCGTCCGCTGAAGCCGGCCAAAGCCCATAGACGTGGTGCGAACAACTTGAGTGCGGATCTGCCCGCCGGCGCCGATATTGGACTGGACATCGCCCAATTCCTGCCCATCGGCCGTGTGGGTCGAGGAAATGTGCCACCAGCGCACCGTTCGGGACGTGTTGGCGAAGGCCTCTAGCGCATCGCGCCCCTCGGTCACCGTGTTATCCGTCCACTGAGCCGCGACAAGCGTCTGATGTTGATCGACAATTTCACGGGCAAGGCGATTGGAGTCGGGGGTCACGAAGACCACCACGTTGGCGCGGCAGCCGGGCTCGCCGGCGCGCAGGCCCACCCCGGCGGCGCGCTGAGAAATGCGGTCGACCAGGAACTGGCCGTAGCGCGCCCGGATGCCAATCACGCCGACGCAGATTTCGCGGTCCCACCGCGCCAGCTGATCTTCTCGAGACGGCGGCGCCGTGATCTCGTTGACGAAATTGCGGACCGCGTCGTCGACACGACGTCCCGTCACGACGAGTTCGTCTTCGGTGACGCCCTCTTGCGCAAGGGCGACGCCGGCGGTCGCAGGTTGCAGCAAAAGTGCGATCGCTAATGCGGCCGAACGCATCGACATGAGGAATCTCCGGGGCCTGAATTTATCGAATAACGATATATTCCAGCGCGCGGCGTCGCGCAACCCGGATTTGTTCCTTAAGCCGCCGAGGAGCCGCCTTCCGCCAACTCGCGCTTCTCGTAAACGCGATCGACGATGCCGAAGGCCTGAGCTTCCTCGGCCGTCATAAAGTGATCGCGATCCAGCGTGCGCTCGACCCGCTCGTACGGCTGGCCGGTGTGCTTCACGTAGATCTCGTTCAGCCGGCGCTTGGTGGCGATAATGTCTTCGGCGTGGCGCTCGATATCCGACGCCTGACCGCGGAAACCACCGGACGGCTGGTGCACCATGACGCGCGCGTTGGGCAGGCAGATGCGCAAACCCTTCTCACCGGCCGCCAACAACAGCGAACCCATGGAAGCGGCCTGCCCAATGCACACCGTCGAGACCGGGCTGCGGATGTATTGCATGGTGTCGTAGATCGCGAGGCCGGACGTGACGATGCCGCCCGGGCTATTGATATACATGGCGATTTCGCGCTTCGGGTTTTCGGACTCCAGAAACAGGAGTTGGGCCGTAACCAAACTTGCCAGGCCGTCCTCGACGCCGCCCGTGACAAAGATAATCCGCTCCTTGAGCAGGCGCGAAAAGATGTCGAACGCGCGCTCGCCGCGGCTGGTCTGCTCGACCACCATCGGGACGAGACTGGCGTACTTAGCGATGGGATCGAACGTCGACATGGCGGCCTTTCGGGATGCAGCCGGAATCGCTCCGGCGCGCAGTCATATTTGACGCTTAAGCACGACCCGCAAGCCCCGGCCACTGCGCTGGGGCGCCGTCGGCCGTTCAGTTAAGCCTTCTGTCCGCCCATTGGCGGCTCGTCATCAGCAAACAGTTCGTCGCGCGACACCGTTTGGTTCGAAACCGAGATAAGCTCCATCAGGTAGTCCACGACCTTCTCTTCGTAGAGCGGTGCGCGGACCTGGGCGACCAGCTGCGGATTCCGCTGATAGGCCTCGAAAATTTGTCGCTCCTGGCCCGGGAAGTTGCGCGCCTGGGCCTGGATGGCCAGCGCCACTTCCTGGTCCGAGACTTCGATCTTGTGGCGGCGGCCGATTTCCGCGAGCAGCAGTCCAAGCCGCACCCGCCGCTCGGCGATGGCGCGATACTCAGTCTTTAGATCGTCCTCGCTCTTGCCTTCATCCGTCGGATCGAGCCGGCCCTGTGCGCGATCAGCCTCGATTTGACGCCAAATCTGGTTGAACTCCGCCTCCACCATGCGCGGCGGCAGCTCGAACGAATGCGTCGCATCAAGCTTGTCGAACAATTGCCGCTTCGCCTTCGCGCGCGATTGTTGATTGTGCTCGTTTTCCGCGCGCTGCTTGAGAGCGTCCTTAAGGGCGTTCAGACTGTCGAAGCCAAGTTGGGTCGCCCATTCATCATCCGGCGCGCCCTGTTTGGGGCCCTGCACCTTTTGCACTTTCGTCTCGAACGCGGCCGCTTTGCCCTTGAGCGTCGCGACTGGGTAGTCCTCCGGGAAGTTGACGTTCAGCGTGCGCGTCTCGCCCGCCTTTGCGCCCACGAGTTGCTCTTCGAATCCTGGAATGAACTGGTTCGAGCCGATGACGACACGCGCGCCTTCGGCCGAGCCGCCTTCGAAGGCTTCGCCGTCGATGCGGCCCACGAAGTCCACAATCAGCGCATCGCCATCCTCGGCGGCGGCGTCCTTGTCCTCAAAGCCGCGGTTGGCCTTGGCCACTTCGCTCAATTGCTCATCCACCTGCTCGTCGCTCACTTCAGCGACAGGGCGCGTGATGGCGATGGTCTTCAAATCTACCGGCTCGAAATCCGGCATGATTTCGAGCGTCAACTCGAACTGCAGATCAGCCTGACCTGACATTACTTGGTTGATGTCACTCTTGAGATCGAGCGACGGCTCCGACGCCGCGCGCACCTTTTCCAGGCTTTCGCGCGTGGATTTCTGCACCGTCTCATTGATGATGTCCTGCATCATCCCTTGCCCGTACACCTTGCGGATGTGGCTCGCGGGCACCTTGCCGGGACGGAAGCCATTGATGCGCACGCGCGGCTGCACTTCCGCGATCTTGGCGTTCAGCTTTTGCTGCAGTTCAGTGGCCGGCACGACAACGTCGTAAACGCGCAGGAGACCTTCGGAACGGCGCTCGGTGAGCTGCATAGGAGAGGCTTTCGACATGACTTGCGCGCCGACGCTGCAATCCCGCTGCCGCCGACGCCGTTTTTGGAAACGCGGGCTTATGGCATGGGGGAACGGGACTGTCCACGCGCCGAACCTGCCGATTCAGCGGGTGGACGCGGCGTTTCCGCGCCCGTAAACCACCCCGCTCGTGCGGACGTGGCGGAACTGGCAGACGCACTGGATTTAGGTTCCAGCGCCGCAAGGCGTGCGGGTTCGACTCCCGCCGTCCGCACCAGATTATTCCCAGCCGCTGGACGACGCCTCGGCGGCCACTTCGTTGGTCGGACGTGCAATCAAGCCATTCTGTGTGATGCGCACTTCGTAGCGGGCGCCGTCGGCCATCGGCATATACGCGCCGGAGCCATAGAGGGTGTCCACCACTGGCGCATAGCGGCTGTATTGGCGAGCAACCGGCCAAAGGTCGATGCCGCTGTGGCGCTCCGGGCGAATGTCGTAAGCGCTCCGTTCACCGGTCAGCTCTTGTTGGGTGTCGGTGTAGCGGCCCGAGAAGCGATCGAGCCTGTATTGCGAGTTCAGGCCCAAAACGTTCGCCCAGGGCTTCCACTTCAAAACCCGAGCCTCCATGCGCCATTCGTCGCCATGGACTTCGAACGTGCGCGTGTTCGCCGGCGTTTGTTCGCTGGGCGGCTCTGTAACCGTGGCTTCAAACAGCTGCGGCCCAAGTTGGCGGAGCTCGATGGTCGCGACCGGACGGTCCCAAGTGAGCCGCTGATAGCTCTGCACGTTGAGGCCCAGGAGGCCGACAATCGCCGCGATCGTAAGGAAGACACCGCCGCTCAGGACGCCACGGCCACCCTTGACTGGCTTGCCGCGGAACATCCAGCCGATGCCGCTCAGAGCGAACGCCAAACCGATCACGCCCACGAATCCCGGGATGATCCACCACCACCAATGCATATCGATCCCCTCTCCGAGCGCGCGCCCCTAGGGCTAACGGTTAACCTAAAACGATGGCCCGATACAGGCCTGTTCCAGCGGCGCGTGCAGACCTACGCTAGACTCGCGCTAAGCGCTTGAGCACTTGAGGCAAAATCTCGGGCAAATCCTCGGCTATCAGGCCCGGCCCGAAGGCCTCGGCGCAGCTGCCGTGCAGCCAGGCGGAAGCGGCTGCCGCCTCGAAACTGTCCATGCCCTGAGCGATGAGGCCAGCGATGAGGCCGGCCAGGACGTCCCCTGATCCTGCTGTGGCAAGATACGGCGAGCCTGTGCTGTTGACGACAGCACGTCCATCGGGCGCGGCCACGACGGTGTCCGGCCCCTTCAGCAGCACCACGCAGCGGGCATAGGCCGCAGCCGCGCGGGCCGCCTCGATCCGATTTTCGGCATTGCTCCAGATGCCGGGAAAGGCCCGGCGGAATTCGCCAACGTGCGGGGTCATAACATCTCGCGCGTCGAGCCCATGGGTGAGCGGCGCGAGCAAGGTGATGGCGTCGGCGTCAATCACCAGAGGCGTCCGTGGCGACGCGTCGATGGCGGCAAGCAATCGTTTGTAATGCGCGTCTGTCGTGCCAAACGCCGGGCCGATCACGAGAGCTTGTGCGCTGCGCGCGGCGTCGGCGTACGCACTCTCGTCGCTCGCAGCGCGCACCATGATTGCCGTAACTTGCGCAGCATTCTCGGCGATCGCGTCTTCGGGACTGAGGATGCTGACGAGGCCCGCGCCCACCCGCAACGCTGCGCGCGCCGACAATCTCGCCGCGCCGGTGCGGGCGCGACCACCGCTCGCTACGATCGTATGCCCGCGCGCATGCTTGTGTGCTTCGGCGTCCGGCCAAGGCAAGCGCCAAAGAGCCGGCGAGTTCTCCCACAAATCGAGCTTTAGATCCGCGACCACGCTTTCGGGCGCGCCAATGTCGGCCACAACTACCTGGCCGCAAAACGCGCGTGCAGGCATCAGCACATGGGCAGGCTTTTTGCGGACAAACGTCACCGTGAGCGCAGCGCGCGCGTGGGCATCGCCCAGCGGCTGACCTGTGTCTCCGTCGATTCCGCTCGGTACATCCACCGCGACGACGCGATCAGCCGGGAGCAACGCTATTGTTGCGGCGACGCCTTCGAGGGGGCGGCTTAAACCCGCGCCAAATAGCGCATCCACAAAGAGTCCCGGCGTGCGCCCAGACGCGCCCAGTGCAAAGGTCTCGCCTTCAAATGCTTGCGCGGCGTCGGCAGCGTCGCCGCGCAAGGCGTCGCGCGGCGCCAGCGTCTCGATCCACACCGGCCAGCCACGCTGCCGCAACAGGCGCGCCGCGACCCAGCCATCGCCGCCATTGTTTCCTGGCCCGCAAAGAACAGCGATTGAGCGCTGCGCAAAGCGCTCGCAAATGGCATCCGCGACTGCGCGGCCTGCATTCTCCATCAGCGTTCGCGTTGCGACGCCCGCGCGTGCTGACGCCTCATCAATCGCGCGCATCTGAGCGACAGTGATGATCTCGCCGCTCAACGGACGTCGTCTCCGCGCATCTCTTCGCCCATCTGCACGAGATTGATATCTCCATCGCGCACGGCGAGTTCGGTGATCGAAGCGTGGCCTGGCCTACACACGATAGTTTCATCGCGCCGCATCGCTGCGCCCACGATCACGTTGATGGCGATGAAGTGGGAGAACACCGCTGCGTCGGCTTGCAACGACTGAACGAAGTCCAACAGCTCGGCGCGCCAAGTTCGCAGCGCCGGCTCGCGGTCAGGCCAAGGCCGCGTGGGTGCGCCGGGCCGCCAATCGAAGTTTTGTTGCAGCCACGCTCGGCGGTCGGCCGCGCCAGCAGGCGCGACGACCTCGCTCACCGGCGGAGCAATGTTCGCTGCGACGCCTGCGCGCGCCACAAACGGCGCAGCGGTTTCCCGGCATCTGCGCATGGGCGAGCACTGGACCTGCAAAGGTCCCAACTCGAGAAGGCTCAGCGCACACGCCTCCGCCCGGGCCTGACCGAGCTCTGACAGGCCCGGGTCAAGCGCGTCTCCGCCCCAGGCCGCCGCTGGCTCGGCGTGTCGGATCAAGAACAATCGGCTCATGGCTGGGGCTCCGGCGTCTGCCTTACCGTCGTCAGCCACATCCCTGGGCGCCGGCGCCCTCGAAACAGGCGCCAGTGGAAAGGACCGGCGCCCGCGCAGCCGGCTGGCTTCCAGAGTCGTCTACTAAGGGTCCAAGAGAAGCCCTGGAACTTGGCGCAGGCCATGAGAAAGGGGCGCTCCGTGAAGAAAATCGAAGCCATCATCAAGCCGTTCAAATTGGACGACGTCAAAGAAGCTCTCCAGGCGATTGGCCTGCAGGGGATGACCGTTGTCGAAGCCAAGGGCTTCGGGCGCCAGAAAGGCCATACGGAATTGTACCGCGGCGCGGAATACGTCGTTGATTTCCTGCCGAAACTGAAGGTCGAAGTCGTGGTCAGCGACGACCAGGTCGACGCCGCCCTGGAGGCCATTCAAAAGGCCGCCAAGACCGGCAAGATCGGCGACGGCAAAATCTTCGTCCTCGATGTAAGCAACGTTGTGCGCATCCGCACTGGCGAAACTGGCGCGGCGGCTGTTTGATCCGCCCGCGAAACTGATTCTCGGAAAGACGCGCGCGGACCGAGCCGCGCGCGTCTTGAGCAACATCAACAAAGACGCTCGGGGGAGTATCCCATGTCAGACGAAGTGCTGAAGCTGATTAAGGACAAAGAAGTCCAATACGTCGATCTGCGTTTCAACGATCTGCGCGGCAAGATGCAACACGTCACCTTCGACGTGAGCATGATCGACAAAGACATCTTCACTGAAGGCACGATGTTTGATGGTTCGTCCATCGCCGGCTGGAAGGCGATCAACGAGTCCGACATGGTCATGCGCCCTGACCCCAAAGGCGCGCACATCGACCCGTTCTACCAGCAGACGACGCTGGCGATGTTCTGCGACATCCTTGAGCCCGGCACGCTGCAACCGTATTCGCGCTGCCCACGCGGCATCGCCAAGAAGGCGGAAGCGTATGTGAAATCATCAGGCGCCGGCGACACGGCGTATTTCGGTCCGGAAGCCGAGTTCTTCGTATTCGACGACGTGCGTTGGTCGACCGATCCAAACAACACCGGCTATTCGTTCGACTCCACCGAACTTCCGTACAACACCGGCCGCGCTTATGAAGGCGGCAATCTCGGCCACCGTCCGGGCCCGAAGGGCGGCTACTTCCCAGTGCCGCCAATCGACAGCCTGCAAGACATGCGCGGCGAAATGCTTGAGATCATGGGTCAGCTCGGCCTGAACCCGGAAAAGCATCACCACGAAGTCGCGCCAGCGCAGCACGAACTTGGCCTCAAGTTCAACACGCTGACGACGATGGCCGACAACATGAACTTGTATAAGTACATCATCCACCAAGTGGCTGCATCGTACGGCAAGTCCGCCACCTTCATGCCGAAGCCCTATTTCAAGGACAACGGCTCGGGTATGCACGTCCACCAGTCGATCTGGAAGGGTGGCCAGAACCTGTTTGCCGGCGATCGTTACGCCGACCTCAGCGATACCTGCCTTTATTACATCGGCGGGATCATCAAGCACGCCAAGGCGATCAACGCCTTCGCGAACTCGACGACGAACTCGTACAAGCGCCTGGTGCCCGGCTACGAAGCGCCGGTGCTGCTGGCCTACTCGGCCCGCAACCGCTCGGCGTCGTGCCGCATTCCGCACGGCACCGGCGCCAAGGCCAAGCGCGTGGAAGTTCGCTTCCCCGATCCGGCCGGCAACATGTACCTTACCTACGTCGCATTGCTGATGGCCGGTCTCGACGGCGTTGAGAAGAAAATCCATCCGGGCGAGCCGCTGGACAAGAACCTCTACGATCTGCCGCCGGAAGAGCTGAAGGACGTGCCGCACGTTTCGAGCTCGCTGCGCGAAGCGCTCACGGCGCTCGATCGCGACCGCGAATTCCTGCTCAAGGGCGGCGTCATGACCGACGATCTGATCGAGGCTTATATCGACCTGAAGAAGGAAGAACTCGACCGCTTCGAAACCCACCCGCACCCGGTGGAATTCGACATGTACTACAAAGCCTAACACGCGACGCACGCGCGGGGACGACGGGCCGGAGAGCACTCTCCGGCCCGTTTTGTTTGCGCTAGAAGCAGGAGATCGCGGCGCGGATGTTGGCTTCGGTGCGCAGGCGCGAGCGGGCAATCCAATGACCGCGCTGCGCACGCTGGTAGAAATCAATCAGCAAATTGAGCCGATCGCGCCACTCCTCAAAGCGCATGTCGTGCAACCCGCCAACAACTGTGTCTGGACTCGGATCGCCGGTTAGATCGATCACCGCGCCTTCGGGCAGCACACCTGCCAGCGCTTGGTTGGGCCAATAGAGCGGGAGCGTCCGCCCCTCGATCGCTTCCCACAGTTTCTCAGTGACGTAATAGTCGATAAGCGCGTTCTCCGCCGCGATGGAGAACGGATAGTCCGCTAACACTGCGAGCTTCGCTGCAGCGCGGGGCTCCACAGCGCCCAGTTGTCTCGCGAAACGAGACTCTCCCCTTGAAACGCCGTCGGGCCACTCCTTGCCGTAGATGTCGCAAATTCCGCGCTCACGTAGAGCGAGCGCAAGATCAGAGCGCTTGACGTATAGAGAGACATCGACACCGCGGCATACGAGCGGCTTGTCGCGGCCTCTTCGACCAAAAAAGACGACACGGCGTGTTTCATAGCGACGACGTTCCGCATCATTGTCCTCGATGAGCGCCACTTCCCCGCTGCTGCGAGGAACAAGGGACGAGTCGTCTGGCGCGTAATAATAGTTGTCGGTGTAGACGTTTCTATTGTGTGCGGAAAAAACGAGCGCGTCGTTGAAGCCGTGAAGGCGGCGCACGACGGGCGGCGGCTCCACGGTGAACCATGGCTCGTGCGTCCAAACAATGGCCGGTTTTCCGCAAGCCATCACTTCTGGTGTAAGATTGCGCATCCATCTCGTGACGAGAAAATCCGCGGCATCGAGCGTCTTCACCTGCTCGACGCCCAATCGCGCTCGCGCCTTCTCGTTCAAGAAGGGGGTATAGTGCATTTCGTCGAGGTAAAACGCGCGCATCGCGAAAACCTAGTCGATCGATGTCCCGGCGCGAACCCCAAGCGCTACGGGCCGGAGCTTTCGCTCCGGCCCGCGTCCTGCCGTCTGGCGGCGGCGACTTAGAAGTTCACAACCCCGCCCAGCGAGATGGCGTCGACGTCTTCTTCGTCGACCTCGGTGCGGGTGTAGTCGGCGCGCAGGCCAAAACCGCTGCCCAAGCGCCAGCCGACGCCGGCGCCATAGGAGAACCCGCCATCGTCGATGTCGGGCCCGACGGTGCGCTCCACGTCAAATTGCTGGTAGCCGGCGCGGCCGAACACGTCGAACCCCGACGTGCCCACCGGCACGATGCCGACAGCGTACGCGCCATAGGTGCTGTTCAGTTCTGCGTTGTCGTCGTCATCGACGCCGAGGGCGCCTTCGCCCTCAACCGCGAAGTTCGGGTTGAAGCGATAGCCCACCCGACCGGTCACGCCGCCTACCTCTGCGTCGTCGAGGTCGTATTGGGTGTAGGCTGCCCCTGCGTACCATTCGGCGTGGGCCACGGTCGGCGCCGCGATCATCGCCGTCGCCGCGACCGCGGCCATCAATGCCAGTTTCCTCATGCTTGCTGCTCCGTTTGCGTTGAGCGGCCCCCGCATGCCGGTGACGCCCCTCCAAACGGGCCCAGCGGCCCCATGTTTCGCCCCCAGCTGACATTTCCCGCCTGCAACGAAATCCCGTTGCGCCGAAGACACTTAATTCGCGTGAGAGGGGCGTTTACTCCCCGGATACCGAAGTCCTGTTGGGTTCGGGATCAGCGCGCGCCATTGCTGAAGCCCGGCGAAGCGCCTTAAGGACTGCTCATGTCGCAAGCCCAGAAGAAATCTGCCGGCGCCCCGAAAACGGAAGGTTTGTGGGGCGAGGACTTGTTCGGGGCCAACGACCCGCCGCCACCCGCCGCCAAGGATGGGTACACCGCCAAGGACATCGAAGTCCTGGAGGGGCTCGAACCGGTGCGGAAACGGCCGGGCATGTATATCGGCGGCGTCGATGAACGCGCGCTGCACCACCTGTTCGCCGAAGTGCTCGACAACTCGATGGACGAAGCGGTCGCAGGCTTTGCCGATCGCATCGAAGTGGAACTCGAGGCTGATGGCACGCTGCGCGTGACCGATAACGGGCGCGGCATGCCCGTCGATCCGCACCCGAAGTTTCCGAAGAAGTCCGCGCTCGAAATCATCATGACGGTGCTGCACGCGGGTGGGAAGTTCTCAGGCAAGGTTTATCATACGAGCGGCGGCCTGCACGGCGTTGGCGTTTCGGTCGTCAACGCGCTCTCGGACAAAGTCGAAGTCGAAGTCGCGCGCGATCGCAAACTTTATCGTCAGACCTTCTCGCGCGGCACGCCGACATCGAAGCTTGTGGAGGTTGGCCCGGCGCACAATCGCCGCGGCACGACAGTGCGTTTCCACCCGGACGCGGAGATTTTCGGCAAGGGCGCCGCGTTCAAGCCCGCGCGTCTTTTCCAAATGGCGCGCTCAAAGGCCTACCTGCAGCGCGGCACGCAAATCCGTTGGAAGTGCGCGCCTGAGCTGATCAAGGATGAGACGCCCGCCGAAGCGGTCCTGCACTTCCCGAACGGGCTTGCGGACTTTCTGGGCGAACTCACCAAGTCGAAGCGCGCCGTGGTCAATGAGCCGTTCTCAGGCCGCAGTGAGAAAGACGGCCCGCACGGCCGCGTCGAGTGGGCGATCACCTGGGTGAGCGATGGCTTTGGCGAAGCCGACGGCTTTCTCCGCTCTTACTGCAACACCGTCTACACGCCAGACGGCGGCTTCCATGAAGCCGGCTTCCGCGCGGCAATCGCCAAGGGGCTGCGCGCTTACGCTGAACTGCGCAACAACAAGAAGGCCGCGATCATCACGCAGGAAGACGTGATGAACACCGGCGCGGGTCTCGTCTCGGTCTTCATTCGCGAGCCGCAATTCGAAGGTCAGACCAAGGGCCGCCTCGTTTCAACGGAAGCTGCGAAGATCGTTGAGAACGCTGTCCGCGATCCGTTCGATCACTGGCTCGGCGCCAACACCCAGGAAGCGCAGCGCCTGCTCGACTGGTGCATCCAGCAAGCCGAAGACCGCATGCGCCGGCGCAAGGAGAAGGAAGTCTCCCGCCAAACCGCGACGCGAAAGCTGCGCCTTCCCGGCAAGCTTGCAGATTGCTCGCGCGCTGGCGAGAAAGACACGGAAATTTTCCTGGTCGAAGGCGACAGCGCTGGCGGCTCCGCAAAACAAGCGCGCAACCGCGAGACGCAGGCCATTCTGCCGCTACGCGGCAAGATCCTGAACGTCGCCAGCGCCGGCGCCGAGAAGATGAGCGGCAACCAGGAACTCGCCGACCTCGCCCTCGCACTCGGCGTGCAGATGGGCGCGAGGTTCAAGCTCGATGATCTGCGCTACGAGCGCATCATCATAATGACCGACGCCGACGTCGATGGCGCCCACATCGCGTCGCTGCTGATCACATATTTCCACAAACAGATGCCGCAGCTGATCCGCGCTGGCCGCCTCTACCTCGCCATGCCGCCGCTCTATCGCATCACCGCCGGCAAAGAGAGCATCTACGCCCGCGACGACGCGCACAAAGAAGCGCTGCTCAACGGCGAGTTCAAAGGCCGCAAGACCGACATCTCACGCTTCAAAGGCCTGGGCGAAATGATGCCCGCGGATTTGAAGGACACGACGATGAACCCCGCCACCCGCACGCTCGCGCGCGTGGTGTTGGACGAAAGCGGCGCGCCGGATTTCGAAGTGCTGATCGAAACGCTGATGGGCAAAAAGGCCGAGAAGCGGTTCGATTACATCCAGGCGAACGCGAAATTCGTTGAGGATGTGGATGTCTAGTTGGGCGGACGATGGATCGTTGGGCGGCCTTTCACTCCATGGTCCTTCGGGGCGAGCCGGCGCCGGCGGACCTTCGCCACCTATTCGACGCTCACGGATCGTCCGATGATCCGCTCGCCGCGCTGGGCGTTCGCTTCATCGATCCGGACAATTTGCCGGTGTTGTTGTCGCATTCGAATTTGACCGATCAAGATCGGGCCAACGCCGACATCATGAGCAATGTCGCGGCGATCAATGACGTGTTCGCCATGAGCGTGCCGGTCGCGGAGCTCGATGATGGTGAAATCGTCGGCTTCTGGCGTGGACCTGAAAACACGCCGCTCGATCAATGCGCGATTTTTGAGTTCGACACCGAAGGTCAATTTGCCCTGCTCGGCGGGGTCACGTTCTCCGAAGCATTGCTGGGCAGATGCTTGCGGTACGATCGGAGCGCCTACGACCGCGTGCGCGCCGCCTTTTCCAAGGTTGGCATCGTGATCTCGACCGCCGGTCCGGACGATCTGCGCGAGCCGATAGCCGGCTCCGATCCGCGCGTGATTCACCGCCAAAACTACAACCGCCACCGCGCGGGACACGGCCTCCCTCCAGTTTGAAACATTGACTTTTCCCGCAAATCCCCCCATTTCCGCGCTGTCCGTTGTGCGCGCCGAGAGGGCGTGCTCGCCCCTCGCTTAGCCCCGTCTCACACGGAGACGATGCCGGCCAAAGCGCCAACCCCGTAACCCCCGCCTCGCCAAACACGCGAGCGCGGCGGTTCAAGTGAGAATGAATGACCTCTGAAACACCCGCGCCCGAAGGCGCAGAAACCACCCCAGCCCCAGAAACGAAAACCATTACCTTTGACGATCTTGGACTTTCCGAACCGACGCTCCGCGCGGTGAAGGAGACGGGCTACAACACGCCGACGCCGATCCAGGCTCAGGCGATCCCCGAAGTCCTCAAAGGCCGCGACGTTCTGGGCATCGCCCAAACCGGCACCGGCAAGACCGCCGCCTTCACGCTGCCGATGATCGATATCCTCGCCGCCGGCCGCGCCCGCGCCCGCATGCCGCGCACGTTGATCCTCGAGCCGACGCGCGAACTCGCCGCGCAAGTCGCCGAAGGCTTCGACAAATACGGCAAGTACCAGAAGCTCACCAAAGCGCTGCTGATCGGCGGCGTCTCGTTCGGCGATCAAGACGCCCTGCTGGCGCGCGGCGTCGATGTGCTGATTGCCACGCCCGGGCGCCTGCTCGATCACTTCGAACGCGGCAAGCTCTTGCTCACCGGCGTGCAAGTCATGGTCGTCGACGAAGCCGACCGCATGCTCGACATGGGCTTCATTCCCGACATCGAGCGCATCTTCAAACTGACGCCGTTCACGCGCCAAACCCTCTTCTTCTCGGCCACGATGCCGCCGGAAATCACGCGCCTCACCGAAGCGTTCCTGCACAATCCGCTGCGCGTTGAGGTGTCCAAGCCGGCGACGACGGCCAGCACCATTACACAGCGCGTCGTAGCGCTGCCTGGCGGCGATCCGCGCACGCGCCGCGCCGCCCTCCGCGCCGTGATGACGGGCTCTGGCGAGGTGAAGAACGGCATAGTCTTCTGCAACCGCAAGACCGACGTGGACGTCGTCGCCCTTTCGTTGAAACGCCACGGGTTTAACGCCGCCCCGATCCATGGCGATCTCGACCAATCGCTCCGCACCAAGACGCTCGACCGCTTCCGTTCAGGCGATCTGCAGTTCCTGATCGCGTCCGATGTCGCCGCCCGCGGCCTCGACATCCCCGATGTCAGCCACGTTTTCAATTACGAGCCGCCCCGCCACGCCGAGGACTATGTCCACCGTATCGGGCGCACCGGCCGCGCCGGTCGCCAAGGCGCTTCCTTCACGCTTGTGGCGCCAAGCGACAAGAAGAGCTGGGACGCGATCGAGAAGTTGACCGGCAAAACCGTCGAAAAGGCCGAGATCGAGGGGCTGCCTGAAGCCGCGCTCGGCGATCCGCGCGACAGCGGCGGCCGCGGCCGCCGCGCCGAGGAGCTCAAGAAGGAGCACAATAAGCGTCTCTCGGAAAAAAAGCAGCGCTACATGAAGCGCGACTCAGAGCGCGGCGAAGCATCGACGGAGCCGGTCAAACAGACCGAAAAGCCGGCGGCGGCCCCGCGCCAAAGCAAGCCTTCGCGTCATGGCGAACGCACGCCAGCGCCGCTGCCGCCGCAGGAAAAGGGCGCGCCCGGCTTTGGCGACAACGTGCCCGCGTTTCTGCGCCGCAAACCCTAAGCTCTATTCCTTGACGCGCGCCGCGACCTGCTTGCGGTAGGCCGCGCCATAGGGCGGACGCATCATCGCCAGCAGCTCGCTGCTGATCTGGCGGTAGATCGCCTTCTCGTGGCTAAATTCAAGGAAGCCGCGATGGCCGTGATAGGCGCCCATGCCCGACGGTCCGACGCCGCCGAACGGCAAATCTTGCATGGTCACGTGGAAGATCACGTCGTTGATGGTGACGCCGCCGGAATGCGTGCGGGTCAGCAGCGCTTCTGACTCGGCCTCGTCCTCGCCGAAATAATAGAGCGCCAGCGGCCGTGGGCGCGCGTTCACCTCCGCGATCGAGCTCTCGATCGACTCATAGCTGCGGATGGGCAGCACTGGGCCGAAGATTTCTTCCTGCATCACGGTCATGTCGTCGGTGGCGTTGAGCACGAGCGTTGGCGGGATTTTGTGGTGCTCCTGTTGGGTGAAATCCTCGCCCGCAGGATTGATTTCGATGACCTCCGCACCCTTGGCCTTGGCGTCATCGATGAGGCCACGCACCCGGTCATAGTGGCGCTGGTTGACCATGGAGGTGTAGTCGCCATTGTCCTTGATGGTCGGGTACATCTTCGCCACCGATGCCTTCGCGGCGGCGACAAAGCCATCGACGCTTTCCTTTGGCGCCATGACATAATCGGGCGCGAGGCAAATCTGGCCGGCGTTCATGGTCTTGCCCGCCATCACGCGTGCGGCGGTTTTGGCAAGGTCTGCACTGCGGCCGACAACGACGGGAGATTTGCCACCGAGCTCCAGCGTGACCGGCACCAAGTTTTCCGCCGCTGCGCGCATGACGTGACGCGCCACAGAGGTCGCGCCGGTGAAAATCAGATGATCGAATGGCAGGCTCGAAAATGCGCCGCCCACATCGGCGCCGCCCTGAATCACCGCAATCTCATCTTCGTCAAAATAGAGATCGAGCGTCTGCGCCAACAGCGCAGAGGTTGTCGGCGTGAACTCGGAAGGCTTCAGCATGACGCTGTTGCCCGCCGCGAACGCGCCAGCGATGGCGTCGAACGACAGCTGCACCGGAAAATTCCAGGGCGAGATGATGCCGACGACGCCTTTGGGTTGGTAGCGCACTTCAGCTTTGGCGCCGAAGACAGCCAACGGCGCCGGCGTGACCTTGCGCTTCTGCGGACGCATCCATTTGTCGAGATTGTCGCGCGCTTCCTTCAGCGGACCGATGGCGCCGGCAATGTCAGTCAGGCGCGACATGTCCGGCGAACGGGCGCCGAAATCCTGATCGAGCGCGGCGATGAAATCGTCCTGGTGAGTGACCAGCAAGCTCACACAACGGTTAAGCCTGTCCTTGCGCAACGCCGCGCTCGGCGGCCCCTTAGAGAGCTGGGCGCGCTTTTGCGCCTCAAGCACGGCCTGCATCCGGGCCTTGGTTTGCTCGATGGACGGTTGGACAGGCTTGTTCATGTCGCGGCCTCCCGGCGTTTCGGGCACTCTAGAGGTTGCCGTCCACGTAAGCGCAATTACCAAATTTTGGGCGGCGCATTCACCCCCATTTACCTCTCGTCCATACCCTCCCTCTTAGCGTCAGATGTTGTGACCTCAGATTCTCGGGCCGGACACGCGTGACTGACCAAGACATTCTCATGCAGGGCCCGGGCGGCGCGGCGGTCGCCCAGGAAACCCTAGATCTCATGCGCTTGCATGGCGTCACGGCCACCAGCGACAATTACGAGGTCTGGCTCGCTTATCGCCTCGGACGAAATCAGTCGCTTCGCGAAACGATCGACGGCCGCATTGCCAGCGGCGAGGCCTTCACGGCGGAATTCAACGCCGAGGTTCACGAGCGCCACTTCACCGGCCTGGGCGCTTCCGCCCAGATCGTGCTGGCGGGCGAACGGATCGCGCGCGATCTCGGACAAGTCGTTTCATTCCTGAAGCAGGCCGAAGAGAAGAGCGGCGACTACGGGCGCACGCTTGAAAGCGCCGCCACCGATTTGAACCGCGGCCTTAGCCCCGATCAGATCCGCCAAGTGGTCTCCAGCCTAGCGGCGGCCACGCTGGACATGGCCAACCACAACCAGCATCTCAACGAACAGCTGAAGCGTTCTAGCCAGGAAATCGACACGCTGCGCACGAGCCTCGAATCGGTGCGCGTCGAATCGTTGACGGACAGCCTCACTGGTCTCGCCAACCGCCGCATGTTCGACGAAACCCTTCGCATGCGGTTGGAAGAAGCGCGCGCACAGCGCAGCGAACTTTGCCTCATCCTTTGCGATATCGACCACTTCAAGCGCTTCAACGACACCTGGGGTCATCACACCGGTGACCAAATCTTGCGCTTCCTCGCCAGCGCCTTGCAGGCGCACGCCCGGCCGGACTTCCTCGTCGCCCGGTACGGCGGCGAAGAGTTCGCCATGATCATGCCGCGTGTCAGCCCGCGCATCGCTGCACAAACCGCCGAAGCGCTGCGCGCCGCGATCCAGGCAAAGCGCCTGCGCCGGCGCTCGACGAACGAGGACCTGGGTCAGGTTACGGTCTCGATGGGGATTGCGCGTTTGCAGCCTGGTGACACCCCCCAAGGCATCCTGGAGCGGGCGGACGCTTGCCTCTATGCCTCCAAGCGCAATGGCCGCAATCAGGTCACCACGGACTCCACGCCCGTGCTTTACGTGGCGTAGCGCTTCCATCGTTCGCGCGAAGCGCTAGCATCCCGTCAACACGGGAGAAGCGCACAATGGCTTACGCCAAGGTCAAGTACGAACTCGATGGTCCGGTCGCGGTCGTCACCATGTCCGATCCGGCGACGCTAAACGCCGCAGATCCGGCGATGACGCATGAGCTGCACGATGCGTTCGCGCGCGCTGTGAAAGAGGCCCGCGCTATCGTGCTCACAGGCGAAGGGCGCGGCTTCTCCTCGGGCGCCGCGCTCGGCGGCAACACTGCGCCCATGGGCGAGGATGGTCAAATCGATCTCGGTCTCGCTCTCGAGAAAAGCTACAACCCGTTTGTCACCTATATGCGCGACCTGCCCATCCCATTGGTGACGGCGGTCAACGGCGCTGCAGCGGGAGTTGGGTGTTCGTTCGCGTTGATGGGCGACATGATCATCGCTGCCGAGAGCGCCTATTTCCTGCAAGCCTTCCGCCGCATCGGGTTGGTGCCGGACGGCAGCGCCACCTACCAGTTGCCGCGCATGATCGGTCGCGCACGCGCCATGGAAATGATGCTGCTTGGCGAGAAGGTGCCGGCGTCAAAGGCGTTGGAATGGGGCTTGATCAATCGCTGCGTTCCGGATGCCGAACTGATGCCGACGGCAAAAGCCATCGCGCTCGAACTGGCGAACGGGCCGCGAGCCTTGGGCCTCATCAGGCGCATGGCGTGGGATTCTCTCGATGCCGACTGGAACGCGCAGCTCCAACGCGAGCGCGACTTACAGCGCGAAGCGGGCCGCACTGGAGATTTTGCTGAAGGCGTGCAAGCCTTCTTGCAGAAACGGCCCGCCAAGTTTCGCGGCGACTAACGCTTCTGCTTGGGTTTTTTGGCGCTCGCTTTGGCCTTCGCGACAGCGAGGGCCCGGCGGCCCCATTCCACAGCTAGATCGGGATCGTCCAGCGCAGCTTCTGGCAAGCGCCAATACCCCAAGTCGATCTGCTCGCCTTTGCGTGGACCATTCTGCGGAATCCACACGAACGGCCCTGAGCCCTCTGCCGCAAGCGCCGACTTCAGCTCAGCGTCGGCCTTGAGGTGGATCGTATCGTCGGCCAGCAAAAGAAACATCACGCCGTCGGCATAGCCACCGGCGCCGCCGAACATTCGCTTGATTTGCACAGGCCCCAAGCCCGCGAACAGCTCTCGCACGAAATCGTGGAAGCTGCTGCTCACCTACTCAGCCTTCCACCTTCGCCGGTTCGATGGTGACGCTTTCACCGCAACCGCAGGCATCGGTCTGGTTCGGGTTGAGGAATACGAACTTCGAAGCCAAGCGCGTCGTCTCATAGTCAATCTGCGACCCGAGCAAAAACATCACCGCGTCGGCCTTCACCAGAATCTGCACGCCTTGGTCTTCGACGAGTTCGTCAAACGGTTCCGGCTCTGCTGCGTAATCGAGCACGTATTCCATCCCGGCGCAGCCGCCGTTCGTCACGCCGACGCGTAGATAGGGCTTGTCGCCCTTGGCGATGATGTCGCGAACGCGGGCAGCGGCCGCATCGGTCAACGTCACAATCTTCGGTCTCGGTCGGCGGGTCATGTCACAGCATATTCAATTCAAGCTTGGCCTCGTCGCTCATGCGGGCAGGCGTCCAAGGCGGATCAAACACGAGGTTTACTTTCGCGCCCGTTACGCCTTGCACCTTCCTGGCCGCATCCTCGACCCATCCCGGCATTTCGCCGGCAACCGGGCAACCGGGCGCGGTAAGAGTCATGTCGATATCGACGAAGCCTTCGTCATTGATATCGACTTTGTAGATGAGGCCGAGTTCGTAGATATCAACCGGGATTTCCGGGTCGAACACGGTTTTGAACTGCGCCACCAAATCGTCGGTGATGCGGTCTAGCTCAACTTGCGAAAGAGCCGATTGTGGAGGTGAAGCGACGCCGTCCATGGTCCTTAGCTCAGCAACTTCCTGGCCTTGTGCAAGGCCTCGATAAACACATCGACCTCATCGAGCCGATTGTAGCACGCAAAACTCGCCCGCGCGGTGGCGGTAACGCCCAGCCGTTGCATCAAAGGCTGCGCGCAATGGTGCCCCGCCCGCACGGCGACGCCCTGCCGGTCTAATATCTGCGCCACGTCGTGGGGATGCGCGCCGTCAACGGAGAAGGCGATGATCGCCCCTTTGTCGGCTGCTCGGCCATAAAGCTTGACCCAGTTCAGGTCACGTAGGGCTGCCATCGCGCGATCGCGCAGCGCGCCCTCATGCGCTTCGATGGCGACGCGATCCTGGGACTCGTACCAATCGATCGCCGCCTTGAGGCCGATCGCTTCCAAGATCGGTGGCGTTCCCGCTTCGAAGCGATGCGGCGGGGCATTGTAGAGCACGCGCTCGCGTTCCACGATGTCGATCATCTCGCCGCCGCCCTCAAACGGGCGCATCGCCGCGAGACGCTCCGCCTTGCCATAGAGCACGCCAATGCCAGTGGGCCCGTAGAGCTTGTGTCCGGTGAAGGCGTAGAAATCCGCGTCCAGAGCCTGCACGTCGACGCGACCATGCACAGCAGCCTGGCAGCCATCAAGCAGCACCGGCACACCCTTGGCGTGGGCGACACGCACTATGTCGGCCGCCGGCGTCCGCGCACCGAGTACGTTGGACATATGCGTCATGGCGACCAGTTTGGTACGCGGCCCGATCAGATCATCGAGAGCGGCAAGATCAACGCCGCCATCGTCGTCGATATCGAGCCAGCGCAAGACCGCGCCTTTGCGTTCGCGCAGAAAATGCCACGGCACAATGTTGGAATGATGCTCCATGACCGAGAGCACGATCTCGTCACCCGGCTGAATGTCCTGGCCAGCAGCCGCGATATTGATCGCCTGCGTGCCGCCTTTGGTGAAGACGATCTGCTCGGAACTTGCTGCGTTGATGAAGCGCGCCACCGTCGCGCGCGCAGCCTCAAATGCTTCCGTGGTTTCGTTGGCCAGCGCATGCAGACCGCGATGCACGTTGGCGTACGAGCCGCGCATCGCCGCCGCCATGGCTTCGACAACGGCATCCGGCTTCTGAGCACTGGCGGCGTTGTCCAGATAGACGAGCGGGCGGCCATGGACTTGCCGCGACAAAATCGGAAAGTCCGCTCGCACCGCCTCCACATCGAAGGGCCGCTTAAATACGGGCGCGTTCATGGGCGTGCGCTCAACCAAGACGCAATGCGCGCCTCGATCTCCTCGCGCACATCTGGGGGCGCCCAGTCCGGGATGGCGTCGGCGAGAAACGCCTGGATCAGCAGCGCCCGCGCTTCAACCTCCGGCACCCCGCGCGATCGAAGATAGAACAGCGCCTGCGCGTCGAGGCCGCCGGCGGTGTTGCCGTGCGCGCACTGCACATCGTCCGCATGGATCATCAATTCCGGCTTGGCGAAGATTTCGGCGCCATCTTCCAGCAGCATGCCGTGATGATACTGGCGCGCGTCCGTCTTCTGCGCGGCGCGATCCACGACAATCTTGCCCTGGAAAACGCCACGACCGCCCTTGCGCGCAACGCCTTTGATCAGTTGGCGCGTCCGACCACTGGGGGCCTTGTGCTCAATCGTTGAGGTGAGATCGACGTGCCGGCCTGGCCCAGCCAAATACACACCGTTGAGTTCAACTGTCGCGCCCTCAGCAACGGCTTCGACGACCGTTTCAACGCGCGCCAACTTGCCGCCGTCGGCCAACACAAACTGCCGGAACGTCGCGCCCGCATCGAGCGTGACGCGGCAATGCGCGAGCGGGACTTCGCCACCGCTCTGCAGAACTATCCGGTGATATGCACCACCGGCCCCAACATGCACGCGCTCAGCCGTAGCGGCGAACCCCTCGGTCGCCAACTCGTCGACCACGATGTCGCTCTGGCCGGGTTCAATCGCCCGCACATCAAGCCGCCCGGCGCCAGCGGCGAGGCGTTCAATCACCGCGCCTTCGCCGGACATGCGCGCCGCAGCGCCGTCTAGCGCGCCGCGCAGATCGGAATATTTCCACGCCTCGACGCGGCGATTCGGTAGTTCGGCTACGCTCACGCCGCCCTCAGATATTTGTCGTAGCCTTCGCGCTCCAGTTCGAGCGCAAGGTCCGGGCCGCCGCTTGTGATGATGCGCCCCTTTGCAAGCACATGAACTCTGTCGGGTTTGATGTAGTCGAGCAGGCGCTGGTAGTGCGTGATCACCAACAACCCCCGATCCGGTCCGCGCAAGCCATTCACGCTATCGGCGACGATCTTCAGAGCATCGATGTCCAGCCCCGAATCCGTTTCATCCAAAATGGCGAAGCGCGGCTGCAGCACGGCCATCTGCAGGGCCTCGAAGCGCTTCTTCTCGCCTCCGGAAAAGCCAACGTTGAGCGGGCGCTTAAGCATGTCCTGATCGATTTTGAGCGCGTCAGCCTTGCTCCGCACGAGCTTGAGCAAGTCGGGCGCGCTCATCGGCTCTTCGCCCCGGGCCGTGCGCTGAGCATTGATCGCGGCCTTCAAGAAGGCGATCGCGGATAGACCGGGTATTTCGACAGGATATTGGAACGACAAGAACAGGCCCGCCGCCGCCCGCGCCTCGGGCTCAAGCATCAACAGATTTGCGCCATTGAGCGTCGCGCTCCCGCCTGTCACCGCGTAATTGTCACGGCCCGACAAAGCATAGGCGAGCGTCGACTTGCCAGAGCCGTTCGGCCCCATGATGGCGTGTGTCTCGCCCGCGGGAACAGTCAGCGTGAGACCCTTGATGATCTCAACGCCGCCCACGGCGACGCGTAGATCCTGAATTTCAAACACCGGCCTTGTCCTTCTTGTAGTCAGCCACCGTCCGCACGGGATCGCCGTTCGCTTTCGCCGTGAGCATAAACCAAGCGGCCGCGACGAATGCGATAACGCCGAATACGGCCACGCCTTCCATCATGCGTTCGGTCATGCCGAGAAACACAAAGAGCCCGCCGCCGAACAGCAACGCCACAACATAGACGATGCTCACCGCGTAGCCCTTCCAATGAACGGGAGCCATCGCACGACGTTGGTCGCTGAGCGGAAAGCGACGCGCGAACCAATACTCTTTCATGGACCGAACACCTGCGCTGCGGGTTCAATGCAAAACTTGGCTCTCGCGTCTTCAAGCCTCATGGCGAGTTCGGCGAGGCCTGGGGCGTCTGTGACCGTACACGTCGCGCGCGTCACCACTCCGTCAGAGCCTTGCCCTTGCGCTTCAACACCCACGGTCAAAAGCGGATGCAGCGCCTCTTCGTCCAACCGATAGAAAGCGACATTCCAGGCAGCCGCGCCGGAGCGCGCGGGAACGGCGATATAGCCATCGTTCGTACGAGTGATTTCAACGCCACTCACCTCGCCGACGCGGTGAAAGGCGCCGCGGGCGCCGCTATATATCCACACGGCGTGGGCTGTATTCACATTGCCACTCTCACGCGCAATCAAAACGTCGCCGCGTCCGTCGCCATCAATGTCCTGAACGGAGGGCGGCAAATACTCTGAAACGTCGCGCTCAACCATGGACTGCACCACGGCGCCTGTCTCACTCAACACGTCTGCGGTTACCGTGCCGCCTGTGCCGCCCTCCACCACGGAAGCGAACGTCACGCGAATGCGCTGATCCGTGGCCTCAAGCCGGCAGGCGCCCGGGTTCAGTTCGCCGGGCGTGGCCGCCATATCGGCGCACGGCATGAGGTCCGCCACGGCATCCGCCTCGCCGCCCCGAATGCGCGAGCATGCGGAGACGGCGGCAAGCGCTGCAATGCAGATCAGCGCACGGATCACGGGCACAGCTCCGTCGTCCACTGGTTGGCGAGCGCGCCGCGCGCGCACATGGTGCGGCGATACGCGTTGGTTGGAAACCAGCCGTCCGGCTCGCGGCGAAACTCGATGCGAATGTGACCGCCCGAGACAGAGTCATCCTGAATGCCAAGGCGAACGATGTCAGCGGTAGCCGCGTCTCCGGCCTCGCGCACGGTGAGCTTTACGTTCTCACCACCCTCATGGGCGCCGACGCCGACCAGATCGGTGAGCGCCTCCATAACCGTCGGTGCGGCAAAGACGCCGACCTCGCTGGGTTCAATCGCAATGAAGGACTCATTCGGCGCGGCCAGCAAAGATGCATCAACCTCGTCGATGGCCGCGTGCCCCGCCTCCGGCGGCGCCGGCGGGGCAGGCGCCGTTGTCGTCGCCGCTTGCTCGCTCGGCGCCGATGATTGTCCACACGCGGCAACGGCGGCGACCGCCACGGCTGCGACGATGCTCCGCAAGATGCTCATCCGACGCTCCCCTCCAAGCTCACTTCCAGGAGCTTCTGCGCCTCGACGGCAAACTCCATTGGCAATTTCTGCAGCACTTCCCGCACGAAGCCGTTCACCAGCAACGCGACAGCTTCCTCCTCAGGGATGCCGCGCGAGCGCAGATAGAACAGCTGGTCATCGGAGAGCTTCGTGGTGGTCGCTTCGTGTTCAAACTGCGCGTCCGGCGTCCGCGTCTCCACATATGGAACGGTGTGGGCGGCGCACTGGTCGCCGAGCAACAGCGAGTCGCACTGCGTGAAGTTTCGCGCGCCGTGCGCCTTCGCATGCGCAGAGACCAAGCCACGGTACGCGTTCGAAGATCGGCCGGCCGAAATGCCTTTGGAAATGATGCGCGAGCGTGTGTTCTTGCCCAGATGGATCATCTTGGTGCCGGTATCGGCCTGTTGGCGACCGTTGGTCACCGCGATGGAGTAAAACTCCCCGACGCTCTCCTCGCCGCGCAGAATGCAGCTCGGATACTTCCAGGTAATGGCCGAACCCGTCTCAACCTGTGTCCAGCTGATCTTCGAGCGGGGCCCGCGGCAATCGCCGCGTTTGGTCACGAAGTTGTAGATTCCGCCTTTACCCTCAGCGTCGCCAGGCCACCAATTCTGGACGGTTGAATATTTGATCTCCGCATCGTCGAGCGCCACCAATTCGACGACCGCAGCGTGCAGCTGATTTTCATCGCGCATCGGCGCCGTGCAGCCTTCAAGATACGACACATAGGCGCCCTTGTCGGCAATGATCAGCGTGCGCTCAAACTGCCCCGTGCCCTCCGCGTTCATGCGGAAATAGGTTGATAGCTCCATCGGGCAGCGAACGCCGGGTGGAACGTAAACAAACGAGCCGTCCGAGAAGACAGCGCTATTCAACGTCGCAAAGAAATTGTCCGACGTTGGCACCACCGAACCCAGATACTTACGCACGAGATCGCCATGCTCGCGGACGGCTTCGCTCATCGAGCAGAAAATGACGCCAGCTTTCGCGAGTTCTTCCTTGAAAGTGGTGATCACCGAAACACTGTCGAACACCGCATCCACGGCCACTTTCGCGGCGCCCTCCACGCCAAGGAGGACCTCCTGCTCCTTGAGCGGGATGCCAAGTTTCTTGTAGGTGTCGAGGATCTCCGGATCGACGTCTTCGAGGCGCTTATACTTTGCCCCACTCTTAGGCGCCGCGTAGTAGCGCGCCGCTTGGTAGTCGATGGGCGGGTAGTGGACGAGCGCCCACGTTGGTTCTTCCATTGTCTGCCAGCGCGCATATGCCTCCAGGCGCCACGCCAGCATCCAGTCCGGCTCGTTTTTCTTCGCCGAGATATAGCGAACGATCTCTTCGTTCAGCCCCGCCGGCGCCAGTTCTTGTTCGATAGCGGTGACGAAGCCGTGCTTGTACTTCTCGGCTTCCAGCGCCCGCGCGGCTTCCACCGTGCCTTTGTCGATGGTGTCCTTGACCGCGCTCATGCAGCTGCACCTCGCGCAAGACGGCGCGCCGCGACCTTGCTTAGAGCATGCAGAACTTCGTCCACATCGGAGCCCTTCGACTCATGGCCGAAACTCACGCGCAGCGCGCCTTTCGCCAGCTCCGCCGAAACTCCCATAGCCGCAAGCACGCGGCTTGAGCGCACTTTGCCGGACGAGCACGCCGCACCTGACGAGAGTGCGACGCCTTCGAGGTCCATTGCGATCACCGCAGTTTCGGCGTTCAATCCTGGCAACGCAAAATTGGACGTGTTGGGCAAGCGCTTGGCGCCGGCGCCGAACACGACGGCGTCAGCTGGCAGACCAGCTTCGAAGCGGTTTTGCATGGCGCTCAGTCGCGCCTGCTCCGCAGCCATGTCGCGCAACGCCCAGTCGACAGCGACGCCGAACCCAACAAGTGCTGGGCCATTTTCGGTGCCGGGGCGTCGACCTCGCTCCTGCCCGCCGCCAAAGCGCGTCGTTACAAACGGCGCTCCCGGCGCCAGAGCAAGCGCGCCTGCTCCGGGGGGACCACCCAGCTTGTGGCTCGACACCACGACATAAGCAGCGTCGAGATCAGCGAAACTCACGGGCACGCGGCCAAATGCCTGGGCTGCATCAACGAGCAGAAGCGCGCCGTGCTCACGGCAAAGCGTGGCGATCTTCGCCATGGGTTGAATGACGCCCGTCTCATTGTTGGCGAATTGCACGGCCACCAGTGCGGGCTTAGGTGCGGCGGCCAAATGCGCGTGCAGAGCTTCCAAAACGATCTCACCACCGGCATCCACCGGCGTGACAAACTCCGCTCCACACACGCGGCGCGCGTGCTCAAACACGGCGTCGTGCTCCACCGCCGACACGACGATGGAATTGGCGCCCGCGCTCGTAAGCGCCAAATGCAAAGCCTCCGTCGCACCCGAGGCGAACACGATGTTCTCCGCACGCGCCTCAAGCGCTTTAGCGACGACGTCTCGCGCGTCCTCGATCAGCGCCCGCATGCGCCGGCCGAACCCATGCACCGACGACGGGTTGCCGCCCGTGGCCAGCGCGCGCGCCATCGCCACCGCCGCTTCAGCGCGAATGGGCGCGCCAGCGTTGTAGTCGCAATAGATGGGCGTTCTCGTCATCAGATCATTCCGCAGCAACGCGCGCGGCGCCGTCGAAACGTTGATCTAGGACGTCGGCGAGCGAGACAGACGCCAGGAAGAGATGAATGCGGTCGCCCATCTCCTGCCACAGCCCATGCGCAATGCATCGCCCGGTGCGTCCCAGACAGCTTTTGGCGGAACCATCCTGACAACGCGTTGCTTTGATGGGCTCGTTCACCGCGGCGATAATTTCCGCGACTGTCATCATCGACGCCTCTCGCGACAGCCGATAACCGCCACCAGGGCCGCGCACGCCCGACACCAACCCGGCGCGCCGCATGCGCGCAAACAATTGTTCGAGGTAGGAGAGCGAAATCTCCTGCCGCCGCGCCACTTCCTGGAGCGGCACTGCACGCTCGACACCGCCGTGCAACGCCAGATCGGCCATCGCCATCACGGCGTAGCGCCCTTTCGAGGTCAAACGCATGCCTATCCCTTCCCGCGCCCTCGCACGCCCCCAAATTCATGTGCTAGAAGCCGCCGCCCCATGGGGTCCGGCTGCTCTTAGCGATGAGCTAAGATACCCGAGTGTTTTGGTCAAGAATTAGCCGCTGATTTGTTCCGCGGCTGGGGTCAATGAATGCCAGAAGTGATTTTCCCGGGCGCCGCGGGGCGCGTTGAGGGCCGCTACCAGGAACCGCCAAAAGAAGGCGCACCCATCGCTCTCATCCTGCATGGCCATCCACGCGCGGGCGGCTCGATGCAAGACCGGGTTACCGTGCAGCTCTACAAGCTTTTCGCGGACAAAGGCTTTGGCGTTCTGCGCTTCAATTTCCGTGGCATCGGCCGCAGCCAGGGCGTGTTCGACAACGGCATGGGCGAACTTTCTGACGCCGCCTCCGCACTCGATTATCTGCAGAGCATGAACCCCAATGCAGAGCAGTGCTGGGTTGGCGGCTACTCGTTCGGGGCGTGGATCGGGCTACAGCTGCTGATGCGGCGCCCAGAAATCGACGGCTTCATCGCGGTTTCGCCGCCGGCCAATCACTACGACCTGTCGTTCCTGGCGCCGTGTCCGGCGTCGGGCGTCGTCATCTACGGCACGCGCGACAGCGTCACGACCGCTCAGGACATGGAGCGCGTGATCAGCCGCATCCGCACCCAGAAAAACATCAAAGTCGACAGCGCGGCGGTCGAAGGCGCGGACCACTTCTTCCGTGGCCGTGACCCAGGCATCGATCATCTGGCAGAGGTCGAAGTTCACGCGCGCACATATCTCGAGCGACGCCTTGCGGCGCCGCCTCGACCGCCTACCTCCAAGCGCTAATTAGTCGCTGCCGAGAAACGCTGGCTTCGGGCCGCTGGAAAAGCCTTCCGGGCCGGCTTGCTCGCCGGCGGCGTCGCCGCCGCGATCGCGCGGCGGACGCCGCTCGCGACGTTCCTGGCGTTCGCCGCCCTCGGCGCGCTCTTCGCGCGGCTCACCGCCTTCGCGCTCGCCTTCACCGTCCGGACGGAACCGGCCGCGGCGGCCACGGCGCCCACGGCGGAATTCACCCTCGCCACGGTCACCCCGGTCGCCACGCTCCTCGCGTGCCTCGTTCGGCGAGAAATCCGCCTCGGGTTGTTCGTCGCGATCGCCATTGGCCTCGGCGTCGTCGCTTCCTTCGCCGGCGTCCAGACCCCCCTCGTCCTCGCCTTCGAACTCTTGGCCGCTGGCGAAACGATCGACGACTGGCTGCACCGGCTGCGCCGGCTGCATTTGACGCACCAGACGGAAATAGTGGTCTGCGTGTTGCAAGTAGTTCTCACTGAGAACCCGGTCGCCCGAACTCGCCGCGTCACGCGCGAGCTGCAGGTAGCGCTCGTAAATCAGCGAGGCGTTGCCGCGAACCTTGCCGCCCTCGGGCCCGTTGCTCTCCATGGAGCGGTTCGGCTGGTGATGATTATGGTGGTGTTGCCCACCGCCGCCGGGCTTCCGCCCACGGCCGCGCTGACGCTTCATGGATTGACCGCCATGGTAATGACCTTGGTTCACTAAGGCTCCCGCCTAAAAACCCGCACTCGCGAGGAGTGCGTTCACATCAAAATGCCTGATGCTGCAAATCGCCCGGATCACCCGGACTGTCAGCCGACGCTCATCGCCGCGTTCGAATCCTGACCTCGTGCTGAGGAAGCCGCGGCGGCGTTAGGTGCTCGCCTGCCCTGGAACCGCACCCGTTCTGCCCAATAACGGTGTGGTAGCTGTCGATTCCGAGACACAGGTTACTGCCTCACGCGAGCCAATCCAAGGGGTTTTTCAGCCCGTGGTGTCAGTCGGGCGTCGTCCCCAGACAACGCGCGGCACGCCAGCGAGGTCCCGCTTGGGGGATTCCGGGCTGAAGCCCCCCGCCCGCAGCAGCTCCATGACCGCTTCCGCCTGCCCCGCGCCCACCTCAAACGCAAATGCCCCCCCAGGTTTTAGAATGGCGCCTAGGCCGCCAATGATTTGGCGATAGGCCCCCAGCCCGTCCGGGCCGCCATCGAGCGCCAACCGAGGTTCGTGCCGCGCCACTTCAGGCGTCAAGCCGTCAATTTCCTCGGTCGCGATGTAGGGCGGGTTGGACAGAACCAGGTCGAAGGCCTGAGGCAACCCTTGCCCCCAATCCCCCTCGCGCAACTCTATCCGTTCGCCGTGCCCCGACGCCGAGACGTTGAGCGCCGCCATCGCCAACGCCGCCACGCTCGCATCCACACCCACGCCCGTCGCGTTCAGGCGCTCGCCGAGCACCGCGATGAGAATAGCGCCTGACCCCACCCCGAGATCCAGCACGCGAGCCGGGGCGTCAGGCGGGATTAGTTCAAGCGCCGTCTCGACCAGCAACTCAGTTTCGGGGCGCGGGATCAGGACGTCGGGACTAACAGCAAGGTCCATCGTCCAAAACGCCTTGCGCCCGACGATATGGCCGATGGGCTCCCGCGCTTCGCGGCGGCGCGCCAACGCGTCCACAGCGGCGACCTGATCGGCCGTCACCGGCCGGCGCGGATCGGTGACGATGTCGAGGCGCTTCACTCCTGCACCGGCTTCCAGGAGCAGACGCGCGTCAAGCACGGGCGAATCCACGCCCGCAGCTTCAAGGCGTTGCCGCACCGCCGTCCATAGCGAAACGAGCGTCTCGGTCACGCATCGTCCTCAAGCACCGCCAGCTTGCGGGCCTGATCTTCCGCCGCGAGCGCGTCGAGGATCGGGTCGAGGCCATTGCCTTCGATCACTTCAGGCAAGTTGTAGACGGTGAGATTGATCCGGTGATCGGTCACCCGTCCTTGCGGGAAATTGTAGGTGCGGATGCGTTCGCTGCGATCGCCGGAGCCAACCTGCCCCTTCCGCTCCGCCGACCGAACGGCGGCCTGCCGTTCGCGCTCCGCATCGTAGAGTTTTGTCTTCAAGATGCGCATGGCGTTGGCGCGGTTCTGGTGCTGCGATTTCTCCTGCGCCACGACCACAATCCCGGATGGAATGTGGGTGATGCGCACCGCGGAGTCGGTCTTGTTGACGTGCTGGCCGCCCGCGCCTGACGCCCGCATCGTGTCGATGCGGATGTCCTTGTCGTCGATGACGATATCAATCTCGCCCTCGGGTTGGGGCAGCACCGCCACGGTGGCGGCCGACGTGTGAATGCGCCCGCCAGCCTCTGTCTCGGGCACGCGCTGCACGCGATGCACGCCGCTTTCAAACCGCAGGCGTCCGAACACGCCGGCGCCGGAAACGCTCGCCACCGCTTCTTTGACGCCGCCAAGGCCGGTGTCCGAAAGGCTTTCAAGCTCGAATTTCCAGCGGCGAATGTTGGCGTAGCGTTGGTACATGCGCAGCAAGTCGCCGGCGAAGAGCGCGGCCTCTTCGCCGCCAGTGCCGGCCCGCACTTCAAGGATGGCGGAGGCGTTCTCGTCTTTGTCCTTCGGTGCGAGCAGCAGGAGCGCCGCCTGTTGCAGGCCGGGCAAGCGCTCCTTCGCAGTTTCGAGTTCAGCTTCCGCCAGCGCCGCCATGTCGGCATCGCTGTCTTTCGCCATCAAGGCGAGACTGGCTATTTCGGCGTCCGCTTCGCGCAGCGCGCGCACCGCATCGACGAGCGGCTTCAGCTCGGCGTGCTCCTGGCCCAGCTTGACGATCTCGGCCCCGTCCGTGGCGGCGGCCAGACGCGCCTCGACGCGATCAAAGCGCTCGACCGCCTGAATGAGGCGGCGCTCTAAACGGGCTAAATCAGACACGCGCGGCCGTCACATGAGGTCAGTGAAAATCTCGGGCTCGACTTCGCTCGTTTGCGGCTCGGCAAAAGCGATTTTTGAGTCCATGCGCGAGTACGGCACGATGACTTCAACGGCTTTCCCGTTCGCCGCCTCAATGTGAAAACACAACGCCGCCGCGTCATCGGAGCGCGCGCGGCCGTCGAACACCAAGCCGGCGGCGATCAGACCGTTTTCCTTCTCGTCCAGGCGAAACCCGGCGATCAATCCCGAAATGTGATCCGATGGCGCTGAGCGATCGATCGGCAGATCGACATTGGTGTGGATCTGTTCGCCGGTCTTGCGGATGCCCGCGCCGAACGGCGCAAACGAGCTGCCTTCGAGCAGCGCGCGGTGGGCAGCGTCGAACAGATATTCGTACGTGTCCTGCAGATGGCGCTGCAGCATGGCAATCTCCGTGGCCTAGATAGGCGTGAACCGAGCGGCTTGTCGATGCCGGCTACGCCTCTCGCAGGCTCTTGGCGCGTTCTTCAACCAGTTCGACGATGTGGTCGATCATGGCGTTGTTGTCGATCTTGTGGTCGGCCTTGCCAGCGACATAGACCATCCCCGCGCCCTTGCCGCCGCCGGTCAAACCGAGGTCCGTCATCAGCGCCTCGCCCGGCCCGTTCACCACACAGCCGATGATGGAGAGCGTGATCGGCTCCGCAATGTGGGCGACACGGCGCTCCAGTTCCTCAACCGTTTGAATGACGTTGAAGCCCTGCCGCGCGCACGACGGGCACGCAATGATGGTGACGCCGCGCTGGCGCAGGCCCATCGACTTCAGCAGATCGTGGCCAACCTTGATCTCCTCAACCGGATCGGCCGCCAGCGACACCCGGATGGTATCGCCGATACCGGCCCAGAGCAGCGAACCCATCGCAATCGAGGATTTCACCGTCCCAGTGCGTAACGCCCCGGCCTCCGTGACGCCAAGATGCAGGGGCGCGTCGGTCGCCTCGGCCAGCGCCTGATATGCAGCCGCCGTCAGGAAAATGTCCGAGGCTTTGACGCTGATTTTGTACTCGCGAAAGTCGTGCTCTTCGAGCAGCGCTGCGTGGAAGAGCGCGCTTTCCACCATCGCCTCCGGACATGGCTCGCCGTACTTTTCGAGCAAATGCTGCTCGAGTGAGCCGGCGTTCACCCCGATGCGGATGGAGCAGCCGTGGTCCTTGGCGGCCTGCACGACCTCTCGTACACGGTGGGCATTGCCGATATTGCCTGGATTGATGCGCAAGCACGCGGCCCCCGCCGCCGCCGCCTCGATTGCTCGGCGGTAGTGGAAGTGAATGTCCGCGACGAGTGGGACCTTGGCCTCACGCGCAATTTTGGCGAACGCTGTAGTCGACTCTTCGTCTGGGCATGACACCCGAACGATATCTGCGCCGGCTTCTTCAAGGCGCCTGATCTGGTCGATCGTCGCCGCAGCATCGGCCGTCAGCGTGTTGGTCATTGACTGCACGGAGATCGGCGCGTCGCCGCCAACCTCGACAGCGCCGACGCGAATTTTTCGCGAGCGCCGACGCTCGATACGCCGCCAAGGACGAATATGGTGCAGATCGCCGGCCGCGCCGTCCATGGGACGAAATCCTTTCAAGCCGGAGATAGCGCGCCTGCGGCGTGGCTAACAGGCCCGCAGCCTGCGGCTAGCTGCGCGGCGAGGCGAGTTCGGCCTGCGTCAGCGGCTGAATCCCGTCAATCGGGCGCCCAAGGACCGGCATCCCCGCTGTCCCCAGGGGGCCTGCAGGCACGCCATTCACGAACATCTCGAAGGCGCCGCCGTCGCGCGCGTGGAGGGTCCAACCCGGGCTCGGATCAGGGCGATAGACGTCCCCCGGCTGCAGGGTCCGGTCCAGGAATACTGTCCCATCTGGACCACGCGCGGAAAGCCACGCTTCCGACAAGGCCCGAATCTCGACCACCCGGGTCTCCACCGCACCGGTGCTGGCGGGGCTAAGGCCGGTCGCCGCCGGGACGCTGGCCGCCTGCTCCGCTGGCGCTTCGTTCCCCTGCTGGCTCAAGGCGCGCCAACCCACGAAGCCGGCCGCCAACACCACCAAGGCCGCAGCCGCCGCCCACGGCCGCTCCTTGTGCGGCTTGGAGGTTGGATTGCGGATTTGCTTGTTAACGTCCTCGCGCGTCAGCGCACTCTCTTCCTGAAACTGTTCGACGATTGCGCGCTCGTCCATGCCCAGCTCGCGAGCGTAAGACCGCAAAAACGCCAGGGCATAGGCCTTGCCCGGCAACAGCTTGATGTTCATGTCCTCGAGCGCTTCGAGGAATTCGCGCCGGACCCGGATGCGGTCAGCCACTTCGTCAAGGCTCAGGCCACGCTGGCGACGGGCTTCGCTCAGCTTGCGCCCCGCCCGCCACGCCGGATCAAGCTCCGGCGGCGGCACAGCGGGACGCGCGCGCTGCGTGCGCGCTTCAACCGCCTCGGGTTCGTTCGCTGGATCAGTCGGAACAGGGTGCAACATTAAGCGCTGGCTCGTCCTTGGAGACCATACGTCGGCAAAAGCAAATTTTGCGCCATATCCCTAAGCTTAACGGCGAATCATGAATTTCTCAACGCACTGATTTGGCGCATCACAGTGCGCATCCGGCCGCCGTCGCGAATTCTGTGAGTTCACCGCGAATCGAAGCCGATTCCCTGCGCAGCATACGCTCGATTGCGGCGCTCGCGGCGCTCGCGTCTAGAGACAGAATGAGGCGCTTCACCGGCCCGATCCCCGAAGCCGGCATCGACAGGCGCCGGAAGCCGAGCGCCGTAAACGCGAGCGCTTCTAGCGGCCGCCCTGCCGCCTCGCCGCAAATCGAAATCTGGAGCCCAGCCGCGTGCGCGTCCTCGCGAATGCGCTTGAGCAAGCGGAGTGCTGCAGTGCTCAAGATGTCGTAGCGATCCGATACGCGCGCGTTGCCGCGGTCGGCGGCAAAGAAATACTGCATGAGATCATTGGTGCCGATCGAGAGAAAATCCGCGCGCCCCTTCAACGCGGGTATCGACCACGCCAGCGCCGGCGCTTCAACCATCACGCCAACTTCCACATGCGCCGGCGCGCCACCGCCGTGCTTGCGCCTCCAGTCCAACTCACGGTCGACGAGCGCGCGCGCAGCATCGAACTCAGCCACAGTCGTCACCAGTGGGAACATAATCCGCAAGCGGCGACCTGCTGCGGCGTTGATCAAGGCGCGCAACTGGTAGCGAAGTAGAGCTGGCCGATCTAAGCCGATGCGAACGGCGCGCCAACCGAGGGCGGGATTCTCTTCGCGCTCCGCAGTGACGTAAGGGAGCACCTTATCGCCGCCGAGGTCGAGCGTGCGGAACGTGACTGGCCGCTCGCCCGCCGCCTCAAGCACATCGCGATAAAGCAGCGTTTGGCTCTCCAGGCGCGGCAGCGTCTCGGAGACCATGAACTGAAACTCGGTGCGAAAGAGCCCGATACCTTCCGCACCGACGTCGTCGAGATGATGCACGTCCAAGGCCAAACCGGCGTTGAGCAACAAGGTCATGCGCTCGCCATCGGCGGTTACCGGCGGGATGTTGCGTAGACGCGCGAATTCTGCGGCGCGGGCGCTGCGGAATTCGAGCCGCTGGCGGTACGCATGAAGCACTTCAGCGCTTGGCCGGAGCCGGATTTCGCCCTGCTCGCCATCCAACACCACTGGATCGCCGTCTTCGACACGGGAGAGGAGGCCTGGCAGAAGCCCAACCATCGGCACGCCCATGGCGCGCGCGACGATAGCTGCGTGAGCGGTTGCGCCGCCTTCCTCGAGCGCCACCCCCTTCAGCCGCTCTGCCCCATAGTCCAACAGCTCGGCAGGGCCGAGTTCGCGCGCGATGAGGATTGCGTCTTCCGGCATCGCTCGCGCTTGCGCCCCATCAACGCCCGCCAGAGCCCGCAACAGGCGATTGTCGAGATCCTCCAAGTCGTGCAGGCGCTCGCGCAGGTAGGGATCGCGCGTGGCGTTGAATTTCGCGCGGTGCTCGCCACGCACACGCTCCACCGCCGCATCTGCGGAGAGGCCCGCACGAACACCGTGCTTCAGCTTCACCTCCCAGCTTGGGTCATTAGCAAGCATCACGAACGTTTCGAGCACCTCACGCGACACGCCGGAAAGCCGACCAGGGTCGCCATCCAACATCTCCGCCAACGCCGTCCGCACCTGCTTCAACGCGCCATCCAGACGCTGCTCCTCACGCACAGGATCATCTGCGATCACGCGGCCAAGTGGCGCGTGTGGCTCATGCAGTACGGCGGTCCCGATCGCCAGACCGTCCGAGAAGGCGCGCCCGCGTAGCGATTCCGGCCTGCTGGCGCGCGCTTCGACGTCCGAGAGCCCGGACAAATCCCCAAACGCGCCCGACGCCACCATCTCGGCAAGCACCATGGCGATGGTCTGCAGCGCCTCGACCTCATCCTCGCCGTAGACGCGCTGAACGCGGTTCTGCACAACCAGAACGCCAAACACGCGCTCGGAGCGCACAATCGGCACGCCGAGAAACGAATTGAACGGCTCTTCCCCGGTTTCTGGACGGAAAGCGAAGCGTTCGTGGTGTTGGGCGTCGGCGATGTTGAGCGGCTGAGCCGTTTCGGCGACCAGGCCGACCAAGCCCTCGCCCTGTTTCAGGCGCGTGCGGTGGACAGCGTCGGCTTTGAGGCCCTGCGTCGCGAAAAGCTCGTGAACTGCACCGCGCGTGAGATAGATTGAGCAGACGTCGGCGACCATGGTCGCGGCCACCATGGTGACCAGCCGATCAAGGCGATGCTGCGCCTCGCCGCCTGTCTCCATGATCTCCCGCAACTTGCGCAGGAGTATCCGGGATCCGCCGATATTGGCCGGACCAGCCATCGCCTTTCACAATCCTCCGCTTTATGCCGCGACGCTTCTCAGGCGCCGTCGAGACCATAGGCCGTATGCAGCGCCCGCACCGCAAGTTCTGTGTAGGCCGCGTCGATCAACACAGAAATTTTGATCTCCGAAGTGGCGATCGCTTCGATATTGATGCCCTTTTGCGCAAGTGCCGCGAACATTGTTCGCGCCACGCCGACCTGACTGCGCATGCCGATGCCTATCACGGAGACTTTGGCGACATCACGGCGAATGTGAATCTCTTCCACGCCGATTTTCGTGCGTGCGTTCTCGATCGTTTCGGCCGCGCGCGCAGCATCTCGTTCCGGACAGGTGAACACAATGTTCTGCCGGTTCTCCTGACGGGCCTCGCTTTGGACGATCATGTCCACATTGACGTTGGCCTCCGCGAGGCGGCCGAAAATGTCAGCGGCGACGCCGGGATGGTCCTCGACCCCCAAAAGCGTGACCTTGGCCTCGTCGCGCGAATAGGCGACGCCGGAGACAACCTGCTTTTCCACGATTTCATCCTCGGGACACACGAGCGTGCCAGGGTTGGGTTCGCCCGGCTCAACAAAACTAGAGAGAACACGCACCGGCACGCGCTTAGCGAACGCCAGCTCTACTGAGCGGGTCTGCAGCACCTTGGCGCCAAGCGAGGCCATCTCCAGCATCTCTTCGTACGAGATTTTTTCGAGACGCTGGGCCTTTGCGACAATACGCGGATCGGTCGTGTAGACGCCATCGACGTCCGTGTAGATGTCGCACCGTTCGGCGTTGAGCGCCGCCGCAAGCGCGACCGCTGAGGTGTCCGAACCGCCGCGGCCCAACGTGGTGATGCGGCGATCTTCGGTGATGCCTTGAAAGCCGGGCACGACAGCCACGACGCCGGCGTCCATCGACGCGCCGATCTCACCATCTACAATATCGAAGACGCGCGCCTTTGAATGGGCAGCGTCAGTTTTGAAAGGTATCTGCCAATTCTGCCACGAGCGGGCTGGGATACCTATCCGGCGAAGCGCGAGCGCAAGCAGGCCCGTCGTCACCTGCTCACCCGCAGAAACGACGACGTCATACTCGTCGTTGAACTCGTTTGCGGCCATCGCCGGTCCGTTGCCGGTTTCGCCCGCCGCGCCACGCGCCAACCCAACGAGGCGATCCGTCTCGCCTGACATTGCCGAAACGACCACCGCCAGGCCTCGACCCGCCTTCCGCTGCGCCGCGACAATGCGCGCGACACGGGCGATGCGTTCCACGTCGCCCACCGACGTGCCGCCGAACTTCATCACCAAACGGGACATGGAAACTGCTGGCCGTGATCGAAAAGTTGTATGTTCCCGCGGGCCTTAGCATGGCCGACCGCGACGCGATACCGGCTTGACCTCAAGTCTGGCTATAGCGGTAGTGATGGCATGTCGCAGTCCACGCTCGACCCCGAAGAGATCAGAAAATTCAGCGCTTTGGCCGCCGAGTGGTGGAATCCGAAGGGGCCGTTCGGCGCCCTCCATCGCTTGAATCCGGTCCGCCTGCGCTACATCCGCGACATCGCCATGCGGCACTTCAAAACGTCCGCGCGCCGCCCGCTGGATGGTGTAAGTGCGCTGGATCTTGGCTGTGGCGGCGGCTTGGTGGCGGCGCCGCTCGCGCGCATGGGGGCAAAGCTCTCCGCGATTGACGCCTCCGCCGAGGCTATCGGTGCAGCACGCTCTTATGCCGAGCAGGCAAGCCTTGAGATCGCCTATGAGTGCGCGACGGCGGAAGCTCTCGTTGAGCGTGGCGAGACATTCCAGTTCGTCACCGCCCTGGAAATCATCGAGCACGTCGCCGACGTCGGCGTTTTTCTGGCGGCGGCTGGCGCACTCGTCGCGCCGGGCGGCGTGCTTGTGCTGTCGACAATCAATCGAACACAGAAGGCGCACGCGCTGGCCATTGTTGCCGCTGAGCGCGTCCTCAACTGGGCGCCGGCAGGCGCCCACGACTACGATAAACTCGTGACGCCAGAAGAAATCCGCGCGGGCGCCGCCGATTTGGTTTGGGATGAGCCGGTTGGCTTGAGTTTCAATCCGTTTGGCAACGGCTGGTCGCTCTCGCGCGATATCTCAATGAATTACATAATCGCCGGAATACGGCCAGAAACCGCCTAGCGGATCGTCAAAGGTTTCAAGGGCGACGATCAAGCCGCCTTCGCGCAGGTCGCGGATTTGGAAGCCGCCGGCGCCGAAGTCACGCTTCGCGCGCACGCCTTCGACGCGCGCTTGCAGTTCAACGAGCGGCAACTCGCCGTCGAATTCGTTCGCGGCGCAGACGGACAATTCTTCCGTCGTCTCCCACAGATATTCGACTCGATAGCGCATGACAGCCTCCGCTATCGCACTCTGCGCTTTCGCTTGTGTCTTCGCGTCTGCCGGTCAGCCTAGCCAGAAGGCCTATGCCCAGGATTAGTTGAGCTTTTTGGGCGCTGCAGGCGCGAGTTCCGAGGGCAGAGGGGCGGCCGGGATGCCCTCTTCGGCCAACTCGCGGGCTTGCTCGGGGGTCGCTTCGCCCCAGATCGCCCGTTCCTCGCTCTCGCCCGCGTGCATCTTGCGCGCTTCATCGGCGAACTTGTCGCCGACATAGTCGAAATTGTCCTTGATGTGCTCGCGCACCTTGGCCGCCATCGCCATGGCGACTGCGCGCTCCTTACGCGCCTCCTTGGCGCGGCCGGTTTGAACGGCCGGCGCCATTGGCGCCTTTTCGATGTGTTTTGAGCCGCAGAACGGGCACTCGATCAATCCGCGCTCACGTTGAGAATCGTAGTCTGAGATCGAGCCAAACCAGGCGTCGAACTCGTCACCCTTATCGCAGCGAAGATCGTATCGGATCATGGTCCGGTAAACTGCGCGCCACCTTGCCACGCGGGGATCTTCGCCCGTGCGGCGCCGACGGCCTCAAGATCGAGATCGGCAACAACATAGCCCGGCTCATCATGATCGAGCTTGGCGACGATCTTGCCCCACGGATCAATGATCATCGAATGGCCGTACGTCGCACGACCGTCCTCGTGCCTGCCACCCTGTGCGGGCGCGACGACAAACGCGGCGGTTTCGATGGCGCGCGCACGCAGCAGCGTTTCCCAGTGTGCTTGACCAGTGGGCACAGTGAACGCCGCAGGCACAGTGATGATCTGCGCACCGGCATTGGCCAGCGCGGAATAAAGCGGGGCGAAGCGCAGATCATAGCAGATCGTGAGGCCGATTTTTGCGCCCATCGGCCCTTGTACGATCACCGCTTGTGAGCCGCCTTGCACGGTCTCGCTTTCGCGATAGGTCTCGCCACCGCCGAGCGTTACGTCGAACAGATTGATCTTGTCATAGCGCGCGACGATTTTTCCGTCCGGATCGAAAAAGAACGACCGGTTGAACACTTTGCCGTCGCCGGTTGCAATCGCGCCTGATCCGAGCAGCAGCCACACGCCGAGCTCTTGCGCCGCGCGCCCCCATGCGAGCAATTCTGGATCGCCTTTTTCAGGGCCGACCGCCGCCAGCATCCGCGCCCGGTCGCGATCCAGACGTAACGTGTTTTCCGGCGTTGCAATGAAACGGGCGCCGGCAGAGGCGGCCTCTCGCAAGAGCGGCATCGCCGCAGCGCGGTTCGCCGCCGGCTCGATACCGGAGCGCAATTGGATCGCGGCGGCGCGAAGTTTCGCCATCAGGCGCCGGTCAACAAGGGGTCGAGCGCGCCGCGCTGTTCAAGCGCGTGCAGATCGTCACACCCGCCCACATGCGTCTCGCCGATAAAGATTTGCGGAAACGTCCAGCGCCCGGAGCGCGTCACCATCTCCTGGCGCTTGTCGGGACAGCCCGTGGCGTCGATCTCGGTCACCTTCGCTCCCTTCCGTTCCAGCAACGCAAGCGCACGCGAACAGTATGGGCAGAAAGCGCGGGTATAGACAGTGACTGGGCGCATGTCCGACTCAAGGCTCTCAGATAGAAATATCAATCGGCCTCACAACCCGCGCCAGGGTCACTGCATGCACTTCTGCAGCCCCAGCCTTACGGAATGCACGCGAACACGCCTCCAGAGTCGCTCCTGTGGTGAAAACATCATCAACCAGAAGGATCGTTTTGCCTCCGACGGGCCAGCTTGCGCGGATCGCGCCGCCGACGTTCCGGCGGCGTTCCGACGCCGAGAGGCCGGCTTGGCTCTTGCGGCGCTTCGTCCGCGTGAGCGCGCCGGGCCTCCAGGGCTTGCCGGCAGCTTCGGCGACGGCCTGCGCAAGCCATGCCGCCTGATTGAAGCTTCGAACCGCCAGGCGCGTCCAATGCATCGGCGCCGGCGCTATAAAGTCGGCCTTCTCAACCGCCGCCCCAGCTGCTTGCACCATCCAGCGAGCAAACACGGGCAGACCGTCGCGACGTCCGCCGCGTTTCAAATCCAGCACCAGCTGCCGGCTGAGGTCGTCGTAGGCCAGGGCCGCTCTCGCTGTGTCATACGCCGGTTGCCGTGCTGAGCAGGCGCCGCACAGCGCTTCGCCACCGATCTCATCCGGCAAGGGGAAGCCGCAGCGATGGCACTGCGGATCCCCTAAGAATTTGAGTTCGTTCCACAGCGCCGGCTCGATCACACCCGGGCGGTCGACAATCTCCTCCGACAGCAGCGATCGCGGCGGCCAGATGATGTCGGATAGGCGCGAGACGATGCCGCGTTTCCGAAACGCCGGGCGTCCGCGATAGGATGTCGCCATGTCCGATCCCCGCCTCGGTCCATTCGAGCCACGCCTCGTGCGCCAACGCAAGCGTCGCGCGGCGCCTGGTCTCCGCGAGGCGGCGTTTCTGCACGCGCGCGTGGCGGCCGATCTTGCGGATCGGCTCGAGGCCATCCCGCGCCGCTTCGAGCGCGCACTGGCGCTGGGTGGCGGTGGGTTATTTTCGCTCGAACTCGAACAACGGCCGCAGCTCGCGTCACGGATTGGCGCTCCGGTCGAAGCCGATTGGGCGTCCGGCGACCTCCATCTCGACCCGGAGCATTTGCCGTTTGCAGACCAGAGCTTTGATCTGATCGTGTCGGTGCTCGCGCTCCATAGCGTCAACGACATGCCAGGCGCTCTGATCCAGTTGCGCCGTGCGCTGCGGCCCGACGGGCTTTTGCTCGCGTCGCTGTTCGGAGGCGACACGTTGAACGAGTTGAGGCTCGCGCTGATCGAGGCCGAATCCGAACTCACCGGGGGCGCAGGCGTGCGCGTGGCGCCGTTTGCTGGGCTGCAAGATTTGGCGGGCCTGTTGCAGCGCGCCGGTTTCGCGCTTCCCGCGGCCGATCGCGATGTCGTCACCGTGCGCTACGCCGAGCCGATGCGCCTCTTGGCCGATCTGCGTAGCATGGGCGAAACAGCGGCGTTGGCGGAGCGGCACCCACGCGCGCTGAGCCGCCGCGTTTTGGCGCGGGCGTTCGAGATCTACCGCGAGCGCTTCAGCGACGCCGACGGACGCGTGCGCGCAACATTTGAAATTCTCACCGCTACTGGCTGGGCCCCGCATGAAAGCCAGCAAAAACCGCTTAAGCCAGGCAGCGCTAAAGCGCGCCTCGCGGACGCACTGAAAACCAAGGAGCAAAGCGCGGGGGATAAGGCGGGCAGCTAGGCGCGTGGCGCCCGTGTCATGCCCCATAGCGTGAACGTCGGCAGTTTGAGTTCGCCGGTGACTTCAAATCCGTGCCGACGATAGAGCGCGACATTGCGTTCGGTCGTGGTTTCCAAGAACGCGATCAGGCCTGCCTGATCAACCGGCGCCAACGTTGCCTTGAGTATCGCCGAGCCGACGCCTCGTCCCTGCGCCGAGGGCGAAACACCAAGAAACACTAAGTGCGCATGCGGCGCGTGCGGATGCAGCGTATGCAGCTTCTCGCCTACGGAAAGACCGCGCATGCTGCCGCCAATCCCAGCGATCTCGAAAAATAGCGGTGAGAAGGCAAGTTGCTTCAACAGGCCAAAATCATATGCCTTGCGCCCAGGGCCTAACCAGATAGCGGCGCCCAGGCGCTCGCCGCTATCTTCGGCGACCCACACTTCGCGCTCGGGATGGATCGCGTCTTCCAACGCCGCATCGAAGAAGCGGCGGCGCGCGCGATCCTTGGCCGCACCCTGACGCAGCCAATAGTTGAGGCCTGCTTCGTCGACGAAAGCATCCGTCAGGATCGTCGCGATGGCGTCCTTCTCGTCGGCCCGGGCCCCGCGCACATCCGGCGGCGCGCTCACAGCTTCTCCGAAATGCGGATGGCGGCGCGGCAGCCGAACTTGATCACAGCCGACAGCACTGGATAGGCCGGTGCACTGCGCGCGCCTTGTTCGATGGCTGTGTCCTTGTGCGCAATCTCGTCTTCTCGGAAGCGATCGACGACGAATTTCAATTCGGTGTCGACGCCCTCCAGGCGCTCGCTTTGCCGAGCATAGTGCTCTTCGATCACCTCTTCCACGGCCTCGGTGCAAGCATGGGCGGCGCGCTCGCCCAAAAGCGCGGTCACCGCACCCAAACCAAAGCCCGCGACGCGCCAAACAGGCGCCATCGCCGTCGGCCGCACGCCGCGCTCGGCGATCAACCGATCGAATGTCCGCAGATGCTCCAGTTCGCCCGCTTCCATCTCGCCGATGAGGCGCGCCGCATGCGCCTTGCCGTCGATGCGGTCGAACACCGCCTTCTGGCCGCGGTATATTTGCACCGCGCCATATTCGCCCGCATGGTCGACGCGGATCATCTCTTCGATCTCACGCTCTCGGGCGCCGAGGCCAGGCATGGGCGGGCGGCTCATGATTTTCGCGCCGGCGCAAACGCTACGACGAAGCTCAACAGCGCCATGACAAGCGATATCAGCGCGTTGTAGCCCGCCATCGAAACGCCGAGCAGCGACCACTGCACCTGATCGCACTTCGGCGCCTCAACCCGCGCGTTGGGATCGATGGTGTTGAAATCGAGATTGTTGAAGTTAACGCGAGCATCGCACTCGGCGATCAGCAAGCCATGTTCGACCGCCACGTGATGCGCGCCTTGCACAAAGCTCGCAACGAACAGCACGCCGATCGCAACCGCCGCCCAACGGGCAAGGCCAGGCCGCAAGCGCAGCGCGACCAGCGCCACAATCGAAAGTCCAACAATGCCCCAATGCCAGTTGCGCTGATCGAGACACAGCGGGCACGGTTGAAGGCCGCCGAAATACTGGAATGCATGCGCGCCAGCGAGCAGTGCGCCCGACACAAGAAGGCTCAGAAGCGGCCAGATCGGGCGCAGAGAACTCAACATGGCGTCACTCTAGCCCGAAACCGGCCTCCGCGTCTGCGGCGCGCCGCCGCGTCAGTGCATGTAGCGAAGCGCCACAACCGCCAAGATGATCACAATTGCGACCACCAGGAGCACCAAGCCCATCCGTTTTTCCATGATCGGCGCGATCTGCGGTCCGAACCGTTGAAAAACCCAGGCCACGACGAGGAAACGGAAGCCGCGCGTGAGGATGGAGGCGACGACAAAGATGGGCAATGAGAAATGGAGCGCGCCCGAGAGGATCGTCACCAACTTGTAGGGGATCGGGGTCAGACCCTTGAGAAAGATGAACCACGCGCCCCACTGATCGTAGAAGGCGCGCAGCTCCATTTCGCGATCGCCGGTATAGCCGAAGAAATTCAGAATGTGCCGGCCAACCTGATCCATCAGGAACATACCGATGGCGTAGCCCGCGAGCCCGCCCAACACCGAGGCGACGGTGCAAACAATAGCGTAGCGTAGCCATTTCTTAGGCTCCGCCGCCGCCATGGGGCCGAGCATAAGGTCCGGCGGAAGCGGAAAAAACGAACTCTCCGCGAAGGACACCACGAACAGCGCCCGCTCGGCGTTCGGCGAACGGGCGGCGGACATCATGCGGTCTTTGAGGCCGGTGAGCATGGGCCGGCCCTAGCATTGTTCGCGCCAAAGATCATGCGGCGCTGCTGCGACAAATTTCGGTTGGTAAACGACCCCGCGCGAAGGACGCGAAGCGCTTGGTGCCCCAGGCCCGACTCGAACGGGCACGCAGTTGCCTGCGGCAGATTTTGAGTCTGCTGCGTCTACCGATTCCGCCACTGGGGCTTCCAAAGGCGAGGCCGTCAGGTATGAGGCCAGAAAGCCGGTGTCAAATCCGGCGTGCGGGGAGGCTGAATGACCGACGAGACCATCGCCGGAGAGGAGACCGGTTTCGGCCGCCTGGGCCGCTGGATCGGTCTCATTGTGGGACCTGCCCTGGCGCTCGGGCTTCAGCTCATGGCGCCGCCGGATGGGCTTTCGCTGGAAGCCTGGCGGTTGGTCTCGCTCGCTGTGCTGATGGTGACCTGGTGGGTGACCGAGCCGATCCCGATCTCCGCTACCGCGTTGCTGCCGCTCGCCGTGCTCCCCCTGATTGGCGCGGCCAGCATGAAGGACGCCGCAGCGCCCTACGCCGATCCCATTATCTTCCTCTTTATTGGCGGCTTCATCCTCGCAGCCGGTGTTGAAAAATGGCGACTGCACGAGCGCATCGCGCTTTCGATCGCGTCGGTCGCTGGAGGGCGCCCTGCCGCGCTCGTGGCCGGCTTCATGCTGGCGTCGATGCTGATCTCAATGTGGATTTCCAACACGGCGACCACACTCATGCTGGCGCCGATCGCCATTGGCGCCGCGCGCGCCCTATCAGGCAGCGACAAGGCGGATCTGGCGCTTGGCGGCGCACTGACGCTCGGCGTCGCACACGCAGCCACGATCGGTGGCGTCGGCACACCCGTTGGCACGCCCACCAATCTCATTGCGATAGCCTTCTTCGAACGCGCCGGCGAACCGATCGCGTTCGCGGATTGGATGGCGAAAGCGATGCCCATCATGTTGTTGATGATGCCGCTGGCCTGGCTTTTGCTCTGCTGGCCGTTGTTCGGACGAAAAGCGCATGGCCGCTTCGACGCCATTGGCGCCGTCGTGAAAAGCGCGCTCAACGCCCTTGGCCCGCTTACACAGCCTGAATTGCGCATCGGCATCGTCTTCACGCTCGTCGCGCTCACTTGGATGTTCCGTGTCCAGATTGCCGAATTGCCCGGCTTCGACGGATTGACCGACACAGGCGTCGCCATAGCTGGGGCGCTGCTGTTGTTTTTCATTCCCTCCGGGCGTTCGCGCGAAGAAAAGCTGATCGACTGGAAAACCGCCGAGCGCATCCCATGGGGCATCGCAGTGCTGTACGGCGGCGGCCTTTCGCTTGCTGCGGCCATGGAGACAACCGGGCTCGCCGCCTGGATCGGCGAATACATTTCGGGCCTCGACGGCGTCTCCGCCTTTGGCCTGGTGGCGATCCTGGTTGTCGCGACGATTCTAATCTCGGAGCTGGCGAGCAACGTCGCTACACTTACTTCTGTGTTGCCCATCGTGGCTGCGGTCGCCGCCGCGACCAGCACGCCACTGCAGCCGCTGGCATTTCCGGTGGCGCTCGCAGCAAGCTTCGCCTTCATGCTGCCGGTGGCCACGGCGCCCAACGCGATCGCCTATTCTTCGGGTTTGGTGACGCTGAAGCGCATGCTCGCCGTCGGCTTCGGCCTAAACATTGGCGCGATCGTGCTGATCCTGGCGTTGGCGGCCTAGAACAGGGCGTCCACCCTATCCCAAAATGCCTTGGGAAGATCGAGGCCCGAGAGGCGCTTCAGTTCTTGCGCCAAGGTCGGTGACGTGACGTTGATCTCGATCAACTTGCCCGCGATCACGTCGAGGCCGGCGAAGACGATGCCTTCGCGCTTCAACAAAGGCGCCACTGCAGCGGCGATGGCGCGATCGTCATCGTCCAGTTCACCCACTGCAGCTTGACCGCCAACAGCAAGATTCGCGCGGAAATCACCTGCCTTGGGCAACCGTTTCAGCGCCGCGAACGGCTCGCCGTTCAGAACGAAGACGCGTTTGTCGCCGCCCGACACGGCCGGCAAAAACTCCTGCGCCAAAATCGGCTCGCGTCCAGTCGCGGCCAGAAACGCGCCTGCCTTCTCCCGAAAATCAGCGTCGTGCGCCGAGAGCTTAATGACGCCCTCGCCGCCCATCATGAAGAGTATCTTCAACACCACCTGATCGAACCGGCGCGCGAACGCCTCCAGCGCGGCGAGATCGCGGCCCACCCAGGTTTTCGGCGTCAGCTCCGGAAACTGTAGTATCGAGGTCTTTTCAGAAATGTTGCGGATGCCGCGCGGCGGATTGATCACCAGCGCTTTGGTCAACTCCAAAAGGTACGTGTTGGTGATGTAGGCCATGTCGAACGGCGGGTCTTGGCGCACCAAAACAACATCAAAATCGTCCACGGCGCGCACGGCCTCTTCGCGCGTTTTGTAGTGGGCGCCTTCATCCAGGCTCACCGAGACGCGGCGCGCCTTCGCTTTCACGGCGCCCAGTTCGTAGAAAAGATCGTCCGGCGTCCACCACCAAAGCTCATGGCCGCGCGCCTGGGCTTCGACCATCAGCGCAAGCGAAGTATCGTGGTGCACGATCATCTTCTCGATCGGATCCATCTGGACCGCGATACGAAGCGACTTCATGGGCTCTCCGTTTGGAGAGGCATCTGGTCAAGAAAGTCGTCGGGCGCAAGCCCGCCGGTTACGAACTTCGGATGAATGACCGATGCGTAGAAGCGCCGGACGTCATCGGCCGTTGCAAAACGACACTCGCCGTTGCGCCGATCCGCACACGCGGCCTCCAGCGCCGCCTCACTACCGCTGACATCCGCCAGCGCGCCCGGCGCGGTGACAATGCGATAGCCTTCATTCACAGGCCACATGAACGCATAAGCGCGGCTGGAATCCGCGTTCGGCAATTCGATCTGGGCGATCAGGTCAGGTTCGGGCGTCTCGGGCACATCGAAAAAGTGCACACTGATAGGGTTCTCGTCCGCCACACCGGTGTTCAGCACGTAGCCTGAACCCGAACGTTGATAGATCACCGGCTTGGTTTGCTCACCAGCGTCATCGATCCAAACGAAATGTTCGCCATCCTCAAACGGCGTCACTGCGGTGCTTTCGTCGAACAGCGCGCCCTCCGACCAGAACACGCACCCCGCCAGCGCAAGCAGCGCCGTGACAGCGAGCAATGCGCGCATCACCCAGCCTTCGCTTGCTTCCCGTTGGTCCGGGCGCCGCGCAATTGTTCGGCAATCAGGAACGCCAGATCGAGCGCCTGCTGGCCGTTCAGGCGCGGATCGCAGTGCGTGTGATAGCGGCTGGACAGGTCTTGCTCTGTAACTTCCGCGGCGCCGCCCAGGCATTCGGTGACCTGCTGGCCGGTCATCTCGACATGCACGCCGCCGGGATAGGCGCCCTCCGACGGCAGGATGTTCGTGAACGCCCGCACCTCGGCAAGAATGCGGTCGAACGGCCGCGTCTTGTAGCCGGAGCCGGTCTTCAGCGTATTGCCGTGCATCGGATCGCACGACCAGACGACGGAGCGCCCTTCCTTGGTCACCGCGCGCGCTAGCCGTGGCAAGCCGGCTTCGACCTTGTCAGACCCAAAACGCGCGATCAGCGTGAGCCGCCCCGGCTCGTTGTTTGGGTTCAGCGCATCAATCAAGCGGAGAAGGTCATCCGGTTCGAGCGACGGGCCGCACTTCATGCCGATCGGGTTCTTGATGCCGCGCGCAAATTCGACGTGGGCGCCGTCAAGTTGACGTGTGCGGTCGCCAATCCAGACCATGTGCGCGCTGGTGTCATAATAATCGCCGCTGGTGGAATCGACCCGCGTCATCGCTTCTTCGTAGCCCAGCAGCAGAGCTTCATGACTGGTATAGACATCGACGTGACGCACCTGCGGCACGCTCTGCGGCGTGATCCCGCACGCTTCCATGAACGCGACAGCTTCGGAAATACGGTCGGCGATTTCCTGGTAGCGCTTGCCCTGCGGGCTGTCGGCCACGAAGCCCACCATCCAGCGATGGACGTTGTGCAGGTCGGCGTAGCCGCCATTGGCGAAGGCGCGGATCAGATTCAGCGTCGCCGCCGACTGCCCGTACGCTCTTAGTAGCCTATCCGGATCAGGCACGCGCGATTCCGGCGTGAACTCCATCCCGTTGATGTTGTCGCCGCGATAGGAGGGGAGCGTGACGCCGTCGATCGTCTCGATCGGTTCGGAACGCGGCTTACCGAATTGGCCGGCGATGCGGCCGACTTTCACGACCGGCCGCGAGGCGGCGAACGTCAGCACGACACTCATCGCCATCAAAGTGCGGAAGGTGTCGCGGATGTTGTCAGGGTGGAATTCCTTGAAGCTTTCGGCGCAGTCGCCGCCTTGCAGCAGGAAGGCCTTGCCGGCGGCGACCTCCGCCAGCCGCGCCTTCAAGTTGCGCGCCTCGCCAGCGAACACCAGCGGCGGATAGGAGCGCAGCGTCTGCTCGACGCGCGCCAGCGCGTCCGCATCCGGATAATCGGTCGGGATATGCTTGGCAGGCTTCGACCGCCAGCTCGATGGGTTCCAGTTCTCACGCATAGCCAGCCAGCCTAACCCGAGCGGCCGGCGCCAAGCGAGCCCTCGCCCCCAAACATGGGCGCCAAAAGGGGCGTCAAAAAGAACCAGATCGCCGCAGCCGCGGCCGTCGCGGCCAGGGCGGCGGCGAAATAGAGCCCGGCATAGCGCCATCCGCCGGTCACCACCGCGATCACCCCCTTGGCCAGGGTGTTCATCAGCACTGCAATCATCACCGCATGCGCGCCCACGGCGGGCTCCAGCCCGCCGCGCACGAGGCTGCCAGCCGCCAGGGTGACGGCGTCAACGTCGGCCAGCCCTGCCGTCGCAGCAAAAGGAAGCAGACCCGCCTGGCCCCACAGGTCGGCCACAACGCGGCCGACCACGATCACCGCGCCCAGGAACAGGGCGAACTGCCCCACCGACATCAAATCCAGAGGGCTGCGGAGCTTGTCGGCCCCGTCGCCTTGCGCCTTTTCCTTGTCAAAGAACCGCATCGCGAAAGCTGCGGCCGCGAAAACCAAGACCGCCCCCACAAGCGCGGGCCCAGCCTCCGGCAGGATGGGTGCAGCTGTGATGGCGAGCAGCACAACCACCCGCCCTACGCTGATCGCAGCCGCCAGCGCCGCACCGGCGCCCCCCACCATCGCGTGGGTTTCACCGCTTTTGACCCGCCGCCCAAGTTCAGCTGTCACCACCGTTGACGACACAAGTGAGCCCGCTGCCGCGCCGGCCAATACCCCAACGTCGCTGCCCAGGACGCGGACTGCCACGTACCCAGCGAAGGAGGCTCCGGCCACGAGGATGGTGAGCAGCCAAAGTTCACGGGGATTGATGGCATCCCATGGGTCAATCGTCCGGTCCGGCAAAAGCGGCAGCGCGATCGCAGTAGCGGCCAGGATGAGAAGCGCCGAGCGAAGTTCCTTCCAGGTGACCTTATCGAGCCACCCATGGAGCGCTTCCTTGAACGCAAGCAAGCCAACCAGCGCCACGCCAACGGCGGCGGCCACGGTCAGATCGCCCCACACGGCATAGACGCCCAATGCGTACACCAGCAGGCCAGCAATCGTCCCGGTGACCGAGATGTCATCGTCCCGTTGGCTTTCGCGCAGTTTGAACGCGATGAAAGCTGCAGCGAAAGCCAACGTCATCGCCGCGAAGCCGGTCTGGCCAATCGCTGGCAGCAACGCCCCCATGACACCGCCGAGCAGGCCGATGACCGCGTGCGTGCGCAATCCTGCCGCCCGGGTTCCGTCGGGCGCGTCGCGATGCTTCCAGCCGCGTTCGACGCCCACCAGAAAGCCAATGCCGAGAGCGACGGCCAGGCGCTGGAACAAGTCAATCAGGATCGGATCGGGCATGAGCACTCAGAACGCCCGGCGTTTGGGCGCGGTTCAATCGTCCTCCGCCGCGCGCCGCCAAGCCACGCATCGCGCCTTTGAGGGGAGGTGGTACCGCATTGCCAAAGCGTAACGCTCCCGACTAGGGTTCGCACCGCGGGGGTGGAAAAATAGAATGCCGATAACGGCCTACATCGCCTTCGAACAGGCCGACGACGAAGCCGCGCGCCAGGTGGGCGCCGAGCTCGAACGGAACGGCTGGAGCGTCACTCCATCGCTGCCGGAGTTGCGCAATACCGAGAAACTCGCTGCGCTCGTTCAAATCATCGGCGAATCCAGCGTCGTTGTCGTTCTCGCGTCGCCAGCCGCGCATGAGAGCGTCTGGCTTCAGCGGGAGGTCGCGGCGGCGCTCAACAATGGGCGCCCCATCGTCATCGTGCAGACGGCGGATATCCCGGCTGACAGCTGGATCAACGCCACGCTCGATACCGCGGTCGCAATCGATCTGCGCGCCGGCGCTCGTTCGGAAACGCTCACCAAGGTCGCCGATGCAGCGCGCGCAGCTAACGGGCGCGGCAGCGTGATCGCCATGCTCAACATCAAGGGCGGCGTCGGCAAAACCGTGCTGGCGGCCAATTTGTTCGCCGCCGCGCACCTCGCCGACAAGCGCTCAGTCAGCTTCATCGACCTCGATCCCCAACACAATCTGACGCAATATTTCCTCTCACCGGGTGAGCGACACCGCGTGCGCGACCGCAACCATACGCTCTACGGCGTGCTGAACGCGCGCGGCGACGCCAGCATTCCGCGTAGTGACCTTGGCGCCATCGCCATACCGCTGAACCGCGCCAAGCGCGGCAAAGGCCCCTCATTCGAACTGGTGGCTGGAGACGAACGCCTTTTCGAATTCACGCTCGACACGCGACCAGATCGGGACAAGGCCGAGGCCTTCACGCGGTTTCGGGCGCTGGTGGCGGCGCTGCGGGCGCGTTCGGACGCCGTCATCATCGACTCCAACCCCTGCGCGACGTTTCTGACCCGGCTCGCGATTACGACCGCCGATCACATCGTCGCGCCGGTTCGGCCGGAGAAGTATTCGCTCACCGGATTGAACATGCTCCAGCATGTGGTTCGCGAAGTAAGGGGAAGGCCGTTGCGGGCGACGGAGTTCTCCGTTTTGCTTAACGGCGTGAACGACCGCACCCGCTCCGGCGAAACCGGCGACGCCGACACGCTGACCCGTAATGAAATCTCCAACGCGCCCTTCTTCGGCAGCGCGCTGCTCCCTTACGAGGTGCCCTATTCGGCCGTGTTGCGCTCGACGCCGACCGACCGCTTTGCGGCCAATCCCATCAATGTCACGGCGATGATGCGCGTCGGCGGGCGCCCGGCGAAAGAAGCGCTGGCGCAAGCGGCCGCCGCCATCCTGCGGCGCGCCTCTTCGTGAGCAAACTATCCCCCGACGACGCCGCAACGCTTCGCGCCGCATTGCGTACACGTAAACGCCCAGAGCTGAAACGCGTCTTCGCGCTGGCGCGCAAACACGAAGATCGCGCCCTGTTGGCGGCGGTCATGCCAGCAAAGAAGAAGACCGCGCGCAAGACCGACCCATTGGTGCGCGACCTGGAGCAGACGCTGAAGCCGATCTTGGGCCCCACGAGGGAAAAGGCTGAAATGCTGGTTGAGCACCTTGCCAAGAAGCACCGCCGCAAACTTGCACTGGAGCCGACTGGCCTCGCCCACGCCGCGCGCGCCCTGCGCGGCCGCTTCAGCGACGACCAAATCCGCGCGGGCGCCAAGAGCCTCGTCGCTCACTTGGCCAAACTCTATGGTGATCGCGAAACGGTGGTGTAACCCTCGGGCCACCCTGGACGAACCTGGGCGCGCTCCCCAGGATTAGTCCCATGACATTCTCCAAATCCGGCTTCGATCTCACCCCGCCCACGCCTGACGATCGCGCGCGCCTCGAAGCGGCGCTCAACGACGAGGAACGTCGGGTCCTGCTGCACCACGGCACCGAAGCGCCGTTTTGCGGCGGGCTGCTCAATCAGAAGTCCGCCGGCATCTATTGCTGCCGCCTGTGCGGCCTGCCCCTGTTCCGCCAGGACGCTAAGTTCGAAAGCGGTACGGGTTGGCCGAGCTTCACGACGCCATTCGATCCCGCGCACGTCATTGGCATCGAAGACAATTCGTACGGCATGCGCCGCATCGAGACGCGCTGCGCGCGCTGCGACAGCCATCAAGGTCACGTGTTTCCCGACGGCCCCCGTCCTACGGGCCTTCGCTACTGCATCAATTCGGTGTCGCTTGAATTTGTGGCGGACGGCGTGGCCTTGCCCGACCGCCTGGGGCGCGGCGAGAATCTGACGCGTTAGTGCCGCGCTCTGCGCATCTGCTCGATCATGCGGTCCAGGTCGCGCCGCATGGTCTGGAGGATCACGTCATCCGCCGCGCCTTCGCGAAATGTGCTGAACGCCCGGGAAACCACCTTGCCGACCAGCAGACTGGCTTCGTTGGTGTCTTCGGTGAACCGGCGCGCATGGGCGGCCAGTTCGCTCTGGCGAGAAAGAATAGCCGTCACAGCTTGCGCCATAAGCGCTCTCCATCTGTTTCGGCCGCGCGTTCCCCCAGTCCGAACGGCGTAGGCGGATAGCTATAACAGAAATTTCCCCAGATCGGAGACGAAATCCGGTCAGCCTTCGCATTTTTTAGAAGACGGCGAGAATCAAGCGGAACGAAAGCGTTTGTTAAGCGTGGATGCGTCGGAATACCGACCAGCGGCTGCTTAAGCTTGACGCCGTGAAAGGTTCCGCCAGCATGAGCCCAGCGTGACGAAACCTTTTCCAACCAAGAACCTTCGGTTCTTTCTAACGGCGCCTTCGCCTTGTCCCTATCTGGACGGCCGGCGGGAGCGAAAAGTGTTTACCGCGCTCGACGGCGCCGACGCTCAGGCTCTCCACGATGTGTTGACCCACGCCGGCTTTCGCCGCTCTCAAAACATTGCTTACCGGCCGTCGTGCGAGGGCTGCGAAGCGTGCATCTCAGCTCGCGTGCCGGTCGAACGCTTCGAATTCTCCCGCCGCTGGCGGAAAATCCTGGCCAAGAACGCCGACCTCTCGCGCGCGCTGCGCCCGGCGGAGGCGACCGAAGAACAGTTTTGGCTGCTGCGCCGCTACTTGAACTCACGCCATGGCGACGGCGGCATGGCGGATATGACCTTCGGCGATTATGCAGCGATGGTCGAAGAGACGGCCGTTCACACCCACATCGTCGAATATCGCCACACCTCCGGCCCCGATCGCGGCGAGCTCGCGGCGGCGGCGCTGGTCGACGTGCTGGGCGATGGCCTGAGCCTAGTCTACTCGTTCTTCGACCCTGAGCTGACCAAACGGAGCCTCGGGGCATACACGATACTGGATCATATCCAGCAGGCGCGCGCGGCGGGTTTTGCGCATGTCTATCTCGGCTACTGGATCCCGGGATCCGAGAAGATGGACTACAAGGCGTCGTTCCGGCCGCTCGAGCTGTTGCTGGCTGGCGAGTGGCGTCCGTACGAGCCAGTCGAGTTCTAACGTAACGCCAGTATCGCGCCGTACGCCTGCTGTAGGATAGATTTCTACCGCGAGGTGTTCATGGCTGAGTCGAAGAAGGCGCTCTGGCGCGCCGCCGAGGTGCAACCGGCGTTTCGTCCGTTCACACAGAAACTCAATCCCAACTCGCTGTTCCGCGCCGCCGCGCTTTCGCGTCTCGCCGGCATGAGCCGCGCGCACGTCAGTATCGTGCGGTTGCCGCCCGGCAAGGATAGCTTCGCCTATCACGCCCACATGCTTGAAGAGGAGTGGCTATACATCCTCTCCGGACGCGCCATCGCCGAGATCGACGGCAAGGAAGCGGAAGTTGGCCCAGGAGATTTCATGGGCTTCGCCACGCCGTCGGCGCCGCATCTCTTGCGCAACGTGTTCGAAGAAGAATGCGTCTATCTGATGGGCGGCGAGGATCGCCCGATCGACGTTGTGTCCTATCCGAAGGACGGTCGCCGCTATCTGCACATGCAGACAGACAAGGGCACCGAATATTACGAGCTGGGCGAGCCGACGACGCCTCTGGGCAAGGCCGACTGATTATTGCAGCACGATGCCTTGTCGTGTGCGCGCGCCGTCGGGCGCCGCGTATGCAAGCGTAGCGCACAGGCGCGAATCTATGGCCTGCGGCCCAGGCGGCTGGGCGCCGGTGAACACGAGCAAAGTGATATCCGTCGCGCGTTCGACATAAGCGAGAGCGACGTAGCTGGGCGCCTCCTCGCCGCACAGCCCAGGCGCGCCGCGCCTTAGCGATTGCTCCGTGACCCGCCGCAACTCCACGATGAGGTCAGGCCCTCCGCGTGCGAGCGTGGCGTAGCTCTCGCCGCCCTGCGCCACCCGATCGCCGCCCCGACGTGGCTCGAGCACGCGCGTGTACAGCACAGCGCCCGAGTCAAACATCAGCCCACCGCGCTCGATTGCGACATTGCCGGTCACGTCGCGCGCCAGATCCGACGAGGCGTGGTAGGCGCCCATGAGCGCTGTGGGCTCGAACGCGCCGGTGACCTCCGTCGCCGTCGGCGGTCCGCTGCACGCGGCGAGCGCAAGGGCTGCCAGCACAATTCGCATAAGCCCTGGTACGGCATTCCAGCCATCGGCGCGACGCGCTCCATCGCAAATCGCGCGCGCCTGATCGCGGACGAACGGCCGCTCGTCGCTCACCTGATGTAACCCTCTCTTCGCAGGTAGGCTTCGGCCTCTTCGGCAGACGCGCGCGAGGTCGTCGGATCGGGCTGTGGCATGCCTTGGTCGTCGATGCCGGCCGGCGTGAACAAGTGTCCGAACCCCTCGTACACGCGAATCTCACAGCGATTGGCCGCCGCGATCATGCGTTCGCAGAATGCCCGCGCGCCCGTGAGCGGCGTGAGCGTATCGACATCCCCCTGCAGGATGAAGGCGGCGGGCATGTCTGGGCGCACGTTCGCCAGCGGTGAGAGCGCGCGCGTCGCCGCGCCACTGAGGCGGATGAACCAGGCGTCGCGCTCAACATCAAGCGCGGGGGAGAGCAGCACAAGCAGGTTTGGCCGCGCGCGCTCATCCTCGCTCTGTGCAGCCGTCACTGACAGCTGCCCGCCGGCTGACACACCGTAAGCGGCGAGACGCGTGGGATCGATGTTGAGACGCTCGGCGTTTTCGCGCAGCCAGCGGAAGGTGGCGCGCGCGTCGGCGGTCGCGTGCGCGGGCGTGACATCCGCCTGGTTTGCCAAGCGATAGTCCAGCGCGATCGCAAGCATGCCGAGTTCGGCAAAGCGCCGCGCGCGCGGATAGACCCATGTCGCGTCCCCGGCGACCCAGCCGCCGCCATGCAGCAAAACGATTGCCGCGCGCGGGCCCGGCTTGGGCGCTGGATCGAAGATGTGCGCCGCGATCTCGGCGCCGTCTTGCGAGCGAATGTGCTCGATCCGCGGCTCGCGCTCCTGCGCCGACGCGTCCCCGCACGCCAGCGTCAGCGCCACAACCAAGCCCAGAAGCCGCATGCAAATCTCCTCGCAGGCGAAGCCTAACCGCTTCCCGGCGCGCCGCGATAGGCTGTCGTGGCGGAGGGACGCATGCGAATCTGGGTGGCGCTGATTGCGGCATGGGTGATGTGGTGCGGGGCGGCGACGGCGGAGACGTTTTACGTGCGCGCCGGGCGGCTCATCGATGTCGTCGAGGGACGCGTCCTCGTCGATCAACTCATCCGCATCGAGGACGGACGCTTCGCGGCGGTGACGCCCTACGCCGCGCCGCCGGCGGACGCGCATGTCATCGATTGGTCCGCTTACACCGTGCTTCCCGGCCTGATGGATGTGCACACCCATATGGTCGGCGACATCACCTCATCGAATGTCGCCGCGCCCTTGATGAGCTCGCAAGCGCGCGATGCTTTGCTTGGCGCAGCCAACGCGCGGGCGACGCTTTATGCCGGTTTCACCACCGTACGCGATGTCGGCGCCTATCGCGGCTACACCGATGTCGCGTTGCGTGACGCGATCAACGCCGGACAAATCGAAGGCCCGCGCATGTACGTGGCGGGCGCCTATGTCACGGTGACGCGCGGCGGTGGCGAGGTGAACGGGCTCTCGCCCGACGTGGTGATCCCGGACGAGTTTCGCCGCGGCGTCGCCGACAACGCCGACGAAGTGCGCCAGCGTGTGCGCGAATTGCTGGCCGGCGGCGCCGATCAGATCAAGGTGATCGCAACCGGCGCGGTGCTCACCGCCGGCACGACGCCGGCCGCGTCGGAGTACAGCGAAGCGGAAATCCGCGCTGCAGTGGACGAGGCGGCGCTCCACGGCGTTTATGTCGCCGCGCACGCCCATGGCGCCGAGGGCATTCGCCGCGCGGTGCGCGCGGGCGTGCGCTCGATCGAGCATGGCTCTTATCTGGACGACGAAGGCATCGCACTCATGCGCCGGCGCCCCGTCTGGCTGGTCGCTGACATCTACAATGGCGATTACATCGATGAGATCGGCCGCCGCGATGGCTGGCCGGAAGAAATCCTGCGCAAGAACACCGAAACCACCGAGACACAGCGCGACGGATTCCGCCGCGCCGTGCGCGCCGGCGTGCGCATCGCATACGGCACCGACGCCGGCGTCTATCCACACGGCCAGAACGCGCGCCAGTTCGCCTACATGGTCGCCAACGGCATGACGCCGATGCAGGCGATCCAAAGCGCCACCATCAACGCCGCCGAAATGATGGGCCGCGCGGACGACATAGGTTCTGTGCGCATCGGCCGCCGCGCCGACCTTGTCGCGGTGGCGGGCGATCCGCTGGCGGACATGAATATGCTCTACACAAGCCTAGTCGGCGTGATGAAGGACGGCGCGCTCGTGCGCGCGCCTTAGCAACGTCCGCTCCGCCGTCCCTCTCCTGCAGTTGCGGGAGAGGCTAGGTGAGGGTGCGGCGCGGAATTCTGCAAGCTTCGCGCCGCGCTTATCACGCACCGCCGGCGCCCCACCCTCACCCTGCCCTCTCCCTCCCGAAGGAGGGAGAGGGTTCGCGTTAGAGCTTTAGGCTCATGAACACGGTGTTCTCGATCGGGCTGTCGTAGTATGCGCCGATCTCGGTGAAGCCGAGTGCGCGGTAGAGCGCTTGCGCTTCGTGCATGGAGGCGAGCGTGTCGAGGCGCATTTCGCGGTGACCGGCGGCGTGGGCGGCTTCGATGATGGCGCGCGCGAGCTGTTTGCCGAGCCCTTGGCCCCTGCCCGCTGGCGCGACGTAGAGGCGCTTCATTTCGCAGACGCCGGGCTCGTCGAGCGGGCGCATGGCGACGCAGCCGAGTGCTTCGCCGGATGCGTCGCGCGCGATGAGGAGCGCGCCTTGCGGCGGCGCGTACTTTCCGGGCAGCGACGCAAGCTCGCCGTCAAAGCCCTGGTAGCCGAGATCGATCGGGAGCGACTGCGCGTAGGCGCGGAAAAGCTGTGTGATGGCGGGGAGATCGGTGGGGAAGGATGCGAATCCCATTTTCATTTCCGTCCGCACTCTACTCGTCATTCCGGACGCGCGAAGCGCGATCCGGAACCCAGGGGCTTCAAGCTCGTCATTTGCCCCTGGGTTCCGGGTTCATCGCTGCGCGATGCCCCGGAATGACGACAAAGCGTCATTCGCCGAACAGCTCATCCAAGGCGGATTTGGGTTCTGATTCGTCAAATGTTGACCCAAGCGCCTTGAAAAGACGCTTGGCATCTCGAACGGTCTCCCGTGTGACAAATATCTGGGTCGATCGACCCGTTGCCTCGCACAGGCGGTTCGCAACATCCAGCGAGAGGTCACTCAAGCCTCGCAATTGATTCCGCGTGACGTTGGCTTCTTTGAACGCGTCATCGTAATCCAGATCAGCGCTGCGATGAGCTAGCGCTTTGCTCCGGATAAGCTCGGCCTTCTCAGCAATCGGCCTCCATTCATCCAACTTCGTTGATACCGCCTGCCACTCGGTCTCCTTCAAGCTGGAACGACACTCCTTCAGCAGGTGCGGCAGATTCACTGTCCCGGTGGTCCGCTTAAAAAGTCCCGCGATCTCTACGATGAAGGCAAACCGATACACGTGGTGATGAAGGCGGAAAAACCAGGGATAGTCGTTAATTGCGTCGTTGATCCTTGGTCCGGTCTCGACGTCCTCGAAGAACTCGAACACATCGAAGTATGTTCGCGCACGTACAGCGAGCTGTGCGGCTATGTCGATCCTCCTGGCGAGCGCCAACCTAGCCATTCATCCCTCACAACGGAATGTTGTCGTGCTTCTTCCAGGGGTTCTCTAGTTTTTTGTTCTTGAGCGTACCCAATGCGCGGATAATGCGTTTGCGGGTTTCGCGGGGCATGATGACGTCGTCGACGTAGCCGAGGCTCGCGGCGACGAATGGGTTGGCGAAGCGGTCGGAATATTCCTTGGTGCGTTGGGCGATTTTGTCGGGATCGCCGATGTCGGCGCGGAAGATGATTTCGACGGCGCCCTTGGCGCCCATCACCGCGATTTCGGCTGAGGGCCAAGCGTAGTTCACGTCGCCGCGCAGGTGCTTTGAACTCATGACGTCATAGGCGCCGCCATAGGCTTTGCGCGTAATCACAGTCACTTTCGGCACCGTGGCTTCGCCGTACGCGAACAGAAGCTTGGCGCCGTGCTTGATGAGGCCGCCCAGCTCCTGGCGCGTGCCCGGCAGGAAGCCCGGCACATCTACGAAGGTGACGATCGGGATGTTGAACGCGTCGCAGAAGCGCACGAAGCGCGCGGCTTTGCGGCTGGCGTCGATATCGAGGACGCCGGCGAGCACCATGGGCTGGTTGGCGACGATGCCGACTGTTGAGCCGTCGAGGCGGACGAAGCCGGTCAGGATGTTCTTGCCGAACTCGCTGCCGATCTCGAAGAAATCGCCTTCGTCGGCGACCTTCTCGACCAGCTCCTTCATGTCGTAGGGCTTGTTCGGATTGTCGGGGATGAGGCGATCGAGCGAGGTTTCCTCGCGCGCGACATCATCATAGTGCGGACGCATCGGCGGCTTTTCGCGGTTGGAGAGCGGCAGGAAATCGATGAGGCGGCGCATTTGCGTCAGCGTCTCGAAATCGTTTTCGTAGGAGCCGTCGACAACGCCGGACTTCGCCGCATGCACGCGCGCGCCGCCCAGCTCTTCGGCAGTGACCACTTCGTTGGTGACGGTTTTCACAACGTCCGGCCCGGTGACGAACATGTAGCTCGTGTCCTTCACCATGAAGATAAAGTCGGTCATGGCGGGCGAATAAACATCGCCGCCGGCGCACGGCCCCATGATGACGCTGATCTGCGGGATGACGCCGGACGCCAGAATATTGCGCTGGAAGATATCTGCGTAACCGGCGAGGCTCTCGACGCCTTCCTGGATGCGCGCGCCGCCGGCGTCGAAGATGCCGACGATCGGCGCGCCGTTCTTCATCGCCATGTCCTGCACTTTGCAGATCTTCGCGGCGTGCGCGCCCGAGAGCGAGCCGCCGAACACGGTGAAGTCCTTGGAAAAGACGTAAACAAGCCGCCCGTTGATCGTGCCGTAGCCAGTGACGACGCCGTCGCCCGGGACTTTGGTTTTCTCCATGCCGAACTCGTGGCTGCGGTGTTCGACGAACATGTCGAACTCTTCGAAGCTGCCTTCGTCCAGCAACAGCTCGATCCGCTCGCGTGCGGTCAGCTTGCCCTTGGCGTGCTGCGCCGCATGGCGCTTCTCGCCGCCACCGGCGCGCGCGGCCTCACGCTTTTCCTCAAGCGCTGCGATAATGTCCTTCATGTCGCCCTGGCTCCGAATTGGTCCGAACCGGGGTAAAGGCAGCCTTATGGGCAGGCAAGCGGCCTGCAGGCGCTACTTGCGGCGTGCGGCGATCTGGCCCTGCAGGTTGGGCATGTTGGGCCAGCGCCGCCCGGCGTCGTCAAAAATGGCGTTGGCGTCAGCATTGCGCCCCATGAGCTGCAGCGCCGCAGCGCGATTGACCCACAGGACCGGCGCGGACACGCCGCGCTCGACCAGCTGTTCGAACACGTCGTGCGCCTCCTGCCCGCGTTTCAGCGCCAGGAGCGCGCCGCCGCGGCTGTGCAGCGCCTCGGTGCTGTGCGGGTCCAACTTCAAAGCAGAGTCGGCGGCGGCCAGCGCCTCTTCGCCCTTACCCTGACCACGCAGCGCGTTCGACAACGCGTCCCAGGCCTCAGCGCTTGGCGTCTCTTTCAAGAGATGCCGCGCCGCCTTCTCGGCTTCGTCCAAACGCCCGCTGAGATAGTTCGCGCGCGAATAGACCAAAAGCAGACCAGGCCATTTCGCATCGATGCGATAGGCTTGCGCATAGGCGTCGGCGGCGGCGCCATAATCATTCGCGGCCATGAGCACGTGCCCCAGCGCGATGTGATGGCGCAACGCGCCCGGCGACACATTGATCGCCATGCGCAGCAGTTCGGCCGCCTCCGGCAAGAGGCCGCCAGCGTGGCGCACCATGGCAAATCCGTGCAGGCCATCCGCGGACGCGCCAGCCATATTCGGCCAGCGCGCCTGAAGCGCTTGCTCCGCGCCCGTCAGATCGCCTTGCGCCAAGGCGCGTTCGGAGGCGGACAGGGCTTCGTCGTCGGTCATGGGTGCTCCCTCTGGGCGTCGGTTATGAGCAGGCGTGGCGGGATTTCAAGCGCCTGCGTCAGGCGGGGACAACGTCGAACGGCGCTGTCAGCCGCTCGCCGGAGCTGAACGGAATAGTGCCGTGCCACATGTACGAGGGGAACAGGACGAGCCGGCCCTCCTTCGGCTGCACCACCTTTTCGACGATGCAGCCCGGCGTGGGCCAGCGCGGCTCACCGAACTTGATCCAGCCCTCTTGCCCAGTCGGATTTTCCACCACCTTCGGCAGCGACACATAATAGGCCGAGCTGATCCAACCCGCGGGATGCAGGTGGTTGACGTGAAAGCCGCCGGGCTTGAGCTTCACCGACCAGCAGCCGGACAGCCGGTGCTTGCCGGTCTTGCGGCCGCTCAAGGGATGGCGCGGATCGGGCGCGCCCATGGCGTCGATATAGGCGCGGATCGGCTCTTCAAGGGCGCGAATGTAAGCCTCGACGACGTCGTCTTTCAGCGTGAGCAGACTACGCGTCGTCTGCGAGCCATGGCGTAGCGACTGATCGAGCGGATGCGTTTCCAACACGTGCAGCGGCTCAAGCGCGGCGCGCAGCGCTTGATTGAAAGCTTCGATGTTGGCGAAGCCTGGCGGCGGCGGCACATCGAACGGCTGCACCATGCGTTCATAGTCACAGAGTTCGTGGTAGCGCGGGTCCTCCAGCTGACGCAGCGCCATGGTCTCGTAACAAATCCATTCCTGGTTTAGCGGCTCGGCCGCACGCGCGGGCAGAATTTCGCGCAGCGCCTCATCGCCACGCCCCAGCCGCAACAGCGCGCAAGCGAGGTTGGCCCGATACGTCGAAGCCTGCGGCACTTGCGCGACGGCCTTCTGCAGCAACGGCAAACCTTCCGCCGTGCGGCCCGCTTCATCCAACATGACGCCGAGCGAGATCAACAGCCCCGGATGGGTCGGCGTTCGCGCCAGCCCATCGCGCAGCAGCCCTTCGGCGCGATCACGCACCTCCGCCCGGCGCAGCAGATCGGCGCAGGCGATACGCAGCCCCGTCGCCTCCGGCTGCTGCGCGACGGCGGCTTCGTAGTCGCGCGCGAAATCAGGGCTCGGCGCGCGCATCCAGCGCACGCTTGCCAATGCGCCCTGCAAGGATTGGTCGTTCGGCCAGCGGCGCACGCCATCGGCAAATGCCGCTTCCGCCTCTTCGGCTCGGGTCATGTTCAAGAGGGTGACGCCGCGTGTGAGCCACAGCGCCGGCGCCGCGACCCCGCGCGCCGCCAACGCGTCGATCTCGGCGAGCGCTTCTTGGTTGCGGCCGGCGCGCGACAACGCCACCGCGCGTCCGTGGCGCGCCGTCGTTCGTCCCGGCGCAAGTTTAAGCGCTTCGTCAGCGGCGACGATTGCATCCTCGTGTCGCTCCTGCGCACGCAGCGCGACGGCAAGCAGTTCCCAAGCCTCGGGGTCCGGGCGCAACGCGATCAGTTCGCGCGCTACCGCCTCCGCTTCGAGAGCCAAGCCCACTGACATCGCCGCACGCGCCAGCGCCAACCGCGCAGGCAGAAAAGACGGATCGGCGCGAACCGCCGCTCTAAGCATCGCAAGCGCTTCCGCCGCGCGCCCGGAACTCGCCATCAGCTCGGCGTACGCGGTCTGCACGCGGGCATCACCCGGCGCCAGCTGCAAGGCGCGGCGCAGCATTTGTTCGGCTTCCGCCGATCGCTTCTGGTTTCGCCGCACCAGCGACCACATCATCAGTGCCGCCGCCGGCGCCTTGCTGACGTCGGGCCACCGAAGCGCAAGCGCTCGATCGGCGCCCGCCAGGTCGCCCGCACGCAACAATCGATCGACTTCGCTGAAGGTCGCGGCATCCGGGTTCATCTGGCGACGCCGTCCAGCGAGGTGAGAAAACGCCCGACCGCCGAGATATCCGTGCGCAAGCGCTCCAGACGCGCGCGCGCCTCGGCATCCTCGCCCCAATGCGCCAAGCTCCAAAGTTCGTCGAGCGCGGCCGCTTCGAAGGCTTCTTGTGCGTTGGCCTCGCCACGCGCGAGCGCGAACGCCACCAGGATCGATCCGGTCAACCCTGCGGCCTGCGCCAATGCCGTCAAGGCGTAGTCGTCGAGCTCTACGGCGTGCGCGCGCAGCGTACCTATGCTCGCTTCATCGGCCTGCGCCGCAATCACGCCAGTCACCACCGGCAACGGCGCGCCGAGCGTTTCAGTCGCCCATCGCACAAACCGACCCCAGCACTCTTCTTGTCGCGCTGCCAACTCCGATGGAGACGCGGCGCGGTGGCAACACAAGTCGCTGCGTGCGAATGCGAGCGCATAATCGATGCGTTCTTGTCGGTCGCGCGATGCCCAATCGATGGCCGCGAAGGCAAGCTGGGTGACTGGCATGCTCGAGGGGACGATGAACTCGCCCTGACCATCCCATTCAGCTGCGCAGAGCTCGGCCAACGCACGGGTCGGTAAACTCACGCTCGCCCTCGCTGGGGTCTTGAGCGCGCGCGCATCGAGATGGATGGTGAAACCTTCGCCGGCTTCCACCACGGCGACGGTTCGATAAAACCGCCTTGGAAATGTCGTCGCCTCACTTGCCATACGCGTGCATATCGCAGTCCAGCTGGGCCGGCGACTAGCCCGGCGTCACATCGAACGAGACGCTTAGTCGCTCGGAGCCCTCAAAGGGCACAGTTCCGTGCCACATATAGGCGGGGAAGAGCACCAGGCGCCCTGGCCGCGGCTCAAATCTGGCCTCCGGCCCGCAATTGCTTGGCGGGCGGTTCGGCTCCCCAATCTTGAGCCAACCGGCGTGGGGATCGCGCGGGCGCTCCGCCGGCGACGTCGCCACGTAATAGGCCGAACTCAGCCAGCCGCGATCGTGCACATGCGCCGGCTGCCAACCGCCGTTCATCAACCGCAGCGACCAAAGCGACGCATAGCGATAGCGCTCGCGCTTGCGGCGCAACATCGGATGCTCGCCGTCGGACGGCAGTCGCGAAATGTAGTCCTGCACCGCATCGTCAACGGCTGCGAGAAAAGCTTTCAGCACTGGATCGTTGACTGTCAGAAGGCTTCGGCCGGTTTGTGTGCCGGCGTGCAGATGTTGGTCCAGCGGATGCGCATTGACACGATGCTGGGTGCGCAGAACGTCACCCAACGCCGCGTTGAAATTCGAAGGCGTGAAGTAGCCACGCGGAGCAGGAATCTCGTAGACCCGCACAAGCCGGTCATAGTCGCACATGTAGCGATACTTCGCGTTACCCAAGATACGTAACGCAGTGGCCTCACAAGCGATGAGGTATTGTTCGTCCGGATCGTCCTCTCGCAGCTTGCGCACAATCGTCAGCGCCTCTTCCGGCAACCCGGCGCGCAGCAGCGTCGAGAGCAGGTTACGCTGCGCGGAGCGCGACGTGGGCATAAGATTGACGACGCGCCGTAGCGGCTGCAGTCCATCGCGCGGGCGATCCAGTTCATCGAGAACAACGCCGTAGGCTGAAAGCAATGGCGTCGATTCCGGCGCCAAGCGCAAAGCTTCGTACAGCACGCGCGCCGCCTTCGCTTGGTGCTGACCACGATGCAAAGCATCCGCACATGTCAGCCGCAGCGAGAGATCTTGCGGACGCCTGCCGATCTCGGCCTCCAGCAGCGCAGTGCAATTCTCGCCCTCGCCCCGCAACCACCGCATCCGTGCAAGCGTACCGTGGAGCGTGGCAACCGCCGGCCAGCGCTTGACGCCTTCCAGCAGAAGCTTCTCGGCGTCATCCTTACTGCCGTCAGCATAGAGCGCGCGGGCATGGTTGTGCGCCAAGTCGGGCGTGTCGAGTTCTTTAGCCGTCAGCTCATTGTAGATTTCGAGCGCTTCCTTGGCGCGGCCGACGCGATCCAATGCGGTGGCATGGTTGTAGCGCAGCCCGCGCATATTGGGGCCATACTTGAGCGCCGTTTCGGCCGTGGCGAGCGCGGCATCGTCTCGCTCCTGGGCCCGCTGAACCGTGCCGAGCAGCGTCCAGCTTTCAGCGCTCGGATTTGCGTCGACGTAGGCTTGAGCTTCCCGCTCTGCATCAGCCAGCTCGCCGGCCGCCAACAGGCAACGCACAATGTTGACCCGCACCATCAGCGCGTGCGGCATCAATACCAGCGCCGCCCTGAAAACCCGGACCGCCTCGGCATTCTGTCCGCGCTGCTGCAAGATGACGCCGAGGTCGTTGTAGTATTGACCCTCACTCAGTCCGTGGGCGATGGCGGCGCGGAAGTAGCGCTCGGCACCATCGAGATTGTTTTGCGCTTTCTTAATCTGGCCCATGAGGTGCATCACGGGTGGATCGGAGCGAAACTGGTCGAGGACGGGGGAGAGAATGCGCTCCGCGCCGATGGCGTCGCCCTGGTTGAGCAGATCGCGCGCGGCGTTGACGAAGGCGTCGGCCTCAAGGGCGCCGGTCTTTCTCACCGATTGCCCTCAAACTGCTCGAAAGGATCTTTCGCATCACCGGCTTCGAAGCCGAACTGCTCGAATGCGGCCTGCATGTGCGGCGGCAACGGCGCGGTGACCTTCAACTCTCCGCCGGAGGGATGAGGCAGCCGCAACGCACGCGCGTGCAAGAGAAGCGCGCGCTCTAGACCGTTGGGCGTGGGCCGGTCGCACTTGTACTTCGGGTCGCCGGCAATGGCGTGACCCATTTCGGCCATATGAAAGCGGAGCTGGTGCGTGCGCCCGGTCACCGGCCGAAGCGCTATCCATGCGACGCGCTGCGCAGCCTCGGAAATCACCGCGTATTGGGTCACGGCGTGCACGGCGCCCTCGTCGCTTTGCACAGCCGGCTGCATCATCTCGCGATCCGCATCCCGCGCGCCAGGCGCCTTCCGCATCCAACTTCGGATCTCACCTACTTTGGGCCGCGGCGAGCCAAGCACCAAAGCCCAATAAATCTTGTCTGTGTCACGATCGCGAAACGCCTCTCCCAGGAACGCCGCCGCGCGTGGATGGCGCGCCAGCACAAGGCAACCCGATGTGTCGCGGTCGAGTCGATGCACAAGCTTTGGTCGCTTCTCAGCATCGAACTTCAATCCGTCCAGCAGACCGTCGACGTGGCGTTGCGTGCCGGCGCCGCCTTGAACGGCAAGCCCGTGCGGCTTGTTGAGCACTATGACGTCGGCATCCCGGTGCAGCACAAGAGAGCGAATGAACGCCTCGTCCTTTGGCGACAAAGATCCCGGCGCGCGGCGCGGCGCGGCGTCTGGCAAGGGTGGAATGCGCACCAACTGCCCCGGCGCGACCCGATCCGAGGCCTTTACGCGCGCGCCATCAACGCGCACCTGGCCGGTGCGGAGCAGTTTTTCGACTTGGCCTTGAGTCAAATGCGGGTAGCGGCGGCGAAGCCAACGGTCGATCCGCGCTTCGCCATCATCCTTATCGACCGCGACGGTTTCGACCGCCTTCATATCCGCCCCAGCGAATAGCCTAACCAGCACGCGCCAACGCTGAGCACCACCGAGGCCAGCACGTAACCGAACGCGTGTGCTGGTTGCTGCTCCAGCAGGCGCACCGTCTCAAGCGAAAACGCCGAAAACGTGGTAAAGCCGCCGAGCACGCCCACGCCCAGAAGCAAACGCGCGTTGTCGTGCAAAAGACCAACGCGCGCCGCCAAGACGCCCATCGCCAGGCCGCCGATAACGTTCACGCTGAGCGTGCCCCAGGGAAAGCTCGGCCCGAACCAACGCGCCGCAACCGCGCTCACGCCATAGCGCGCGGCTGATCCGATCGCACCGCCAAGCGCCACCAACAGCACCTGCATCATTGTGCGGGGACGAGCCTCGAACGGATATTCGTAGCGATCGAGCGCGCGTCGTAGGCGTTCGGATCGTCGGGCTTCGGACCTTCGCCAAAGCGGATTTCCAGGCTCGCGGAACGCGCCCGAGAACCGCCGCCACCACCGATCGGAATATTCACGCCAACGCCGACGCTTGCGCCGCTGCGTCCACCCCAGGAGCCGCCGCCAACGCCGACCCCGATGCTGGGGCCACTGCGTCCGCGCTCCTCGTCAACCGAGCGGCGATCGACCCAGAACCACTCGCGCCCATTTTGCAGCGTGAGGTCGGCCGCGCGCAGCAAGGCGTAGTCCTGCAGCAGCTGAGCATCGGCCGAGCTCGGCGCGCGGTAGGTTACGTGAAAGCGATTGCTCTCAATCTGCAGGTCGGAATAGCCGGCAGCGTTGGGCGATGCCGCCGGCCCGTAGGTTGGCGTCGATGCACACCCGGCAAGGAGCGCGATCGCGGCGGCAAAGACGAGACTTCGGATCATGATGCTGACCTTGGCTGGAATCCCTCGGACCCATTGTAGCAGGTTTATCGGCGTGGCGGCGTTTCAAGGCCAAGTGATCGGAGAACGCTCTGGAAAGCCTCCGGCAACGGCGCATGGAGCTGAAGGCGGCCACCAGCAGGATGCGGGACATCCAGGGCGGCCGCGTGGAGCAGCAAGCCTGGCATTTCTGTCCCGCCGACCCGGAACAAGCCGCCATACTTGCCGTCGGCGGCGATCGGCCGGCCGATGGCCGCGAGGTGGGCGCGCAACTGGTGCATGCGGCCAGTCTCGGGACTTAGCTCCAAGAGCGCAGCGTCACTGGTGCTGGCCAAGGTCCGGTAGCGCGTCAGCGCCGCCTGCCCGTCTGCCGCCACCTCCATCATGTCGAGGCCACGTCGTGTGGACTTTCTGAGCGCGAGCGATATTTCGCCCGCGATTGGTGCGGGCGGCCCGCCGCAAACCAGCGCCAAATAGGTCTTGCGAACGTCACGCCCGGCGAAGGCTTGCGAAAGAAAGGCTGCCGCCGGTTTTGTTCGCGCGGCGACGATCACGCCCGACGTCTCGCGGTCGAGCCGGTGGACGAGCCGTGGGCGCTTGCCGTTCGACTTGGCGAAGGCGACGAGCATGTCCTCCAGGCTGAGCGCCACGCCTGACCCGCCTTGCACGGCAAGCCCTGACGGCTTGTTGAACGCAAGAACATGCGCGTCCTCGTGAATGAGAAACGCGCGAGCGCGCGCGGCGTCAGCCTGAGAAAGCGCGCCGGGGCTAAGCTTGGTCACGCTCCGCCCTGATCTTAGCCCAGTGCTCCAGACGTTCCTTTATCGCGCCTTCTCGGCCACGACCTTCGGGCTGATAAAAAACCCGGCGCTTCATCTCATCGGGAAAATAATTCTGGCCCGAAAACCCACCCTCGGCATCGTGATCGTACGAATAACCCGAGCCGTAGCCCAAATCCTTCATCAGTTTAGTGGGCGCGTTGCGAATGTGCATGGGCGGACCGAGTGCGCCGGTGTCCTGCGCCGCCGCGCGCGCGTGCTTCCAGGCGACGTAGGCGGCGTTGGACTTCGGCGCCGTGGCCAGGTGAATGACAGCTTGCGCGAGATGCAATTCGGCTTCGGGCGGTCCAATGAAATGCACGGCGTCCTTGGCGGCGTTAGCGATGAGGAGCGCCGTTGGATCAGCCAGTCCGATGTCTTCGGCCGCGGCGCGCACCAGTCGGCGCGCAATGAACAGCAGATCCTCTCCGCCCGTCACCATGCGCGCGAGCCAATAGAGCGCGGCGTCCGGATCCGAGCCACGAATGCTCTTATGCAGGGCCGAAATAAGATTGTAGTGCTCTTCGCGGTCCTTGTCGTACGCCGGCGCCCGCTTCTGCAAGAGTTCGCCCAACGCCGTTGCATCAAGCGGCGCCTTTGGGTGTAGCGCGAACACTTCTTCGCTGAGTGTCAGCAAGTAGCGCCCGTCGCCATCGGCGAGACTGGTCAAAGCGATCCGCGCGTCATCAGTGATGGGAAGTTTGCGGCCGAGCAACGCTTCGCCCCGCTGCAGCAATTGATCGAGCGCGACGTCGTCCAGACGCTTCAGCACAAACACCTGCGCGCGAGAGAGCAAGGCTGCGTTGATTTCGAAGCTTGGATTTTCGGTGGTGGCGCCCACAAGCGTCACGACGCCCTGTTCGACATACGGCAAAAATCCGTCCTGCTGCGCGCGGTTGAAGCGATGGATCTCGTCCACGAACAACAACGTCGCCTTTCCCGAGGCCCGGCGGCCGCGCGCCGTCTCGAACGCCTTCTTCAGGTCGGCGACGCCGGAAAACACCGCGCTGATCTGCTGGAACTCGAGCCCGGTTTCTTCGGCCAACAGCCGCGCGATCGTGGTCTTGCCGACGCCAGGCGGACCCCACAGGATCATTGAGGCCAGCCGCTTCTGGCCAACCATGCGCCCGATTGGCCCGTCCGGTTTCAAGAGATGATCCTGGCCCACGACCTCCGCGAGCTTTCGCGGCCGCAAGCGTTCGGCCAGCGGCGTCGGCGCGCCCTGGTCCAAACCGGCGGCTTCAAACAGATCACTCATGGGCTATAGATGGCGCGGAACGGACCGGAGCGACAGACCATGGCCGAAGCAACATCCGCAATTCCCGTTGGTGTCTACCCCTACTTGACCATCAAAGGCGGCAAGGCGGCGATCGAGTTCTACAAGCGCGCCTTCGGCGCCACCGAGGAGTACCGCGCCTACGGCGAGGACGGCGAACGCATCATGCACGCGCGTATCCGCATCAATGGCGCTGCCATCCTTCTCTCGGATGATTTTCCCGAGTTTCGCGGCGGCGGCGACGCGCCCGTCCCGGTCGGCGTCACCATCCATTTGGAAGTCGGCGACGCCGACGATTGGTGGAAACGCGCCGTCAACGCCGGTGCGACCGTGACCATGCCGCTCGACGACCAATTCTGGGGCGACCGCTACGGCCAGCTGAAGGACCCCTTCGGCCATTCCTGGTCGATCGGCGCTCCGATCAAGAAATAGTTTCAACCGCCGAAGCGGACCTCAGCGCGCTGCCCATTGCGCTCAACGCCGATCACCCAGCTTCGTGTTTCGGTCATGGCGCCCTCGAGTTGACCGGCGTCGCGGATAGGTGCGCCGTTCAGCGCATCGATGATGTCGCCCGGGCGGAAGCCGATCCGCGCAGCGACGCCGCGGCGGTCGAGAGCCTGGATAAAGACGCCGTCCGCAAACGGATCGAGTCCCGCCGCTTCGGCCGTGGCGGGGGTGAGCGTCACCACGCGCGCGCCCGAAAGCGGATGGTCGCCGGCGAGCACGCGCGCTTCCGGCGCGCCGCCTGGCGGCGCCTCGGCGCTGGCGTCGATGGTCATTTGGCGACCGTCACGGAGGATGGCGAGGGGTACGGTTGAACCCGGCCGCTGCGTCGCAAACTGATAGCGCACGCCGCCCTCGTCACGCACCGGTGCCCCCGCGACCGAGAGGATGACATCGCCGTTGCGCAAACCGGCGCGTTCGCCAGCAGCGCGCGGATAGAGCTCGGTCACCAACACGCCCTCGGGTCGCGGCAGGCCCATCGATCGCGCCAGGTCTTGCGTCACCGATTGGGTGCGCGCGCCAAGCCAGGGCCGGATCACCTCATGACCGCCGCTCACCGCACTCTCCACCACGCGGCGCACCATCTCAGAGGGAATGGCGAAGCCGATGCCATTCGACCCACCGGTCTCCGAGAAAATGGCGCTGTTGATGCCCACGAGCGAGCCGTTCATGTCGACCAACGCGCCGCCAGAATTCCCGCGATTGATGGCCGCATCGGTCTGGATGAAAAATGCGTAGTCGGAGATGCCGACGTCAGTGCGCGCCAATGCCGAGATGATGCCGCTAGTGACGGTTTGCTCCAAACCGTATGGGTTGCCGATGGCGAGCACGAGATCGCCGACTTGCGCGTCCGACGTGTTTGCAAAGGCAAGCGTAGGCAATTGCTCGCCAGCGGCGTTGATCCGCAGCACCGCCAAATCAACGCGCGGATCGGCCAGCACCAGTTCGGCGTCGAACTCGCGGCGATCGGCCAACACGACCTTGAGCGATTGTGCACCCTCGATGACGTGGTTGTTGGTGACGATAATGCCATCGGCGCGCACGATCACACCGGAGCCGAGCGATTGCTCGACGCGCGGCGCGCTGAAGCGCCGGAAGAATGGGTCACGCGAGAGCCCGCGCACGACGCGCTGCGCGTATACGTTCACCACCGCGGGGGCAGCACGTGACGCGACCGGCGCAAAAGATAGCTGCATCTCGGCGCGATCGTTGGGCGCCGCGCGCACCAGAGGTTCGGCTTGCACCAATTGCAGGTAGGGGTGTCGTTCGCCGCCGCGGTTTTCCTGCGCGGCTAACGGCGCGACAGCCAGCACCCCTCCAGCGAAGCCCGCGACGATGGCGAGGAACGGCGACGCCTTCAGCAAGGTCGTCCGTGTGATTTTCATGGCGCAGCCTCGAGAATCCCAAGCCGGAATGATGCGCCGCCGCGTGACCGAAACATGGCGCCACGAAGGCGTCAGCCAGCCACGCGCGCGCTCATTGCCGCCAGAAGCGCTCGCCAGTGTTCGGCCTGACGCAGCTGAAACACCTGCAGCGGGAAACCGTGGCGCGCCGCGTGATCTTGCGGGATCGTGTCCCAGCCACGGTGCTCCACCGTTACGCGGGTCTCATCTCCGACGGCGTCGAAACGCACATCGACGTACGTAACCTGCTCGGCGCTGAACGTGGCCTGGCGCCAAGTGAAGGCGAGGCGTTCGCCTGGCGTCCAGGAGGTGACGCGGCCAATTTCGAAGAGCTTGCCAGTCGGCAGCTCGGCGACAAGGCGCTCGGCGTTCTCGAACCGCAGCACCCCGTCGCCTCGCGGCGTCAGCCGGAAGAGCGCGTTGGGCCGCCACCAAGCGCCGATCTCCTGTGTGAAGACCTCAAACGCACGCAACGGAGAGGCGTTCACCCGAAGCGACACGATCACGGCGCTCATTTCGGCCGCTTTTCCACGTGCGCCTTGAACGCCGCGAGTTGATCGCTCCACATGCGCTCGGTGTCGGCGAGCCACTTCTTGAGATCGGCCATGGCGCCATGCCTCAGCGTGTAGATGCGCACGCGCGCGTCGAAATCCGGATGAGCTTCTTCGACAAGGCCGCTTTGCTTCAGCGTGCGCAAATGCCGGCTCATGGCAGGGGCCGGCAACCCCAGCGCCTCGGCCAGCTCACCGGCCCGGCGCGGCTTCTGGCCGAGCAATTCCACCACGCGTCGGCGCGCCGGATCGGCCAACGCCGAAAGCGTCGCATCGACGCTGCCCTTGGTTCTCACAGGCGCGTCTGGGTTCTAAGGCCGCCGCCTGCCGCCTGATCCCATTCGGTCGGCGTCATTTCCGCGATGGTGACGCCGAACGTCCAGATGTGTCCCTCGGGATCGCGCGCGCGGTAAGTGCGGTCGCCATAGAACTGAGTATCCGGCGCCTGCAAAATCTCCGCGCCGGCGGCGCGGGCGCGCTCGCAATGGGCGTCAATGTCTTCGCCCTTGGCCAATTGCACGTGCACGGTTTGGGTGTTCTTGCCGCCCATCGATTTAGGGCTCTTGTGGTCGGCGCTCCATTCGTTGCCCACCATGACGACGCTTTCGCCGTACTTCATCTCCGAATGCGCGATGTTCTCGTTCTCATCCAGAATGACCATGAGAGGCTCGAATCCGAACGCCTCTTCCAACCAGCGGAACGCCGCTTTCGGATCGACGTAGCACACGGCGCTCGACAGGCCCTTCGGCCGGTAGAAATCTGACATGTCGGCCTCCTTATCACTTACGCCAATATTTCTATATTATGCCAACTAATGAGTCAAATGAAACGGGCCGCCCTTTTGAGGCGGCCCGCTCAAGAACTTCACCGAGAGGCTCAACCTTCGTCGGTATAGATCGCTTCCGGGCGCGGGCCGCTATCCTGGCCACGGGCGCTCTCGTCGCGATCCACGAACTCGATCACGGCGAGCGGGGCGTTGTCGCCATGACGGAAACCGGCCTTCAGCACGCGCGTGTAGCCGCCGGCGCGCGCCTTGTAGCGCGGCGCAAGCGTTTCGAAGAGCTTCTTGGTTTGCGTCTCGTCGCGCATGCGCGAGAGCACCAGGCGGCGCGCGCCAAGATCGCCCTTTTTCGCCAACGTCACCAGACGCTCGACGACAGGGCGCAAAGCCTTCGCCTTCGGCAGCGTCGTCACGATTTGCTCGTGCTTGATCAACGACGCCGCCATGTTGGCGAACATCGCCTGACGGTGGCTGGCCGTGCGGTTGAGCTTCTTATGTCCTGAACCGTGACGCATTGTATTCCTCGGGATTGGGGATTTGGATTGGAGATTGGAACTGAGCGAACCCGATCCCTAATCCCCAGCACCTGATCCCTAGATTTGGTCTTCGTACTTCTTGGCGAGATCTTCGATATTGTCCGGCGGCCAGTTCTCGACCGCCATGCCCAGATGGAGCCCCATCGAGGCCAGCACTTCCTTGATCTCGTTCAGCGACTTGCGGCCGAAGTTCGGCGTGCGAAGCATTTCGCCTTCCGACTTCTGAATGAGGTCGCCAATGTAGACGATGTTGTCGTTCTTCAAGCAGTTCGCCGAACGCACGGAGAGTTCGAGTTCGTCGACCTTCTTGAGCAGAGCCGGGTTGAACGGCAGGTCCGGCTTCTCGCCGCCTTCCTTCTTCTGCTTCGGCTCTTCAAAGGTGATGAACACCTGCAATTGGTCCTGGAGGATGCGCGCGGCGTAGGCGATCGCGTCTTCCGGGCGAATAGCGCCGTTGGTTTCAACTTCGATGATCAACTTATCATAGTCGAGGACCTGGCCTTCACGCGTGTTGTCGACGCGATAGGCGACGCGCCGAACCGGCGAGTAGATTGAGTCAATCGCGATCAAACCAATCGGCGCATCGTCCGGGCGGTTTTGCTCGGCCGGCACGTAGCCCTTGCCGTTGTTGATCGTGAGCTCCATGCGCAAATTGGCGCCGTCATCGAGCGTGCAAATGACGTGGTCGGGATTCAGGATTTCCATGTCGGAAACCGTCTGAATGTCGGAAGCCTTCACCTCGCCCGGACCGGTCTTCGTCAGCATGACGCGCTTGGGGCCTTCGCCACGCATGCGGATGGCGACTTGCTTCAGATTCAGCACAATATCCGTAACGTCTTCGCGGACGCCTTGGATCGAGCTGAACTCGTGCACGACGCCGTCGATCTGCACCGACGTGATCGCCGCGCCCTGAAGTGACGACAAGAGAACGCGGCGCAGCGCGTTGCCGAGCGTGAGGCCGAAGCCCCGCTCCAGCGGTTCCGCGATCAAAGTCCCGCGCTTCGCCGCGTCATACGCGTGCTCAATGACGGGCTTCTTCGGACGGATCAGTTCAAGCCAGTTCTTTTCGATCGACATTCATCGCTCTCAAATCAACGGCGCAGCGAGTATCGCGCGCCCGTGCAGTATTCCGTTAGACGCGGCGACGCTTCGGCGGGCGGCAACCGTTGTGTGGGATCGGCGTCACATCGCGGATCGACGTCACCGTGAAGCCGACCGCTTGCAGCGCGCGCAGCGCGCTTTCACGGCCCGACCCGGGACCCGACACGTTCACTTCGAGCGTGCGCATGCCGTGCTCCATCGCTTTGCGGCCGGCATCTTCAGCGGCGACCTGCGCGGCGTACGGCGTCGACTTGCGCGAGCCCTTGAAACCCATCGTGCCGGCGCTCGACCAAGAGATCGTGTTGCCTTGCGCGTCGGTGATGGTGATCATCGTGTTGTTGAACGACGCCGCGACGTGCGCGACGCCCGTGACGATGTTCTTGCGCTCGCGCTTCTTAACGCGTGTTGATTCCTTAGCCATCGCGGCGTGTCCTTACTTCTTGGTCGCTTGCTTCTTGCCGGCGATCGGCTTCGACGGACCCTTGCGGGTGCGAGCGTTGGTGTGGGTGCGCTGACCGCGGACCGGCAGGCCCTTGCGGTGACGCAGGCCGCGATAGCAACCGAGGTCCATCAGGCGCTTGATATTGGTCGCGGTCTCGCGGCGCAGATCGCCTTCCACCGTATAATCACGGTCGATGGCTTCGCGGATTTGGAGAACTTCAGCGTCGGTCAGCTCGCTCACGCGGCGCTCCGGCGTGAGGCCGACCTTTTGAACGATTTCCTTGGCGTAGTGCGGGCCGATCCCATGGATGTACTGCAGCGCGATGACGACGCGCTTCTGGGTCGGAATATTTACGCCGGCGATACGAGCCATGTGGCTGTGCTCCAAAACGCAATAGGCGCGACGCCGCCAGACCGTTGGGTCCGGGGAGCATCGCGCGTTGGGTGTTCGCGAAGGGCGTGGTTATAGCGGGGCGAAATGCCGCGTCAACCGGCCGAAACGCGCTCCTGTTGCGGCGTTTCCGCCACCTCGGCAGCGTCAAATCGGGCGCGGGCGGCCTCAATACAAGGGGTATGCGCGATCGCCCACTGACCGAGCGCCGAAACCGGGATTAAAAGGTCGCGGCCCAGATCGGTTAGCGCGTAGTCCACACGCGGGGGAACCGTGGGGGTGACAGTCCTGCTGACCAGCCCGTCGCGCTCCAGATTGCGCAGCGTGAGGGTCAGCATGCGCTGTGAAATGCCTCCGATAATGCGCTTGATTTCGTTGAACCTTCTCGGCCCCTCGCCCAGACGCTGGATGATCAGCACGCTCCATTTATCGCCGATCCGGCCCAGAATGCCGCTCACGGCTCGGCAATCGTGGGACTCGATGTCGGACACACGGCTGTGCCCTGGTAAGGAATTTGTGCGTTCTTGAGCGGCTTTCATGGTCACTCATATAGCCCTGGTTACTAACCGTTACTAGGGGAAGAAAAATGACCGCCAAAGTCGCCGTTGTCGTCGGCAGCCTGCGCAAAGGCTCCGTCAACCGCCAGTTCGCGGAGGCGCTGGCCAAGATCGCCCGCCCAAAATTGGAGCTTCGGATCGTCGAGATTGGCGACCTGCCGCTTTACGATCAGGACCTTGAGGCCGAACTCCCTGCCGCAGTGCAGCGCTTTAAAGCCCAGATTGAGGGCGCGGACGCAGTCCTCTTTGTTACACCCGAATTCAACCGGACCTTCTCTGCCGCGATCAAGAACGCCATCGAGTGGGGCTCGCGGCCCTGGGGCCGCAATTCATGGACCGGCAAGCCCGCCGCCATCGTCGGCGCCACTTTGGGTGCGGTCGGCACGGCGGCGGCGCAATCGCAATTGCGCAGTGTGGTAAGCGCGGTCGGCGCGGCCCTCGTCGCGCAGCCGGAAGTCTACCTGAACTATCGCGACGGCTTGATCGTCGATGGCGAGGTAACGGACGCTAACTTCGTTGGCCTGCTCGAAGATTGGGTGGCGAAATTTGCGGATTGGGTGGCCCGCCTCAAACAGCCGGCGCTGACGCTGTAAACCCGCTCCTGACGCGCGCTCGAAAGAGCGCGCGCTCAGCCCAACGCCTTCGCGATCGCGCGACTGACCGTATCGACGTCGGCCATACCATCCACGCCGCTCAACTTGCCGCTCTGTTCATAGTACGGCACCAGCGGTGCGGTCTGAGCGAAATACGCATCAAGCCGCACCTTGTAGGCTTCTGGATTATCGTCGGCACGACCTTCTTCAGCGAAGCGCTTTGCGATGCGCGCCATCAATTGCTCGGAGTCGACTTCGAGACGGATCACGCGATCGATCTGCTGTCCGTGCCGCGCCAGCATGGCGTCAAGCGCTTCGGCTTGCGCGACGGTGCGCGGAAACCCGTCGAAGATAAAACCCGCAGCGCCTTTGTTGGCGGCGAGCGCGTCTTCGATCAGCTCGATCACGATTTCATCAGACACCAGCGAACCTGAATCCATGATCGCGGCGACGCGATTGCCAAGTTCGGAGCCGGACTTGCGCGCCGCGCGCAGCATGTCGCCGGTGGAAAGCTGCACGTAGCCGCGCTCGGCGGTGAGGCGCTTGGCTTGCGTGCCTTTCCCCGCCGCGGGCGGTCCGAACAGGATCAGGTTCATTTCTTGATCATCCCGCCGGTATTGCCGCGCAGCTTCGACCGCTTGATCAGACCTTCATATTGGTGCGCAACCAAGTGCGACTGGATCTGCGAAACGGTGTCGAGCGTAACCGAGATGACGATCAGGATTGAGGTGCCGCCGAGATAGAAGGGCACCGAGTAATAGGAAATCAGCACCTCGGGCAGCAGACAGACCACCGTGATGTAAGCCGCGCCGATGACTGTGAGGCGCGTCAACACGTAGTCCAGATATTCCGCCGTTTTCTTCCCTGGACGAATGCCCGGCAAAAAGCCGCCATACTTGCGCAGGTTGTCGGCGGTCTCTTCCGGATTGAAAACGATCGACGTGTAGAAGAAGCAGAAGAAGATGATGCCGAGCGCATAAAGCGCCATGTGTCCCGGTTTGCCGTAGCCGAGATACGTCTCGAACATCGTCAGCCATTCCGGCGGTGTCGATTGCATGCCTGCGAAGCTGGCGATGGTGGTCGGCAGCAGCAGCAGCGACGACGCGAAGATCGGCGGAATGACGCCCGCGGTATTGATCTTCAGCGGCAAGAACGAGCTTTCGCCCATGAACATGCGGTTGCCCTGCTGGCGCTTGGGATACTGCACGACGAGGCGGCGCTGCGAACGCTCGATGAAAACGATGAACACGATCGCCGCGAGCAGGACAACCGCGATCATGATGAAGCCGAACAGCTTGGTGCTGTCTTCCCGCAATAGCGCAAGCGACTGCGCCGCAACACGCGGGAGCTCCGCGACAATGCCGGCAAAGATAATCAGCGAAATGCCGTTGCCGACGCCGCGCGCCGTCACCTGCTCGCCCAGCCACATCAGGAACATGGTGCCGCCGGTGAGCGTGATTACGGTCGACGCGACGAAGAAAAGCCCCGGATTGGTGACGACGCCGGCGCTCGATTGCAGGCCGATGGCGATGCCGTAGGACTGGAAGAGCGCCAGAACCAACGTCAGGTAGCGCGTGTACTGGTTCAACTGCTTGCGGCCGACTTCGCCTTCCTTTTTCAGCGCCTCAAGCGAAGGCACGGAGGTCGCCATCAGCTGAATGATGATCGAGGCCGAGATGTACGGCATCACGTTCAGCGCGAATACGGCCATCCGCTCGACGGCGCCGCCCGAGAACGTGTTGAACATGCCCAGAATGCCGCCCGCCTGTTGTTGGAAGGCGTTGGCGAAAGCCGCCGGGTCGATGCCAGGGATCGGAATGAAGGTGCCGACGCGATAGACCACCAGCGCAATCAGGGTGAACCAGATGCGCTTTTGCAGGTCCTGCGCTTTGGCGAAAGCCGCGAAATTGATGTTTGCGGCGAGTTGCTCTGCGGCTGATGCCATGTGGGCGAAACGCTCCGGCTAATTCCTCTTCCGCATTGCGGAAGAGGCGGCGAGCGTAGCGATCCAGAGGAGAATAGCGACTGCCCCCTCAGTCTCGCGGGCGCCGCCGCCCGACAACTCCCCCACCAAACCGGGGGAGCACTCTTAGGCCGCTGCTTCCGCCTGCGGCGCCAGCAACGTCACCTTGCCGCCAGCCTTCTCGACAGCGGCGATCGCCGCAGCCGAGGCGCCGGTGACAGTGATGTTCACTTTGGCCTTCAGTTCGCCGCGCGCAAGGAGGCGGATGCCATCCTTCTTGCGACGCACCACGCCAGCGGCGACCAGCGCGTCCTCGGTGATCTCGCCCTTGGCGTCGATCTTCTTGTTATCGATGGCGTTTTGCAGGGTAGTCAGATTGATCCACTGGGTCCGCTTGCTGTTCAGCGCATTGAAGCCACGCTTCGGCATGCGCATGTGCAGCGGCATCTGACCGCCTTCGAAACCATTGATCGACACGCCGCGACGGGACTTTTGCCCCTTCACGCCGCGCCCGCCGGTCTTGCCCTTACCCGAGCCGACGCCGCGGCCAACGCGCATCAGCTTCTTGGTCGAGCCAGGATTGTCGGCCAGTTCGTTCAGTTTCATGTCGCTACGCTCCCGGGATTAGGTTTTGGGGTCGGGACTGGGCCGCCGCACGCCGCCCAAATGCCAATCCCCTGTCCCAGTCCCCAATCGCTTATTTCACTACTTCGACCAGGTGCTGAACTTTGCGGATCATGCCCTGCACGGAGGGCGTGTCCTCAAGTTCGACAACCTGATTGGCGCGCTTCAGGCCAAGGCCCAGAAGCGTCGCGCGTTGATCGCCTTCGCGGCGGATTGGGCTGCCGACGCGGCGAACCTTTACGATCTTCTTCGCCATGATGATCAGCCCTCCGCCGGCACTTCGCCGAGGCTCGCGCCATCCTTACGACGGCCGACGATATCGGCCACCTTGAGACCGCGGCGGTTCGCGATTTGGCGCGGCGAGCTCTGCCCCTGCAGCGCATCGAACGTTGCGCGCACCATGTTGTACGGGTTCGACGAGCCCTTCGACTTGGCGACGACGTCCGAGACGCCAAGCACTTCCAGCACCGCGCGCATCGGCCCGCCGGCGATGAGGCCCTTACCAGCCGGCGCTGCGCGCAGCATCACCTTGCCGGCGCCCCAACGGCCTTGACCGTCGTGGTGCAACGTGCGGCCTTCGCGCAACGGCACGCGGATCATCGTCTTCTTTGCTTCTTCAGTCGCCTTGCGGATGGCTTCCGGCACTTCGCGCGCCTTGCCGTGTCCATAGCCGACGCGGCCCTTCTTATCGCCAACCACGACGAGCGCGGCGAAACCGAAGTTCTTGCCGCCCTTCACAACCTTGGCGACGCGATTGATGGCGACGAGCTTATCGACCAATTCGCCATCAGCGCGCTCTTCCGACGATTGCGAATCGCGCGGACCACGACGGCCACGGTCGCCGCCGCCGGGGCCACGGCCCGGGCCGCCGCCAGGGCCGCCACGACGCGGGCCACGCGGACCACGCCCACGCGGTTGTTCAGAGCCTTCCGGCGCGCCGCCGCCTGCGGTTTCGTCCGTCATCTCTCTATCCTCAGAATTCGAGACCGCCCGCACGGGCGGCGTCGGCCAGGGCTTTCACCCGGCCATGAAACACATAACGACCGCGGTCGAACACGACGAGCTTCTGGCCCTTGGCCAGCGCGCGCTCGGCGATCAGCTTGCCAATGACGGCTGCGCCCTCTTTGTCCGAACTCTTCTTGCCGGACGATTTGAAGACTTCGTCCTGCGTCGAGGCGGACGCGATAGTGACGCCCTTTGTGTCGTCGATGACCTGCGCCGAAATGTGCTTCGACGAACGGAACACCGACAAACGAAGACGACCATCGCCCGTAAGCTTCTTGAGCCGGGTGCGGTTGCGTTGGGCCCTGCGGGCCGTAGGGGTGAGTTTGCTCGGCATGGGAATTACTTCTTCTTGCCTTCCTTGCGGCGAATGAATTCGCCGGCATACCGAACGCCTTTGCCCTTATAGGGCTCCGGCGGACGATAGGAGCGGATCTCTGCGGCGGCTTGGCCGACGACCTGCGGATCAATGCCGCTGATTTTGATTTCAGTCGGCTTCGGGGTCGCGATCGTTATGCCTTCCGGCGGCGTGTAGACAATCTCGTGGCTGTAGCCGAGCTGCATCTGCAGGTTCTTGCCCTGCATTGCCGCGCGATAGCCGACGCCCGTCATTTCCAGGCTCTTCTCGAAGCCTTCGGTGACGCCCTTCACGTTGTTGGCGAGCACAGCGCGCGTGGTGCCCCACAGCGCGCGCGCACGCGGCGTTTCGTGGCGCGGCTTCACCGAGATCGCGCCATCGCCGAACCCGACTTCAACATCGTCGTGCGCGCGGAAGCTCAGCGTGCCCTTCGGACCCTTCACGCTCACGTCCTGGCCCTTCACCGTCACGGTGACGCCGTTCGGAGCCGGGATCGGTTTTTTGCCGAGGCGGGACATCTTAGTAGACCTCGCAGAGGATTTCGCCGCCGACGTTCGCGTCACGCGCGGCGGCGTCGCTCATCACGCCCTTCGGCGTGGAGAGAATGGAGATGCCGAGGCCGTTGCGCACCAGGCGCAGGTCCTTGATCGACGAATAAACACGCCGGCCAGGCTTCGACACGCGCTGGATCTCTTGGATCGCCGGCGCGCCTTCATGGTACTTGAGTTCGATCTCAAGTTCCTTGTGACCTTCGGTTTCAATCTCGCGGAAGTCGCGGATATAGCCTTCGTCTTTCAGCACGGCGAGAACGCGCGAGCGCAGGGTCGAAGCAGGCGACGTCGTCTTCGAACGCCCACGCAGATGCGCGTTGCGGATACGGGTGATCAGATCGCCGACGGGATCGTTGAGGTTCATCGCTTATCCCTCACCAGCTCGACTTGATCATGCCGGGAACCTGGCCCTTGGAGGCCAGATCGCGCAGCGCGATACGGGAGAGCTTGAGCTTCCGGTAAAACGCCCGCGGACGCCCGGTCAGCTCGCAGCGATTGCGGATGCGCGTCGCCGACGAGTTGCGCGGCAGTTGCGCCAGCTTGAGCCGCGCAGCGAAGCGCTCCTCAAGCGGCAAATCTTCGTTCAAAGCGGCGGCGCGCAGCTTGGCGCGGCGCGCGGCGAATTGCTTCGCCAAGCGTTCGCGCTTCTTGTTGCGTTCGACTGCACTTGTCTTTGCCATACTTTCACTCTCTCCCGGTGCGTTCTGGGGTGGATCGCTTTCGCGATCAGTTCCGGAACGGGAAATCGAACTCTTTCAAAAGGGCCTTGGCTTCAGCGTCGGTGCGCGCGGTCGTGCAGACGACGATGTCCATGCCCCAGACCTGATCGATCTGGTCGTAATTGATCTCGGGGAACACGATGTGTTCCTTGATGCCCATGGCGTAGTTGCCGCGGCCATCGAAGCTCTTGCCGTTCAGACCGCGGAAGTCCTTCACGCGCGGCAGCGCGATCGTGACCAGGCGATCCAGAAACTCGTACATCTGGTCTTTGCGCAGCGTGACCTTGGCGCCGATATTCATGCCTTCACGCAGCTTAAACGCCGCGATCGACTTGCGCGCCTTGGTGGCCACCGGCTTTTGACCGGAGATCGCGGTCAGCGCTTCGATCGCCGACGTCAGCTTCTTCGAGTCCGCCGTCGCTTCGCCGACACCCATGTTGATCACGATCTTTTCGAGACGCGGGATTTGCATCTCGTTCGTGTACTTAAACTCGTCTTTCAGCTTAGCGCGGATCGACTTCACGTAGCGATCCTTCATGCGCGGCGTGTAGCCGGCCGGCTTCGGCGCACGCGGCTTCGCGGCGCCGGCCGAAGCCTTCGCCTTTTTGTCCGCTGCAGCCGCCTTGGCCTTCGCGCCTTTTTCAGCAGGCGTCTCAGACATCGATCTCAACTCCAGAGCCCTTCGCCACGCGGACCTTCTGGCCCTTGTCGTTGACCTTGATGCCGACGCGCGTCGGCTTGCCGGTCTTTGGATCGCGCAGCGCGACGTTCGAAATGTGCAGCGAGGCTTCCTTGGAAATCACGCCGCCTTGCGGGTTGGCCATGTTCGGCGCGGTGTGGCGCTTGGCCATGTTCACGCCTTCGACGACCACGCGGTCTTCTTTCGGCAGCACCTTGAGGACGCGGCCTGAGCGGCCTTTGTCCTTGCCGGCGAGCACGATCACGGTGTCGTCCTTACGGATACGGGCGACCATTAGAGGACCTCCGGCGCGAGCGAGATAATCTTCATCTGGTTCTTCGCGCGCAGCTCGCGCGGCACCGGTCCGAAGATGCGCGTGCCGATCGGCTCGCCTTGGTTGTTGATGAGCACCGCGGCGTTGGAATCGAAGCGGATGGTGGAGCCATCCTTGCGCTTAATGTCCTTCGCCGTGCGCACGACGATCGCCTTACGCACGTCGCCCTTCTTAACGCGGCCCCGCGGCATCGCTTCCTTTACGGACACGACGATGATGTCGCCCACGGTGGCGTAACGGCGCTTGGAGCCGCCGAGCACCTTGATGCACATCACGCGCTTGGCGCCGCTGTTGTCGGCGACGTCGAGATTGGTTTGCATCTGGATCATAGCACTATGCTCCGACGCGGCCGACGACTTCCCAGCGTTTCAGCTTGGACTTCGGCGGGCATTCTTGAATCTCGACCTTCTCGCCAGCCTTGTAGGCGTTGGCTTCGTCATGGGCGTGGAACTTCGCCGACCGACGAACGGTCTTCTTCAGCAGCGGGTGCAGATAGGTGCGCTCCACCTGCACGACGACGGTCTTGTCGCCTTTGTCGCTCACGATCGTTCCCTGCATCACACGGCGCGGCATGGTTCTCTTCCTTAGACCTTCGCCTTGGGCGGTTGTTTCTGGCGCAGCACCGTCTTCGTGCGCGCGATCATGCGGCGCACGTCGCGGATGCGCGACGACTTCTCAAGTTGGCCCGTGGCCTGCTGGAAGCGCAGATTGAACTGCTCCTTCTTCAAGCTCGCGAGTTCTTCGGCGACCTTGCCGGCGTCTCCGTCACGGAAATCGCCAAGCTCCTTGCGGATTTCTCTCAGCTTCATCAGAGGCCCTCCATCCGGGCGACGATCTTGGTGCGGACCGAGAGCTTCGCCGCACCCAGGCGCAGCGATTCACGCGCCACCGCTTCCGGCACGCCGTCGATCTCGAACATGATGCGGCCCGGCGCCACGCGCGCGGCCCAGAACTCGGGGGCGCCCTTACCGGAGCCCATGCGGACTTCGATCGGCTTCTTCGACACTGGCACGTCCGGGAAGATGCGGATCCAAACGCGGCCTTGGCGCTTCATCTCGCGTGTGATCGCGCGGCGCGCCGCTTCGATTTCGCGCGCGTTGACGCGGTTGGGCTCCAGCGCCTTCAGGCCGAACTGGCCGAAGTTGAGCTGGCTGCCGCCCTTGGTCATTCCGTGAATCCGGCCCTTATGGGCGCGGCGGAACTTGGTTTTCTTAGGCTGCATCATGGCGGGTTAGCCTTCCGAATCCGAACCGGCGTCTTCGCCACCACGCGGCGGACGGCGGCCACGACGCGGACGATCGCCCGGCGGACGATCTTCGCGCGGACCACGCGGGCCACGGTCGTCGCGGTCGCGACGCTCACGGCTTTCGCCGGTTTCCAGCGAGCGCTTGTCTTGCGCCATCGGATCGTGCTCGAGGATCTCACCTTTGAAGATCCAGACCTTCACGCCGATTTTGCCATACGCGGTGTCAGCTTCGGCGAAGCCGTAATCGACGTCAGCGCGCAGCGTGTGCAACGGCACGCGGCCTTCGCGATACCACTCCATGCGCGCGATTTCCGCGCCGCCCAGACGGCCAGACACGTTGATACGAATGCCCTGTGCGCCCAGGCGCATCGCCGATTGCATCGCCCGCTTCATGGCGCGCCGGAACGCGACGCGGCGCTCAAGCTGTTGGGCAACGCCCTCAGCGACGAGGTTCGAATCCGTTTCCGGCTTGCGAACTTCCACCAGATTGAGATGCACTTCCGCGCCCGGCGCCATCTTGGCGAGGTCCTTGCGGAGCTTCTCGATGTCGGTGCCCTTCTTACCGATGACGACACCCGGCTTGGCCGTGAAGATGGTCACCCGGCACTTCTTCAGCGGGCGCTCGATGATGATCTTCGAGACGCCGGCGGCCTTGAGCTTCTCGCGCACAAAGGCGCGGATCTTGATGTCTTCGTGCAGCAGCCGCGCGTAGTCTTTCGTGTTGGCGTACCAACGCGAATCCCACGTGCGGTTCACGCCCAGGCGCAGACCGATCGGATTGACTTTCTGACCCATTACGCGGCCTCGGCGGTTTCGGGCTGCTTGGTGGTGTCGCGCAGCACGATGGTGATTTGGGAGAACATTTTCTCGATCCGCACGCCACGGCCGCGGGCGCGGGTGTGCATGCGCTTCATGGTGATGTTCTTGCCGACATGCGCCTGCGCCACGACGAGACCGTCGAGGTCGAGGCCGTGGTTGTTTTCGGCGTTATCGATCGCCGACTTCAGGCACTTCAGCACGTCCTTGGCGATGCGCTTCTGCGAGAAGCGCAGCTCGTTCACCGCCTTCTCGGCAGAGAGACCGCGGATCGACTGAGCGACCAGGTTCAGCTTTTGCGGGCTGATCCGAACCGTGCGCAGCACAGCGCGCGCTTCGTTCGAGGCCTGCTTCGGAGGAGCTTTAGGCTTGCTCATCTCTTACTTCCTCTTGGCCTTCTTATCGGCGCCATGGCCGAAATAGTTCCGCGTCGGCGCGAATTCGCCGAGCTTGTGGCCGACCATGTCCTCGCTCACGAGCACCGGCGTGAATTGCTTGCCGTTGTGAACTTGGAAGGTGAGGCCGACGAATTGCGGCATGATGGTGGAGCGGCGCGACCATGTCTTAATGGTCTCGCGACGGCCGCTGCCGGCGGCCTTCTCGGCCTTGGCGAGCAGATAACCGTCGACGAACGGGCCTTTCCAAACAGAACGCGGCATCTCGATTAGCTCACTTTCTTCGAGTGACGACGACGGATGATCAGACGATCCGACGGCTTGGTTTTGCGGGTCTTCGGACCGCGGGTTTTCTTGCCCCACGGCGTCACCGGGTGACGGCCGCCGGAGGTCTTGCCTTCACCACCGCCGTGGGGGTGATCGACCGGGTTCATGGCGACGCCGCGAACGCTGGGCTTGCGGCCCAACCACTTGGTGCGCCCCGCCTTGCCCCAGACTTCGTTCATGTTGTCCGGGTTCGACACCGCGCCGATGGTGGCCATGCACACGTCCGGCACCATGCGAACTTCGCCCGAAGCCATACGCAGCTGTGCGTAGCCGGCATCGCGGCCGACCACTTGAGCGTACGTGCCGGCCGAGCGCGCCATCTGGGCGCCCTTCAACGGCTTCAGCTCGATGTTGTGAATGATGGTGCCGACCGGGATCGCCTTCAACGGCATCGCGTTGCCGGGCTTCACGTCCACGCGCTCGCCGGCGACGACGGTGTCGCCCGCCTTCAGGCGTTGCGGCGCAATGATATAGGCCAGCTCACCGTCGGTGTACTTGATGAGCGCGATGAACGCCGTGCGGTTCGGATCGTATTCGAGACGCTCGACCGTCGCTTCGATGCCCCACTTGCGGCGCTTGAAGTCGATCTTGCGGTACGACCGCTTGTGGCCGCCGCCATGGCGGAACGCCGTCACGCGGCCGACATTGTTGCGGCCGCCGGACTTGGTCAGACCTTCGGTCAGCGCCTTCACCGGCTTGCCTTTGTGCAGCTCGGCGCGATCGACGATCACGAGCTGACGGCGACCCGGCGAGGTCGGGCGGAATTGCTTGAGCGCCATTACGAGAGCCCCGTCGTCACGTCGATGGAATAGCCGGCGAGCAGGGTGACGACTGCCTTCTTGGTATCCGAACGCTTGCCCGGAATGCCGCGAAATTGCTTCGTCTTGCCCTTGTGGCGAATGGTGTTCACCGCGCCGACCTTCACGTTGAAGAGCTTCTCGACAGCTTCCTTCACGTCGGCCTTGGTGGCCGTCAGCGGCACCTGGAAGACGACTTTGTTTTGCTCGGAGAGCACGGTCGCCTTTTCGGTGATCACCGGCTTGATGATCGTGTCGTAGTGTTTGTGCTTGAGCGCGCTCATGCCGCGGCTCCCTCTTTCTTCGCCGCGAAGCGCTCATGGATCGCGGTCACGGCGTCTTGCGTCAGCACGAGCTTCGAGCAGCGCAGGATGTCGTAAACGTTGAGGCCGGCGTTCGGCAGCACGTCGATATTCGGAATGTTGCGGGCGGCGCGCGCGAAGCTCGCGTCCACTTCCTTGCCGCCGATGATCAGCGCCTTTTCGAGGTTCAGCTTGGCGAACTGCTTCGACAGAGCCGACGTCTTGGCGTCCTTAACGGCGATGGTGTCGAGAACGACGATGTCGCCGGCAGTGGCCTTCGCCGAGAGCGCATGGCGCAGCGCCAGCTGGCGGAACTTCTTGGTCAAATCGTGCGAGTAATCGCGCGGCAGACGGTTATGCGCATGACCACCGCCACGGAAGATCGGCGCGTTCGCTGCGCCGTGACGCGCCTGGCCCGTACCCTTTTGCTTGTAGAGCTTGGAGTGCGAACGCGAGACTTCGCCACGCGACTGCGTCTTGTGGGTGCCGGCGCGGCGCTTGGCGAGCTGATACTTCACCATGCGCTGCAGGATGTCGGCGCGGATTTCCTTGATGCCGAAGATGGCGTCGTCGAGATCGACGGAGCCGGCCTTCTTGGCGTCGAGAGTTTGAACGTCGAGCTTCATAACCGCCTCACTCCGCCGCCGCTTGAACGATGCCGGCGGGCTTCGGCGCTTCCTTCGGGAGCGCAGCCTTGGCGGCGTCGCGCACTTCAACCCAGCCGCCTTCGGCGCCGGGCACAGCGCCGCGGACAAACAAAAGCCCGCGCTTGGCATCAACGCGGACGATCTGGAGATTCTGAATCGAGACGCGCTCGTCGCCGAGGTGACCGGCCATCTTCTTGCCTTTGAAGACCTTGCCCGGATCCTGGCGCTGACCGGTCGAACCGTGCGAGCGGTGCGAGACGGAGACGCCGTGCGTGGCGCGCAGGCCGCCGAAATTCCAGCGCTTCATGGCGCCGGCGAAGCCTTTGCCGATGGTGATGCCGGCGACGTCGACCTTCTGGCCAACAACAAAATGGTCGGCGCTGATCACGGCGCCGACCGGTAGGAGATTGTCTTCGCTGACGCGGAACTCGCGAACCACGGCTTTCGGCTCGACCTTGGCGCGCGCGAACTGGCCGCGATCGGCTTGGGTCTTGCGCTTTGCCTTGGCTTTGCCGGCGCCGAGTTGGACGGCGCTATAGCCGTCGCCCTTCGCTTCGCGAGCAGGGGCGGCGTTGGTCGCATTCTTGCGGCTCTTCTTTGGCTTCAGCGTGACGGCCGCGCCGGCGGAGTCCTTGAACTCTTCAGCGTCGACAGTGCGACGACCGACGACTTGGCAGCCATCAAGATCGAGAACAGTGACCGGCACATGCGCGCCGTCATCACCGAACACGCGCATCATGCCGACCTTGCGCGCAAGGACGCCAGTGCGACGGGAAGCTTCTTTAGCCATCGCGATCAACCCAGGACTTGGATTTGCACGTCGACGCCGGCCGACAAGTCGAGCTTCATGAGCGCATCGACCGTTTGCGGCGTCGGTTGAATGATATCCAGCACGCGCTTGTAGGTGCGGATTTCGAACTGCTCGCGGCTCTTTTTATCCACGTGCGGCGAACGGTTAACCGTGAACTTTTCCGTCCGCGTCGGCAACGGCACCGGGCCGACCACAGTGGCGCCAGTGCGCTTTGCGGTGGACACGATTTCCTTCGCCGACAGATCGAGCGTGCGGTGATCGAAGGCTTTGAGCCTGATCCGGATATTTTGCTGCATCATCGCCTGAATTCCCGAACGCAAAACTCTCTTCGTCGGACGCAAAACACGACGGCGCCGCCCTTTGGCCGCGCCGACGAGACTTGCGCCGCCGAGCCGGGCGACGCTTGGACGACGGAGGTTTCGCAAAAAACGCTGGCGGGGCGAGGCCTTTGGCCCCGCGCGCCGAACCCTGGCCTTTCAGGCGCTTGGGTTTGTGCCGCGTTAGGTGCGAACCGCGTCTAAGCTTAAGCTTACGGCCGGCTCGAAGGGGCGTGTCCTACAGAGGTGAATCGGGGGCGTCAAGGCGCGTTTTGCGCCTCTGTCACTGACCAACCCGAACCGTCCCCGAGCCCCACGCCTCTTGGCGCACAGTGCCTGTGACGGATTGCGCGTTAACACTGCCAGAACCCGCGATTTCAGCTTCCAAGTTGCCGACCACGCCGTTCACCGTGACATCGCCGGAACCAACGATCGAGACGTTGAGCGCCTCCACAGGCGCTGTGATTTCGACACCGCCAGAGCCCGCCAAGTCGATGTCGGCGGAGCTGAGCGCGCCGGCCGCCACCGTGATGTTGCCGGAGCCCGCTCCGTCAGCGCTCAAATCGCCGTTGAGTGACGCAATCGCCACCCTTCCCGAGCCCGCGACGTCAAGGTCGGCGCCTTCAGATACCGCGCCCGTGTGAATTTCCCCCGATCCAGCGACGTCGGCATCCAAGCTCCGCGCCGCGCCAGCATTGATGGTCCCCGAGCCGGCCAAGTCGACCGTCAGCTGGCCCGACGTGTCGGCGATCGTGGCGACGCTGCAGCCGCTCAGCTCGATCTCGACAGAGTTCGACGCGGCGATTTCGGTGGTCCCGGCGCCGCCGCGATCGATGCGGACGTCACGTGGGGTCCGGATCGTGATGCGCGGCAGATCGGCGCCTGCGACATCCTCGTAACCGCGGAGATCGGCGCCGCCGTCCTCCAGGCAGCCCGAAATGCGGCCGCGGAGCCGACCATCGATCAGCACGCGCCCGCCATCGACCGTAACCAAAGGCATCGGGGTGCGGCCAGCCGCGTTGTCGATGGCGACTTCGATGTCGCTACGATCCTCTGGCGTAATGATGACGTGCGCCGCGACCCCGCGCAGGCGCAAATCGCTGCCCTCGTAATCCTGGGCCGCCGCGCTCCCGGCGCTCAGCGCCACGACCGGCGAGGTGCGCCCAACGCCGTCAAATACTACTACAAATATGAATTGAGTGCCGCCGAACATCGCACCAATGCCAA
>JBFWYC010000012.1:0-90125 GCA_050186805.1 Hyphomonadaceae bacterium
CCGCCGTCTTCTTCGCCGTCTTTTTCGCCGGCGCCTTCTTCACTGCTTTCTTGGTTGCCTTGCGGGCCATGTGCTTTCCCCTCTTCAAAGGTTGTCGTGCGTTAAAACTCAACGAAACCGGCGGAAAACCGCGTCTTTTTCGACGCGTGCCCCCGTCGGCGCATGAGATTTGCCAGCCGAATCTTGAGAGAGCGTTGATTGAACCCGGTGAAAACCCACCAAAACCCGCATTTTTTGCGGGTTTTCTCTGCCTTTGAAGCGAAAACCCACGTCTGACGCGGTTTTCGTGGCTCTTGCTGCAGCGAGTCGCGGCGACCCTAGCGCCGCACAAAGCGCAGCCAAATCGGTGCGCAATCGCCGAGTTGCTTGGCTTCGTAGCGTGTCGTCACATGGCCGGCCCAGGGCCTCCGCCAATCTTCGGCGCTTTGCGCAAGCCAAGTGAAGCGTGCATCGCGAGTAACGTGTTCCAACGTCCACGCCGCGTAATTGGCCCAATCGGTAGCAAAGCGGAGTTCGGCGCCCGACTTCATGACGCGCGCGAGTGCATCCAGAAATTCCGGTTGAATGAGGCGGCGCTTGTGATGTCGCGCTTTCGGCCAGGGATCCGGAAAGAGAACGTAGACAAGATCAAGAGAAGCATTTGGCAACCGGGCGATGACGTCGCGCGCATCGCCCTGATGCAGCCGAATGTTCTGGCTGTTGGCCGCCTCAACATGGCGCAGGCAGGAAGCCACGCCGTTGAGGAAGGGCTCGACGCCGATAAAGCGCTGATCCGGATGCGCAAGCGCTTGCGCGACCAGATGCTCGCCGCCGCCAAAGCCGACTTCGAGCACCAGCCCCTCCCCCGGCTCGGTCGCAGCGTGCGCGGGGGGACGAAGACCCGGTCCGACGCCCGGACCCTCGCCATGGGTGTCGCCAAACAGCGTAGAGACATCGATTTGCCCCTCTTCGGGCACAGCCAAATGGGGCAACAGCGTTTGCAGCAGGGCTTCCTGGCGCGGTTTGAGGGTGCGCGCCTTGATCCGCCCGTAAGTCCGCAGATTTCCAGTGTCCGAAGTCAGAGTCAGCTCCCGTGCCGTGGCGCGAACTCGCGCTGCCATCCTATATCTGATACTTGACGTCCGACACCCGACACCTGGAGGCCCCCATGCGCGAGAAGCTCAGTTTCTACATCGACGGCAAGTGGGTTCCGCCGGTGAAGCCGCGGACGCATGACGTCATCAATCCGGCCAACGAAGAGCCAGTCGGGCGCATTTCTTTGGGTTCATCGGACGACGTGAACAAGGCCGTGGCGGCGGCCAAGGCTGCATTTGCGGCTTGGTCGGTCTCCTCTATCGACGAGCGCAAGGCGTTGCTCGACAAAATCATCGCCATCTACCAGCGACGCGCCGGAGAAATGGCCGAGACTATTTCAATGGAAATGGGCGCGCCATTGCCGTTGGCGCAGTCGAGCCAAGCGCCGGCTGGGCTTGGCTATCTGATGGATGCGCGCAAACAGCTCGATACGTTTGAATTCGAAAGCGACTATGGCAAGGGTCGCCGCATCCTGAAGGAACCGATCGGCATTGTCGGCATGATCACGCCATGGAACTGGCCGATGAACCAGATCGCAGCGAAGGTTGGCCCTGCGCTTGCGGCTGGCTGCACCATGGTGCTGAAACCATCCGAGCTGGCGCCGCTGAACGCCGTGCTGTTTGCCGAGATCCTCGATGAAGCTGGCGTGCCGGCCGGCGTCTTCAATCTTGTCAACGGCGATGGCCCGGGCGTGGGCACGGCTCTCTCTGCGCATCCTGACGTCGACATGATGAGCTTCACAGGCTCGACGCGCGCGGGCACCGCCGTGATGGAAGCGTGCGCCAAGGGCATCAAGAAGGTCGCTCTCGAACTCGGCGGCAAGAGCCCGAACATTATCCTTGACGACGCCGATCTCACCAAAGCTGTCGCCGGTGGCATGCTGCACATGGCCAACAATACTGGCCAAAGCTGCAACGCGCCGTCACGCATGCTCGCGCCAAAATCGAAATATGAGGAAGTGGTCGCAATCGCCGCCGCCACCGCGAAATCGATTAAGGTGCAGGCGCCGGACTCGGCGGAAAAAGGCGCGATCGGCCCGCTCGCCAACGCGAACCAGTTCCAAAAAGTGCAAGGCCTGATCCAAAAAGGCATTGACGAAGGCGCGCGCGTCGCCGCCGGCGGCGTCGGCCGGCCGGATGGGTTCAACCGTGGTTATTACGTGAAGCCCACCGTGTTCGCTGACGTAAACAACGCGATGACGATCGCGCGCGAGGAAATCTTCGGCCCAGTGCTGGTGGTGATCCCGTACGAAACCGAGGAAGAAGCGATCAAGATCGCCAATGACACGCCGTACGGCTTGGCGGCCTACGTACAAGGATCGGAAGGGAAAGCGCGCAATGTCGCGCGCAAGCTGCGCGCCGGCAATGTGCACATTAACGGCGCGTTCGGCGGCATGGGCACCCCGTTCGGCGGCTACAAGCAATCCGGCCTCGGTCGCGAGGGCGGCCATTTCGGCCTGGAGGAATTCCTCGAAGTGAAGGCCGCCATCGGCTGGGGCGATCAGGCGTAAACAACTCGAAAACGCCGCTTTCATTGGCCATTAGCTATGAACGGGCAGAGTGCGCGAACCATGAGTTCGCCACTCGACCCCTTCGCGCTGAAATTCGACTCGATCGAAGTCGATTCCACACGCGCGCCGACACAAGCCGCGATCGAACACGCCATGGCGCTTGCCGCCGTGAAGCGCGAGCCGAGCGAGCCAGGTTTTTATCTGCTCGATGACGCGCAGGGTCGGTTCACGGTGGATCGCGATGTCGGCGTCGTTTCACTGGCTGACGACGCGCTGCTTGAAACGGATCGCGGCGCGATCTTCCTGGTGCGTCTGCTCGTAATCGAGCCGTCGAGCACGCGCTATGAGATGGATATGCGCCTGCGCATCACCGGGCGCGTGCCACAAATGGTCGGCGCCGAGGAGTTCGCGAAGCTCGCGGAGATGACGGCGGCGCCGATCCCGCATCTGGAGCCTGCGATCGTGGCGGCTAAGCCGGCGGCGCCGCGGCTGCCCTGGATCAACTACGCAGCCACGTCCACCACACACGCCGCAGCGCCGCTCGGCCCAGAAAGCGCGGCCTTCGGCGCGCTGATTGCGCCGATCACGCCGGCCCTGGCGCTCACGCAAAGCGATCTCGTCGTGAGCGATCCGCTGCCGCCGCCCGCGCACGTCGGCGCCGCCTGGTCGCTCTGATCGCGGCAAATTTTTGCGCTTCGGCGCGCGCCCATTGAAATCGCAAGCCGACAAGCCGAGAACGTCCAAACGCGGCTCGGAGGATCACGGCGTGGCGGAAAAGAAATGGCGCAAGCGCACCCTCAATAATCGCCCGCTCAAGCCCGAAACGCTGATGATGGGCTACGGCTACGATCCGATGCTCTCGGAAGGTTCGCTGAAGCCGCCGCAATTCCAAACCTCGACATTCGTGTTCCGCTCGGCCGAAGACGGCAAGAATTTCTTCGCGACCCTGCAGGGCCGGCGCAAAATGGGTCCGGACGAAGAGCCCGGCCTCATATATTCACGCTTCAACAATCCGAACCTCGAAGTCGTGGAAGACCGGTTGGCGCTGTGGGACGAGGCCGATGCATCCTTGCTGTTCGCTTCGGGCATGGCCGCGATCTCCACCGCCTTGCTCGCCTATCTGCGGCCCGGCGACATCATTCTACAGAGCCGTCCGATCTATGGCGGCACTGAGACGCTTATTCACTCGATCATGCCTGAGTTTGGCATCAGCCAAGTCGCGTTCGAGGCCGAACATGGCCCCGAAGGCGTGATGAAAGCGGTCGAAGAAGCCAAAAAGAAGAAAGGCCGCGTCGGCGCCATTTTCATCGAAACGCCGGCGAACCCGACCAATGCGCTCGTCGACATTTCAGTCGCGCGTAAAGCTTCGGAGATGCTCACGGTGGACGGAAAGCGACCGCCAGTGATTGTCGACAATACCATGCTGGGGCCGGTCTATTCGACGCCGCTTCTGCATGGCGCCGACATCGTGGTGATGTCGCTGACTAAATATGTTGGCGGCCATTCTGACCTTATCGCCGGCGGCGCCTCCGGCTCCAAGGCGATGCTGGCGCCGGTGCGGCGCATGCGCTCTACGCTCGGCACCATGGCGGACACGCACACGGCTTGGCTGCTGATGCGATCGCTCGAAACGCTGAAGCTGCGCATGGAAGCTGGCGCCATCGGCGCGCGCAAGGTAGCGGAATTCCTGCGCGATCATCCGAAGATCGACAACGTCTGGTATCTCGACTTCCTGCCGGACGATCACCCGGACCGCGCCATCCATGAGAAGCAAAATAAGAGCGCCGGGTCGACGTTCTCGTTTGAGGTCAAGGGCGGCGAAGCGCCGGCTTTCCGGCTGCTTGATGCGCTGCAGGTGATCAAGCTGGCGGTAAGCCTGGGCGGCACCGAGACCTTAGCCTCACATCCCGCGGCGATGACGCATTCCGGCATGCCAGCGGAGGAATTGGCGCGTTATTCGATCACGCCAGGCCTTATCCGAATCTCGATCGGCATTGAAGACGCCGACGATTTGATCGCGGATCTGAGCCAAGCGCTCGACGCGGCCTAGCAATTAAGGCTGCTGCACACTGCGTAGATACGCGATCAGCGCGTCCGTGCCTTGCGGGTTGAACTGAAATTCCGGCATCGGGTGCGAGACTCGGATGCCGTTGATCAGCTCTTCCTCCAGCACGTCGGCATTGTAGCGCGACAGCAGTGTGCGGAAGACGGGCGCGGCCGCGACAGGGCTATCGTCGTATTCGCCGATGGCGTGGCAACCGGCGCATTGCGCCTCCGCAATGTCGCGGCCATCGCGCACGAGCGCGCGCTGTGAGGGCGCCGCCTCTGTTGGCGCCTGGGCGGCGCAAGCCGAAACGAACAGCGCCATCATAGCAAAACCGGCTCGAAACATGGTCCCTACTCCTGCGCACAGCTTAGCGCAGCGCGGCATGCTTATGTATAGCTGGCATTATGTCGATTCCCGCCGCCCGCGCGCCCGATCCCGCCGTTCTGGAAGCGCAAAACGCGCTTAGCGACCGGACGCCGGTCGTGCTCGTCACTGGGCGCGCCGGCACCGGCAAGAGCCATTTCATCCGGTCGCTGGTTGAGGCCGATCCCAGCTTCCCGCAAGCGCTGCTGGCCCCCACTGGGCTCGCGGCGATGAATATCGGCGGCCAGACGGTGCATTCTTTCTTTGGATTTCCCCCCCGCCCGCTCATTGGCGCGGTGGAAAAGCCGAATTGGTTCTTTACCCGCACTGCGCGCGCGATTCGCCGGCTCATCGTCGACGAAGTCTCGATGCTGCGCGCCGACGTGTTGGACGCCATGAACACGCACCTGCAGATCGCGCGCAAATCGTCGCGCCCGTTTGGCGGCGTGCAGATGCTGCTGGTCGGCGATTTCTACCAATTGCCGCCCGTTGTGCGCGGCGACGAGAGCGCGCTCTTGGAGGAAGCGGGTTATGCGAGCCCCTACGCGTTTTCCGCGCACGTCTTGCGCGACGCGCCGGTGGCCGCAGTGGAGCTGCGCGAAGTCTATCGGCAGACCAATCAGGACTTTATCTCGCTACTCTCCTCAATCCGCGAGCGGCGCGGCGTCGAAGACGCGGTGACCATCCTCAACACAGTGTGCCTGGAGCGCTCGCTACCGAAGCGCCCGGTTCTGCTCTGCGCCACCAATGCGGTGGCGGACAATTACAACGCGCGCGGCCTCGCGGCGCTTGAAGGCGCGGGTGCGCGTTATTCAGGGGCATTCGAAGGCGAGGCGCCGAAGAGCCAAGGCGGCGATCGCTTTCCGGCGCCGATGGAATTGGTGCTGAAGCGCGGCGCGCGCGTGATCTTCACACAAAACGATCCGGAAGGGCGCTGGGTGAACGGCTCGCTCGGCACCGTGAAGGCGCTCGATGAGACGATCATCGCCGTGGTGCTCGACAGCGGCGAGGATGTGGACGTCGAGCGCGCCGTGTGGCCGCAGGCGCGCTGGACGTGGAACGCCAAGGAAAATCGCATGGAGGTGAAAGAGGAATTCAAGTACGTGCAATTCCCGCTTGCCCCTGCCTGGGCGCTCACCATCCACAAAGCGCAAGGCATGACGCTGGACAGCGTCGAGATCGATCTGGGACGCGGCGCCTTTGCGCCGGGGCAGACTTATGTGGCGCTTTCCCGCGCGCGCAGCATGGAGACGCTGCGGCTGACGCGACCGATTTCCGCGCGCGATGTGCAAGTTGATCCAGCGATCGCGGACGGGCTGGCGCGGTTGGGGGTTTAGTCCCGATTTATTAAGGCACCGGCGCCGGTGTCGGATTTATCCGTTCGAATTCCTGTGCAGAAATTTCTATCCAGCTTGCGTTGACTTCGACAAGCTGTTGGCCACCGACAGTGCCAGCGTATTCCAACGTCAGCGCAGACAGACGCTCGCGAACAGTCGGCAGCGCCGTCCCGCACTGGCCATCGACCTGAAGGGCAATGGTTCCGGACGAAATCGTTCCTTGCCTTAGGATGTCGCCTAGCGCCGAGTAAACGAGTCCTTGTGTTGACCTTTGGCCCTGTGCGCCGGCTCGCATGATATCGACGCTCAGCGAAGACGCATCGTCCGAAGGAGTGAAGGATGAGCGGATGAAACACGCGCTTTCCGAAGTGCTCGGCGCAGTCTCGCCAAATGTGGGAGCGCACAACGCAAATGTGCTCAGCGCAATAGTCACCACCCTGTTCATGACGCCGACGATATCCAGATGTGGGCGGCACACAAGGGGACTAGCGTTGCCGCGCGAACGGCGGACCATTTGGGCCTCGTCATCGGGGCGGCCTCTGGCCGACGTAATGCCCGGACCGGGCTTCCGTCCCTACATGATCGCGCGCCGCGGCGACGCTGTGTGCTCGGCTTTCACGACACCATTGTCGTCCTGCTCCACCAGCTTCACGTCATAGCCCCAGAGGTCGGCGACGTGCTGCAGCACGCGCTCGGCGTCTTTTTCCTCAAGCACGATGCCATCGAGCACGCGGTGTTGCAGGATCAGCTTGCGGTCGCCGGCGAGATCGACGTCAACGATTTGAATGTCGGGATCGCGGTAGGCGGTGTCATAGTGCTTAGAGAGCGCACGGCGGATTTTGCGATAGCCGCGCTCGTCGTGAATGGCCGCCACCTGCAGCTCTTCGGCCTCTTCGTCATCGACCACCCGGAACAGGCCAAGCTCGCGAATGAGCCGCGGTGAGAGGAATTGCGAGACAAAGCTCTCGTCGCGATAATTGGCCCACACGTCGCGCAGCGTGCCATACGCATCGCCATTGCCGGCGATATCCGGCATCCACTCGCGGTCCTCGTCGGTCGGGGCGGTGCAGATGCGCTCGATGTCACAGCACATCGCGAAGCCCAGCGCGTAGGGATTGATGCCGCCATAGCGGCGATCGTCGAAGCCGGGCTGCATGATCACGCTCGAGTGCGAATGGATGAACTCAAGGAAGGAGCCATCGTCGATCTGCCCCTTCTCGTGCAGGCGATTCATAATGCGATGGTGGGTGTAGGTGGCGCAGCCTTCGTTCATCACCTTGGTTTGGCGCTGCGGATAGAAATACTGATTGATCAGCCGCACGATGCGCAGAATTTCGCGCTGCCACGGCCGCAGCCGCGGCGCTGTCTTTTCCAGGAAGTAGAGCAAATTTTCCTCGGGCAGGCCGAGCAACGCGCGCCGCCGCGCGTCGTCGTCCTTGTTCGCCTTGCGCTTGCCTTGCGGCACGGTGCGCCAAAGATCGTTGAACAATTGCTCGCCGTGGCGACGACGCTCCTCCTCGCGCCGCTCCTCGGACCGCAAGTCCGGCATGCGCTTGCGCGGGAAGCGATGGATGCCGTGGCTCTGTAGAGCGTGCGCCGCATCGATGACGCGCTCGACCTCTTCCTGGCCGTAGCGATCTTCATACTTGGCGATCAGGCTGCGGGCGAACTCAAGATAGTCGAGGATGCCGTCAGCGTCGGTCCATTGCTTGAACACATAATTGTTCTTGAAGAAATGGCTGTGGCCGTACCCGGCGTGCGCCAGCACCAGGGTCTGCATCGTCGCGGAGTTTTCCTCCATGATGTAGACGAGGCAGGGATTGGAGTTGATGACGATTTCATACGCGAGGCCTTGATAGCCTTTGCGGTAGAGCGCTTCGTTGCGCGCGAACTCCTTGCCGAAGCTCCAGTGGCGATAAAAGAGCGGCATGCCGGTTGATGCATACGCGTCCAGCATTTGCTCGGTGGTGATCACCTCGATCTGATTGGGATAGGGATCGAGGCCCATCTCATTGATGCCAATCTCGCCGCATGCTTCGTGCACGCGCTTGATCAGATCGAAATCCCAGTCCGGGCCCTTATAGAGCAGCTTGGAGTCAGCAACTAAGCTCATGCGCCCTCCGCGCTCACGCCTTCGGGCCGGCGCGCGAACAATTCGCGGAACACCGGATAGATATCGCGGCGATGGCGAACCTTGCGCATGGCGAACGGCGCATCCGCCGGCACGCGGCGATACGCGCGCCAGAGATTGGTGGACGGTTCGCCAGCGCCTGGATGATCCTCTTCGTCGTCCATGCCGACTTCGACATAGGCGTAGTACTGACAGATCGGCAGGATGACGTCGTTCAGCTGCCCCAGCACCACGGCATTGTCGCTGGAGGTGTTGTCGCCGTCCGACGCTTGCGCGGCATAGATGTTCCATTGATCGACCGGATAGCGATCGCGAACGATCTCCTGCATCTTGAACAGAGCGGTCGAAACGACGGTCCCGCCGGTTTCGCGCGAGTAGAAGAAGGTTTGCTCGTCCACCTCCTGCGCCTCATGCGTATGGCGGATAAACACCACGTCGACATGCTCGTAGCGGCGATTGAGGAAGAGATAGAGCAGCGAATAGAATCGCTTCGCCAAATCCTTCATGTGCTCGTTCATCGAGCCCGAGACGTCCATCAGGCAGAACATCACCGCCTTGGCGATTGGCTTCGGGTTCGACTCCAGACGCCGATAGCGGACATCGACCGGGTCGATATACGGGATGCGCTTCGAGCGCGTGATCAGCAGCTCCAGCTCGGCGCGCAACTTGACCAGATCGTCATAGTGGCCGCCTTCGCGCTCAAGTTTTTCGATTTGCTCGCGCAGCGCGTTTATCTCGTCGGCCTTGGGGCGCTTGAGGGCGATCCGGCGCGACATCGAGTGCCGCAGCGTGCGCGGCACCGACAGCCGCGACGGCGGCCCGGAAACGGAATAGCCGGCTTGGCGCCAGAGCACCGACGTGGCCCCCGTGACTTGCCGCTTGGCGAGGTCGGGAAGCTCGAGGTCTTCGAGATAGAGGTCGAGATATTCCTCGTCCGAAAGCGCGAAGCGGAACTCGTCCTCGCCGTCGCCGCTGTCGCTAGCGCGCGACTGGCCGCCACCGCCGCCCTCTGGGCGCGGGATGCCGTCGCCTTCGATGTACTTCTTGTTGCCGGGCAGCACGTAGTCGCGGACGCCGCCCTGACTCGATCGGCGCAAATGCGGCTCGTGCACGCCGCCCGCGGGTATGGAAACCTCGCCGCCTTTGCCGGCATCCTTGATCGAACGGCTCGATGACGCCTCGCGCACCGCCTTGCGCACCTGCGCACGCGCGCGGCGTAAGAAACGCTGCCGATTGGCGAAGCTTTTTCCGCCGGGGTTGAGCCGCCGGTCGATAATGTGCATGCGCGCCCGACCTACCCTGCTTGCTTGACGCGCATGTACCACTCGACCAGCCGGCGGACCTGCCGCTCGGTGTAGCCGCGCTCTGTCATGCGCAGGACGAACTCCTCGTGCTTCTTCTCGCTGTCGCTGTCCTTCTTGGAGCCAAACGAGATCACCGGCAGCAGATCCTCGACTTGGCTGAACATGCGCCGCTCGATCACTTCGCGGATTTTCTCATAGCTCGTCCAGGACGGGTTTTTGCCGCCATGGCTGGCGCGCGCGCGCAGCGTGAACTTCACCACCTCGTTGCGGAAATCCTTCGGGTTGGCGATGCCGGCTGGCTTTTCGATCTTTGAGAGCTCTTGGTTCAGAAGCTCGCGGTTGAGCAGCTGGCCGGTGTCCGGATCTTTGAAGTCGATGTCTTCGATCCAGGCGTCCGCGTAATCGACATAGCGATCGAAAAGGTTCTGGCCATAATCGTGATACGATTCCAGGTACGCCTTCTGAATTTCGTTGCCGATGAACTCGGCATAGCGCGTCGCCAGCTCAGCCTTGATGAATTCGAGCAGCTTGCCTTCCGCCTCTTGGGGGAATTGCTCGCGACGGATCGCCTGCTCCAGCACATACATGAGGTGCACCGGATCGGCGGCCACTTCCTGGGTGTCGTGATTGAACGTCGCGGCCAGCACCTTGAACGCGAAGCGCGTCGAGATGCCGTCCATGCCCTCATCGACGCCGGCGGCGTCCTTGTACTCCTGCAACGTGCGCGCCTTGGGATCGACCTCCTTAAGGCTTTCGCCGTTATAGACCCGCATTTTCGCGAACAGATTTGAGTTTTCGTGCTCCTTCAGGCGCGAGAGCACCGAGAAGCGCGCCAGCATCTCCAGCGTCGCCGGCGCACATGGCGCCTCCGCCAATTCGGAACCGCGGATCAGCTTTTCGTAAATCTTCTTCTCTTCGTCGACGCGCAAGCAGTACGGCACCTTGATGACGTAGATGCGGTCGATGAAAGCCTCGTTGTTCTTGTTGTTCTTGAATGACTGCCACTCGGCCTCGTTCGAGTGCGCCATGATGATGCCCTGGAACGGGATGGCGCCGATATTCTCAGTGCCGACGTAATTCCCCTCCTGCGTCGCGGTCAGCAGCGGGTGCAGCATCTTGATCGGCGCTTTGAACATCTCGACGAATTCGAGCATGCCCTGGTTGGCGCGGTTGAGGCCGCCGGAATACGAGTACGCGTCCGGATCGTTCTGCGCATGCATTTCGAGCTTGCGGATATCGACCTTGCCGACCAGCGAGGAGACATCCTGGTTGTTGTCGTCGCCCGGCTCGGTCTTGGCGACGCCGATTTGGCGCAGGCGCGAAGGGTTTACCTTCGCCACGCGGAAGCGGGTAATGTCGCCGCCGAACTCGTCGAGCCGCTTCACGCACCACGGGCTCATAAGCCCCGAGAGGCGCCGCGTTGGAATGCCATACTCGTCCTCGAGCTTCTCGCCCCAGACTTCGGGGTCAAACAGGCCCAGCGGATGCTCGAACACCGGGCTCATTTCGTCGCCCGCTTTCAGCACATAAATCGGCTCGTCTTCCATCAGCGCCTTGAGGCGCTCGGCCAGCGAGGATTTGCCGCCGCCAACCGGACCGAGCAGGTAGAGGATCTGCTTGCGCTCTTCCAAACCCTGGGCGGCGTGACGGAAGAAGGCGACGATGCGCTCGATCGTCTCCTCCATGCCGTAGAATTCCGCGAACGCCGGGTAAAAGCGCACGGTGCGGTTCATGAAGATGCGGCCGAGCCTGGCGTCTTTGGATGTGTCGACCATCCGGGGTTCGCCGATTGCAGCCAGCAAACGCTCGTGGGCGCTCGCATAAGCCATTGGATCGGTCTTGCAGAGCGTCAGAAAGTCCTGAATCGACATTTCCGCTTCGCGCCGCTGTTCGAACGAGCGGGCATAACTGCGAAAGATATCCTCAGACATCGTGCCTCCGTCGCGTCCCGGCCCAACTTACATAAGTATTCGACCTTCCGACGCTTAGCCCAATTTCGCCAGTGAATCTGGCGCTGTTAAGGTAGCCGTAAGGTTTGCGCCCACGGCTCGCCCAAATCCGCCGCACAAGATGACATGATTTGCACGTCGGCGGGCGCCCGAAACTGGCAAAAAGCTGGAACGCGCTGGCCGCGCCACGGTTCACGAATTGTGACAGCCTCGACGATTGCCAATCGTGATCACAAAAGCCTCTATTTTACGCGGCCTTAAGCACGATGCCTCATGCCAGACGGGCAGCGGCGAGGCCGGAGATGAGTGAGACTGCCTGGACACTAGACGACGTCGACCCGGAGACGCGCGAACGCGCCGTCGCTGAAGCAGCGCGTCTGGGTGTGAGTCTGGAGGACTACATCGACGAAACGTTGCTGCGCGGCATGCTTCGGGAACACGCGGCCGCCGAACCGGAAGCACCGACCTTCGTTGCTTCGCCGCAAGACAATTTCGCCGCCCGCCATCGCCTCTCCTCGCTAGAACGGCGCCTGGGCGTGGCCGTCACCGGCCTCGATACCGCCATTCACGGGCTCGACTCCAACCTGTTCAACCTGGCGTCGCGCCTGGATGAAACTCAGGCGTTCGCCGCCGACACCGCAGATACCGTCACGAATGCGCTTAATGAGATCAACGGCCACGTCGCCGCCGTGCGCCGGCGGGTGATCAACGCCGAAGAGAGCTTGGACAATCTGAGTGACGCGCACAGCGCCGCCGCCACTGAAGCGGAGCAGCGCATCAGCGCAGCAGAGCAGCGGCTGACGACCGTCGAGCACGTCGCCCGCGCCGCTGATAGCGCCGGCATTCGCCTTTCAGACGCGCACGAGGCGCTGAAGCACGCCGTCGCCGACGATTTTGCCGACCTCGCTCATGATACAGCCACGCGCCTGAACGCCGGCCTCGAGGAGATGCGCGCGATTGCGCAGGACGCGGCCGCGCAAGCGGACGAAGCGTCGGTGCGGGTTGTCGCCGAATTACGGCGGGCGCGGGAAGCGCTCGAACAGCGGGTCGAGGAAAACGCCCTCGACATCCGCGAGCGCATGCAAGCAGCCTTCGCCGACGCCGCGGACCGTATGGGTGCGCTGACGGAGCGCCTTGTCGATCACGAGCGCCGCACCGCATTCACCACGGATCAGCTGCGTGCTACCATAGCCGACGCCGAGGACAGCGCTCAGACCGCCTTGGAGGAAACCGCCGAGACGCTGCGCCAAGCCGGCGCCGCGCTGGGCGCGGAACTCGAACGCCACATCGCCGAGACGCGCTCGGCGCTGCACAACATTCACGCCGACCTGAGCCGGGAAATCGGCGCGCTGAACGAACTCCAACTGGGCGGCTCGGCGCGACTTAAGCTCTTGGACGCCACCGTCGCTGAGGCCACCGTACGCATGGGCCACATGCGCGACGCTCTGGAGCGCCGGCTGGACGGCGCCGATGCGGCGCAGCAAGCGGTGTTGGCGGAAACACGCGAGACCCTTGCCCGCGTCGCCTCGGATGCGCAGTCGCTGCATGCCGCGCTGGAGGCGAGCATCGCCCGCTCGGAAGCCGCCGGCCGGGAGTCGCTGGCGCGCGCGCTTTCCGATTGGGATGCGCGGTTCGACGCAATGACCGCGCGCGCCGCTGCTGGCGAGCGCGACTTCGCACAGGCGCGCGAAGCTCTGGGCGCGGAAATCTCCGATTGTCGCCAAGCGCTTAGCGCCGATGCGGCGCGGATCGAGGCGTGCACGTTCGCGGCGCTGGAAAAACTGTCGCGCGACATTGCCGAAACCGGCGCGGCGCTCGACGCCAAACTAAGCCAAGCGGCCCTCGCCTCCGAAGGGCTGGTCGCCAAGACGGTGCAACGCGTCGACGCCGAACTTACGCAAGTTCGCGATCAGCATGTCGGCGCCATGGCGCGCCTGCGCCTCATGGATGCGACGCTGGGCGAGCACGCCGCCAGCTTCGCGCCCCTCGCCGATCGACTGCAGCAGGTCGAGGCGGCGCTCGGACGAACCGACAACAGCGATATCCTCGCCCGCTTGGCGCAACTTGAAGCCGCTGCCGCCAAAGCGGAAACTGAGCAAGCTCTGGCGATCGTGCGCCAGCAGATGGCGGCGCTCGGCGCCGAGATCGAGCGCAAGGCAGCCGATGGTGACGCGCTCTCCCTCCGCGTTTCGGAATTGCGGGCCAGCTTGGCGGCGCACGAAAGCCAGCTTGGCGAAACCGCGAGCCACGTCCAAGGCGTCGTTCGCACGCTCGGCCAGGTCAGCAAGCAAAGCGCCGAACTGGCCGCGCACAACGATGAGCGCTTGCAGCGCATCGAGGCAAGCCTGAAGGACATCGCCGGACACACCGCCGATGCCGCCGCCCAGGCGGCCGCGCCGGCCGTGGATGAGGTTCGCGCGCTGGAGCTGCGCCTTGCGCGGTTCGAGGAGCAGCAGCTTAGCGCCTTCGAAAAACTGCACGCCGAGGTCGCCAATTTCATCGGCGCCAACGACCGCAGACTGGCCGCGCTCGAGGCCGACGATTTCGGCAACGTCATCGACGAAATGGCCGCCGCCATCGATACGCGCTTCACCCGCCTTGAGCAGGTGGACTTCCTCAGCGAGTTCGAAGCTCTGCGCCGCCGGTTGGACGACCGTATCCTAGGCGTCGAGCAACGCAGCGTGCGCGCGCTGGAACAAGTGGCCGAGACCGTGGCTCTGATCGAACGGCGCTTCGCGGGACAAGGCGACCAAGAGGACGCCCTGGCGCAAAGCGCTTAGGCGTAGCGCGGCTGCGCCGGTTCGAAGTCTTCGATGTCGTGCTGATTTCCAGTCACCCGCCACAGCGGCGAGCTTGCAGTGTCGAGCGCCCGCATCGCGACGTCCTGAGCCAAGACGACAAGTTTGCCGCGCCATTCGACGGGGGCGGTCAACTTGCCCGCCTCCACCAAGGCCATGTGCTGTTCTGATACACCGAGCGCGCATGCGAGCTCGCTGCGCCAGCCGCCGCCATAGAGCGCTTGGCCCGCCGCGATCAGTTCTTGCGGCGTCAGTACTGGGTGCTCGCCCTCGCACATGCGAAGAGCAGAGCACGGCCGTGGTTGGAAAGCCTTTAAGATAGCTGCGCTTTCCTTACAGCGCAGGCGCGCATTCACGCTTCGGTAAGAGCTTGCGGGTCTCGTGGCGGGATGCTCCGCAACAATATGGCTTTAGGCGCCGCCTGCTTCGTGGTGGTGCTGGTCGCAGGCGCGACGGCGCTGAACGCGATCGATCCGCCCAGACAGGCGCAAGCCGTAGCTCCTAATCAAGAGATCCGCGGCCGCGTCACACCAACCAGACACCTACGCGTTGTCGACGGCGATGCGGTCGAAGATACGCGCACGGGGACCGTCTATCGGCTTGAGAACATCGACACGCCGGAGACGGGCGACCGTGCCCGGTGCAATGCCGAGCGCGCGCTCGGCGCCCGCGCAAGCGAGGCCGCGCGCAGCTTGATTTCGAATGCGATCGCGGTGGACCTTCACCCCACCGGGCGAACAGATTCCTATGGTCGCGTTATCGCTTTGTTGACCCTGGACGGCCGCGACCTTGGCGAGATCTTGATCGCAGACGGCCTAGCGCGCCCATGGCGCGGGCGCCGCGAGCCCTGGTGCGATGCACGCGGCGATCTTATTCCCTAGCGGCAGGACAAACCGGCAGCCGCAGCCTTGTGCGCGAGGCGCTGCGGACCTATCAGGCCGCATCCGCCAAAAGCCGAGGACCGTTCATGTCCGCCAAGGACACGCTGACCCGCATTCTAACGCTCGATCCCATCGAGGTGAACCTTTTCCGCGGCTTCACCCCGGAGACGGATCCGCGCGAGCGCATCTTCGGCGGGCAAGTGGTCGCTCAGGCGTTGCTTGCCGCCTACAAAACCATCGACGGCCTGATCTGCCATTCGCTGCAGTCCTACTTCATTCGCCCAGGCGATCCGAACCTGCCGGTGCTTTACCAGGTGGAGCGCTCGCGCGATGGGCGCACCTTCGCGACGCGGCGCGTCATCGCCATTCAAAAGGGCGAGCAGATTTTCAACATGGCCTGCTCGTTCCAGCGCGAAGAGGCGGGCTTTGAGCATCAGAGCCAGATGCCGGCGGCGCCACACCCAGACGATCTCATCGCCGCAATCGACGCGTTCGTGCCGACCCAGCCCGCGCGCACAGTCCATTGGCTGACCGAATTTCCGATCGAGATCAGGCCGATGGAGCTCATCGATCCGGCGAAACCAAAACCACTCGCCGCGCCGCACCAGCTTTGGTTTCGGTCTCGCGCGGACATGGGCGATGATCTCGCCATCAATCAGGCGCTCCTCGCCTACGCGTCAGACATGGCGCTCCTCGGCACCGGGCTTCGCCCGCATGGCGTCACATTCATGTCAGGCGTGCAGACCGCGAGCCTCGATCACATTTTGTGGTTCCACCGGCGCAGCGATCTCACGCGCTGGCACCTCTATGTGATGGACAGCCCAAGCGCCTCCGGCGCACGCGGCTTCAACGTCGGCGCCATCTATCGCGAGGACGGCGTGCTTGTGGCGTCGGCGGCGCAAGAAGGTCTGATGCGACAGCGCACCTGAGACCGCCAAATTTGTTGCGCGACGCGCGGCTCGAACAAAAAAACCGGAAGCCATTAATCGGATTGTGAACCTAGAGCGGCTTTTGCACGCCTATCCTACCGCACGACGTGATTTCTGAGCAGAAGCGCTAAGCGCGCATTAGCAAGCACACGCTATGCGTGTTGAGCTATGACCAAGAAGTGGGTCGACAACGAAGTCTATTTTGGACCGGACCGCCGCGCGCGCGGGCTCGGCAAGCGTTGGGGTGACCGCCGCCGCTATGACGACGCCGGCCAACCTCCGCCGCTTGGCGCAATTCTGCGTCGTCTCCGCGTGATGCTCCCCCACATCAGTTCGACCGACGCGCGCCACCGGGCGCTCGAACTCGCACGCCTCGCCATCAGCGAAGCCGATCGCCTTGGTCTGCCGGACTGCGCCCGCGCTCTCCGTGAAGCTTCGTCGCTGATTTCCTCGGATGCCGCAGCTTCGGCTGACAGGCTCCTACTCGAAGCGCAAGCCGCCGCCGGCGGCGTCTAAGACGGGTAGCCGAAGCGTTCGGCCCAAGCGCTTAGTATCGGCAGGACTGGCGCCATGTCCTGGGCATAGCGCCGCCATCGGCCGATTGATCGAGTGTAGAGGGGCTGCACTACTTGTCGCGCGCTCGGCGTGTTGATGTCTCGCGCCATCGCAGTCTTCTGGAAATCCAGCATCGCTGGTTCAAAGGGCTGTTCGAGAAAAGCCACCAGTTCCCGCGCAGCGCCCTCCAGATCGGCAACGACATCTTCGTAGCGCACTTGATGAAGAGCAAGATCGAGGCGGTCGCGGCACACCTGCATCAGCGACATCACCGCATCATAATAGGCCGCCGCGGCGTTCAGATCGAGGAACTGCGCCATCGCCGCGTTCATGCCGAAACGCTGCTGGTAGCAAGACAGAATCACGTCACGTGGATCGCGGAGCGCAAAGATGATTTTCGAATCTGGAAAGACGCGCTTGATCAGTGGCAGGATCACGATGTTGAGCGGCAACTTGTCGACGACGAGCGCGCCTTCGGGGGGCGCCTGTTCCGCCAGCACGCGTCGCCAATACTCTTCCCGCACCGACGCAATGTCGTGATCGCTGAGCGAAGCGTAGGCGGCGAGCTTTTCGCGATCGCTGATCACGCTGGCAAGCGCATTGGCCAGATGCTCGCGCTCCTCGATGCAAACTAAGCGGGAGTGGGAAGAGAGAATCTGATCGAGCAACGTCGTGCCCGATCGCGGGAAGCCGACAAGAAAGGCAGGCGCCGGAGTGGAGAATGCGGCTGGGGGGCGCCACGCCGATATGTCGGCGCGCGCCGCCAAAGCCGTCATTCGGCGCACGCCATCGGGATGGTAGAGAAGATGCGAGGCGCTCAGTAGCGCCGCGTGCTGAGACCGCAGAATCCGGTTCGCCGCGGTGAAAGCCGCGAAAGCTCCCCGCGCGTCGTCCAAGCGGTCTCGCGCCTCGCCGATGACGCCCCATGCGAGGGATTGGTTTGTCAGTAGGCCGCGCTGAGCGACGGGCGCCGCCAGCGCTTCGACGCCGGCAAAGTCCTTCTCGCGAAGAAGCACATGCGCGAGCGCGAGCCGCGCGTTCTCGTTGCTGGGATCGCCGGCCAGCGCCTTATCAGCATGCTTTCGCGCCTGCGTCACATCGTGACGGCGCTCGTAAGCCTGCGCCAGTGCACCGTGTGACGCCGGATCGTTTGGCGCGATGCGCAGGGCGCGTTGATAGGCGCTGATGCTGGCGTCGTAGTTCAACGCGCGCTCTTCCAGATTGCCAAGATTGCGCCAGCCATCGATGAGGCCTCCCTCCCCCGCCCGCAAAAACATGGCGCGGGCAGCATCAGTGTCCCCACAACGGTTCAGAGCGACGCCAAGCGAATTAAGGATCGCGGGTTGTCCTGGCGCGGCCTGATTTGCGCGTTCGAGATGACGCTTGGCCGTCGCTGGATCGTTTTGCTCAAGCGCGACCAGACCCAGCAATTGGTTGGCATTTGGATCGAGGGGCCGACGCAAGAGCAACGCCTGCGCCAATTGACGCGTCGTCTCGAAATCGCGGCGCTGAAACGCTGTCCCGGCCGCTTGCGTCAGGCGCGCCGCTTCCGGATCGGGACGCTGCATCGGTTTGCGTCAACCCGCCAACGCTGCCGCGATGGCCGCGCGAACTTCGTCCGATGTCGGATCCGTGCGCGTCGGAAACGCCGCGATCAAGCGACCGTCGCGGCCGATCAGCAGTTTGTGGAAGTTCCATTGCGGCACCGCGGCGTCTCCCAGTTGGGTCTCCGCCCAAGCGTAGAACGGATGGCGCGCATCGCCGACCACGTCGGTCTTCGCCGCCATCGGGAAGGTTACGCCGTAATTGAGCGCACAGAATTCCTGAATCTCCTCGGTCGTCCCCGGCTCCTGGCCGTTGAAATTGTTGGCCGGCACGCCGAGCACTTCGAAACCTTGGTCGTGATATTCGGCGTAGATTTCCTGGAGGCCTTCGTATTGCGGCGTGAACCCGCAGCGGGACGCCGTATTCACCACCAACACAACTTCGCCATTGAACGCCGTCATCGGCACACGCGGCGCATAGAGGCCGACAAACTCGAACTGATACGCCGTAGCGGGATCGGCGCCGTTAGGCGGCGGTGCCGCCGCGAAGGCGGCGTTCTGAACCTGCACCGCGGCGGCGACCGCCTCGGCCCGCGCTTGCGCCACGTCCGGCGGCGGTGGCGCAGGGGCCTGCGTGCAGGCGGCGACCACCAGGATCAAAGCGCCCCAAATCCACTTCGCGTCCATGAGCATGCTCCCGGGTTTCCACCAGCTTTAGCCGAGGAGCGCCGTCTGGGCAGCCCCTCGGTTCTCGCGCGAAGCGTGCCTGGCGGCGGAAGCAACGCGAAACGCCTCACATCGACCGCTAACGCCCCCTTGCTTCCGGCGGGCGGCTCTGCGATATGAGCGCCCCTCAGCCCTGGCCCAGCGCCGGGGCGACCCACGGACGCGGGCGTAGCTCAGGGGTAGAGCACAACCTTGCCAAGGTTGGGGTCGTGAGTTCGAATCTCATCGCCCGCTCCATGATCGCTCCGTCGGGGAGCAAATCTGACCACTTGTCGTTCAGGCACGGCGTCGAGGTCGCAGATCGCGCACGTCCGCCCGTCCGACGCGGAAGCGCTGCATCAAGGAAGCGAGCTGCTGGGCTTCTTGGGCAAGGGTGGTGCTGGCGGCGGTGCTTTCCTCGACCATGGCGGCGTTTTGCTGGGTCATTTGATCCATCTCGTTGATGGCGGTGTTGACCTGGCGCAGCGCGGTCGCCTGTTCCTGCGAGGCTGTGGCTATCTGTTCGACCACCTGACTGATCTCGATGATCTGCTTAACGATGCCGCCGAGTGAGCGGCCGGTTTCGTTCACCAATTCGACGCCCTTGGAGACTTCAACGGCGGCGCCCGACACCAGCACCTTGATCTCCTTTGCCGCTTCGGAGGAACGCTGCGCCAAGCTGCGCACCTCCGACGCCACCACGGCGAAGCCGCGGCCCGCTTCGCCCGCGCGCGCAGCTTCGACACCGGCGTTGAGCGCGAGCAGATTGGTTTGGAATGCAATCTCGTCAATCACGCCGATGATCCGGCCGATCTGATTTGACGAGCGATGGATTTCATCCATGGCGGCGACAGCGGTTTTTACCACCTCGCCGGATCGTTCGCCCTCGTTGCGCGCTTGGCGCACAATCGTGTTGGCGTGATTGGCGCCCTGCGCGGTTTGACTGACGGTTGAGGTGATTTCATCGAGCGAAGCGGCGGTTTGTTCGAGGCTGGCGGCTTGTTGTTCGGTGCGGCGGGCAAGCGAATCTGCGGCCTCGGCAAGTTCGCTCGTGCCGGTGTGCATGCCGTGGGCGGCTTCGATGCCGGCGCCGATGACATCGTGCAGCGTTCGCACCGCGGCGTTGAAATCGACGCGTAAGCGCTCATAGCTTTCGGGGAATTGCGCTTCGATGCTGGCGCTCAGATCGCCGTTGGCCAAGGTCTTGAGCGCGTCTGCAAGCGCTGCGACGACGCGACCCTGCTCGGCTTCCTTGGCATGACGCTCCGCCTCCAGCTGCAACCGGCGCTGCTCTTGGGCTGTCACGTCGGCGGCGATCTTGATGACTTTTACGGTCGCGCCATTGGCGTCGAGAACGGGGTTGTACGACGCTTGAATGTAGATATCCGCGCCCGCCTTGTTCACGCGGCGGAAGACCTGCGCGGAAAACTGGCCGGCCTGCAGACGCTGCCAGAATTCGCGATAGCTCTCCGCGTCGCGCTCCTCGTGCGGCATGAACATGCGATGGTGCTGGCCGACGATTTCGTCGAGCCGATAGCCCATGGCGGACAGAAAATTGTCGTTGGCCCAGAGGATTGTGCCGTCAGGCTTGAATTCGATCAGCGCTTGCGATCTGCCGATGGCGGCGAGCTTCGCCTCCAATTCGCGGACATGGGCCGCTTGGGCCTCCTGCGCGCGCGACCGAAACAGTCCCATACGTATCCCCCGTCCTTTGGTCTATGCCGTCAGGAGAAGTATCAGGGGTTGCGCTTAAGCTCGCGTTACGCGTGTGGCTAACATAGGTTGCGATTTGCGTTTGTGCGCCCGCTACCGGCTAGGCCCAAATCTCGCCGAACGCCCGGATAAAGTTGGCGCCAATCACCTTCTCAACCGCGCGTTCCGAATAGCCCATGCGCAGTAATGCGTCAGCGATCACAAGCATTCTGTCGGGCCGATTGAGGCCTTCGGTGTACGGCAGCCGGCCGTCTTCCTCGGGCGCGGCCACGCCGGCGGCAATCCGGCGTTCGGTCTCCGCATTCCAACCCGCGCGTTCTTCGTCATTGAGTTCGAAAGCGGTGAAGGTGGTGTCGCTGCCAACGCCGACATGATCCTCGCCGCAGACGTTCAGCGCGTGCGCCATGTGAGCCATGTAGTCGTCGAGGTTGGGCTGGCGACCGGCCGGCGCCAGATAAAACAAATCGAAGACGCCGAACACCCCGCCCTGCTCCGCTAGCGCGCGCAGCTGCTCGTCGGTTTTGTTGCGCGGGTTGGGATGAACAGCAGCGCAGCCGGCGTGCGTAATTAACGCGGGCTTGGTTGACGCTTCCATGGCGGCGGCTGTCGTCGCCGGATTCGCGTGACTGAGATCAAGCGCAACGCCCTGCGCATTCATGCGCTCCACCGCCTGCCGACCCAAATCCGTAAGCGTGGTGTCCGCCGGCGACATGACGCCGCCGCCAAACGGTGACGGCGTATTGTACCCAAGTTGCATGACGCGAACGCCAAGATTGCGGAAGAGATCGATGCGATCGATCTTGTCTTCCAGGCAGGCCGCGCTCTCGAACGAAAAGATGATGCCCAGCTTGCCGTCACGCTCGGCGGCGGCGATGTCCGCGGCGCTACGGATTTGCTTGAGATAGTCCGGATGCGCCTCGATGATGCGAAGGTAGAACGCGACTTCCGCCAACGTATCCTCGAACGGCGCATTGAAGCCGCCCATGCTGGTCTTGATCGCCGAAACACCAGTGTTGCGGATGATATCGAGCGTGGCTTGCGGCAGCGGCAAATCGGCGGAATAGATCGGCGGGCCCAAGTTGCAATCAAGCACGGTGGCGCGCTGGAAAAGCCGCCGCGCGCGCGAACTGAATTCCTGCGCGACGGTTGGCGATGACATGGCCATTCCAGCCAGCAATGCGCCAACGCCCAACGCCAACTCACGACGGTTCATGCATTCCTCCCACTCAGTGCAAGATGCGGCGCGACCGGCCTACGGATGCGCACCGCATAGCGGATCGAGTGGGCAATTGACGCCTGCTTCCTCCTCATCCGCCAACCTCGGATCATTCGCCAACCCCCACGCCTCGACCAGGCAAACGCCTTCGAGCCGGCCTTCGGCGTCAAGTTTGACGGCGACATCGCTCAGCCAGAGCAGCCCGTCCTTTTCAAACGGATCGGACGGATAGCCGCCCTGCTGCGCGGCCCAGGCAATGAGTGCATCACGCCGTGGTGCAGGCTCATCCGGACAGAATTGCGCGCGCATCGAAGTCAGGGAGCGCCGCTCCGCGGCCAAGCGCTCAAACGTGGATCCCGTGTCGGTGTAGAGCACCGCCTCGCTCAACACCTGCAGGCCCCATCCGATCGCCAAGCCGACGTTCAAAAGAACGGATACTCCAAGCCCGATCGGAAGCCAGCGAAGGCGCATCTATTCGCCCGGCTCGGCCTTGCGCGGCGTCTTGAGGCGGCGGCGATTGATGTGGCTATCGGGGCCGACATGACCTTCCGGCGTCCGACCGCGGAAGTAGTCGCGCTGCCAGCCGTGCTTGACTGCCTCTTCGTCGCGATCGCTTAGCTTGTTGAGGAAATTGGTGCGACTCTGCCCCCAAGCCTCGTATTGGCGCTTGAGATCGAGGTCGTCATTGATGGATTTGATGATCGGTTGCACCTCGTCCATCGTCTCGTGCGGGATGGGCATGATGAAGCAGAAGGGCTCTCCCTTCTGGAATGAGATCATGCCCGGGCGGGTGAAGCGCCAGTTCATCGTGAAGGGGAAGGGCAGCCAATAGGTTTCGACCACACCACACAGCGGCTGAATTCCATCCTTGACGTGATTGGGCGGGCCGCCGGTCCACAAATCCCAACCCGGTTCGGTGCGGAACAGATAGCCGGTGTGAAAGGTCAGCACGCCGCCGGAAAAGTGCGAAACCGCCCAGCGCTTCATCAGGCCAAGCGGCGTGTCGCCATCGGGGTCGAGCCTGATGTCTTCGATGCGCGGGCCGCCATTCCACGTGGCGGTGAAGCTGACCGGCGACAACAGCGCCCAGCCGGTCGTGTTCGCCACGACGAGCGGCAAGCACCGGTAGGGATGGCGATCGGCGAAGCGGTCCATCCAATCGCGGTCCGGCGATCCCGGGACCAATTCGGCAGGCTGAGGATCGACTTGATAACAGGTCAGTTTCATGCGCCCCCTCCTAGACGTTCGCCGCCCCCTGCGCCAAGGGGAGGCCATGCCGCGCGCCACGCCCGAAGACCTCTTCGCCTATTTCGACTCCATCGGGGTCGCCCACACGACCACGCGACATCGGCCGGTTTTCACCGTCCAGGAAGGCGCCGACCTCAAGGCACAAATGCCAGGCGGTCACTCCAAGAACCTGTTCCTCAAAGATAAAAAGGGAGCGCTTTTCCTGCTTTCAGCGCTTGGCGAGACCCAAATTGATCTCAATGCGGTTTCGAAAGCGATCGGGGCTGGGCGCTTCAGTTTCGGTTCGGCCGAACGGCTGATGGAGCACCTTGGCGTAGAGCCGGGTTCCGTCACCGTGTTCTCGCTGATCAATGACCCCGGCCAGCGCGTCACTTTGCTGCTCGACCAGGGCTTCTTCACCCACGATCCGGTAAACTTCCACCCGCTGCGCAATGACGCGACGACCGCCATCAGCCCCTCGGATTTGCTGAAATTCATCCGTTCGCTCGGCCGCGAGCCGATCCGGCTCGCTTTTGATGACCATGGGCAACCGACGAGAATTGAAGACAGCGCCTCGCCGCTCCATCTTACGAGCTGAATTTTCCAAAGGACAATGGAATGGCGTTTCTCGACGGCGCGGCGACCGATCTGGTCAAGGACGGTTCCGATCAAGGTTTCGTGGCCGACGTGATCGAAGCTTCGCGCACCCAGCCGGTGATCGTGGACTTTTGGGCGCCCTGGTGCGGCCCCTGCAAACAACTCGGGCCGCCGTTGGAAAAAGCGGTGCGGTCGGCGGCGGGCAAGGTGAAGCTCGTGAAGATCAATATCGATGACAATCCCGGCGTCGCGGGGCAGCTCGGCGTGCGTTCCATTCCTGCGGTCTATGCCTTCGACCAAGGCCGCCCCGTCGATGGCTTCATGGGCGCACTGCCGGAAAGTCAGATCAAGATGTTCGTCGATCGTTTGGCCGGCGCGGGCTCGGAAGCCGACATTGAAGCGCTCTTGGAAGCGGCGGCCGAGAGCTTGAAGCTGGGGGACAATGGCGGCGCAGCGCAGGCGTTTGCCGGCGTGTTGCAGCTTGATGCAACCAACACCAAAGCCATCGCCGGGATGGCGCGGCTCTATCTCAACGCCGGCGACGCCGAGCAGGCGCTGGCCGTGCTGGAGATGGCGCCGCCGGACAAAGCCAACGATCCCGAGATTGCAGGCGTGCGCGCCGCGCTCGACCTCGCCGCCGCGTCCGCCGACGCCGGCGACACGCGCGAGCTCGCCGCCAAGGTTGAGGCCGACCCGGCCGATCTGCAGGCGCGCTTCGATCTGGCCGAGGCGCTGTCGGCGCGCGGCGACCTCGCCGGCGCAAGTGATCAGCTGCTCGCCATCATCGCCAAAAATCGCGCCTGGAATGAAGACGCGGCGCGGCTACAATTGCTGAAAATTTTCGAGGCGGCCGGCCCGACATCGGACGTCGCTAAGCAGGGACGCCGCAAGCTGTCGGCGATTTTGTTCTCGTGAGCGCATTCGGTTATCGCAAACCCGCCGACCTCCCCCAGGCGGTCCCGCTCTTTCCATTGGAGGGTGCGATCCTGCTGCCGCGTGGCGTGCTCGCGCTCAACGTGTTCGAGCCGCGCTATCTGAACATGGTCGACGACGCGCTCGCGGGCGAACGCCTGATTGGCATGATCCAACCGATTTCCGAAGGCGCGCGCCCGGATCTTTCGGGCGTGGGCTCAGTCGGTCGCATTACGTCGTTCTCCGAGACCGACGATGGACGCTACCTGATCACGCTCACTGGCGTCTGCCGCTTCGACTTGGAGCAGGAGATCGACGCCGGCACGCCCTATCGCCAAGCGCTGGTGAATTACGAACCCTTCGCCGCCGACTTCACCATGTCCGGGGGTGAGCGCATTGATCGCAAGTCGCTGATCGCGTCGCTGAAGACCTACGCTGCGCTGCACGGATTTCAGGTGGATTGGGAGTCGGTCGAGCAGGCGCCCACGGAAACAATCATCAACGTCGCCGCGCAAATCTGCCCGTTCGACACCGCCGCCAAGCAAGCGCTGCTCGAAGCCATGACGTTGGAGGATCGCGAGCAAGCGCTGACTGCATTGCTGCACTGGGACGTCGCCGCTGGCGACGGACAACAGCGCCCGCTGCAATGAGCGAGCCCGACCCCAAACTCCTAGAAGTGCTCGTCTGCCCCCAGACGCGGACGCCGCTGCGTTACGATCGCGACCGGCAAGAACTCATCAGCGAAAGCGCGCGTCTTGCGTATCCGGTGCGCGATGGCGTGCCGATTATGCTGATCGACGAAGCGCGCGAACTCGGGGCCGACGAATGAACGCCGCGCGCGCCTGGCCGACCGATCTGGTGTTCGACCGCGCGTCGAAAGCGCTTCACATTAGCTTCGATGATGGCGCCCGCTTCGACATTCCGTTCGAGCTCCTGCGCGTCGAAAGCCCTAGCGCGGAAAACAAGGGGCATGGCGGCAATGTGCCGCCGCCCGTAACCGGCAAGGCCAATGTCAGCGTCACAAGCGCCGACGCCGTCGGCCGCTACGCTGTGCGGATCAGCTTCGACGACGGTCACGACACCGGCCTCTATAGCTGGGACCTACTCTACGATCTCGGCGCGCACAAAGACGAAAAGCTTCGCGTCTATCGAGAGACGCTCCAGCTCCGCGCGCTTCGCGACGAAGCTTAAGCCAACAACGCATCAATCGCCGCGGTCGCGGCCGCACATGCCTCGGCGCAAGCGCCGCACGACGCATGGTGTTCTGCATGCGGCAAGCACTCGCCCCGGCAGATCACGCACGCCTCCCGACACAACGCCACTTGTTGGCCCGCAAAGGAACTGCCGGTGAGTATGAGCGAACGCGATGTGGCGCACACGGCCAGCATGTCGCGCACCGCCCGCGCGCATGCCGCCATCGATGCATCGCCGCTGGCCAGAATCTCGATGCAGTGAGTCAAGCATGCCTCGCCCGCAACGGTGCAGTTGGAATGGCTTCCACCGCCGCAGTTTCCGCGGGGCTCAGCGCAACCGCGCCGCTTGCCGCATGCTGCGTGTGGTCATGATGCTCATGGCCCGCGCCTTGCGCCAGCGCTTGCACCGGAACGAGTGCTCCGGCGGCGCCGGCAAGGATGATGCGACGACTGTGTCCTGTGTGCATGGAAAGCTCCTCGGCTTAGCGTGCGCGCACCGGCGCCTCGATATCTAAGATCCCGGCGTGCTGGAACGTCAGCCGCAAGCGCACGCGCTCACCGACGCGGAACGGCTCTGCGATCGAACTGAACATGATGTGAAAACCAGCGGGCGTGAACGCGACCTCGCCCCCAGCGGGCACGCCAATGCCGTAGCGCTGCAAACGCATGCGCGCGACGCCATCTTCGATGGTGGTGAGATGCAGCTCCGTGCGCGCAGCGCACGAGGTCGAGACGGCCAACAAACGATCCGGGTTCTGTCCACGGTTGCGGATGCGCAGATACCCTGCCGCGGTCGCGGCGCCCGCAGGCGGCGCTTGGATCTAGGCGTCGCGCACCTGGACGCCATCGCGCCGCTGCGCCGCGGCAGGCTCGGCGGCCAACAACGCTAGCCCACCTAGCACCAGTGCTCGCCGCTGCATGCCGCCCTCCATTGTCGCTTGTATTTTTCACACCGCGACCGTGCCCGCCGGTCGTGACGTGCGTCACATCCGTCCGGCCTAGCTGAAGGTAGTGTCTGTTCATCGAAGCGATGGCGCTTCGGACTGAGGAGCACCCGAAATGACCAAGTTTTACAGCCTCGTGATCGCCGCTCTCGTGTTCGCCCCGGCCGCCTACGCCGCCATGAGCCAAGCCGCTCAGATCGTCGCCTGATCCGACCCAACCGCCTTCGAAAGCCAAACCGATGACCAAGTTCTACACCCTGATCGCCGCCTGCGCCGTGTTTGTCCCGGTCGCCATGTCGGTCATGACCCAAGCCGCCCAGATCGTCGCTTAAGCTCCTCCCGAGCGACACATGAGCCCCCCAAGGGCGGCCCATCTGAAGGGCGCGGAGGCGCTCCCCTCCGCGCCCTTCGAACTTCAAGCGGCTAGAGTTTCGCCGCGCAGCAATTTCGGCAAGTCGCCGGCGCCGCCACCAGCGTACTTCATGAAAAAGCGCCGGGCCGGGCCAACAGCGTTCACCGCCGCCAATCCAAAGCTACGCGCAGCGCGCAGCGGCGCGATGTCGTTTGAGAACAGCTTGTCGAAAAACTCCATGCCCAACGCCATCGAGACATTGTCGAAGCGCCGCCAGCGTTGATAGCGCTCCAGAATCGACACATCGCCAGGATCGAGGCCAAGGCCCACGCCGTCGGCAACGCACTCGGCCAGCGCGGCACAGTCCTTCAGACCAAGATTCAAACCCTGCCCGGCAAGCGGGTGAATGCCATGCGCGCTATCGCCGGCCAGAGCCACGCGCTCATCAATCATGCGCTCTGCCAGCTGCAGTGACAGCGGATAGCCAAAACGCGGCCCCTCAAGCGCAAGCGCGCCGAGAAAGTCGCCAAACCGCAGCTTCAGTTCCGCCAAAAAGTCAGGCTCACTCATTTTCAGCAGTGCTTCCGCCGCTGCGCGCGGCTCCGCCCAGACAATGTTCGAGCGCTCGCCCTTTAAGGGCAAAATTGCAAACGGCCCATTCGGCAGGAAAAACTCGTGCGCCACGGCATCGTGCGGTTTTTCGTGCTGGATGGTGGCGACAATCGCAGTCACCGGATAGTCCCACCCGATCGTGCGTATGCCCATGGCGGGGCGTACAAACGATCGCCGCCCATCGGCGCCGACAAGCAATGGCGCGCGCAAGCGATCGCCGTTCGTCAGCGTGACGGTCACGCCTGCGGGGTCGCGCTCGATCGCGCCGACCGACGTAGGCTGCATCATGCGGATCGAAGAACGCCCCTTCACGGCCTGATCCAACGCCAATCGTACGTGGCGCGCTTCCAGCATCAGACCAAGCGGTTCGTCATGGTCGCGCAGTTCGGCGCGATCGAAATGAAGGTGCAGCGGCGACGGCCCTCCGCGCGTGCCGGCACCGCCGAGTTTGCCATCGGTGACCATAATCTGCTCGATCGGTTGCGCCACCGCATCGAGCTGCGCGCCTAGTCCTAGCGCGCGCCACATCCGGAACGAAGCAAAGGCTATGGCGAAAGCGCGCCCGTCAAAGGCCGGCGCCAACGTCTCCGCCGGCTTTGACGCATCGATAACAATCACAGAGAGCCCGGCTTGATCGAGCGCCAGCGCCAGGGTTTGCCCAACCAAACCGCCGCCGCCGATGACGACATCGGCGTCAAATCCACGTCCGTTGCTCATGCCCAACATTTAGCGCCCAGTTGTCGCAGGCGTCGATGCGGCCCCCGCGCGCAACGGCGAGGCAGGGCGCCACTTTTTTAGGCGCATGCGTTGCACTGCACAATCAATGCCCCCGCCATGCTTGCCCACATGCGCTCCGGGTTAGCCAATTCCGCATCCAAACCAAGAGGGAGCGGGGTTTATGAACCTTTCCAGTAAGTCGACGCGCCAAGTCTGGCGCTCGCTTCGAACAGGCGCGCTTGCGCTTGCAGCAGCATTTGCCTTGAGCGCGCTCGCGCCCGATGTCGCGTTCGCCCAGGAGACGACGGCCGCGCCGGAAGCGGCGGCGGTTGAAGCGGCGCCGGTGGAAGCCGCGCCTGCCGAAGAAGCGGCGCCCGCCGCGATCACGATCCCCGAGGCGAGCGTCGATAAAGGCGACGTCACGTGGATGCTGGTTTCCACGATGGTCGTCTTCCTGATGATCATCCCCGGCCTGGCGCTCTTTTATAGCGGCCTGGTTCGGACCAAAAACGCGCTGTCAGTGCTCATGCAGGTCGGCACAGTGACCGTGATCGGCATGATCATGTACGCGCTGGTCGGCTACAGCTTGTCGTTCACGAGCGGCGGCAGCCTCGACAGCTTCGTCGGCGGCACGGCGAGGTTCTTCCTCATCGATGGCGCGGACGGCTCCGATCTCTCCGACAATCTAGGCGCCACCTTCTCGACGGGGATTTACCTGCCGGAGCTGGTGTTCGTCGTGTTCCAAATGACCTTCGCGTGCATCACCGCGTCGCTTGTTCTCGGCGGCTTGGCAGAGCGCGTGAAGTTCATTGGCGTGGTGCTCTTCGCGATCATCTGGCCGGTTTTGGTCTATTATCCGATGGCGCACATGGTTTGGTGGTGGCCAGGCCCGGACGCGGTCGCAGGAAACCCGGAAGCGCCGATTGCCTCTGGCCTGATCTGGAGCTTTGGCGCGCTGGACTTCGCCGGCGGCACGGTCGTTCACATCAACTCGGGCATTGCCGCGCTCATGGGCGCGCTCGTTCTCGGCAAGCGCACTGGCTACAAGAAAGAGCCGATGCCGCCGCACTCGCTGATGATGGTGCTGATCGGCACCGGCCTGCTGTGGTTCGGCTGGTTCGGCTTCAACGCCGGCTCCAACCTCGAAGCCAACTATTACTCGGCGCTGGCGATGGCCAACACGTTCTTCGCGCCAGCAGCGGCCGGCTTCTCGTGGGTGCTGGTTGAATGGCTGACGAAGGGCCGCGCGAGCTTGCTCGGCCTTTGCTCGGGCATCGTCGCCGGCCTCGTCGCGATCACGCCTGCCGCTGGCTTCGCGGGTCCGATGGGCGCGCTGATCCTTGGCCTCATTGTCAGCCCGATCTGCTTGTTCGCGTGCTCGGCGCTGAAGTCGATGCTGGGCTATGACGACACGCTTGACGTGTTCGGCATCCACGGCGTTGGCGGCATCGTCGGCGCCATCGGCACCGGCCTTGTGGTTAATCCGGCCTGGGGCGGCGCGGGTGTTGTCGATTACGTCGGCTGCTCGGAAGCAGGCGCTGTGCTCGCGACCTGCCCGGTCGCCGCCTACGACCTCGTTACGCAGCTGACCGCGCAGGTGAAGGGCGTGCTCGTCACCATCGCTTGGTCGGGCGTGGGCTCGCTGGTCATCTGGGGCGTGCTGCGTGTGCTCGGCTTGTTGCGGGTCTCGAAGGACGTCGAAGAAGAAGGCCTCGACGTCGCCGTCCATGGCGAGGCCGCTTACCACCCATAACGGGATCTCCTCCCTCAGCCTGGAGCGCGGTTCTCACGAACCGCGCTCCTTTTGTTTTTACCTTTATGAATCGCACATTTCGCGCTGTTGCATGAACGCGTCGGTAACTCTGTTCGCGTCCGAAAATTCATCGCTCGTTTACCGGGAGGGACAAAAGTCGCGGCCACGAGCAGCGGCCAACAGCGAGCCCTCCATTCCATGACCGACGACGCGTACTCCTCCGGGGGCAGAGCACCCTCCGTCGCCAGTTCCGCCGCTGGCCGTCTCGCATTGAAGCGAGCCGGCCTTTCGGTGGCCTGCGCCGTCCTTGGCGCTTACGGGCTGGGCGCGGTGTTAACCTATTCGCCGGAAGATCCGAGCCTCAACACCGCCGCCAGCGGCGCCGCGCACAACCTGTTCGGCGCGCCGGGCGCGATCGTCGCGGACCTCTCGATCCAAATTCTGGGCGCGGCGGCCTATCTTGCGTGGGCGGCGCTCATGGGTGCAGGCATTTTGCGCATCACGCGCCGGCAGCTGGTCGCGCGCATCGACAAGCGCCGCGTCGGCGCGGCTGCGATCGGCATTTTGCTGCTTGCGGGCGCCGCTTCCACCATTCCCGCGTCAATCATGGGCGCATGGCCACTGGCGACAGGTCTTGGCGGCATGTTCGGCGACGGCGTCGCCGGCGTCGTGCGCGCGCTGGCTTCAACGCCGGGCCTGCCGTTCCCGAATGTGCTGACCGGCGTGTTCTGCGCCATCGTCGGCCTGCTTGCGGTCGGCTGGTCCTTCCAAGTGCGCGCCGAAGACGTGCGCAACGCCGCGACCGTGGCGCGCCGCGCCGCCGCTGGCGGCGCCGGCGCAGCGCAACGCGCCATCGGCTATGTCTCGGAGAAGACACGCCGCGACGACAGTGAGGAAACGTACCGCCAGCCGATCGCCGATCGCCGCGAGCCGCGCGTAGCGGACGCGCCGCGACCGGCGCCTCGGCCCGAGCCGCGCGAAGAACGCCGCGCCCCCGCCGTCGCACGCCGCGACGAGCACGAACCGGCGCCGCGCCGGCCTGCGCGCGAAGCGCCACGCGCTGAAAAGCGCCAGCCCAAGCAGCACGCTTCGGTACATTTCGGCCGCGACTTCGACCTGCCGGACTCCGACCTTCTGGCCACGCCGAAACAGCGCGTCGCGCAAACCGATGCGCAAACGCTGCATGCAATGAGCCGCCAGCTCGAAGGCGTGCTCGCGGACTTCGGCGTGCAGGGCGAAGTGCTGTCGGCGCGCCCCGGCCCGGTCGTCACGCTGTTCGAGTTCGAACCCGCAGCCGGCGTGAAATCCTCGCGCGTCATCGGCTTGTCCGACGACATCGCGCGCTCGATGAGCGCCACCGCCGCGCGCGTCGCTGTCATTCCGGGGCGCAACGCCATCGGTATCGAATTGCCGAACGCCAAGCGTGAGACGGTGTTCTTGCGTTCGCTGCTGAACTCGCCGTCTTTCGCAGGCACCCAAGGCGACCTTCCGCTGGCGCTGGGCGAAACCATCGAGGGCGACCCGTTCGCCGCCGACCTCACCAAGATGCCTCACCTGCTCATCGCCGGCACGACCGGTTCGGGCAAGTCGGTCGGCATCAACGCCATGATCTTGTCGCTGCTCTACCGCCACACGCCGGACGAGTGCCGCTTCATCATGATCGACCCGAAGATGCTGGAGCTCAGCGTCTATGAGGGCATCCCGCACCTGCTGCACCCGGTTGTGACCGATCCGAAGAAAGCTGTCGTCGCGCTCAAATGGGTCGTGCGCGAGATGGAGGATCGCTATCGCCGCATGTCGAAGCTCGGCGTGCGCAACATCACTGGCTACAATGATCGCGTGCGTGAAGCGTTGGAGCGCGGCGAGCGCCTGGAGCGCACCGTGCACGCGGGCTTCGACCCCACCAGCGGCGAGCCCATTTACGAAACCCGCGAGCTGCCGCTCGAGCCGATGCCCTACATCGTCGTCGTCATCGACGAGATGGCCGATCTCATGATCACGGCCGGCAAGGAGATCGAAGCCGCCGTGCAGCGTCTCGCGCAAATGGCGCGCGCCGCCGGCATCCACGTCATCATGGCGACGCAGCGCCCCAGCGTCGACGTCATCACCGGCACCATCAAGGCGAACTTCCCGACCCGCATTTCGTATCAAGTCACCTCGAAAATCGACAGCCGCACCATCCTTGGCGAACAAGGCGCCGAACAATTGCTCGGCCAGGGCGATTTGCTGTTCATGGCCGGCGGCGGCCGTATCCGCCGTCTGCACGGCCCGTTCGTGACCGACGCCGAAGTCGAGCGCGTCGTCTCCATGCTGAAAGAGCAAGGCGCGCCGGTCTATCGCCAGGACGTCACCGAGGAGCCGAACGAAAACGGCGCCGACGACAATCCGGAATTGTTCGACAACGAAGGCGGCGACGACCTGTTCGAGCGCGCCGTCGAGATCGTGCGCCGCGACCGCAAGGCCAGCACAAGCTATCTGCAGCGCCGCCTCAGCATCGGCTACAACCGCGCCGCCACGCTGATCGAGAAAATGGAAAAGGCCGGCATCATCTCGACCGCCAACGCCGCGGGTAAGCGGGACATTCTGCTGGATGAGGTGGAGGAGGATTAGTGGCGCGCCACGGCGCGCTCGGACTTGCTCAATGAAGCTGCGTGTTCGCCCTATCCTAGTCCACGGTCACTCCACCTCCCAATCGATCTCGCCTCGTACATCCACCGGCACGCGTTCGCAGAGGGCGGCGTGGAGGGCGGTTTGGGTGGAGTTTCTTGGCGCGCGGAAGACGTAGTCGATGCGGTGCTTGGAGAAGGATTTGTCTTCGCTGATAATCTTGCAGCCCAGCTCGGCCAACAGCGAGCGATATGATTCCGCCGCCTGGCGCACGCGGCCTTCGGGAATTTCGTGCACCTCGACGCTGTACACCGGGTGGCCGTCGAAGACGTAGATCAGCACCCACGCGAACGCCGCCGCCAACAGCGCGAAGTGCGGAAGGTTCAGGCCCGCGATCAGGCCGATCAAGGTCACGATGATGAGGCGGCCGGTGTCGCGCGTGGAGGCGGTGTCGGTGCGGAAGCGCATCAGCCCGCCGAGGCCGAAAATCACGAAACCGATCACCATCCCATATTTGAGGACGATCTCCCCGACGATGGCGCCGACCAAGGCGTACATGATGTACACCTTGGGCATTTCGGCTTCCTCGCGCGTGTCGATGGTGCGCGCGGTGGTGGGGTGGAAAGCGATCAGGGCGCCGAGGCCAGTCGCCAGCAGAAGCGCCCCCAGCGATTGCAGCAAGTACTGCCAATCGAGAAAGCCCGCCCAGCCGATCGAGGGCAGAGCCTGTGTGTCCATTGGCAGCATTGGTGTGGTCTTCCCCCGAATCGCCCGGTTGCGATCAAGCGCCGCGGGAACGGCTTCGCCAAGCGCCCTCGCGTCAGGGATGAACCGCGGCTGAACCAAACCGGGCGATTTCGCGCGCGGCGAACCCTTTTTTCCGCCACGCGTTTCCGGCAGATGATGCACATGAACAGACGTTCCGCCCTCATCGGGCTCGCCGCCCTTGCCCTCCCCACAACGGCCTTGGCGCAAGCCACCCCTGTCGTGCTGGACGGGGCCGAGCGCGCCGCCGGCGTCGCCGAAGCCAACCGCATTCTGAACGGCGTGCAGCGCCTGCAAGGCCGCTTCATGCAGACCTCCCCTGGCGGGGGGCGCGCCACCGGCATGTTCTACCTGCAGCGGCCCGGGCGCCTGCGTTTCGAGTACGACGCCCCCGCCACGCTGTTGATCATCGCCGACGGCAGTGTCGTTTCCATGCGCGACACGGCGCTGCGCACGACCGAGCGCACGCCGCTGCGCTCGACGCCGCTCAACATCATTCTCGGTTCGCAGATTGATCTCGAGCGCGACGCGCGCGTGCTGCGCGTCTCGCGCGCGGGCCCATGGCTGCTGGTGACGGCGCGCGATCGCTCGGGCCAAACCGACGGCCAGATCACGCTGCAATTCAACGATGGCGCCCTGCGCTCATGGGATGTGATCGACGCCACCGGCGCGCGCACGCGCATCACGCTCTCGGGCATCACGCAGCCGGGGAGCTTCGATGGCAGCCTCTTTCGCATGCCCGACATGGTCGCGCCGCGGCGGCGCCCGTAAGAAGCCGCGCGAAGAGAAGCGCGGGTTACAGGCAAGATGTTTCTCCTGATCCGTCCTTGATTTTTCCGAGGCCGTGTCGTATATGCAACGACGTGGCGTCACATCCCCCTGGATGGCGTCGTCCCCCCGCTGACGGTCCAGCGTGGCGCCACGTGCCGGGATCCCCTGCCGGCGAAAATGCGCCAACCCCTCATAGGCGCAAATGAAGGCTCGGTCGCGGACAGCGATCGGGCCTTCTCGCTTTTGCCGGCGGCGCACGCCAAGACGGACAGATGCTGAAGATCGCGACTTGGAACATCAATTCCGTGCGCCTGCGGATCGGAACCGTTTGCCGCTTCCTGGCGGATGAGAAGCCAGACGTATTGTGCCTGCAGGAAATCAAATGCCGCGACGGCGAGTTTCCGGCCAAGGCCTTCAAGGACGCGGGCTACAAACACTTGCACGTCGTCGGCCAGAAGGGCTGGCACGGGGTGGCGATCGTCTCGCGCGTAAAGCTCGAGCCGGTCGAAGCGCCGGCGATTTGTCCGAAAAAGGAAGCGCGGATTGCGGCCGCCAAGATTGATGGCATCGAGGTGCACAATCTCTACGTGCCCGCCGGCGCCGACCTGCCCGAGCTGACCAACCCTAAGTTTGTGCACAAGCTCAAAGTGCTCGACCGCATGAAAGCGCTTTACAAGAAGCGCAAAGGCGCGGCGCCAACCGTGCTGGTCGGCGATCTCAATGTCGCGCCGGGCGAGCACGATGTCTGGAGCCACAAGCAATTGCTCAACGTGGTGTCGCACACGCCCGGCGAAACCGAGCGGCTCGACGCCGTGCGCGACCTCGGCGGCTTCATTGATCTTGCGCGTCAAGCCAAGCCCGACCCAGAAAAACTCTTCACCTGGTGGAGCTATCGCAGTCCCGATTGGACCAAGAACAATCGCGGCCGGCGCCTTGATCACATCTGGGCGACGACCGACATCGCCTCGCTTTCGCAAGCCGAAAAGTTCCACATCCATGTGCCCTGCCGCTCGTGGGAGCGGCCGAGCGATCATGTGCCAGTCGTCGCCGGGCTCAAACTCTGAGGCGCTCGTCGCAGGCCGATTGTGAGGGGAGCGCGCACCGCTAGGATGCGCGCCAACTAGCTTTGAGGGGAGGTCTCATGCACACGACACGGCGCGCCGTTCTCGGCGCCGGCGCTGCGGGTTTGGCGCTTATGGCGGGCTCAGCGGGCGCGCAAACGCCGAACGCAGCAAGCCAGCAGCTTACCGCAGCTTTGGACCGCGCCGTTGCCGCCGCGCTGCGCGAGTCGCCGGAGCGCTGCACCGCGCTCGGCCTCACCGAAGAGCGCGCTGGTTACCGGTTCGTCGATAAGCTCGGCTCCTCGACCAAAGAGGCCACGCGCCGATATCGCGGGCTCGTCGAGACATCGCTCCGAGAGCTGCGCGCCATCGACCGCGCAGCGCTGCCGCCCGCCGATCAGGTGACGCTCGATGTCGTCGTGACAGCATATGAGAACAATCTTGGCGTATCGCGCTTTGAAGTTGGCGGCGGCGCAGGCGCCCCCTACGCGGTGACGCAGCTCACTGGCTCCTACAGTGACCTTCCGGATTTCATGGACGCTCAGCATCCGCTGCGCACGCGCGACGAGGCCGACGCCTATCTCGTGCGACTGAGCGAATACGTGCGGGTCATGGACGAAGAGACCGATTTGGTTCGCCAGGATGCGGCGGCCGGCGTGATTCCGCCCGACTTCGCCATTGATCGAGGTCTCGAGCAATTGCGCGCATTCGCGGGCACCGCGCCGGCGGAGACGGTGCTGGTGCAGACGCTCGTCCGCCGCCTGCCGAACATTGCCGAGCTCTCCGAGAGCGACCGCGCGACCTATGTTGCGCGCGCCGAGGTCGCCGTGCGCGACAGCGTCTTGCCATCGTACCAACGCCAGATCGCAGCACTCGAGGAAATTCGCCCTCGCGCCACGCACGAGGCCGGCATATGGCGATTGCCGCAAGGTGCGGAAATGTATGCCGCTGCCCTGCGCAGCCGCACGACGACCACGATGAGCCCAGACGAGATCCACGACATGGGCCTCGAACTGATCGCGCAATTCAACGCCGACATGGAGGACATCCTGCGCGCCTCCGGCATGACACGCGGGACGATCGCCGAGCGGGTGCAGGAATTGTCGCGCCGTCCCGATCAGCTCTACCCGAACACGGACGAAGGCCGCGCGCAGATTTTGGCCGATCTCAACCAGCAGACGCGCGAAATCGAAGCGCTCATGCCGCAAGCGTTCAACACGCTGGCGCGCGCGCAGCTCGAAATCCGCCGTGTGCCTGCCTACACCGAGGCGGGCGCGCCGGGCGGATACTATCAGCGCGCGGCGCTCGATGGCTCGCGCCCAGGCGCCTATTACATCAACCTGCGCAACACGGCGGAATGGCCGAAATTCACACTGCCGACGCTCAACTATCACGAAGGCGTGCCCGGGCATCATTGGCAGATTTCGATCCAGCAAGAGTCCGGCTCGATCCCATTTATTCGCAGCGCCATGCTCGGCTTCAGCGCCTTCAGCGAGGGCTGGGGACTTTACGCCGAGCAATTGGCGGACGAACTCGGCGTCTATCGCAGCAACCCGCTCGGTCGCTTAGGTTATCTGCAATCGGCGACGTTCCGCGCATCGCGTTTGGTTTGCGACACCGGCATTCACCACAAGCGTTGGGCGCGCGAGCAAGCCATTCGTTCAATGGTGGAAGCAACCGGCGACCAGGAAAGCTCGATCACCACGGAGATCGAACGCTACTGCGTGTGGCCTGGCCAAGCGTGCAGCTACATGGTCGGGCGCCAGGCGATCAACCAAATGCGCACCGACGCGGTCGCTGCGCTGGGCGCGCGCTTCGATCTGAAGAGCTTCCACGACACCATGCTGGCGAACGGCGCAGTCCCCCTCTCCGTCCTCGACCGCATCATGGACGAATGGGTGACCGCGCAGGGTTAGACGTTCTAAGCGCGTACCACTGCTCCCATTTTTTTGCGCCTGCGAAGCGAGACCCAGGCGCAGGGCAGCCCTGCAAACGGGATTGCTACCGGTGGCAATCGAGAATGCGGCAGCGGGTCACATCGGCTGCATAGAACGTGTTTGACATGCCCCGCCCACGCACATTTGTTGCTGAAAACGCCGTCGCGCCGCCTCGGCGCCTGGAGAGATTCCGTGACCGCAAAGATCGCAGGCCTTGAACAGGCGCCGACCCGCCACAAAAAGCTGATCGCGTGGGTCGAAAGCATTGCTGCCCTGACGAAGCCTGATCGGGTCTATTGGTGCGACGGGTCCGAGGCAGAATGGGAGCGCCTGACGACTGAGCTGGTCGCGGCTGGCACGCTAAAGCGGCTCAATCCGGAAGCGCGCCCGAATTCCTTCTATGCAGCATCAGACCCGAAGGACGTGGCCCGCGTCGAGAGCCGAACCTTCATCTGCAGTCAGGACAAGGAAGACGCCGGCCCGACCAACAACTGGATCGCGCCCGCGGAAATGCGCAGCAAGCTCGACGGTCTGTTCGATGGCTGCATGCGCGGCCGCACCATGTATGTCGTGCCGTTCTGCATGGGGCCGCTCGGCTCGAAGATCTCGCAGCTCGGCGTTGAGATCACGGACTCCGGTTATGTCGCCGCATCCATGCGGATCATGACGCGCATGGGCAAAGGCGCGCTGGAAGAACTGGGCGAAGACGGCTTCTTCGTGCCAGCGGTTCACACGCTGGGCGCGCCGCTCGCGGCGGGGCAAAAGGACGTGCCGTGGCCGTGCAATGACGAGAAGTGGATCGTCCATTTCCCGGAGACGCGCGAAATTTGGAGCTATGGCTCAGGTTACGGCGGCAACGCGCTGCTTGGTAAGAAGTGTTTTGCGCTGCGCATCGCTTCAGTGATGGCGCGCGATGAGGGTTGGCTCGCAGAGCACATGCTCATTCTCAAGCTGACCAATCCGAAGGGCGAGCACAAATATATCGCCGCCGCCTTTCCGTCGGCCTGCGGCAAGACCAACCTCGCCATGCTGCAGCCCACTATTCCCGGCTGGAAGGCCGAGACGGTGGGCGATGACATCTGCTGGATGCGCTTTGGCGAAGATGGCCGCCTGTATGCGATCAATCCCGAGGCCGGCTTCTTTGGCGTCGCGCCAGGCACGAGCGCGAAAACAAACAAGAGCGCGCTCGACACGCTCTACGCCAACACAGTGTTCACCAATGTCGCGCTCACCGACAATGGCGACGTGTGGTGGGAGGGTTTGACCGAACAACCGCCGGCGGGGCTGACCGATTGGCAGGGCAATCGCTATGTCGCGGCCGACAACAAATTTCCCGCCGCGCATCCCAACTCGCGCTTCGCCGTGCCTGCCGGCCAATGCCCCGTGATCGCGCCGGAATGGGAAGACCCAAAAGGCGTGCCCATCGATGCGATCCTGTTCGGCGGTCGACGTGCTTCAGCTGTGCCGCTGGTGACGGAAGCGTTCGACTGGGCGCACGGCGTGTTCCTGGCCTCCAACGTCGCTTCGGAAGGTACAGCGGCGGCGGAGAACAAGGTTGGCGAATTGCGCCGCGATCCGTTCGCAATGCTGCCGTTCTGCGGCTATCACATGGGCGACTATTTCACCCACTGGCTGAAGGTCGGCGACCGCAAAGGCGCGCAACTGCCGAAGATCTTCTTCGTCAATTGGTTCCGCAAAGACCAGCACGGCAAGTTCATCTGGCCGGGCTTCGGCGACAACGCGCGGGTGTTGAAGTGGGTGGCCGAGCGCCTCGATGGTCTGGCGGACGCAAAAGAAACGCCGATTGGGTTTGTGCCCGCCAAGGGCGCGCTGGACATCAGCGGTCTGAAGATCAGCGACGAGGCGATGGATACGCTCACCAGCGTCGATCTCGATGTATGGGCTGAAGAAGCCGATCTGATCCCGGGCCACTACGAGAAGTTCGGTAAGCGTCTGCCGCAGCGACTGTGGGACGAATATGCCGCGTTGATCGACCGCTTAGGCGCGGCGCGCTCCGGCAAGCCGATGAAGGCCGCCGCCGCGCGCGGCCCGAACGCACCGCGTACGACAGCGAAGGACCAAGCCGCGGCGGGCTAAGCGCTCTTCGAAGTCAGGCCAGAGGCCAGAAAATCTTCCGGGCTGCGCTCAAGCGGCAAGCGGACGACGAATGTGCTGCCGACGCCGCTTTTGGCGGAGGCGGAGATGTCGCCGCCAAGGCCATGGGCAATCGCTTCCGCCAACGCCAATCCCAAGCCGGCGCCTGAACGCGAGTGCTCGCCTTGCGCAAAGCGCTCAAACAGGGCGCCGGCCGTGGATTCATCAAAGCCAAGCCCCGTGTCGGTGACGGAGATCTTGAACATCGAGCGGACGCCAACGCGATCTTCTTGCTCGACGCGAATGGTGACGCCGCCCGCCTCCGTGAACTTCACCGCGTTGGCGGCGAGATGCTGCACGATCTGCTTCACCCGCAAATCGTCGCCCATGAAGTGACCAAGCGCCTCATCGGCGAAGATCATCTCAAAAGTCAGGCCGCGCTGCGCGGCCTGCTCGATATAGCTTTGCGCCGCCTCGCGCACTGTCGCGGCGAAATCGAAGCGCGTGCTGTAGAAGTCCGCACGCCCAGATTCGAGCTTGGCGAAATCCAGAATGTCGCAAACGAGCTGGACCACGTCTTCGGTGGACGTTTTGAGCACTTTGCAGATTTGCTCCTGGCGCTCATCCAACCGCGTGCGGCGCAGCAGGTCAGCCATGATGGCCACGCCATTGAGCGGCGTGCGTATTTCGCGGCTCATGGTCGCCAGAAATGCGCTCTTGGCGGCGTCGGCGGCGCGCGCATCGGCCAAGGCGGCGCTCAACTCACGGCGCAAGCGAGTGTTTTCAAGCGCGACGGCCGCCGCGCGCGCCATGGTCTCCAACGCCTGCACCTCGTCGTCTGTGGGGCGGCGCATCTCGCCCCAATACGCGCCAATGGCCGCGATCGGGTTGGGCAAACCGACAGGCGCCATGGCCAAGCTTTTCACGAAGGTGGGCTCGTAGGCTGCGAGCGGAATGCGCGGGTCGCCGCTGATATCGGCGATCACGACGGTTTGCTTGTTCTTGATCGCCCAGCCGGAGATGCACGCATCGATGGGGAAATCCTGGCCCTTCCAAAGCGGACCTACCGCATCCTCATCGACATAGTGGACGCGATCGCCTTTGCGCAGAACAACGCTCACCCCGTCCGCGCCTGTCAGCTGACGTGCCGCGGTGCGCACTATGGCGGCGACGTTCAGTTCGTCGTCCGCGGCGGCGAGGCGTTCCACCGCCTCCATAAGAATGTCGAGTGCTTCGCTCTGGCCGGGCCGCACCCGCAGCGTGGATGATACCGCCATCTCGCCTCCCCGATGATCGGGCCGAGTGTAGCAGTCTTTACTTAGCGGATTGCGCACAAGCCCTAGTGGACGAAACGGCACATTAATTTTTGGCCTGACAGGGATCGACGGCTAACTGCGCTTGCGAAACGCGCGCGGCGTCTCGCCCGCGATGCTTGAAAATGTGCGCGAGAATTGCGACGGGCCGGAGAATCCTGTCGCGGCGATGACCTCCATCGTCGGCCGACCCTCGCGGATCATTTCCTTGGCGCGCTCGATCCGGCGCTCCAGCAAGTAGCGGTAGGGCGAAACACCGATCGCGCGCTTGAATGCGCGGCTGAAATGGAACGCGCTGAGCCCCGCCGCGGCGGCCATATCCTGCAACGAAATCTGTGAGGCAAGGCGGGCCTCGATCAGGTCCGCCACGCGGCCAAGCTGGCGGTCGCTGAGCGCGCCCTTGGTTTGCACATGCTTGGCGCGGCCAAGCTTGGTGGCCTCGGCGCAGGCCAGCAGAAGCAGAGCATCGACAAGCACATCTTCGACAATGTCGGGATCGGCGATCACGCGCGCCAGCTTCGCGAGCATGGCTTCGATGCCGGGGTCGCGGACATGAATGAGCGGCGTGAGGTCGTTCGCCAATGCCGGGGCCTCGAGCTCGTCGAGGACATGCTTCTGGTCGAAGCAAATAATGGTCAGCTGGTTGTTCCGCTGCACCGGCGCACACCAGCCGACGGAACTCAAGCCAGTAGGCGCGAATGTCACCCTGCGACGAATGTCCCGCGACATCTGCTGGATTTGACCATCGAATTGCAGTTGCCCCTCTTCAACCACGACGTCATGCAGGGCCAAATAGGCGCTGGCGCCCGACCATGCGAGTTCGTGCTTGTCGGGTGGAAGAGCAATCGTCTCGGCGTGAAAGTTCGGGCGCGAAAGTTCCGTTCGCAGCGGAGTCGCGGCTGAACTCACAACCAGTCGCGACATGGGCCCTCGCCGATTACGCCTCTGTGATGTCAGCAAGCACAATCAGCCGCAGCGCCAGGAATTGTCAATCGAGGCAAGAAACGCCTAATAGTTTGCTGAAAACTTGGGCGGCAGAAGCCGACGGGAAATTGCGGATGAGTGAACTGACGATGGGCGGCGAAGGCCTACAAAAACGATCCATGCGGATCGCCGGACACAGAACTTCTCTGGCGCTCGAGAAGGAGTTCTGGAGCGCCCTGGAGCGCGCCGCAAAAGCTAGAGAGACTTCACTGCCAAAGCTGATTGCCGCCATCGATACCGAGCGTGGCGACGAAACTGAGACCTCGCTGGCGTCGGCGGTAAGGGTCTGGCTGCTCACCAATTGCGTGCGGGCCTAGACCTGGAGTCGATACCCGCCGGTTTCGGTGATCAGAAGCTTGGGGCTTTGCGCATCCGGCTCGATCTTCTGGCGTAGGCGGTAGATGTGCGTTTCCAAGGTGTGGGTGGTCACGTTGGCGTTGTAGCCCCACACTTCGCGCAAGAGTTCCTCCCGCCCGACCGGTTTCGCGCCGGAGCGATAGAGGTAGCGCAGGATCGCGGCCTCCTTGTCGGTCAGCCGAATCTTCTTCTGCGCGGGATCGATCAAGAGCCGGACCGAGGGACGAAACTCGTAGGGACCAATGCGATAGACGGCGTCTTCGCTGGCCTCGTGGCTGCGCAAATGGGCGCGAATGCGCGCCAGCAGCACTGAGAATTTGAACGGCTTCAAGACATAATCATTGGCGCCGGCGTCCAAACCCTGGACCTGCTGCTCTTCTTCCTGCGCCGCCCCGGTGAGCATGATGATCGGCGCTTTGACGCCCTGATCGCGGAGCTGCTTGCAGGCCTCGAAGCCGTCCATGTCCGGCAAGCTGACGTCGAGCACGATGGCCGCCGGTTTGTGCTCGGCGGCCGCGGCGAAGCCCTCAGCGGCGCTTGAGGCGCCAACGCCGGAGAATCCCTCCTCCTCATCGAATTGCTCAACCAACGCCTGACGCAGGTCGGCGTCGTCGTCGATAATCAGGATGGGCGTAGCGCGCGTCATTGCGATCCTGTGCGTCGGGCAGAAGGCCGACCCACCCTAAAGACCACGCGCGCACGGCGAATTGCAACTGCCCTCGCCTAAGTCCGCGCTCCAAACAGGGCTGAGCCCACCCGCACCTGGGTGGCGCCGAAGCGAATGGCGGTCTCGAAATCCTCGCTCATCCCCATGCTGAGCTCGGTCAGGCCGTTGCGCGCGGCGATCTTGGCCAACAGCGCAAAATGCATGGCGGGCTCCTCGTCAGCGGGCGGGATGCACATCAGGCCAGAGATCGGCAGGCCGTATTGGGCTTGCGCGGACCGAATGAAGTCATCCGCCTCACCGGGGACGACGCCCGACTTCTGAGGCTCTTCGCCGGTATTGACCTGGATCAGCAACTCCGGACAGCGGCCCGCCTTCTGAGCGGCGTCGGCGATCGCGGCCGCGAGTTTTGGACGGTCGAGGCTATCGATAGCGTCGAACAGGCGAACCGCGTCGAGCGCCTTGTTCGATTGCAACGGCCCGATAAGCCGAAGCTTGAGATCGGCGAGCCGCGACCGACGTTCAACCCAGCGCGCTTCCGCCTCCTGCACACGATTTTCGCCAAACACACGGTGGCCCGTCGCGAGCATGGCGTCGATACGTTCTTCGGGCTGCTGCTTCGAAACCGCGACCAGGCTAATGCTCTTCGGCGCACGCCCGGCTTTTTGGGCGGCGTCGGCGATGCGCGCCAGAATCGCGACGCGGGCCGCGTTGGTGTCGAAGGGAGCGTTCATGCGGGCAAGCCCTGTGCTAGCGGCGCAAGCACGCCGGCTCAACCGGCAGGCCGGCGCACCGGCAATTCCATCGCTCTTTTTTTTGACTGATCCCGAACGCACACCTGATCCGGTTGCTGTTGGCAAGCACCTTCCCCGCGGCGCGGCGATCGTTTTCCGCCACTTTGGCGCCGCCGACCGCGAGCGTGTTGCGCACAGGCTGGCGGCGCTCTGTCGGGTGCGCGGATTGCTGCTGCTGATCGCCGCTGACCCAGCCTTGGCGCTCAAGGTCGGCGCTGCGGGCGTGCATTGGCCCGAGCGCCTTGCGCCCCCGATCCGCACACCAGGGTTTGCACTGGTGACGGCGGCGGCGCACGGGCCAGCTGCACTTTCGCGTGCAGCGGCGATGCAGGCTGACGCCGCCATCCTGGGCCCGGTGTTCGCCACCCGCAGCGCTGCTGGCAACGCGCCGCTTGGGCTCTTCCACTCTAGCCAAATGGCGCGTGCGGCGCGTTTGCCGGTGATCGCCCTGGGTGGAGTCAACGTATCGACCGCACGCCTGCTGTCGGGGCGCGGTTTCGTTGGGCTGGCTGCGGTGGATGGCTTTGCGGACGCTTAGAAGCGGAACGCCGACTCGATGCGGACGCCAGCGCGCGGTTCGTCATCCTCGCGCAGCACTGGGCTCGCCCCAGGCCGCTCGCTCAGTTCCACGCTCACTTCGCCGCCAACGCGCACATTCGGCGTGAACTGGTAGAAGGCGCCGACGGACGTCTGGTCGCCCCGGCCGCCATCAGGCGAACGCTCGATCCGCTGAGCTTCGCGCACGTCGAGGGTGACACCCCAGCGCTGATTCAGCGTCCAAGCCGGTGGCGGCAAACGGTCATTTTCGGAGTCACCCGTAATGGACTCGGTGACGCCGTTAGAGGTCGTGAAGCGCTGGTACCACGGTACCGCGCTGCGCGTCGTGTCGGCCTGAGAGGCGCCCGCTACCGGCGCCGGCCGCTCCTGCGCATGCGCGACGCCGGCCGTCGCCAGAACGGCGGCTCCCGCGATCACCCATGCAGACGGCTTAAACACGACCCTACTTCCCCTCAGCAAAAGCTCTAGCTGACAACTATAACCGCTTCGATGCGCCAGCGCAGTGAACTTTAGGACACAGGGGCAACGAATAATTCGTCAAAATCGGTCTCGAAACATGAGTTAACCACAGAAGCGAAGCCCGTCACAACATCGCCGGGTTCGCAGTGGACCCCTGGCCCCGCCCCGGCGCCATGTTATATGGGCGGTCGCGCTGCGTCGGGGGATGCGGCGGACGAGATTCGGCGGAGGAAGACGGGATGACGAAGGCTGGGACGCTCTGGAAGGGCGCACTGTTTATGGTGGCGGCCCTGGCGCTCTCCGCCTGCTCAATGTTTCGAGGCGACGACAGCCCCGAAGGGCAGTCTCGCGCTGACGCCGATCGCGAGCGCGGGGGCATTTCGCTGTTTGGCGGCGGCGGTGGCGGCGGCAGCAATCGCGGCGGCGAGGCCGGCATCGGCGTGAATTCGTACTTGTGGCGCGCATCGCTCGACACGCTGAATTTCATGCCGTTGGCTTCAGCCGATCCGTTCGGCGGGGTCATCATTACGGATTGGTACTCCGACCCGACCACGCCGAGCGAGCGCTTCAAGGCCACGGTCTACATCCTCGACACGCGCCTGCGCGCTGACGCGCTCAACGTTTCGATCTTCCGCCAGCAGCAGCAGAACGGCGCTTGGGTCGACGCCACCGTCGATCCGGACACCGAGATCCAGATCGAAAACGCGATCCTGACGCGCGCGCGCCAGCTTCGACTGAGCACGGTCGGCAACTAGACTTTATTGCGCTTTCTGTTCACCAAAACGCTCCCGAAGGGGCGTGAGCCATGTCGTCGAGATACAATCACCGCGAAGTCGAGCCCAAATGGCGCGAACGATGGGCCGCGTCCGCCATCGATCGCGCGCTCGCGCCTGACGAAGCCAAGGGCAAACCGAAGGCTTACATCCTCGAGATGTTTCCCTATCCGTCGGGACGCATCCATGTCGGCCATTCGCGCAACTACACGATGGGCGATGTGATCGCGCGTTTCCGGCGCGCGAACGGTTACAACGTGCTGCATCCAATGGGCTGGGATGCGTTCGGCCTGCCGGCGGAAAACGCCGCCATGGAACGCGGCATCCACCCCAAGGGCTGGACCTACGACAACATCGCAGCGATGCGCGAGCAGCTGAAATTGCTCGGCCTCGCCATTGATTGGTCGCGTGAACTCGCGACCTGCGATCCGGCATACTACAAGCACCAACAGGCGATGTTCCTGGCCTTTTGGAAGCAAGGCCTCGTTTATCGCAAAAAGCAGAAAGTGAATTGGGACCCGGTCGACAACACCGTGCTCGCCAATGAGCAGGTGGTGGACGGCAAGGGCTGGCGCTCGGGCGCGCCGGTGGAGACGCGCGAACTCGAACAATGGATGTTCAAGGTCACCGCGTACGCCGAAGACTTGCTGCAAGCGATCGGCGGCCTGGAAAAGTGGCCGGACAAAGTGCGGCTGATGCAGTCGAACTGGATCGGCAAGAGTCAGGGCGCGAAAATCTGGTGGGACATCGCGCACGCGCCTCAGTATCTGCACTCGTCAGACGAGCATGGGCGCTCGCACGCGCGCGATCCGATCGAGGTGTACACAACGCGCCCCGACACACTGTTCGGCGCGAGCTTCATCGCGCTGGCGCCGGATCATCCGCTAACCAAGGCCGTCGCGATCGAGAATGCTGACGTCGCCGAATTCATCGCGCGCGCCCAACAGCTCGGCACTAGCGAGGCCGATATCGAGAAGGCCGAAAAGTTTGGCGTCGATACCGGCCTGCGCGTGAAACACCCGTTCGATCCGAGCTGGGAATTGCCGGTTTGGGCGGCGAATTTCGTGCTCTCGACCTACGGTACGGGCGCCATCTTCGGCTCGCCGGCTGGCGATCAGCGCGATCTGGATTTCGCCAACAAGTACCAGCTGCCGTTCAAGCCGGTGGTGCTGCCGCCCCGCGCGGACGCGGCCACGCACGAGATCACGACGGACGCCTTCACAGACGACGGCGTCATCTACAACTCAGGTTTTCTCGACGGCCTCTCGACGCGCGAGGCGATCACGCGGGCGATCGCCGAACTCGTGAAGCTGGGCAAAGGCGAAGCGACGACGCAATGGCGTCTGCGCGACTGGGGCGTTTCGCGGCAGCGCTATTGGGGCTGCCCGATCCCGGCGATCCATTGCACCGTGTGCGGCGTCGTGCCCGTGCCGGAAAAAGACCTGCCGGTGGCGCTGCCGGAAGACGTGACTTTCGACAAAGACAAGCCGGGCAATCCGCTCGATCGGCACCCGACTTGGAAGCATGTCAAATGCCCGCAGTGTTCGCGCAACGCCACGCGCGAGACAGACACGCTCGACACGTTTGTGGATTCGAGCTGGTACTTCGCGCGCTTCACCGATCCGACCAACGACGCCGCGCCGTTCGACAAAATGGCGGCAAGCTATTGGCTGCCGGTCGATCAATATGTCGGCGGCGTCGAACATGCGGTGCTGCATTTGCTGTACGCCCGCTTCTTCACCCGCGCGATGCGCGATTGCGGCTTTTTGGATGGCCCCGCGAATGGCGAGCCGTTCAAGAGCTTGTTCACGCAAGGCATGGTCGTGCACGAGACGTATAAGTCGTCCGCCGGGGCCTGGCTGCTTCCAGAGGAGACCGATGCCAGCGCCGGCCAGCGCGTTGAGCTGAAGACGGGCGCGCCGGTCGAAGTCGGCGCCATTGAAAAAATGTCGAAGTCCAAGAAGAACGTCGTCGATCTCGACGCGTTCGTGACCGACTTCGGCGCTGACGTGGCACGCTGGTTTGTGCTGTCCGACTCCCCGCCCGAGCGTGACGTGGAATGGACGGCTTCCGGCGTGAAGGGCGCTTGGAATTTCGTGCAGCGCGTATGGACGCTGACCGAGGCTCATGGCGGCCCTGCGCCAAAACCGGGAGACACGCCCGCCGCCGGCGCGGACCAAGGCGATGCGCTGGCGTTGCGCCAGCTCGTGCACCGCGCCGTGCAGAGCGTCACTGACGACATCGAACACTTCCGCTTCAACGTCGCCGTGGCGCGCAGCTACGAACTGGTGAACGCCATCGCCAAGCTAAAGGGCGACGATCCGGGCGCAAAGTTCGCCCGCGGCGAGGCGCTGCGCATCCTGACGCAGCTCATCTCGCCCTTCATGCCGCATTTGGCCGAAGAATGCTGGGAGCGCCTGGGCTTCGGGCCGTTCGTTGCCACGGCGCCCTGGCCGGTCGCCGACCCCGCGCTGGCGGCCCGCACCACTGTTACGCTGCCGATCCAGGTGAACGGTAAGAAGCGCGCCGAAATCGAAGCGCCAAAGGGCGCGGCTGAGGGCGATGTGCGCGAATTGGCGCTGAAACACCCCGCAGTGGCGCAATTCCTTGAAGGACAGACTGTCCGTAAGGTGATTGTGGTCCCCGACAGGATCGTCAATATCGTTGCCAACTGAGCGGCGGGAGAGAGCCTTGACCTGGACGCGCGCGCTGATTGCCGGTTTCGCCTTGCTGGTCGCCGCCTGCGGCTTCCAGCCCATGTACGCGCCTGCCAGCGGCGGTCAGGCGATTGGGCCGGTAGTCGTCGATGAAATCGAAGGCAAGGCCGGCCACGTTTTGAAGACAGAGCTCGACCGCATTCTCGCGGTCGAGACGCAGGGCGAGCCGGCGCAATTGGCTATCACGCTGCGCGAGGAAGTGCATCGTATCGGCATCCGTCGCGACGAATCGGCGACGCGCGCCGAGCTACGCCTCACCGCCAATTATGTCCTGCGTCCGCCTGCGGGCGCGCGCGCCATGCGCGGCTCAGTAACCACCGTCGTCAATTACGACATCCCTACGGCGGCGTTCGGCGAAATCTCAGCGCAGGACGACGCCCGCGAAAGGGCCGCCGAAACCATGGCGCAACGCTTCCGCGCCGAGCTTGCCCTGCGCATGGCGCAGGCGCGCGAGGCCCAACGGTAGCGCGGTGCAAATCAAAGGCGCCTCGATCCGGCGCTTCCTCGACAAGCCCGACAAAAATGTCGGCGCGGTCCTCCTGCACGGACCAAATGAAAGCTTCGTGCACGAGGCAGCTCAAGCGCTTGCGGCGTGGTCGCTTGGGAAATCCGACGATCCCTATGCCATTACCAAGCTCGGCGAAGATGAGATCAAGCGCGATAGCGCCCGCCTTGCCGACGCGCTCGCAGCGCAGTCGCTGCTCGGTGGTCCAACCATCGTGTGGGCGCGCATTTCGGGAAAAAGCGCCGATGACGCCATTCTTGCCGCTTTGGCCGGCATCGAGCGCGGCGATCCGAACGGCTATCTGATCGTTGAGGCTGGTGACCTTGGCTCGAGCGCAGATCTGGTGAAGAAGTTTGGCGCCGCGGAACGCGCCGCCGCCATCGCGTTCTATGAAGAGACGGAAGCGGAGCGCGCGCAGTACGCGCGCACGCTGGCGAAAGAGCGCGGCATTGAGTTCGATCGCGACGCCGAGGATGTGTTACTGGCTGGCTTGCCCAGCGATCGTGGTCTCGCGCGGCAGGAAATCGAGAAGCTCGCACTCTATGCGCACAATCTCGGCCGCAAAGTCAGCAGCGAAGACCTCGAAGCTCTCATGGCAAACGAAGCCGAAAGCGCCTTGGACGCCGCGAGCCTTGCGGCAGCGCAGGGAAAGACCGCGCACGCCGTCGAAGCACTGGCGCGCATCGATGGGCTCTCCGGCGTATCGGCGCTACGCGCGCTGCTGCGGCGGTTGCACCAGCTGCGCGACGCGCGCGTGCTGGTGGACGGCGGCATGAGCGCCAGCGACGCGGTCGCAAAGTTGCGGCCGCCGGTGTTTTGGAAAGAGCGCGATGCAGTGGCCGCGCAAGTCCGCCTCTGGAGCGCCAAGAAATTGAACGCGGCCTATGACGTTCTGTGGAGCGCGGAACTGCGGTCCAAGACCGCCGGCGCACCGCAGGATCTGATTGCGGCCGACGCGTATCGCGGCGTTGCCAAATTGGTCGCCGGCTAGCGGGCGAAGGCGGAGACGGCTCGGTTGCGCGAGCCGCCTCCTCGGTTGCGCTTCGGGGGAGACGTGGAGCGAAACCCCGCGAAGGGCGCCCGTGCAGCGCACGCTCGGCGAGTTTGCAAACGCCTCGCAATCGCCAAATAATTACAGTCGGTGTAACCCGCCTGCAAATTTCACCCGTCGGCCACCATCGTGACGTGCGTCACATCCGTCGGGCCTAGCTGAAGGTAGTGTCTGTTCATCGAAGCGATGACGCTTCGGACTGAGGAGCACCCGAAATGACCAAGTTTTACAGCCTCGTGATCGCCGCTCTCGTGTTCGCCCCGGCCGCCTACGCCGCCATGAGCCAAGCCGCTCAGATCGTCGCCTGATCCGGCCCCAACCGCTTCGAAAGCCAAACCGATGACCAAATTCTACACCCTGATCGCCGCCTGCGCCGTGTTTGTCCCGGTCGCCATGTCGGTCATGACCCAAGCCGCCCAGGTCGTCGCTTAAGCTCCTCCCGAGCGACACATGAGCCCCCCAAGGGCGGCCCATCTGAAGGGCGCGGAGGCGCTCCCCCTCCGCGCCCTTCGAACTTTAGGGACTCGTTCCGGTTGATCGCATCGAAGCGCGCCGCTAGCCACGAAGGCGCCGAACCGGAGGGCCGATGGAAACGACTGCACGCAAGGGCGCGCCGCTTCATGTGCTGATGCTCGCCGGCTTCGTCATCGGTCTTGCCGCTGGCCTTTATGTCCACAACGCCGTCGGCGCCGACGCGGCATGGCTCCAGTGGGTAACGACCAACGTCACGGGCCCCATCGGGCAAATTTTCATGCGGCTGCTGTTCATGCTGGTGCTGCCGCTGCTGTTCTCAGCTCTGGTAATCGGCGTAGCCGAGATGGGCGACCTTGGATCGCTTGGGCGCGTCGGCTGGCGGACGCTGGCTCTGACAGTGGTGATTTCGGCGATCGCCGTTGTGATCGGCCTAGTGCTGGTCAATGCGCTGCGACCGGGAGATGGCGTTGATCCAGCCCTGGCGCAGCAGCTTCTGGCCGATGGCGCGGCCGGCGCCCAATCGATTGTCGAAAACGCACCCGAGAGCGTGCAACTCGGCCAATTCTTCCTCGATCTCATTCCGCAAAACGCCATCGCGGCGGCCGCTAACAACCAAGTGCTGCCGGTGATGGTGTTCGCGCTCCTGTTCGGCATCGGCCTTGTCATGGTGCGCAGCCGGGCAACCGATCAGCTGCAAACGGTGATCGCTGGTATGTTCGAAGTGATGATGAAGCTCATCAACCTCGTAATCCAAGTCGCGCCGATCGCGATTGCCTGCTTGATGTTTAATCTCGCGGCGCTGTTCGGCTGGGATCTGCTGGCGCGGCTGGCGGCCTTTGTTGGCGTTGCGGTCGCCGCCATGGCGATCCACATGTTCATCGTCTATCCGCTGGTGGTGTGGATCGCGGCGGGGCGCTCACCCCTGGCCTTCTTCTCACAAGTGCGCGAGCCGATGGTGGTGGCGTTCTCGACCGCCTCATCGAACGCAACGCTGCCGGTTTCGCTGCGCGCGGCGGAGGCCGAATTAAAGCTGCCGCGCAAGATCGCGCGCTTCGTGCTGACGGTCGGCGCCACCGCCAACCAGAACGGAACGGCGCTCTTTGAAGGCGTAACGGTGCTGTTCCTGGCGCAGTTCTTCGGCATCGAGCTGACGCTGACGCAGCAAGTCATCGTCATGTTGGTTTGCATCCTGGGCGGCATTGGCACCGCCGGCGTGCCGGCAGGTTCGCTGCCCGTAATTGCGATGATCCTCGTCATGGTCGGCGTGCCGCCGGAGGGCATTGGCCTGATCCTGGGCGTCGACCGATTCCTCGACATGTGCCGCACCACGCTCAACGTCACCGGCGACCTCGTGATCGCAACCGTCGTGTCGCGTGGCGAAAAAGATCCGGCGACCACGGACGAGCCGTTCACGCCGGCGGCGGCGTAAAGCGCCTCGCGTGCGCTTGCCGCGTGCGGCGCAACGGTTCATGACTCGCACATGACGCTTTCCATCGCCATCGCAGGGGCCGCAGGCCAGATGGGCCGCGCACTGATCCGCGCCGCGAACGACGATCCGCGCTTCGCCATCACTGGCGGAACCGAACGCAGCGGCGGCCAATTTCTCGGTGTCGATCTTGGCGCTTTGGCCGGTATTGCCCCGCTCTTCATGGCCACTGCCGACGCCGCCGATCTCGCCGCCGCCAAGGCCGAAGTCTGGATCGATTTCACCACGCCGGAAGCGACGCTCGCAGCGCTCGACGCGCTGGCTGCGACGGAAACACGCGCCGCGATCGTGGGCACCACTGGCCTTTCGCCCGAGCAAGAGCAGCAAATCGCCGCTCATGCCACGCGCATCGCCATCGTGCGATCCGGCAATTTCAGTCTCGGCGTGAACTTGCTAGCGGCGCTTGTCGAACAAGCAGCCGCCAAACTTGGCGAAGACTGGGACATCGAAATCCATGAGGCGCATCACCGTCGCAAGGTCGATGCGCCGTCGGGAACGGCGCTTCTGCTCGGTGAAGCAGCAGCAAAAGGACGCGGCGCGGCGCTCGCCGATCTGCGCGCCGCGCCACACGACGGGGCGACCGGCCCGCGCCGCCACGGCGCTATCGGCTTTTCAGTGACTCGGGCGGGCGGCATTGTCGGCGAGCACGACGTGCGCTTCGCTTCGGAGCGCGAAATCCTGACGCTCTCACACCATGCACTGGATCGAGCGGTGTTCGCCGATGGCGCCCTGGCTGCGGCGCTGTGGGTCGCACACAAGCCGCCAGGCCTTTATTCGATGCGCGACGTGCTTGGGCTCTAGATTCCACGTTTTGCGCGAAACAACGCTGCATTCAGCGCCGCCGCGAAGCTCTCGCACTCTTTCGGCGACAGAAAAGCGCCAACGCGCATCTGGCCGGCCCCGTCGCGAATCAGAACGCCGCGGCCATCGCGCGCCACCCGCGCCCACACCGGATTGATGACCCAGTGTGTCGCGGCGCCGTCAGCGCCCACGCTGGCGATATGCACCTGCCCCGCTCCAACGCGCACATACTCAGCGCCACCCGCGGCGCGATAGTTCCAGCGAAACGCAAGCCACAGGGCCAGCACGTCGAGACCAAGAAATCCGGCGACCGGGAACGCGCCGTTCAAAGCGAAAACGGCGCCGGCAGCTGCATTCACTACAATGACGATCACCAGCATCAGCTTGAACGCGGCTCTGCTGAGACTGCGATGCGGCCGCAGCTCAGCGTCCATGAACAGAGGACCGGTGATTTCCGGTGCGGACGTAGCGCGTTCCCAGCGGGGCGTCATGGCGGCTAAACTACGCCGATTGCTTCGTCCGCCAAGAGGTCCAGCTCCGTGGGTAAACGCCTAACCAAAGCCAAGGCCGAAGAACTCTATGCGCGCTTGGCCCATGTGCGCCCCGATCCCAAAACCGAACTGGACTACACGAACGCGTACACATTGCTGGTCGCCGTCGTCCTCTCGGCCCAGGCAACTGACAAGGGCGTCAACCGCGCCACAGGACCGCTGTTTCAGATCGCGAGCACCCCGGAAAAAATGTTGCGACTGAGAGAGGCCGGCGTGGCCGAGCACATCAAGACGATTGGGCTCTGGCGCAATAAAGCCAAGAACGTCATTGCGTTGTCGCAAGCGCTGATCACGCAACATGGCGGCGAGGTGCCGCGCGAGCGCGCTGCGCTTGAAGCGTTGCCGGGCGTCGGGCGCAAGACGGCGAATGTCGTTCTGATGGAGGTTTTCGGCGAAGGCACGATCGCCGTGGATACGCACGTCTTTCGTGTGGCCAACCGGACCGGCCTCGCAGACGGTAAGTCGCCGGCAGAGGTGGAGGCCCAGCTGATGCGGGTTACGCCGCCGCGATTTTTGCACGGCGCGCACCATTGGCTGATCTTGCACGGGCGCTACACCTGCCTGGCGCGCAAGCCCGAGTGCCCACGCTGCGCAATCGCCGACCTCTGCCTTTATCAACCCAAGACGCGCGCAATCGCATCGACAAAAAAAATGGCGCCTTCGGGCGCAAAGTCCAGAAAGAGGTAAGGCTCGATCGCCTCGATCTCGATTACTCTCCAGGCGCCGTCATCGCCCAGCACGAGATCAATGCGCACATAGAGCAAATCTTGTGGCGCACGCGAGCGCGCCGCCTCGGCGGCTTCCATCGCCGCCGCTGGCGGGGGCTCCGGCGAAAACCTCGTTTTGCCAGGAATATTGGCCAGCCAATCGCCGGCGTTCGGGACCTTGCGAATGGTGTGTGAGAAGCGGCCGCCGAACCAAAAGAGGGAGCGCTCCCCTTCAGTCTCGATCGCGCGCAGATAGGGTTGGATCATTGTCGCGCCCTGCGGGCCCGCGATCAAATCCGCCTCGCTCCAAGCATTCCGCTTCAGCCGCACGGTTCCGATGGAGCCGGCGCCGACTTGCGGTTTGACCACGACCTCTGCGGCGTCCAACGCATCGAAGGCTTGTGACACGCTGCGTGCATCGGCCTTCTCCGCCCACACCGTTGGGATTGCCGAGGCGCCTAGCTCTTGAAGGTACGTCTTGCGTGCGTTCCATCGAACGACGCTCGGCGGATTCAAAACGCGAAGCCCCGCGCGCTCATGCGCCTCCAGCGCACTGAAAAAATCATCGAGCCGCTGGTGGTAGTCCCAGCACGTGCGGATTACGGCAAGGTCGAAGCCTTCGCCGGCGAGATCGCTCTCGTCCCAATAGACGACCTCAAACTGGATGCCGCGCGCGGCGGCGGCGGCGAAAATCAGTTCGCGATCGGGCCGTTCGAGCGGCGGGACTTCTCCACGTGCGAGCGGCGCGCCGCGATATGTGCGGCCACTTAGATACGCGACGCGGCGCATCAATTGCGGCGCGCTTGCGCTTCCGCCGCGCACTGCTCGAGGCTAGGCGCCGCCATCCCACTTTGGCGCGCGCTCGGGTGCGCTTGCGCCAATCGCATCGTGTTGCGCTGATCGGCCGCAAACAGAAGCAACAAGGCGCAAGTCTCGAAGCGATAGGTCAAAGCGAGCCCGGCGCCTTCCTGCCGAGTGATGTCGGCGCGACCGAAGGCCCGCTCGACTTCGCTCTGTGTCGGCGCGTTCGCGCGACCGGCCTCGGACAGCATAAGCGCCAATCTCGATGGCTGAGGCGCGGCGGCCAACGGCGCTGTTGATGCAGGCGCGGACGCTGTGCTCGGCGGTGGCGTTGCGCAGGCCGTCAGGAGCGCGATGACGCAGAGAAAGCTGATGAATCGCATGGCCGCGAAGATGCCGCTCTCTCGCTCCGGGGGCAATGCTTGCCAGCGGCCAACCATCGCGGTTTAACCCCAGACCATGACAACCACCTATGACGTCGTCGCAGTCGGCAATGCGATCATCGACATTTTGCAGGCAGTACCTGATGCGTTCCTCGCCGAAGAGGCCATCGCCAAAGGCGCCATGACGTTGATTGATGAGCCGCGCGCCGATCACTTGAATGCGAGGCTGGGCGAGGCGGTCGTCGCGGCCGGCGGCTCGGCGGCCAACACAGTCACCGGCATTGCCAGCTTCGGCGGCAAGACCGGCTATATCGGCAAGGTTGCAGATGATGACCTTGGCGCCCGCTTTACGCAGGAGTTCCGAGCGGCCGGCGTCCATTTCGAGACACCGCCGCGTCCCGGCGCGCCCGGAACCGCGCGCTCGATCATCGTTGTAACGAGCGACGGGCAGCGCTCGATGAACACCTATCTCGGCGCATCGACGTTGCTGGCGCCCAGCGACATCGACGCCGCCCTCATTCAATCGGGCGCCACGCTGTTTCTCGAGGGCTATCTATTTGATCGCGACGAGGCAAAGGCGGCCTTTGTTCGCGCTGCCGAGATCGCGCGCGCCGCAGGGCGCAAGGTCGCGCTCACGCTTTCGGACACATTCTGTGTTGATCGGCACCGCGACAGCTTTCGCCATCTGGTCTCGGGTCACGTCGATATCTTGTTCTCGAACGAAGCGGAGATCCTATCTCTCTACGAGAGCACGGATCTGGGCGCCGCCCTCGAAGCCGCGCGCAAGGCATGCCCGATGGTCATCGTCACGCGTTCGGATGTCGGCTCGCTGATCGCTACGGCGAGCGACACCGTGGATGTACGGCCATTTCCGGTCGCCAAAGTGCTCGACACGACGGGCGCCGGCGATCAGTACGCCGCCGGATTTCTATTTGGCTACGCCAAGGGGCGTTCACTTGCTGAGTGTGGCGCGTTGGCGTCGCTGGCCGCCGCGGAAGTGATTTCGCACATGGGGCCGCGACCGGAGACAAACCTCCGCGCCTTGGCGCTCAAAAGCGGTCTACGCGTCTAAAGAATAAACCGCGACAGGTCGGCATTCTTGGCGAGATCGCCAACGTGCTTGGCGACGTAATCTGCGTCAATGGTCAGCGCTTCCCCGGTGCGATCCGGCGCCGCGAAACTGATTTCATCGAGCAAGCGCTCCATTACCGTTTGCAGCCGGCGCGCGCCAATATTCTCAACCGATGAGTTCACGTCCGCGGCCAGGGCCGCGATCGCCTCCACCGCGTCGTCGGTGATCGCCAACGACACGCCCTCCGTTTGCAGCAGCGCCTTATATTGGGTGACGAGGCTCGCTTCGGGCTCGGTCAAGATGCGGCGAAAATCTTCGCGCGTGAGCGCTTTCAGCTCGACGCGGATCGGCAGCCGCCCTTGTAGCTCAGGCAACAGATCGGAGGGCTTCGCGACGTGAAACGCGCCGGACGCAATAAACAGAATGTGGTCCGTCTTCACCGGCCCGTGCTTTGTGTTGACGATCGTCCCCTCTATCAGCGGCAGCAAATCTCGCTGAACGCCCTCACGGCTGACGTCCCCTCCGCCAACGCGCTCCGAGCGCGTGGCGATCTTGTCGATCTCATCGAGGAAAACAATACCGTCTTCGGCGGTCAGCTTGAGCGCCTCTTTGATCAGCGCATCTTGATCGACAAGCTTGTCGCTCTCCTCGCGCACGAGAGGTTCGTAAGCCTCGTCTACGGTCATGCGTACGCGCTTGGTGCGGCGCCCGAAAGCCTTGCCGAAAATGTCGCCGAGATTGACGACGCCGACGCCGGGCTGACCGGGAATGTCGAGCTGTCCGAGTGGCGAAGCCGCATCCTCGACTTCGATTTCAACCGCTGAAGCGCCGAGCTCGTTATTACGCAGCTTCTTCCGAAAAGAGTCGCGCGTGGCTGCGCTGGAGCCCGGCCCCACCAGCGCGTCGAGCACGCGCTCTTCGGCAGCGGCTTCCGCGCGCGCGCGCACCTCCCGCCGGCGACGTTCGCGCGCCATGTTCAGCGCCACCTCAACGAGATCACGCACGATCTGTTCGACATCTCGCCCGACATAGCCCACTTCCGTGAACTTGGTCGCCTCGACCTTGAGAAATGGCGCGCCGGCAAGCTTCGCCAGGCGCCGGGCGATCTCCGTCTTGCCGACACCGGTCGGGCCGATCATCAAAATGTTCTTGGGTGTAACTTCCTCACGCAGGTCCTCGGGCAGCTGCTTGCGCCGCCACCGGTTGCGCAGAGCGATCGCAACGGCGCGCTTCGCGTCGGCTTGACCGACAATGTAGCGATCAAGTTCCGAGACGATTTCGCGAGGAGAGAAATGAGTCATGCGCTGTGACATCTAAGGGAGCGTGGGCTGCGAGAAAAGTGCGGCGAAGCGCTTAGGCCTCGAGCTTTTCCACCGTGAGGTTGCCGTTGGTGTACACGCAGATCTCTGCCGCTATGCTCATCGCCTTGCGCGCAATCCGCTCCGCGTCGCCTTCGTACTCATAGAGCGCGCGCGCCGCGGCTAGCGCAAAGTTGCCGCCGGAGCCGACAGCGACAACGGGATGCTCCGGATCGAGCACGTCGCCGGCGCCGGTGATCAGAAACGTTTCCTTGCGGTCGGCTACGATCAACATCGCGTCAAGACGGCGCAGCGCGCGATCGGTGCGCCAATCCTTCGCCAGCTCGACGCATGCGCGGGCCAGCTGGCTCGGGAACCGTTCGAGCTTCTGCTCCAAGCGCTCGAACAGCGCGAACGCGTCTGCGGTAGCGCCGGCGAAACCCGCAATCACCGCCCCGCCCGCGAGCGGCCGGACCTTGCGCGCATTGCCTTTGAGGATTGTCGGGCCGGCAGACACTTGCCCATCCCCGGCAAGCACGACTTTGCCGTCCTTGCGCACGCACAGGATCGTCGTCCCATGCCATTGCTGATCGTTCGTCATGGGCCTGATGTGGCGAAGCCGAGGCCGGCGATCAAGCTGCGTCTTCGGCTTCTAGGTCTTCGCCATTCTGACGCCGGAGGAGCGCGGCGAATTCGGGGGCCGAGACGGCCGCCCCAAACAAGAAGCCCTGAATCCATTGGCAGCCGCGCGCGGCCATGAATTCCATGTCTTCGCGGCGTTCGACGCCTTCGGCGACGACCTCCATGCCGAGCGTGCGCCCAAGCGCAAGGATCATCTCGACGATGCCCGCCGCTTGCGGATCGCCTCGCTCAAGTGCGCGGACGAATTGCTGGTCGATCTTGATAACGTCGAACGGCAGCTTCGAGAGCGCCGCGAGGCTGGAATGGCCGCAACCGAAATCATCGATCGCCAGGCGTACGCCGGCCTCGCGCAGGGGCTTGATCACCTGTAGCGCGCGATCGGGATCTTCCATCACCACGGACTCGGTGATCTCAAGTTCCAGGTCGTTGGGCTTAAGGCCGGCGTGCTGAACCACGCGCAAAACCTGATCCGCGAAACGATCGCTCCGGAACTGCAAAGCCGAGACGTTCACGGCGACCTTCGCCGGATGCCCTGCTCGCGCCCAAGCCGCCGCCTTCCAACACGCTTCGCGCATGATCGCGTCGGAAAGCGGGCCAATCAAACCGCTCTCCTCGGCCACTGGGATGAAGCGGCCGGGGCTGATGATGGTGCGGTCGGGCCTGATCCAGCGCGCCAATGCCTCGCAGGCCTCGATGCGGCCGGTCGCCAGATTGATCTTGGGCTGAAAATACGCGCGAAACTCGTTGCGCTCCAAGGCGCCGCGCATTTCGCGCTCAAGCGTGATGCGCGCGACCGCCTCGCGATCAATAGACTGGGTAAAGACTTTCACGCGCGCCGGCGCCTGCTGCGCCGCGCCCAATGCCATCCGCGCATGCCGGATCACAGCGTCGGCGTCGCGTCCGTCGCGCGGGGCGATCGCAACACCACAGCAGGCGCCAAGCGTAAGTTTGTGCCCCCGCCAGTCAAACGGCTGGTTGAGCGCGGCATTCAGGTGCTGAGCGAAGCGCGCCGCATCGGTTGGCGAACTCAGCCCAGGCGCGAGCACAGCGAACTCCACAACACCCATCCGCGCGACAACAGCCGGGCGCTCTCCCCGGCCTCGCAAGCGCACCAAGCGATCGACCGTGCGGACCGCATTGCTCAAGCGCTCAGCGACAACGCGCAGAAAATCCCGGGCCGCGTCAGGGTCGAGCGTTTGCATGAGCTTCGGGAGGCGCTGCAACTCGAACACGGCGACCGAGCCCACTTCCCCCTTGCCTTGCAGGATGAAGAAATCGAGCTCGCGGACAAAGCGGTCCTGGTTCGGCAAACGCGTTACCGGGTCGACAAACGCAATCTCCTGAATCTGGCGCATGGATGCGTCGAGGCGATGCGTCATGTTGTTGAACGCCTTCGCCAGCGTTTCGAACTCGTCGCCCGTTCGTATCTCGAGCGGCGCCGCCTGGCCCTGCTCGGCCACTTCTTCCGCGTAGCGGGCAAGCTGATCGAGTGGCGCAATGGCGCGGCGCACAAAAAAACCAGTTAGCGGGATCGCGGCGAGTCCGAGGCACGCCAGGATAAGCATGAATGGCGCGAGCAGCGGCAGCACGTCGTAGCCGTATGCGCCCGGCTGCCAGAGGCGAATGGCGACGCCAATAAGGGCGCCCTCGTGCTCGATCGGCGCCGCCACGAGTAAAACGCCCTGATCGGTTCGGGCATGTTCGACCCGACGCGTGGACAGAATTCTTGCGGTCAGCGACGTCATCGCCTCGGCCTCCGCCGAAGAGGGCGGTTGGCCGGCTTGCGCAATCACGCGCCCATCGAGCCCGCGTACCGACAGCGAGTGAACCGGGCGTTGCTGAACATTGCCTTCGAGCACCTGCGGCAAATACGGGCTGTTGTTGGCGATCATCTCGCCGACCCGAGACGCAAAGTGAGTGGTCAGGTCCTCAGTGAACGCCAACTGCTGACGCAAGCCGCCGCGATGAGCGCCGAACAGGAGGATGGTCGCAGACAAGAGCGCAGTCACCGTCATCAACACGGCGGTGAACAACACGGCGCGCGCGGCCAATCCGTTCGGACGGCGCAATATCGCAATGCTTGGCAGCGCCAGCTGCATGATGTCTCCGCTCGCGCGTTTTCGCGCGCACGCGTGCGACGATGCGAGGGCAATGGTTAGGAGGGCCTGAAAGCCGCCGATTTTTGCAGTGTTTTCTGCAGGTTGCGAGCAAGGATGAGGTTACGATGTTTAATCAGTGCTTATCACGCGGACGCTTGATGAAGACATAGAAGGCGCCGGCGCCGCCGTGCGTGCGATGCGCTGGCGCGTACCCAGAAATGAGCGACCGCATTGCGGGCTCTGCGAGCCAATCCGGCAATCGCTGCTTGAGAATGCCGGCGCCGCCCCGGCCAACCCCGGTCACAACAATCACGGCGCCATCGCCGCGGCGATGCGCTGCCGCGAGAAACCGGCCGAGCGCCGCCCGCCCGCTCTCTTGGGTGTGGCCATGCAGATCAAGCGTTGCGCCGATCTCGATCTTGCCTCTGCGAATGCGCTTCTCGTTGGCGCGATTGGCGGGCGGAGGGCTTGGTTTGTGTGCGGGTCTAGGTTCAGGCGCCGTTGGCGGGGCGCTGCGCAACGCAACTACACCCTTGCTTGGCGGCGCAGTCGGCTCGTCATCAGCGCTGAGGGGCCGGCGCGTTTTCACCGTGGCCGCCACGCGTCGCCACAGTTTCTTCTCTTCCGGGTGGAGTTCGCGTTTGCTTTTGCTCACGCCGCCGCGACGCGCGCCAATAGCCAGTTCGGATCGTTCGAGCGCACATCGCGTTCGAACGTCCAGCGCTCGCGCGCGTCGCGCACGCCATGCGCGCCCTCGGCAAGCTCAGCTTCGAATTTCACTGTGACGCGCGCGATATTCGATTGCAGCGCCGCGTCAACGATCTCGGCTGTCTTCAGACGCACTAATTCTGGCCCCGCGCCGCCCTGCTCGGTTCGCCAATCAATTGCGCTCGAATAAGACTCAAACACCTTCGGCGTGAGCAAAGGGCCAAGCGCTTCGCGGTCGCCTTTGGCGAATGCATTGACGATGAGTTCGTACGCCCCGCGCGCGCCGGATAGAAAATAATCCACATCGAAATTGGGGTCCGCGCGGACGATGGCGGTGAGGCCCTCGCCCGCTTCGCCTTGCGCCGCTTGCACGGCCGCAGGCGACGGGCCTGCCTGTTCGCGCGGCAACTCACCCTGGGCGGGCGCCGGCGTCGGCTCAGCGGGTCGCTCGGAGCCGGTGCGCCGGCCGAGCGTCGTATAGAGCCGGAAAAGCACAAACCCGGCCACAAATGCGAGTATCAGGATCTCTATAAGGCTCTGATCCAACGTCCCAACTCCGTGCGCGGGGAGGCATGCGCGCTGTTAACATAATGCCAACACCCGGCTTTCGCCAGCGCGGTTGCGTTGGTCGCCGGTAAGCCGCATGCTAGCCGTTCCTCCCTTCGTTTGTGCTTTAAGAGTTGGCGCATGAACCAGCAGTCCGCGCCCGATGGCGGCGGCCCCGTTCCACCGGACTCACCCCATCTTCGGGTCCTCGCGCAGTACGTGAAAGAACTGTCATTCCGCAACGCAAGCGCGGCTGCGGCCCAGGCCTACGACATTCAGCCGGCTATCGACATGGGCGTCGAAGTCAAATCGCGCCCCATGGGCGACCGCGGTGACGCGTTCGAGGTCGATCTCTGCGTCAACGTCCAGGCGCGCCGCAACGACCTCATCATGTTCTCGGCGGAGCTGATCTATTCGGGGCTTTTCCAGTTCATGAACGTGCGGCCCGATGACGTTGAGCCGCTGATCTGGATCGAGTGCCCGCGGCTCTTGTTTCCGTTCGCGCGCCAAGTGCTGGCGGAAATCACGCGCGAAGGCGGCTACCCGCCCCTGCTCATCAATCCGATCGACTTCACGCCGCTTTACTGGGCGGAGCTTCGCGACCGGCAAGCGCGCGCTGCGGATACGGCCGATCAGCCCCTGGCGCAGCAGCCGACCGGATTCTAGCCAGTCTTCAGCCACAACGCGTTGGCGCCGAGCGTTGCCACAAACGCAGCGTGCGCTGCTTCTTCTTCGGGCGTGATCTGGGCCGGCAAGGGCGACGGGCGCTGTTCGCGCTTTATGAATTGCACCGGCCGCAACACCGCGGCGTCGGCGCTCGCTGCTTCACCGGCGTCGAACGCAAGCCTCTGCTCGCGCCCTCCTCTCAGCTGCAGATAGACCTCCGCAAGGATGCGCGCATCCACCAGTGCGCCGTGACCACCAGGACCTTTGCGCGAGGCTAGATCGTAACCGTAGCGATCGAGCTGAAACCGCTTCGCCAACGCATCCAACGAACACGAGGCGCCCGGGAAACGTTTGCGCGCAATCGCCAAAGTATCGACAAAACGCGGCGCAGCGATGATCTCGATATTGCAGCGCACGAGTTCGGCGTTGATGAAGCCTTGGTCGAAGGCCGCGTTGTGCGCAACGAGCGGCGCGTCTGCCACGAACTCCAGAAAGTCGGCCGCAATCTCCGAAAATGGCGGATGGTTCTTGAGAAATTCGCCGGTCAGCCCGTGCACACGGACGACTTCATCAGGCACGTCACGGCCAGGATTGATGTAGGCGTGAAACTCCCGCCCAGTGCGCTCAAGATTGACGACTTCAACACAGCCAATCTCGACGATGCGGTCGCGCATCTTCGGATCGACGTGTTCGGCGAAGACGCCCGTGGTTTCCGTATCGAACAGGATTTCACGCATAAATCGCGGCTAAGCCTGTTCGCGCAATTCGTCCAGCACCGCGAGGACTTGGCTGCGGGTCGCCTCCAACGCAACGCCGGTGTCGATCACATAGTCAGCCAGCTTACGCTTCTCGGCGTCGGGCATTTGGCGTGAGAGAATTGCCTCGAATTTCGCCTCGCTCATGCCAGGTCGCGCGAGCACGCGCGCGCGCTGCATGGCAGCAGGCGCCGAGACGACCACCACCTTGTCGACCGCCGCTCGGCCCTTCCCTTCCAAGAGCAATGGAATATCGAGGACAACGACCGGCGCGCCCGCGGCGCGATTGCGCTCCAGAAACGCGCGCTGCGCCTGCGCCACGAGCGGGTGCACGATCAGCTCAAGGCGCTTCATAGCTTCATCGTTGCCGATCACCTGGACCGAAAGCAAAGCTCGATCGATCGCTCCGTCTTTGGTCACGCCCGGAAATGCCGCTTCCACAGGCGCGACGGCCGCGCCGCCGAGTGCGTAGAGGTCGTGCACCGCGTCGTCCGAATTGAACGAAGGCGCTCCGGCGTCGGCGAACATTTTCGCGACCGTGGATTTTCCCATCCCAATGGAGCCGGTGAGGCCAACGATGATCATGTTTCCAGCGCCTCGATCAGACGCTTGCGGGCCTGATTGGTGTCAGGCTTGACGCCAAACCAAAGTTCGAAGGCGCGCGCGCCCTGGTGAATGAGCATGCCCAAGCCGTCCATGGTCGTTAGGCCGCGGGCGCGCGCAGCGGCGAGCAACTCGGTTTCGAGCGGCCGATAGACGATATCGGCGATGATCGCCGTCGGCCTGCAATAGGCCACCGGCCATTCTGGCGCAGGCTCGCCCTCCATACCGAGCGTTGTCGTTTGCACGATAAGATCGGCGGCGCCAAAAGCACGCTCCAAATCGTCCCACCGCAGCGCCCGCCCATTGGGCAGGCCACGCGCAACAGCTTCGGCGCGCTCAGCCGTGCGGTTTGCAATGTGAATTGTAGCAGCGTGCGGCGACAATGCTTGCGCCACGCCCACCGCAGCGCCGCCGGCGCCAACGATAAGAACGCGTGACACACGCGTGCGCCAATCCGCAGCAGCCTCCGTCAGCGCGTCCAAAAAACCGACGCCATCGGTGTTATGCGCAACGAGCAAGCCGTCATCGCTCCAGCACAAAACATTGGCCGCCGTCGTTTCACTTCGATCCGCCGCTTGCGCAGCGGACTCTTTGTGCGGAACGGTGACGTTCGCTCCCGCAAATCCATAGCTCTTCAGCGCACGTATCGCCGCCACCGGATGATTGCTCTTCAGCTGCAGCGCCACATACACAGCGTCCAAACCATGATCGGCGATCCAACCGTTCTGCATGATTGGAGAGAGCGAATGCGCGACCGGATCGCCGATGACGGCGAGCAGCTTAGTCCGTGCGGTGAGCTTCATCGCGGCACAATCCCATGCTCGCGCAAAAACGCGAGCAGCGGCAGCAGCGGCAGGCCAAGCACAGAGAAATAGTCTCCGTCGACGCTTTCAAACAATTGGGCGCCCAGACCTTCCAGCTGATACGCGCCTACCGACTTCAGCACTTGGTCGCCGGCCTGGGCGATGTAGTCATCGAGAAACGCGTCGCTGAAGCTGCGCATCTTAAGCCGCGGCGTATCCACATGACGCCAGATAATCGCGCCTTCGCGCGCGACGACCGCTGCGGTCAAGAGTTCGTGTTTACGGCCGCGCAGGCGTTGCAAATGTTGGCGCGCTTCATTTCGATCCTTCGGCTTGTCGAGAGTTTCGCCTTCCACCGCCAGCATCTGATCGGCGCCGATGACAAAGCCGCTTTGTTTCCGTGAAACGCTCAAGGCCTTCAGCTCCGCGAGCGCATCGGCCTGATCGCGCGGCTTGAGACCCTCGGCGCGCAAACTCGCTTTGGCGGCCTCCTCATCGACACGTGGCAACTCCACGACAAAGCTCAGCCCGGCCGCTTCGAGCATGCGCCGCCGAGAGCTGCTGCCGGAGGCGAGGATCAGCGTCATTGCTCGCGGTGCTCCGCGAGCAAGTTGAGAACGGCGGCTGCGGTCTCCTCGATCGAACGGCGTGAGACATCGACAGTCGGCCACCCTTCCCGCTCGAACAGCTTCTGCGCCTCCGTGACCTCGCGGCGCACCTCGTCCTCGTCGGTGTACGACCCAGCCCGCGTTTCCTTCATTGCCGCCAAGCGATTGCGGCGGATGTGGATCAACCGATCCGCGGAAATAAGCAGGCCGACCACAAGCGGCCGCTTCTCTGCGAACAGCTCCGGCGGAAGGGACACGCCCGGTACAATGGGAACGTTGGCGGCCTTTACTCCGCGGTGCGCGAGGTAAACGCTTGTCGGCGTCTTGGACGTTCGGCTGACGCCAACGAGGATGACGTCGGATTCCAGCAGCTCAACCACCTGCTGGCCGTCATCATGGTACATCGCGAAATCTAGCGCATCGATGCGCTTGAAGTACTCGGCGTTGAGCTTTCGAGAGGCCCCTACCCGGTGGTTCAGCTCCTGGCCAAGGTATCGGGAGGTGACTTCCAGGACAGGGTCAAGGACTGCGACACACGGCATGCCCAGCGCTTTGCAGCGCGCCTCCAGCATGCCGCGGTGCTCCAGATTAGAGAGCGTGAACATCACGACGCCGGGCGCCGCCTCGATTTCCTTTAGGACGCGCTCAAGTTGCCGGGTGGAGCGGACCAGAAAGTAGGAGTGCTCAATGGGCAGAATATCGTCGAATTGGGCGCACGTGGCGCGCATTACGCCCGCCAATGTCTCGCCTGTGGAATCGGAGACAAGGTGGACGTTGAAATAGGTGCCGAGACGATCGCGCATGGTTTCCCATATCAGCGTTTTCACGAATGTGGACAAGTTGTTGGTAGAGCGGCGGACTGCTGCCGGCGACTCATCAAGGCGCCCCGTCAAGCGCAGAATCCCTGGCTCTCCTGCTCGATTCCTCCCAGGGATGCTCACAGCGGCGACCGGCTCTGAGTTGGGAATCGGCACCCGCGCCGAACGTCATTAACCAGTTCCGGCGGCTTCGTTTTTGCGTCTGGCGCCTGAGGAACAAGTCTGGGGACACACTGTGGGCAACCAAATTGTCCCGCTTTGCGTATCGCCACAACAACGAGTCCTCATTAATCACGTTTCAAGATTCAGGTTTGGAAGGAAAGCATGGCCGACGGGGAAAAGCCTCCGGCGCTTCTGCGCGTACTGAACGGGGAAAGGCTCGATCCTCCTCCGATTTGGATCATGCGCCAGGCTGGCCGCTATCTGCCGGAGTACCGAGAGCTACGGACGCGGGCAAAGAGCTTCCTGGATTTCTGTTACTCCCCTGCTCTGGCCACTGAAGCTGTGATGCAGCCTCTTCGGCGCTTTCCGCTCGATGCGGCGATTCTCTTTTCCGATATTCTGGTGGTGCCGGATGCGCTCGGGCGGAAGGTATGGTTTGTCGAGGGCGAGGGCCCGCGGCTCAATCCTCTGCTTGAGGAAACCAACTGGCGCTTCGATGATGTCGAGCGCGCATTGCAGCGCCTGTCGCCGGTTTACGAGGCGGTCGAGCGGATCAAATCTGGGCTTTCAAAGGACGTCGCTCTAATTGGCTTTTGCGGCGGGCCGTGGACCGTCGCCACCTACATGCTGCAAGGCGAAGGTGGCGAAAAGGACCGCGCGCGCCGTGCCGTCTACGAGCGTCCGCACGACGTTGATGCGATGCTCGACGTGCTCGTGGAAGCAAGTGCGCAGCACTTGGCCAAACAGGTCGCCGCCGGCGCTGACTGTGTGCAGATTTTTGAAAGCTGGTCTGAGGGCCTGCCGCCGCAAGTCTTTCAGCGTGTGATCGTTGGGCCAACGCGGAAGCTGGTGGAGCGCCTGCGGGCGCTTGGCGTGACGGCGCCGATCATCGGTTTTCCCCGCGGCGCCGGCGCGCAAATCGCGGCCTATGCTCAGGAAACCGGCGTTACGGCGCTTGGCGTTGACACACAAACGACGGCGGATTTTGCGTTTGAAGCCGCGCCAGAAGGCATGGCTTTGCAGGGAAATCTCGACCCGCAAACCTTGGTGGTCGGCGGCGCCGCGCTGGAAGAAGCGGCGCGAGACGTGCTGATGGCCTTCAAGACCGCCCCCCACATCTTCAATCTTGGCCATGGCATCACGCCAGAGGCGACGCCTGAAAACGTTGCTCATCTCTTGCGTGTGGTGAAGGGCGGCGCATGAGCGCCATTCCCGTTGAGCAAGAAGGTCCAGACGATAGGCCTGGTCTGCGCGTCATGACTTCGCGTCGTGTCGCGATCATTCTGTTCAACTTAGGCGGTCCCGACGAACCAAGGGCAGTGCGGCCATTTCTCTTCAACCTGTTCAACGACAAGGCCATCATCCCTGCCCCACAGCCCTTTCGCTTTTTTATTGCGCAATTGATCTCGCGGTCGCGGGAGAACTTGGCGAAGGCCAATTACGCCTTGATGGGCGGTGGCTCGCCCATCTTGCCGGAGACCCAAAAGCAGGCTGACGCGCTCGAAGCAGAAATCTCCAAGCGTGTGAGCAATGTCAGTTTCAAGTGCTTTCCGGCGATGCGCTATTGGCGCCCGTTTATCGCGGACGCGGCTCAATCCGCTGAAGCCTGGGGCGCGACCGACGCCATCTTGCTGCCGCTCTATCCTCAATTCTCGACCACCACCACGGCCTCCTCGTTGAAAGCATGGCGACGTCAGAGCGACTTGCCGGCGTCCACGATTTGTTGCTATCCAGCTGGAACGGATTTCGCCCAGGCGCACGCTGACGCCATTCTCACGGCGTGGCGTAGGGCTGGGTCTCCGCCTCGGCCGCGCGTGTTATTCTCTGCTCACGGTTTGCCCCAGCGCGTGGTGGATCAAGGTGATCCCTACCAATGGCAGATCGAATTGAGCGCGTCCGCCGTGCGCAAATTGCTGCCCGCGGAGTGGGAAACAAGGGTCAGCTACCAATCCCGCGTTGGGCGCCTGAAATGGCTCGAACCTTCGACCGAAGCTGAAATCCACAGAGCGGCCGAGGATGGGGTTGGGCTGATCGTTTCCCCGATCGCGTTTGTGTCGGAGCACGTCGAGACGCTGGTCGAATTGGACATTGAGTACGCGCAATTGGCGAAGCGGCTGAGCCTGCCATTCTACCTGCGCGCGCCAGCACTTGGCGCGGCCCCGCGTTTCATTGACGCTCTCGCCGATTTAGCCGCGCGGGCGCTAGAAGCGCCGGGTAAGCTGCGATCGGAAACCGGCGATCGGCTTTGTCCCGCCGCCTGGGCTAAGTGTCCGCATGGGGGGGCGGGCTCATGGAACACGTGATCGGCTACGACCTCGCTAGAGGCCTGCACATCATCGCCGTCATCGCGTGGATCGCGGGGCTGCTGATGCTGCCGCGCTTTTACGCTTATATTACCGCCTCTCAGCCTGGCGGTGAGTTGGAAGCCGCGATGCTGAAGGCGTCGCGAAATCTCCGCCTGATCATCCTGACGCCGAGCATCGTCCTGGCCTGGGCGTTCGGCATTTTCCTGTTTGTGACGTACCTCACAGGCGATTGGAGCCGCCCTCTTCCCGAAGTCCTCGCCGCGGTGCCGCATTGGTTCTGGGGCAAATTAATACTGGTGGTGGCCTTGAGCGGCTACCACGGCCTCCTATCTGCTGAGGGTCGAAAGCTGGCCGCCGGCCAGCGGCCGCACACCGAACGGTTCTGGCGCCTCATGAGCGAAATTCCGTTCTTGATCGCCATCGCGGCGGTGCTTTTGGCCACCCTTGAGCCCTCTGCCCAGGTTCCTCCGCAATAACCCTGGCTTGACGCTTTGGGCGCTATGTGGTGTCCATGCGGCTGCGCGCTGGCCGTTCGGCTTGGCGCGCGTGCGACAGCGGCGCATCGCCAATTCCCTCACCCGCTGAAATTCCTTCCATCTGACGCTTCCGCCCGCGTGGCCCCACGCTCGGCGTGCGTCCCCCGAGACGTTACATGACAGAGACACAAGCACTCGAAGAGCTCACTTCACTCACGCTGCAAGAGCTCAAGCGTAAGCCGCCGGCTGAATTGCTGGCGCTCGCTGAATCCCTCGAGATCGAGGGCGCGAACACGCTGCGCAGCCAAGACATGATGTTCGCCATCCTGAAATCCGTCGCTGAGCGCGGCGTTGAGATCGGCGGCGCGGGCGTTGTCGAAATTCTTTCCGATGGCTTCGGCTTCTTGCGCTCACCGCAGTCCAACTACCTGCCCGGTCCTGACGACATCTACGTTTCGCCGCAGCAGATCCGGAAATTCGGTCTGCGCACCGGCGACACGGTCGAAGGCCAAATCAAAGCGCCGAAAGATGGCGAGCGCTATTTCGCGCTCACCAAAGTCAACTCGATCAATTTCGAGGACCCCGATCGCGTTCGCCACAAAGTGCACTTCGACAACCTGACGCCGCTCTATCCGACTGAGCGGCTGAAGATGGAAATCGAAGACCCGACGCTGAAAGACAAAACTGGCCGCGTCATCGATATTGTCGCGCCGATCGGCAAGGGCCAACGTTCGCTGATCGTCGCCCAGCCGCGGACCGGCAAGACCGTCATCATGCAAAACATCGCCAAGGCCATCGAGGCGAACCACCCCGAGGTTTTCCTGATCGTTCTGCTGATCGACGAACGCCCGGAAGAAGTCACCGACATGCAGCGCAGCGTGAAGGGTGAGGTGATTTCCTCGACGTTCGATGAGCCGGCGACACGCCACGTCGCCGTCGCGGAAATGGTGATCGAGAAGGCCAAGCGCCTCGCTGAACATGGCAAAGACGTCGTTATCCTGCTTGACTCCGTGACCCGCCTCGGGCGCGCCTACAACACCGTCGTGCCCTCTTCCGGCAAGGTGCTGACCGGCGGCGTCGACGCTAACGCCTTGCAGCGGCCGAAGCGCTTCTTCGGCGCCGCGCGTAATCTTGAAGAAGGCGGCTCGCTCACCATCATCGCGACCGCTCTCATCGATACCGGCTCGCGCATGGACGAAGTCATCTTCGAAGAGTTCAAGGGCACGGGTAACAGCGAACTCCAGCTCGACCGCAAGGTCGCGGACCGCCGCATCTTCCCGGCCATCGACGTGCTCAAGTCAGGCACGCGCAAGGACGAGCTCATCACGCCGAAGGAGCATCTGCAGAAAATGTATGTGCTCCGTCGCATCCTTTCGCCGATGGGCACGCAAGATGCGATCGAGTTCCTGCTCGACAAGCTGAAGAGCGCCAAGAACAACGAAGACTTCTTCCAGTCGATGAACACCTAGACCCGGCGCTTGGGCGCGCGAATGCCGAACCCAGGATCCGGGGGCGGACGCAGCGTTGCGCCTTGCCCAGGATGACGATGGTCAATTGCGGTGCTAACTCCTCCGGTCAACGGAGGACGCCCATGCTCAAAATCTACCACTCGCAAAACGCGCGCTCTCTGCGCGTGCTGTGGCTGTGCGAGGAGATGGGCGTGCCGTACGAAACGGCGGAGGCTTCCTTCATCAAGCCGAGTGACGAGTTCAAGGCGGTCAATCCGCTGAAAACGGTGCCGGCCTTGAAGGATGGCGATGTCACCATGATCGAGTCTGTCGCCATGATGATCTACATCATGGCCAAGTACGGCCCCACCGATCTTGAGGTGAAGCCAAGTGAGCCTGGCTACGCCGACTACCTGCAATACCTGCTCTTCGGCGAAGCGGGGCTTGCGGCTTATGGCAACCCCCTTGTCGGCACCCGCTTCATGGCGCCGGACGACCAGAAGCAGAATTGGACTGCCGACTATCTCAAAGGCGCGATCCTCAAGCGCCTGCAGTTCGTCGCCGATCGCCTGGGCGACAAGCCCTATGTCGCAGTCGATCGCTTCACGGCGGCGGACATCTCGATCGCCTACATTGCCAACGGCGCCAAGTTCGCCGGGATCGAGAACGATATTCCGCCGCGTATGATGGCCTACATCGACAACCTTCGGCAGCGCCCTGCTTACCAGCGCGCTGCCGTGGTGAAGTAGTTACGGCACGAGCACTAGGCTTCCGGTCGTCCTCCGCCCCTCGAGATCGGCGTGCGCCAGCGCCGCATCAGCGAGCGCGTAGCGTTTTGGCGGCGCGATCTTCGCGGCGCCGCTGGCGAGCACGTCGAACAAGTCTGCGGCGGTTTCATCGAGCTGCTCGACGGTCGCGGTATAGTGACCTAGCCCCGGCCGCGTGAGGAAGAGCGATCCCTTTTGCGAAAGCAGCAGCGGGCTGAAGTCCGGCGCGGGGCCCGACGCGTTGCCGTAGCACACCATCATGCCGAGCGGCCGCAGGCTGTCGAGCGAGGCCATGAATGTGTCCTTGCCGACGCCGTCATAGACGACATGCGCGCCAACGCCACTGATCTCACGCACCCGCTTTGCGATGTCCTCACGCCCCTGCACGACGACGTGATCGGCGCCAAGAGCGCGCGCGATGTCCGCTTTGGCGTCGCTGCCGACCACCGCGATTACCTCGGCGCCAAGGTGCTTGGCCCATTGCGTCACGATTTGTCCGACCCCGCCAGCAGCCGCGTGGATCACCACAACATGCTGACGTTCCACGCGAAACGTCTTTCTCAGAAGATAACGCGCAGTCATGCCCTTGAGCAGCGACGCTGCGGCGACGTCGAACGAAATGCTGTCAGGCAGCTTCACCGCACTGTCCGCCTTGAGCACATGCGCCTCCGCGTATGCGCCGATCGGCCCGCTGCAATAGGCGACGCGATCGCCTGGCTTGAAACGCGTGACGCCATCGCCAACCGCCTCTACGACGCCGGCGGCCTCGAGGCCAAGTCCGGTGGGCACAGGGTTTTTGTACAAACCGGTACGATGGTAGACGTCGATGAAATTGACGCCGATCGCATGATGGCGCACGCGCACCTCATGCGATCGTGGCTCTGGCGTTTCGATGTCGACGAGCCTCAGCGCGTCCGCCCCGCCATAGCTCTCGATGCGAATAGACTTCATGCGCTCCTCATCTGTCTCAGTCTGTCAACGCGGCGTCGCCGCGCATTGCATTGCTGCGACGCCCTCGGCGCCGTCGTTAGCGTCGAGATCGGCGCTAGCTTGGATCGGCCGATCGGTGGCGATGACTTGAATTCCCGTCTCCGCGAACGCCGCGTACTGATCCTGTCCCTCACGCGCGAAGCGGCCATCCCATGAGCGATCCGGATTCCCGAGCGTGCCGAATGCTGCCTCGACGCCGCGCTGCGCGAGCGCGAGATTGAGCGCGCTGTTGGGCTCATCGACCCCAGTCCATGCCAGTACGCGTGAGAGATCGACGCCTCGGTCGGCGAGCGTGTCGAGATCGCGTTCGTCATCGATCGAAACCCCCAGCATGAGTTCGGGCGCGAGCCGGTGAACGCGCTCGGCCGCGGCGTCGCTGTAGGTGATGAAAATAACGCGGCTGGCGGCATTGGCGGCGCGCACTTCTGCGATGACGTCTTCGTACGCAACGCCCCGCTTCACATCGAGTTCGAGGATTGCCCGGCCTTCGGCCCAATCGAGCGCTTCGCGAAATGTCGGCACGCGCGCATCCAGGATCTGACCATCGTCATCCTGAAGCTGGAGCGCTTGCACCTGGGCCAGCGTCAAAGATCGAACTTCCCCCGCGCCGGTGGTGGTACGGTCGACCGTGTCGTCGTGCATCAGCACGAGCTGGTTGTCGCGTGTGCGCGCGATATCGATCTCCAACAGCGCCGGCGCCTGGCGAACCGTATTCTCGAACGTCGGGATGGCGTTCTCCGCAAAGCCTGGCGATGGGCCGCCGCGGTGAGCGGCCACAATCGTCTGGCCGCTCTCGCGCAGGCAATCGAAGAAGGCCGGCAGATCCGACGGCGCCAGCGCAGGCGCCGCGTCGCCGCCCACGCTCATCTTCACGCCGCCGACTTCCGCGTCGCACGCGGCAAGCGCCAAGACGGCGGCGAGTGCAATGCGCCTCATGCGAGGTGCTGGTTCAAGAATGCAATCGTGCGCCCGTCGGCGAGCCGCTTGGCCGCCTCGTCGTAGTGCGCGCCGCCTTCGCGCGTGAACGCGTGATCTTGCTCGGCGTACTCGTGCACGGTCACCAGCGGGTTGGACGCCAAAGTCTCTCGGATTGTGTTGAGCGCTTCGACCGGGATGAAGCCATCCTTCATCGGGTTATGGAGCATCACCGGCTTCTTGATGTCGCCGGCTTCGTCCAGCGCGGTGTGGATGCCGCCGCCATGGTAGCAGACGCTGGCGTCGGTATCGGTCCGGCACGCCGCCAGGAACGCGATGTAGCCGCCCATGCAATAGCCCATGCAGCCGGCTTTGCTGGCGCCCATGCCGCGCGCATGCGTCAGCGTCGCCTGGATGTCTTTGACGCTCGCGTTCTTGTCGAGCTGGTTCATGTAGTCGATGGCCTGCTTCCACTCGCCCTCGGTCTGGTCCGTCAGATCGATGCCCGGCTTGATGCGCCAGAACAGGTCCGGCGCGATTGCCAGGAAGCCCTCGCGCGCAAGCCAGTCGGCCTTGCCGCGCATCACGGCGTTGACGCCGAAAATCTCCTGGATCGCCACCACGGCGCCTTTGGGCGTTCCAGCGGGCCGCGCCACGTAGGCCTTGAAGGCGCCGTCCGGGCCGGCAACTTGAACCCATTCACCCATGCTCGCGTCTCCTGTCTCTGTCTCTGGAGGTTGGCCCGCGTTATAGACGCCTCAGGCGACAAACGCGCGAGAGGAATTGGGGCCATGAAGTTCACCGTCAATGTCGAATGTTCGCCCGAGGAGGCCCGTCGCTTCATGGGGCTGCCGGACGTCACGCCGATCAACGACAAGCTGGTCGAGGAGATGGGCAAGCGGATGGAAAAGAACCTCGCCATGATGAGCGGCGAGGCCATGATGAACTCATGGATGAGCGTCGGCACGCAGGCGCAGGACGCCTTTGTGAAGCTGATGACGGCCGGGGTTTCCGGCGCCGCCGCTTCACGTGAAAAGCCCTAAGCAGGCCTTAGATATTTTCACATGAAACCGGACACCATCGTCGCGCTGGCGACCAGCGCCGGGCGCGCCGGGGTCGCGGTGATCCGGCTGTCTGGGCCCGCCGCTGGCGCTACTCTGAGCGCGCTGACAGCTCGCGATCTGCCCAAGCCGCGTGTGGCGACGCGCGAAGCTTTCTGCGATCCGCGCACGGGCGTCTCGCTCGATGACGGCCTGGCGCTCTGGTTTCCCGGCCCGCACAGTTTCACCGGCGAGGACGTTGTCGAACTGCAGATCCATGGCGGCCCGGCGGTCATCGCCGCTCTCATCGATGCCTGCCTTAGCCAGCCCGGCATCCGCGTCGCAGAGCCCGGCGAATACACCCGCCGCGCCTTCGAGAACGGCAAGCTAGACCTTGCCGAAGCCGAAGGCCTCGCGGACCTCGTGGACGCCGAAACCGAAGGCCAGCGCCGCCAAGCGCTCCGCCAGCGCCGCGGCGCTCTGAGCGCCGTCTACGAGGGCTGGCGGGGCCGCCTGATCGAGGCGGCTGCTTTGATCGAAGCCGAGATCGATTTCCCAGACGAGGACTTGCCCGGCGCCCTGGCGCAGCGGGCTGGGCCGATCCTGCAAGCGCTGGCCGACGACATGGGCCAGCACCTTGACGACGCCCATCGCGGCGAGCGCATCCGCGACGGCTTCCGCATCGCCATTATCGGGCCTCCCAATGCCGGCAAGTCGAGCCTCCTGAACGCACTGGCCCGGCGCGAAGCGGCGATCGTCAGCGACATCCCGGGCACCACACGAGACGTGGTCGAAGTGCGCCTCGTCCTGGCAGGCTTCCCGGTCTGGATTGCCGACACCGCAGGCCTCCGCGAAGCCGCTGACGCGATCGAAGCCGAAGGCGTGCGCAGGGCGCTGGCGCGAGCTGAGGAGGCTGATCTGCGGATCGTCCTGGTGGACGAGCGAGGCGAGGACCCCGAGACCATCGCCGTCGCGCGTTGGGGCGACCTTTGGGTTCGCTCCAAGGCCGATTTGGGAGGCGAGATCCATCCGAGGCCAACGCAGCTGATGCTCGATCCCGCATTGGCTGAGAAGGCTGGGTATGTGCCCGGCTCGGACGTCGCAATGGCGCTCAAGGTCTCGGTCAAAACGGGTGATGGCCTGGGAGCGTTGGAGCAGGAGTTGGTTGCGCGCGTTGCCGCGGCGCTCAGCCGCGAAGAAGCGCCCGTTCTAACCCGCGCTCGTCATCGCCGCTTGGTGGAAGAGGCGCGCGCGGCCTTGTTGCGCGCTCTCCCGGCGCTCGATGTCGGCCCCGAATTGGCGGCGGAAGACGTGCGCGTTGCGGCCGATCAAATCGGGCGTTTGACGGGACGCATCGATGTCGAAGATCTGCTTGGCGAGATCTTTTCTAGCTTCTGCATCGGCAAATGAGATCGCTCGAAAACCCGCATGGAATGCGGCGTTTCACGCGAAACTGGTGAACCGAAATTAGCGGGTTGCACGTGAAGCGTGGGGTGCGTGGCGTCGTGCTTCGACAAGCTCAGCATGACGCCAATTCCAACACCGCGCCGCTCCATCCATCGCGTCGCCCTGAGCTTGTCGAAGGGCGGCGCGGCGCTCCGGCAGCAGTGCGCCAGTGACGCGGCAAACCCGCTCCTATATGAGCTTCCAGCACATGAGTTCTGAGCGTTCTTTCGACGTGATTGTCATCGGCGGTGGCCACGCTGGCTGCGAGGCTGCGGCGGCTTCCGCGCGCCTCGGCGCGCGTACGCTGCTGCTGACGCACAAGCTCGAGACCATCGGCGAGATGAGCTGCAACCCGGCCATTGGCGGCTTGGGCAAGGGCCACCTCGTCCGGGAGATCGACGCGCTCGATGGCGTCATGGGCCGGGTGGCCGACGCCGCCGGCATCCAGTTCCGGCTCCTCAACCGCTCCAAGGGCCCCGCCGTCCGCGGCCCCCGCGCCCAGTCCGACCGCAAGCTCTATCGGGAGGCCATGCAGGCGGCGCTGGCGGCCCAGGAGGGGCTCACTATCGAGGCCGCTGCAGTCGAGGACCTGATCCTCGCTCACGGCGCTGTGGTCGGCGTGACGACCGCTGACGGCCGCTCGTTCAGCGCCCCCCGCATCGTCCTCACAACCGGCACGTTCCTGAAGGGCGTGATCCATATCGGCGACAAGCGCATTCCCGCCGGCCGCCACGGTGAGGCGCCAGCCATCGGGCTCTCGGATCGCTTGTATGGCGCGGGTTTCGCGATGGGGCGCCTCAAGACCGGCACGCCGGCGCGGCTCCAATCCAGCTCCATCGACTGGGCGTCGCTGGAGAAGCAATACGCCGACGACGAGCCTTCGCCGTTCTCGTTCCTGACCGAGAAGATCACCAACCCGCAGGTCGCGTGCGGCGTCACATACACGACGGCGGCAACGCACAGGATCATCGAGGAGTCGCTCTCGAAGAGCGCGGTGTACTCCGGCGCGATCAGCGGGCGGGGGCCGCGCTATTGCCCGTCGATCGAGGACAAGGTTGTGCGCTTCGCCGAGAAGAACGCGCACCAGATATTCCTCGAGCCCGAAGGTCTCGACGACGACACCGTCTATCCGAATGGCATCAGCACTTCGCTGCCGGAAGACGTGCAGGAGCGCTTCATCCGCACCATCCCGGGGCTCGAGAACGTCGTCATCAAGCGCCACGCCTATGCGATCGAGTACGACTATGTCGATCCGCGCGAACTGATGCCGACGCTGGAGACGAAGCGCATTCGCGGCCTCTATCTCGCCGGCCAGATCAACGGCACGACCGGCTACGAAGAAGCCGCCGCACAGGGCATCGTCGCCGGCCTCAACGCAGCGCGCGCCGCGTCCGGAGCAGGGCCGTTCGAGGTCACCCGCGCCGAAGGCTACATCGGCGTGATGATCGATGATCTCGTCACGCGCGGCGTCACCGAGCCCTATCGCATGTTCACCTCGCGCGCCGAGTATCGCTTGAGCCTCCGCGCCGATAACGCCGACCAACGCCTCACGCCGAAGGGCGTCGAGCTTGGCTGTGTGGGCTCGGAGCGCACGCGCAAATTTGCCGATAAAATGCGGGAAATCGAAGCAGCGCGCGCGATGGCGCATTCGCTCAATCTCACACCCGCACAAGCCGTCGCGCGCGGTCTCACCGTGAACCAAGACGGCCAGCGCCGCGATGCGCTGCAGCTCCTCGCGTACCCGTCCATCAGCTACGATCAGCTCGCCGCGATTTGGCCGGAGCTCGGCGGCCTCAGCCGCCAAGCGCACGAACAGCTTGAGATCGACGCGATGTATTCGGGTTACCTTGAGCGCCAGGCGCTCGACGTCGAAGCCTTCAAGCGCGACGAGGATCTGCGTCTCGATCCCGCGCTCGATTACGCATCCGTCGGCGGCCTTTCCAACGAGGTCCGCGAGAAGCTCGCCGCCGCGCGCCCGGTCACGCTCGGCCAGGCGTCGCGCATCGAAGGCGTTACTGCCGGCGCACTCACCGCATTGCTTGCGCATGTGAAGCGCGAACACAGGAAGCGTGCATGAGCCTGAGCCGCGACACGCTCTTCATCATCAGAGCGCCATTCGAAGATCGCGAGCTTGAAGGCACGTGGTTCTGCACCTCGTGCGCGACGCTGGAGGGGGCGTTGCTCGCCAACCCGCATTGGGCCAATCGCATCGACGTAAAGCGAAGCGAGTTTCCACGTCCACGCCGCGAGATCATCAACCTGATCGGCGACGAGAACCAATCGATGCCGGTACTGGTGCTGGCCGATGGTTCGATTCCGCCCGACGGCGCCAAGGAGGTTCAGGGTCGCCACTTCATCGATGAGCCAAAGGCCATCACCCGCTATCTCGCCGCCACCTATGGCGGAGCAGGGCCACACCCGTGAGCCCGCGCCAGGTCGTCGAAACTTGGATCGAGGCGTTCAACAGCGCCGACGTCGAGGCCCTCGCGACGCTCTACGCCGAGGACGCCATCAACCACCAAGTCATGTGGGCGCCGCTGGTCGGCAAAGCAGCAATCCGGGCGATGTTTGAGCGCGAGTTCGGGCACACCGAGATGGTCTGCATCAAGGACAACCTGTTCGAGGATGGCGACTGGGCCATCCTGGAATGGCGCGACCCGAAGGGCCTCCGGGGCTGCGGTTTCTTCCAGGTGATCGGGGGCCAGATCGTCTTCCAGCGCGGGTACTGGGACGAGGGCAGCTTCCGCCGCCAGCAGGGGCTGGATTCGTGAGCTACGGCCCTGAGGAGTTTCAGCGGGATCTGGGACACGCCGTTCCCCGTGAAACAATCGCTCGCCTGGAGACCCATCGTCGGCTGCTGGAGGAGTGGTCCGGGCGTATGAACCTGGTGGGCCCAAGGGAACTGGAGCTGTTCTGGAGCCGTCACGCGCTCGATTCCGCCCAGGTGTTGCGCCTGGCCCCCACAGCTCGGCGCTGGGTCGATCTGGGCTCGGGGGCAGGGTTTCCTGGATTGGTGGTAGCGGCTTTCCTTGCCGATGAAGCGGACGCGATGGTCCATCTCGTTGAATCGACCGGCAAAAAGGCGGCTTTCTTGCGCGCGGTAGCCGAAGGCGCCGGGCTGCCGGTGACGGTTTTCAATCAGCGGATTGAGGATTTCGGAGCAGGCCAGGCGTCATATGAAGTGGTTACCGCTCGTGCGCTGGCCGCCTTGCCGCGACTCATGGGCTATGCGAAGCCGATTCTAGATCGCGGCGCGATCGGGCTCTTCCATAAAGGCGCTGACTTAGACGCCGAGCTGGCCGCCGCGAAAGACGTCCTGAATGGTGGGGCGTACCGGGCAGACGTGTTGGAGAGCCTCAGCGATCCACGCGGCCGCATTGTTCGTGTGACCAAGGCCGCCTGATCGCTTTCGGCTCCTCAAAAAGGAGTTTGGGGACATGCGGGCTTTGGCGATCGCCAATCAAAAGGGCGGCGTTGGCAAGACGACCACCGCGATCAATCTCGGCACCGCGCTCGCGGCCGCCGGGAAGGGCGTTCTGATCTTCGACACCGATCCGCAGGGCAACGCCTCCACCGGCATCGACATTCATCCCCACGATCGTCACGTCACCAGCTATGACGTGCTGGTCGGCCAGCTGCCGCTTTCAAAGGCGATCCTGCCCACCAAGGTCCCCAACTTGTACATCACGCCAGGTGACGCGCGCTTGTCGGGCGTTGAAGGCGAGGTGCTTGGCGAGGCTGAGCCGCAGTTCTTTTTGCGCAAAGCAATCCAGCTGTTTCGCGCGGAATCGCAGCTTGGCGTCGACTACATTCTCATCGACTGCCCGCCCTCTTTGAACGTTTTGACGGTGAATGCGCTCACCGCAGCGGATGGTGTGCTGGTGCCGTTGCAAACCGAGTACTTCGCGCTTGAAGGGCTCGCGCAGCTGTTGGCGACCATCAATGCCGTGAAGGTCAACCTCAACCCGACGCTCGAAGTTCAGGGTGTTGTGCTCACCATGTACGACAAGCGCACGGCGCTGTCAGAGCAGGTGGCGCAAGAGGTGAGGGCGCATTTTCCGGACAAGGTCTATGAGACCGTGATCCCGCGCAACGTGCGCATCAGCGAGGCGCCGAGCCATGGCTTGCCTGCGATCATCTACGATCAGAACGCCGCCGGCAGCAAAGCCTACATCGCTCTTGCGAAGGAGTTGATCGAACGCGAGCGGATGCTCAACGCCGCCTAACAAATGGCCGGCAATTTTTACCCGTAGGTAAGACCTGCCTAGCGAATACTTAAGCATACCGAATCGGGTCGGGCACGGAGACGAGGGCGATGAGCGATTTTGCGAGACCACGGGGTTTGGGACGCGGGCTCGCGGCTTTGCTTGGCGAACCCGTGAAAACCGAAACGCCGGCGAACAATTGGGCGCCGTCGCAGCCGCAGGCTCAACCTCAGCCTGAACAGCCGCGCGCGCCGATCGAGCCGCCGCGCAATGTGTTCGAGCTTCCGATCGCCGCGAACGCGCCGGCCGCCGCACCGACCCCAGCCGCCCCCGCACCGGTCGAATCTGCGCCTGCCGCCTCGGTCTTTGGCGAACCCCCGATCGCGCCTCCCGCCGCACCCGTTCAAGCGCCGACGCAAGCTGCGGCCCCCGAAGCTGGCCCGCGCTCTGTTCCGATTGATCTGGTGCAGCGCAATCCGCAGCAACCGCGCAAGCACTTCGATGAAGCGGATCTGACCGAGCTCTCGAATTCGATCCGCACGCACGGCGTGCTGCAGCCTATCCTGGTGCGCCCGATCGCCGATGGCCGCTATGAGATCGTCGCCGGTGAGCGCCGCTGGCGCGCTGCGCAGCGCGCGGGCCTACACGCGATCCCCGCGGTTGTACGCGAACTGAATGAGGTCGAGGTCCTTGAGATCGCGATCGTCGAAAACGTTCAGCGCACGGACCTCAATCCGATCGAAGAAGCACAGGGCTTTCAAGCCTTGATCGATCGCTTTGGCCGTACACAAGAAGAGATTGCGGACGCCGTCGGCAAGTCGCGCCCGCATATCGCCAACATGCTGCGCCTCCTGAGGCTGCCGGACGACCTGCAGGAAATGGTGCGGGATGGTCGTCTTTCCGCCGGCCATGCGCGCGCGATTCTCACCGCGCCCGATCCGCGCGGCCTGGCGCAACGCGCGCTCAGCGAAGGCCTGAACGTTCGCGAAGTCGAGCGCATCGCCCAACAAGCGAAGGACGAGAAGCACGGCCCGCGTGTCTCATCCGGCGCAAGCGACAATAAGAGCGCCGACACGCGGGCATTGGAACAATCGCTGTCCAACGCGCTGGGCATCGACGTCACCATCACTGACAAGGGCGGAGCAGGGGAAGTAAAAATCTCCTACAAAACGCTTGAGCAGCTCGATGACGTCATCCGGCGCTTGCGCGGCGGCTTCTGACCGGCGCGGCAAGCGCGGCCGCATGGCTTTTTTGCGTCCGCTGGCCGACGCGCCTAGCTTCGCCGCATGAACCGCGTTTATGCCGCGCTCGGTACAACTGTCTTTGAGGTGATGTCGCGTCTCGCCGCAGAACGTGGCGCGGTGAATCTCGGCCAAGGGTTTCCTGAAGGCGATGGCCCGCTCGACATCCGCGAAGCGGCGGCGCACGCCAGCATAGACGGCCCGAACCAGTATCCGCCGATGCGCGGCTTGCCGGAGCTGCGTGAAGCGGTGGCGCGTCACTACAACACGCACCATCGGCTGGACCTCGACTGGCGCACGGAGGTGACCATCACCTCCGGCGCCACCGAAGCCATCGCCGCGGCGTTGCTCGCGTTCATCGAGCCCGGCGATGAGGTCATACTCTTTGAGCCTCTCTACGATGCCTATCTGCCGATGGTGCTGCGAGCGGGGGGCGTGCCGCGCATTGTCCGTCTCGCGCCGCCGAGCTGGAGCGTCGATCGCGACGCGCTGGCGGCCGCTTTCAGCGCGAAGACGCGCGTCGTTGTCATCAACACGCCGCTGAATCCATCCGCCAGCTTGTGGTCACGCCGCGATCTGGCGCTTCTGGCGGACCGATGCCGCGAACACGACGCGATAGTGATCAGCGATGAAGTGTGGGAACACGTGTTGTTCGACGGCCGCGAATTCGACTCGATGCTGCACCACTTGCGCGACCGCACGCTGAAGATCGGCTCGGCGGGCAAGATGTTTTCGCTGACCGGTTGGAAGATCGGCTTTGCCTGTGGTGCGCCGGCGCTGACCGAACAGTTCGCCAAGGCGCACCAGTTTCTGACTTTCACCACGCCGCCGAACTTGCAGCGCGCGATTGCCTATGCGCTCGACAAGCCAGCCGCCTACTTCGCCGAGATGCGCGACGCCTTCCAGCGCTCGCGCGATCGCCTGGTCGCCACGCTGGAGGGGGAGGGGTTCGTCACCCTGCCGGCGCACGGCGCCTATTTCGTCACGATCGATCTCGCTGCATCCGGAATCGGCATGGGCGACGATGCGTTCGCGCATCATTGCATCGAGCACGGGGTCGCCATCATTCCCTATTCGGCGTTCTATGCGTCGCCAGGCGCTCCGGCGCTGGTGCGGCTTTGCTTTGCGAAACGTGATGAGACGCTTGATCGCGGTGCAGGGGCGCTCGTTCGCGCCAAGCGCGGTCTCCTGAACTTTGTCAGCGGGTAGGGTGATCGGCCGACGCGTCGAAGAACTTCTTGACGCTGTCAAAGAAGCCTTGCGTTTGCGGGTGCGCTTCTTGGCTGCACGACTTGGCGAACTCCTCCAACAATTTGCGTTGCTTGGCGGAGAGGTTCACCGGCGTTTCCACCAGGAGCTCGACATGGAGATCGCCGCGCTCCTTGGAGCGCAGATGGCTCATGCCCTTGCCCTTGATCCGGAAACGCCGGCCGGTCTGGGCGCCGGCGGGGATCGTGATCTTGGCGCGCTCGCCTTCAATCGTTGGCACTTCCATCTCGCCGCCGAGCGCCGCCTTGCACATTGGCGCAGGCGCCCGGCAATAAAGATCGGGTCCATCGCGCTCAAACAGGGCGTGAGGTTTCACAGAGAGGAAGAGATACAGGTCGCCCGGCGGGCCGCCGCGCGCGCCGTTGTCGCCTTCGCCAGCAAGACGGATGCGCGTCCCGTCCTCAACGCCGGCCGGTATTTTCACGGATAGCGTGCGTTCCTTCTGAACAAGTCCGCGCCCAGCGCAGGATCGGCACGGTGTTTTAATCGCTTGGCCCCGGCCGTGACAGGCAGGGCAGGTGCGCACGATGCGGAACATGCCTTGGCTGGCTCGCACCTGGCCCGCGCCTTGGCAGGTGCGGCAAGTCTCGAGCGGCGCCTTGCCTTCCGAGCCGGTGCCGCCGCAAGGCTCGCAGCCTTGCGCGCGTGGCACGACGATTTCGCGCTCCATGCCGCGGAAAGCTTGTTCGAGCGTGATCTCGACGTCGTAGCGCAAATCGCTGCCGCGCTCTGGGCCGTTGCGCGGACCGCCGCGGCCGCGCGAGAACATCTCCTCGAAGCCGCCGCCAAAAATCTCGTTGAAGAGATCGGAGAAGTCGGCTGCACCGCCAAAGCCTGCGCCGCCCGCTCCACCAGGCCCGCCCTGGAAGGCGGCTTTGCCGAAGCGGTCATATTGAGCGCGCTTCTCGGGATCGGAGAGCACGGCGTAAGCTTCGCCAAGCTCCTTGAACTTCTCTTCCGAGACTTTGCAGCCCGGATTCTGGTCCGGGTGAAGCTTCATGGCGAGCTTGCGGAACGCGGACTTGATGGTCGCCGCATCCGCGTCCCGAGCAACGCCGAGGACTTCGTAATAGTCACGTCCGCTCATGCGTTCTTACCCGCACGCATGACCCGCCCCCGCAGCCTTAAGCGCTCTTCTTGCCGTCGACTTCTTCGAAGTCGGCGTCGACAACACCGTCCTCACCCGCAGCGCCGCCAGCCTGACCGCCGGCGCCGCCGCCATAAAGCGCCTCGCCGATCTTCATCGACGCTTGCACCAGCGCTTGGGTGTGGGACGCGATATCAGCTGTGTTCTCCGTGCCGAGCGAGCTACGGAGCGCCGCGATTGCGTTTTCGATCGCTTGCTTGTCGCCGGCAGGAATCTTGTCGCCGTTTTCCTGGAGCTGCTTTTCGGTGGCGTGAATGAGGCTTTCGCCCTGGTTCTTCGCCTCCGCCAGCTCGCGGCGCGCCTTGTCCTCGCCCGCGTGCTCTTCGGCTTCCTTGACCATGCGTTGAATGTCGCCCTCGGACAGGCCGCCCGATGGCTGAATGCGCATGCTCTGCTCTTTGTTCGTCGCCTTGTCCTTGGCCCCGACCGAGACGATGCCGTTCGCGTCGATGTCGAACGTAACTTCGACTTGCGGCATGCCGCGCGGAGCAGGGGGGATGCCGACAAGGTCGAACTGGCCGAGCGGGCGGTTATCGGCCGCCATTTCGCGCTCGCCTTGGAAAACGCGGATGGTCACCGCGCTTTGATTGTCCTCGGCGGTCGAGAAGACTTGGCTCTTCTTCGTCGGGATCGTCGTGTTGCGTTCGATAAGGCGGGTGAACACCCCGCCCAGCGTTTCGATGCCGAGTGAGAGCGGCGTAACGTCGAGCAGAACGACGTTCTTGACGTCACCCTGAAGCACGCCGGCCTGAATGGCTGCGCCGACCGCGACGACTTCGTCCGGATTGACACCCTTGTGCGGTTCGCGGCCGAAGAACTCCTTCACGACCTGTTGGATCTTCGGCATCCGCGTCATGCCGCCGACGAGCACCACTTCCTTGATGTCGTTGGCGGTTAGTCCAGCATCCTTCAGCGCGGCCTTGCACGGCCCAAGCGTGCGCTGAACCAGGTCTTCGACCAAGCTTTCATACTTGGCGCGCGTCAGCTTCATGTTGAGGTGAAGCGGATTACGATTGGCGTCCATGCTGATGAACGGCACCGAGACGTCGAATTCAGTCCGGCTCGACAATTCCTTCTTCGCCTGCTCGGACACTTCCTTCAGACGCTGCAGCGCGAGCTTGTCTTGCCGCAAATCGACGCCGTTCTGCTTTTTGAACTCGTCGGCGAGATAATTCAGGATGCGGACGTCGAAATCTTCGCCGCCGAGGAAGGTGTCGCCATTGGTGGAGCGCACCTCGAACACGCCGTCGCCGATTTCCAGAATCGAGACGTCGAAGGTGCCGCCGCCCAAGTCGTAGACGGCGATGGTTTTGTTGGCGCCAGTCTTGTCGAGGCCGTAGGCGAGGGCGGCTGCGGTCGGCTCGTTGATGATGCGCAGCACTTCCAATCCGGCGATGCGGCCGGCGTCCTTGGTGGCTTGGCGCTGAGCGTCGTTAAAATAGGCAGGCACTGTGATGACGGCTTGCGTCACCGTCTCGCCGAGATAGTCCTCCGCCGTTTGCTTCATCTTCTGCAGCACGAAGGCGGAGATTTCAGACGGCGCGTATTGCTTGTCGCGGCCCTGAATCCAAGCGTCGCCGTTTGGACCTTTGACGATCTTATACGGAACGAGCTCTGCATCCTTCTTCGCGATCGGGTCGTCAGCGGTGCGGCCGATCAAGCGCTTCACGGCGTAGTACGTGTGTTGCGGATTGGTGATGGCTTGGCGCGCGGCTTGGATGCCGATCAAGCGTTCGCTGTTTTCCGTGAAGGCGACCACCGACGGGGTGGTGTTGGAGCCTTCCGCATTGACGATGACCTTCGGTTGCCCGCCTTCCATCACGGCGACGCACGAATTGGTCGTGCCGAGGTCGATGCCAATTACTTTGCCCATGTGTCCGTCCTCATTCCTTCAGCGGCGCGGTTTCGGCTTGTGGACCCAAACTGGCGTCCCCGAAGCGTGCGTCCTGTCTTGTTTCAATCGTTGACCGGCCCGCCGTCCCCACCAGGCGCCAGACCGTTGGTTTCGGGGTTCATGTGGTGCCTAGGCGATACTCTGCAAGACTTCCAGCGGGTGCTATCCGCATTCGGTGCAGGGAAATAGCCCTGCGCACGAGTTGGTTTGGTTCCTAATGGAACAAAAAAGAAACCGAAGCATCGAATAGGCTTTTGCCCATGACCCGCCCGGCCTCCGATTTCGATGGCTTCCGGCTTTGGCCCGGCTTGCTGGATCGCGCCGCTCAGGAGGCGTTGCGCGACGAGGTGTTCGCACGTTTCCGCGCCGGGCCTTTGTACATTCCGCGCATGCCGAAATCGGGGCAGCCAATGCGCGTGCGCATGACCAATTTCGGCTCGTTGGGTTGGGTGACCGACAAGGAGCAGGGCTACCGCTATCAGGCAACGCATCCCGAGACGGGCAGGGCTTGGCCCGAGATGCCAGCGCGCGTGCTGGAGCTTTGGCGCGAGCTCACGGCGTACCCGGCGGCGCCTGAGGCATGTCTTGTCAATCTCTATGAGGGCGACGCGCGAATGGGGCTGCACGTCGATAGCGATGAAGACGCCTGGGATGCGCCGGTGCTTTCGATTTCCCTGGGCGACACGGCGCTCTTTCGCATCGGCGGATCGCTGCGGTCCGATCCCACTCGCAGCGTGCGGCTTGCCTCCGGCGATGTTTGTCTGCTCGGCGGCGCAGCGCGGCGCGCTTATCATGGCGTCGATCGCATCATGAACGGCACCTCGCGCCTGCTGCCCAAAGGCGGTCGCATCAATCTGACGGTGCGGCGGGTCACGGTTCCCGTTTAGCGTTCCGCCCAGATTTGACTGGCGAAAGCGTAGAGACCGACCCAAATCAGCGGCAGCGACGCGCGCATCGCGCGATCCGAGAACGGAGGCACGCTGTGCGGCTCGACACCCCAGAGGGCAATTTTCCGCCAACCCGCCGCGTGGTCGCGGCCTCGTTGTTCATGAGCGGCTACGCTGCGGCTTCAGTGTCGGCGAGCGCCCAGCCCATCGCCACGCCGGGCGATGATCTCGTCCTTGAAGATGTCCACGTCGTCGGGGCCGACGACTACCAGCTGCCAGCTTATGTGGCGCGCCCAGGCGATCGCGGCGTGCATGGCGCCGTCATTGTCGTGAATGAGATTTTTGGCATCCACGACTACATCAAGGATGTCTGCCGCCGGTTTGCGAGGGAAGGCTACGTTGCGATCGCGCCAGACTATTTCGACCGCGCCGGTGATCCAGCGCCGCTGACCGACATGGCGGCGATCCGTGACATCGTGGCGACCGCGAACAATGCCCAGGTGATGGGCGATACAGCCGGCGCCGTCGCTTGGCTCAAGCAGCAGAGCTTCGTCAAAGGCGATGCCATTGGCATCACCGGTTTTTGTTGGGGCGGCACCGTCGTTTGGATGGCCGCCGCGCAACACGCCGACATCAAGGCCGGCGTCGCGTGGTACGGCCGGCTCGTTCGGCCACAGCAAGGCAGCTGGGGCGCTGACGAAGACCGCCAATGGCCGACCGACATTGCGGCGCGTCTGCATGCACCCGTTCTCGGCCTCTATGCCGAGAACGATCGCGGCATCCCGCTCGAAAGTGTCGAAGCCATGCGCGCCGCGCTGCAATCGGTGAGCAATCCGACCCACTCGGAGATCGTGGTTTATCCCGGCGTCACGCACGGTTTTCACGCCGACTATAGGGAGAGCTACAACGCCGATGCGGCCGCCGACGGATGGTCGCGCGCGCTAGCCTGGTTTCGCCGGAACGGCGTCGCCTGACGCGGTTGAGAAGGAGAGGGCATGCGATATCGCAAGCTAGGCCGGACAGGCCTCACAGTGTCGGAGATTTGCCTCGGTGCGATGACATTCGGCGGCGACGGCATGTGGAAGGTGATCGGCGCGCTCGAGCAGCAGAGCGTAACTAATCTCGTTAGGGGCGCATTCGATAAGGGCGTCACCTTCATCGATACGGCCAACGTCTATTCGAACGGTTTGTCCGAGGCGATGCTTGGCGCCGCGATCAAGGACTTGCCGCGCGACGAACTTGTCATCGCCACCAAGGTCTTCGGCCGCGTGACGCCCCAGGGTGCGGCCGCACAGAGCGAAGAGGGCGCCCGCCGCTATGGGCGACACAACCTTTGGGGCCTCTCGCGCAAGCATATCTTCGATGCCGTCGACGCCAGCTTGGAGCGCCTTGGTCTCGACTATGTCGACCTCTATCAGGTCCATTCGTTCGATCCGGCGACGCCGCTCGAGGAAACGCTTGGCGCACTGGACGAAGTCGCACGCTCGGGGCGAGCCCGATATATCGGGTTGTGCAATTACGCGGCCTGGCAAATCGCCAAAGCCGTGGGCGTCTCGGAACGCAAGGGATTGGCGCGCTACGAGTCGTTGCAGATGTACTATTCAATTGCTGGCCGCGACTTGGAGCGCGAAGTGGTTCCTCTAGCCAAGGAGGAGGGGCTGGCCATCCTGCCGTGGAGTCCGCTCGCCGGAGGTTTCCTCTCTGGCAAGTTTACCCGCGATGGCGGCCCTAACGATGCGCGTCGCGCCGTGTTCGATTTCCCGCCGGTCGACAAGGACAAGGCGTTCGACATCATCGACGCAATGCGCCCGATGGCCGAGGCGCGCAATGTTTCTGTGGCGCAGATCGCACTCGCATGGCTGCTTCACCAGAAGCACGTCACCAGCGTGATCATCGGCGCCAAGACGGAAGCGCAGTTGGCGGACAACATCGCGGCGACAAGCGTCGAACTCTCCAGCGACGATCTCGCCAAGCTCAACGCGGTGTCGGCGCTAAGGCCGGAATATCCGGGCTGGATGCTGGAGCGCCAAGGCGGGGACCGACTGAACGGTTTGTCCTAAATGGAAGAGGCGGCCGCGCTCTTGTCCAGCGCCGCCGCCTCCATACCGCGTGCGTCCCCCGGCTTTCTGCCTACTGGCGCACGATCCTGACTTGATACCAACCCGTCGAGCCGCCAAGGCCGCTCGCCTGGATGTAGTATTCGCCCGACTCTTCCGGCGTGAAGCGCAGCCGCGCATCGTAACCATCGCCGCTATCGTCGTCGGAGGCGACGCGCTCGTTTTGGCTGTCCATGATGGCGACGAAGGGGTCGGCGAGCGGATCCTCGCCAGCCTGGCCTTTGACGTCGATTGTGTAGGTGACACCGCCTTCAAGCATGACTCGATAATAGTCGAGGTCACCGGGCATATCGATGCGGCTCAGCCGATCATCGTCGGCCGAGTCGACGTTCTCATCGGTGTAGATGTTGCCCGGCACGTCGGTATCAGTGACCCGCAGCCAGTAACGACCGGTCGCGCCGTCGTAAGACGAAACCGCCGCGAAGTAGGGGCCTCCCGTCGGCGACGCATGGGTCAAGTAGGCGTTCAGTCCCGTGCCGCCGTCATCGTCAATGGCGACTTGATTGCCCTGCGGATCGTAGAGCGTGAGCATCGGGTCAGACAACGGCCCCGGCTCGTAGCCCTCGAGAGAGAAGCGATAGGGGCGGCCCTCGATCATCTCAATCGCGAACCAATCGACATCGTCGCCGGCGCCGATGATGCTGATGCGGCCTTCGCCGTTTGGCTGCAGATATTCCGCTTGGTCGGGCGAGGCGCCGATCTCGCCGGCAGTCAACGCGATCACGTAGCGGCCTTGCGCGTCTTCGCTGAAGCCGCGCGCTTCGACGTAATAGTCGCCTGCGGCTGGCGCTTGATACTCAAGCCAAGCATTGAGACCGTCGCCGCTATCGTCGTCGCGGCCGACTTCAGCCCCATCCGGTCCATAAAGGATGAGGTAGGGGTCGCCGAGCGAGCCGTCGCTGCCATCGCTCGAAAGGCCAATGCGCATGCCTTGGCCTTCAGCGAGCGTCACGCGGTACCAGTCGCGATCGCCGGCGAAGCCGAGCACGCCTTCGCGATAGTCGCCTTCGGCGCTCAGGCTTGCATCGGTGCTCATATCGCCAGGCAGGTCGCCGGCGCGCGCCGAGAGCTGGTAGCCGCCAGTCGCGTCATCAAGGAAGCCGCGCGCTTCGACGAAATAGTTGCCGCTGCTGGGGGCCGTGAACTCAAGGTACGCGTTCAGGCCTTCGCCGCCGTCATCGTCCATCGCCAGCTCGGCGCCTGACGCGTCGTAGAGGCGCAGCAGCGGGTCCCCGACAGGCGTGTCGCCGGCGCTTGAGAGCAAGAAGCGATAGGATTGGCCTTCCTCCAGGCGGATTCGATACCAGTCCCGATCGGTTGGAAAATCGAGCGTGCCTCCAACGTCTTGGCCGGTCGCGATACGGCCGCGCGTCGAGCGATCTGCTGAGATGCCGTCTTCCGGCAGGTCCTCAGCCTCTACCGTGAGAGTGTAGGCGCCAGTGTAAGCGTCAGCATAGCCGCGCGCTTCGAGATAGAAGGTCCCGCTGCTCGGAGGGATGAACTGCAGCTGCGAGTCCAGACTGGCCTCTCCGGAATCGTCGTTGCCTGCGAGCTCGTTGCCGTCGCGATCGAGAACGCGCAAAATCGGATCGCCCAGCCCGTCGTCGCCTGCGCGCGCAAGCGAGATCGTGTAGCGCTGGTCTGATCGACCATTGAAGCGATACCAATCGAAGTCGCCCTCGTACTCGATATTGCCGGTAACCGGGCGGCCGACATTGATGCGCCCGCGCGTGCTCGCGTCGTTGCCGATATCGTCGGGTGGAATCTCAGCAGCCGTCACGCCGAGGCGATAGGCGCCTGTTGAGGCGTCCGCAAAGCCGCGTGCCTCGACGAAGACTTCACCGGCGGAGGAGGGTGTGTAAGCGAGCAGCGAGTTTAGGCCGTTATAGTCGTCGTTGAACGCCAGCTGATTGCCTTGCGCGTCATAGACGGCCAGCATCGGGTCGAGCCCCGTTCCGTCCTCCGCCGACGCTGCATCGAGCGTGATGGTGTAGCGCTGGCCGGGTTCGACACGCAGCCGATACCAATCGACATCTGCCTCCGCATCGACGGCGCCGTCGACCGTCTGGCCGACGCTTACGGTTGCAGATGTCGTCGCATCGCCGGGTTGATCGCCGTCCTGCGCCAGCGCCGCCGGCGCGAACATCATCAGCGCGGCCGTGGCCGCGCCGATCAGCAATTTTCCCCGCATGCATTCCCTCCTGTAACGGACGACTGATGG
>JBFWYC010000013.1:0-89427 GCA_050186805.1 Hyphomonadaceae bacterium
CGACATTCGGCGATGGCAGCCAACTCGGCGTTCTGATCTCTGACGTGCCGGCGGAAAGTACGTTTATTGAATCGCCCGGCGCCATCACGTTCGCCGCCGGTTCGCGCATTGTGCCGCTTGTTCCCGAAGGCCTGCCGGCGTCGGGCACGCAGGTGTTCTTGACCGCCAATGGCGGGCTGATCGGCGCCAACAACGTCACGGGCCCGATCTCCGGCATCGGCACGCCGTTCGTCTACAATCTGTCCATCGACGTCGCCGCTGGCGATCCGAATTCGCTGGAAGCTAACTTCATCCTCAAGTCGGCCGCGGAACTAGGGCTCAACCAAAGCCAAACCGCGGGTTACGCCGCGATCATCGATGCGTTGCGGCGTGACAATGTGGTCGGCGACGCGTTCGCGGACCTCGACACCGAGTTCGAGTTCTTTGACGCCTATGAAGACCTGATGCCGAGCTATTCGTCGGCCGCGACCGAATTGGCCGCGACGGCGATCCAGCAAATGCAAAGCGCCACCACCAATCGCTTGGCGACGACGCGCCTCAACGAGTCCAACCAGGTTTCGATCTGGGCGCAGGAAATCGCCTACGGCCTCAACCGTGAGCCGCCGACTGCGAACGGTCTCGAATTCCGTGGTCAGGGTTTCGGTCTGGCCGCCGGCATCGACGGCCCGCTCAACAACGGCGCGCTGTTCGGTCTCTCGGCCTCATTCCTGGCGTCGGAAGCTGAAGAGCCGGGCCGCCCGGAGGGTGAGATCTCAACGTGGTTTGTGCAGGGCAACGCATATCTCGGCACGGCGGTTGGCCCGTTTGATCTCGACTTCGTCGGCGGCGTCGGCGGCGGCAAGATGACATCGCGGCGCTTCGTCGAAGTCGGCACGTTCGAAGCGTTGTCGGAAGCGGATTGGCTTGCGCTCGAAGCGCATGGCGCGGCGCGCGTGTCGATGCCGCTGGCGCTCACGGATTGGTTTGTCGTCACCCCGCAAGCGGCGGTAACGTATGTTGGTATCTCCGAGCAGGGCTACACCGAGGAAGGCGGCGGCGCGGCGATTGACTACGAGGTCGACGATGCGTTCACGCAGCGCCTGTGGGGCGATGTCGGCGTCGAATTCAGCGCCCGTTGGACTATGCGTGGCGGCGGCCAGATCGCGCCCCGCATCTTCGCAGGCTATCGCACCAATCTGATCGACGAAGAGGCCGAGCGCACGGTGCGCTTCGTTTCCGGAGGCCCAGACTTCACCGTGATCGACGAAAGCGTCGGCGAAGGCGGGCCGTTGCTTGGCATCGGCATCGACGCCACCAACGGCTACTCGACTCTGTCGATCGGTTACGAAGGCGAGTTCGGCGACCAGATCGAGCGCCACAGCCTGAACGCGGCGCTGCGCTTCCGTTTCTAAGCGCAACGCTTTGTCGCGCTGCCAAAAGGCGATGCGCAGCCCGTCAAAGGGCTGTCGCGCGCTTGACTTCGGTGAGGAAGCTCGTACCGCGAAGGGATGAGCCGCGACGCGCGGACCGGAGACGATGCGCTTTCAGCGCAGCTGCTCGCCAGCCTCGAAAGCATGGCGGACGGGTTTCTACTGCTCGATCGCGAGTGGCGGTTCACCTACCTCAATCGCCGTGCGTATGAGCTGTTGCAGCGCAAGCCGGGCGAATTGCTGGGCCGCGGCATGTGGGCCGAATTTCCCGAAGGCGTCGGCACCGTCGCGGAGCATGAATACTCGAAGGTGATGAGCGAGGGCGGCTCGACGACGTTCGAGATCGACTACCCGCCGCTGGGCGTGCGCCTTGAGGTGCGCGCCTTCGCCACTGAAGGCGGCGGGCTGTCTGTTTTTTTCCGCGACGTGACCGAAGATCATCGCATTCAGTCGATGATGCGTATGCTGCAGACGGCCGTGTCGCAGTTGCAGGACATCGTCATGGTCACTGAGCTGGTGAGCGGCACGATCGGCGCGCCGATCCTGTTTGTGAACCCAGCGTTTGAGCGGATCATCGGCTACGCGCCGGACGAAGTGGTTGGGCGCAGCACCGATTTTCTTGGCGGCCGCGCGACCGACGTGGCCGAGGTCACGCGCATGCGCACCGCGTTGATGGCGGGGCGATCCGAGCACGGCACGGTCGTATTTTACACCAAGCACGGCGCCGAGGTCTGGCTCGATGTGGATTGCGCCGCGATCTCCGCCGACGGCACCAACAGATACACGCACGTCGTAACGGTGGCGCGCGACATCACCGAGCGCCGGCGCGCCGAGCAGGCGCTGCGCGAATACAACGAGCGCTTTCGCATCGTGGCGCAGGCAACGGCCGACGTGGTGTGGGATTGGAATCTCGTCGCCGACACGATTTGGTGGAGCGATGGCATGCGCGCCCGCTTTGGTTATGCCTATGACGACACCGCGCTCTCGGGCGATTCCTGGGTGCGGCACATTCATCCCGACGACGTCGAGAGGGTTGACCGGGACATCCACGCCGTCATCGATGGCGATGGCGAAAAATGGTCGGACGAGTATCGCTTCATTCGCGCCAACGGCTCGGTGGCGCAGGTGGCCGATCGTGGCTTCGTCATTCGCGACAGCGAGGGCCGCGCCATTCGCATGGTCGGCAGCATGGTCGACGTGACGGAGCAGCGCGAACTAGAGGCTCAGCTGCGCCAGGCGCAGCGTCTCGATGCGGTGGGCAAGCTTACAGGCGGTGTCGCGCACGACTTCAACAACCTGCTGACCGTCATTCTCAGCAACTCAGAAACTCTTGAAACGCGGCTTGCGAACAATCCGCCGCTGCATGCGTTGGCTGAGATGACGCGTCTGGCGGCTGAGAGGGGCGCCGAACTCACCAGCCGGCTGTTGGCCTTCTCACGCCGTCAGCCGCTCGACCCCAAGCCAACCGACGTCAGCGCGCTGGTTCACGCCATGGCGCCGTTGCTGCGCCGCGCGTTGGGCGAACAGATTGACGTCCGCATTCATCCAGCCGATGCGCTCTGGGACGCCCACGTCGACGGACTGCAGCTTGAAAGCGCCATTCTCAATCTCTGCATCAACGCGCGCGACGCGATGAACAATAGCGGCCGCATCGACATCGCGTTTGAGAACGCCGTTCTGGAGGGCGCGACAGACATGGGCGGCGGCGAGTTCGTGCTTGTCTCGGTCACGGACCATGGCGTCGGTATGGACGAAGCGACGCTGGCGCGGGTGTTCGAACCGTTTTTCACGACCAAGGACGTCGGCAAGGGATCGGGCTTGGGCCTGAGCATGGTCTATGGCTTCATCACCCAGTCGAAGGGGCGCGTCTCGATCGAAACGGCGCCGGGGCAGGGCGCTATCGTGAAGCTCTATCTGCCGCGTGCACGGGAGGCGCGCGCTGACGCGCCAGCGCCGAGGTCGGTCGGCGCGCGCGGCGGCGACGAGCGCATCCTTCTGGTGGAGGACGATCCGCTTGTCCGCACACAGGTCGCGGGCGATCTTGAGCGGCTGGGTTACAAAGTTGTGGCGGCCGCCAGCGGCGCGGAGGCGCTCAAAATGCTGGAGAGCGGCGGCGGCTTCGATCTCTTGTTCACGGATGTGGTCATGGCCGGTGACATGAACGGGCGCGAGCTGGCCGACGCCGCACGGGCGATCGCGCCGCGCTTGCCGGTGCTCTACACGTCCGGCAATGCGCAGGATGTTCTTGTACAGAAGGGGCGGCTGACGCCGGGCGTTTGCTTCCTTGGCAAGCCTTACCGACGCCAAGACCTCGCCCAAAAATTACGCGAAGCGCTCGCATCGTTCGCATGAGCCGGGTGCGGCAAGATTAAATCGCGCCACGCTTGCTATGCCTCCGGTCGGAATTCGGTTATCCTCAGTTTGCCGGATTTTAGGCAACCCCGTGGGCAGGGGATTTGACGATGGGTTTGAAGGATTACGCGGCAATCGTCGCGACTGCGGGCGGTCTGGTGTTCGGCTGGATCGGCTCGCAAGATCAATTGTGCAACATGGATATGACGCGCTCGCTGTGCATGGCGTCATCGACGTCGCATAGCGCGCCCGCCGAGCCAGCGGCTGAGCCGCAGGCCGCGGTGGCGACAGAGCGCGAAGCAGTCGCGCCTGTTTCAGGCGCCACCGAAACATCTACAGCGCCGTCGCAGGAAGATCTGCTCGGCCAGCAATACGGCGCGCCGCCTCCAGCCGATCAGGGCTATGCGCCGATGACGCCAATGTCAGGCGTGATGCCGCCGCAGATCGCTGATACATCGCCCGCCGGGGCGCCGGGCAATGGCGGCCAGTCATACGAGCAGCAGGTGCGCGACTATCTCACCGCGAGCCAGCAGCAAAACGGCGGCGGCTTTCAAGTCAGCGGCAGCGACCTGATGACGGCGCTGCAGCCGAACGCCACGCAGTCCTGGCAGGTGCAATTGCGCGGCGGCGGCAGCTATCGCTTTATCGGCGCGTGCGACAACGATTGCACGGCGATGGACCTCGAAGTGTACGACGCCGGCGGCGCCTTGGTGGCGCGTGACAATGACGGCGACTTCCCGGTTGTCAGCGTCAATCCGAACCGCGGCGGCCAACACACGGTTCGCGTCCGCATGGCGCAGTGCAATATCGCACCCTGCGTCACCGGCGTGCGCGTCCTGGAGCGCTAAGGCGTTCTTTTCTGGCTGGAAGCGATGGTGGGTGTAACAGGATTCGAACCTGTGACCCGCTGATTAAGAGTCAGCTGCTCTACCAACTGAGCTATACACCCGGAATCGCGAAGGCCCTGCACATAGGGCGATTGGCGTGCGCCGTCCAGTGTGGCGCGTGCGCCAGCAAGGAGCGTGCATGAACGGCTTTGTCTTGGCCCTGGCGGGGTTTGCGCTGATCCATGTGGGCGTCTCGGCCACTGGCCTGCGCGCCGCGTTGGTCGGCCGCATCGGTGAGGGGCCTTATCGGGGGCTGTTTTCGTTGGCCTCCTTGGCGCTTCTGGCGGCCATGATCTATTTCTACGGCGAGGTGCGCGCCGATCCGTTCGATCCGCTCAACGCACCCATGTGGGCGTCCCCGGCTTGGCTGGCTTGGCCGGCGCGGGTCCTGGCGCTCGCCGGTGTGACCCTGGCGGTCGCCGGCCTGTTGACGCCGGGGCCGACCTTCATCGGATTTGAGAAGAAGGCGCTGGCGACGCCTGAGCCGGCCCACGGCGTGCTGCGCCTTACCCGCAACCCCTTCCTCTGGGGCATTTCGCTTTGGGCGGCGGGGCATTTGCTCGCCAATGGCGAGCGGGTGGCCGTGATGTTGTTCGGCGTGCTGGGCCTGATGGTCATCCTCGGCAGTCGCTCCATCGATAGAAAAGCGCAGGCGCGCGACCCGGAAGGGTGGGCGAGGTTCGAGGCTGTGTCCTCCAACATCCCCTTCGCCGCCATCGTCCAGGGCCGCAACCGGCTGGCGGTGGGTGAGATGTGGTGGCGGCTCCTGGTTGGCCTGGCCGCCGCCTTCGCCATCGCTTGGGCCCATGCGGCGGCGTTCGGCGCACCGGCTCTAACCTGACCTTAAGCGCGCGTCGGCCAAAACCGTGAGCATGACCGTGCTGGACCGCGCCCATTTCGACCATATGACCGGCGCCGACCGCGCCTTGCAGATCGAAATTCTGGGGCTCTTCCGCGCCCAGGTGGCGGGCTGGACTGCCGCCTTCACGGGCGCCCCCGGCTGGCGCGATGCGGTGCACACGCTGAAAGGCTCGGCCCGCGGGATCGGCTTGGCGCAGCTGGCCGAGGCCTGCGAAGCGGCCGAGCGCATGGCCGACGCGGAAAGCGCCGCAGCCTTGGCGCAGGTGCGTTCAGCGCTCGACGCGGCGCTCGCGGCGCTCGACCAATTCGCCGCAGACGCCGCCTAAGCTTTCACGCTAGCTTGGCGGCGATGGCCGCCGAAATTTTCACGCAGCGCTTTCCGGTCGATGCCGCCGACATCGACGAACTCGGCCACGTGAACAACATCGTCTATCTCCGCTACGCCCAGGACATCGCCATCGCGCATTGGCGTGCGCGGGCGAGCGAAGAGATGATCGCGCAATTCGTGTGGGTCGTGATGCGCCATGAGATCGACTATCGCGCCTCGCTTGAGTTGGGCGATGACGTCGAGGTGCGGACCTGGGTCGACGAAGCGCCGCGCGGTGCGGCCTGGTTGAGATTCGTCGACATTCACAAGGCCGGCGCGGAAAAACCGGCGGCGCAGATTCAATCGAATTGGTGTTTGCTCGACGCCAGCACGCGCCGCTTGAAGCGCGTGCCCTTGGACATGGCCGCGCGCTTTATGGGCTAGAATGTGGGATGGTTGGGATCGGGCGCCGATGCAGCGCCTGTCGCGGCGCGCAGCGTGTCGCGAATTTCGCCCATCCGCTCATAGGCCAGGAACGCCAGCAGAAAGAGCTCACAGACGAAGCGCCAATAGACGAACGCGACCGCGCCGACAGCCGGCGTCGCCAGCAATTGCATCAAGCCTGTGCTGAAATTGCCCGCCGCCAGCGCCATCAACGCCATCAGCACGCCGAAGGCGGTCAACGCCAGGATGACCACGGCGCCAAAATAATAAACGAACTTGGCCAGCACCGGCCCGAGCAGCCGATCAAAGCCAATGAAGCGCTGCAGTATCGATTGCATCGGTCCGCTCCCCGCGACTCATGCGTCGCGCGATCCGATCAAATCGTAGCGACGCCGTCCACCACCAGCGTTGCGCCGCTGCTGTGAGTATCTTCGCCGAGGAAGAGGGCGATCAGACGCGCGACCTGATCGGCGCCGGCGAAGCGGGCCGCGGGCGGATCGAGTTCGCTGACCTTTTCCAGCGCCGCGCGTTCGTCGCCCGGAACGAGTTCGTGCAGCCAGGGCAGGTTGGACCAAAGCGGCGCGTCGGCCACCATTGGCGCTATGGCGTTGACGCGGACATCGACGCCGCCCTCGCGCGCGGCGGCGCGCACCAGCTGCAACAGCGCGGCGCCAGCCTTGATCGCCGCCGACGAGGCCGTCACCACCGCCGCGCCGCCTTGCACGTTGACCCGCAAGATCGGGATCAGCGCCTTGAGTGAGACGGCGGCGCCTTCGAGGCCGCTCGCTGCGGCGCCGAAGCTGACGAGATCGGTTTCCGGTGCTGGTTTCGACACCGTATTGATGACGGCCCAGTCGATGCGGCCATACTGGCCCTTGATGAATTCGATGGCCTGGGCCCAACGGTCGGCATCGGCGACGTCGAAGGCGAGCGTGGAAACCCGCTCCGGCGCCAAGTTCTGCGTATCGAGATCGTCGGCAAGCGCTGCGATTGCGCTTTCATCCTCATCGACCAGCAGCAGGCCGCCTTGCGAGCGTCGCGCCAGGTTGATGGCGCATGCCGCGCCAATGCCGGAGGCGGCGCCGGTAATCAGCGTAACTGGATTGAACCGCATGCTCATGGGGCCAGCTTAGCTGCTTCGCGTCAGACATCGCCAGCGCCGCAGCGCGGCGCTATATGCTCCCCTCATGACACGCTTCGCATTGCAGTTCGGCCAAACCCAGTCCGGGCTGACCTATCTCGAACGCATGAGCGCCTATGGCGTGTGTCCGCGCGGCGAGGCCAATATCGCCATCGTCCAGATCGGCAAGCGCGCGCCCTACGAGTACGACCTGCCAGGCGGCGGCATAGAGGCGGATGAGGATGAGGCCGCCGCGCTGATGCGGGAGTTCGACGAAGAAACCGGGCTGACCGTCTGGCCAACGCGGGTCATCGGTCGGGCGGGGCAGTTCTGGATCAACAAGAGCGAGCCACGGAATTCGCTCGCGACTTTTTATGAGGTCGAGTTGTCGGCCGATGACGGCAAGCCATCAGAACCCGACCACGCGCTGGTTTGGATGCCGCCCACCGAGGCCTTGCTCAAGGTGCGCCACGAGGCCCATGGCTGGGCGATCTTGCATTGGCTGCGGGCGCGTCGCGGCGGCTAGTTGGTCTCGGTGTCGTTGTCGCGCAGCGGATTGAGCGCAACAAGACGCTCAAGGAGCGTGGCGTCGCGGATTTCGTTCGTCCGTAGCGGGCCCACGGTGTGCAAGTCCGGAGGCGGCAGCGGCTCAAGCGGTGTGAACCGCGACACCGGCAGCGGCCGCAGATTGTCCATGTCTTCAGCAGAGATCGGCTCGACGGCGTCGAGCGGTCCGCCCATGGCGTAGTCACTCATTTGTTCATCGGCGACATCGAAACTGGCCGGCGCCACGGGCTGCAAGTCGGCAGGCGCCGAAGCCGCGCCAGCCATGATCATCAGGCCCGCGGTTGCGGCCGTCATGACGCCCGTCGAACCCAGCGCCGCCTTGCGTGCAGGAACCTCAGCCGCTGGATCTAGCGCGCGCGCGATTTCCAGAAGCCGTTCATTGAGGGCGTTCCAAGCGCGCGATCCGCGATCACTCTCGCGCCAGTGAGTGAAGTCGATGACATGCGCGTCGCGATCGATCTGCGGAGGCGTTGCGGAGACCGAAATTTCCGCAAGCCGCATCGGATCGATGCCGCGCGCCCATTCGCGCATATACGAAGCGGAGGGCGCGCTCTTCGACCAGATCAGCAGCACCGCACTGCGCGCGCGCTGCGCCTCTTCCAGTTCGCTGAGCGTTTGACGTCCGAAGCTCAGCCGTACGATGTGCTGCTCGGCCTCCAGCAGACGCACGAGATTGTCCGCCATTTTCTGAGCGTCGTACGTGCAGATGATGTGGACGTCGATCATCGAGGTGGGGGGCCGATCAACTACTGGAAATATTCTGTAGCATGGCCTTGGATTTACGCCATTGCGAAGAACGACTCACTTCTGTGCATAAGTGCGCGTTGCGTCACGCCGTTGCACAGAGAGCGCGCACATGATGCTGATCGGCAAAACTCGCGCGCCAGTGCGCATATTGGCGCCGTCGCGCGCGCCAAACGCGAACTAATATTACCTAGTCGCAATCTTGGTTGTCTCCTACGAGAGACTCCGCCATTCTCCACAGGCTGCGCAGGCCGGCGACTATCGACTAGCCGCGCGGGGAGGGAGAAGCGCATGGATATGGCAACTCTGCTGCCGTTCATCGTACAGGCCGTCGGCGGCGCTGTGGGCGGCAACATCTTGGGCGCACTGACCCGCGGCGGCGGCGGCGTGGTTGGACGCACGATCATCGGCGCGTTGGGCGGCGTCGGCGCCGGTTACGCGGCGGGCAATGTCGCCGCCGTCGGCGATATCGCGTCCAATTGGAGCGCGCTGATCGACGGCGAAAACGGCGTCCACCTGTACAACCTGATCACCGGCGCTCTCGGCGGCAGCCTATTGGGGTTGGTTGGCGGGCTGCTGATCCGCTCGCGCGACTAAAGGTCGGGCCAGACCAGCGACAGGAACTGCGCGTCCGACCAGTCGGCGCGCGGGTCGATGGTGTTCGACTGGCGAACAATGACGACGCCTTCGGACGGTGAAAAATAGAGGCGTTGACCGCCGTCGCCGGCGGCCATGCACAGGTCCATCGGGGCCGGCGATGAGTCCCGCCAGAGGTCAGTGTTGATCCCTGGATCTTCGCGCGTGCGCCCGGGCGCGGCGATCCAGACGCCAAAGCCGGCGCGCGATTCCGCGAACGAGCCGCGCACGGCCTCGCGCAGGGTGTTGTCGTCGGCCAGTTGCTGCGCCCGCCACACGCCTTCGCGCCGCAACAATTCGCCGGCCTGGGCCCAGCCGCGGCCAGACACAACGACGCCTTCGTCGAAGCGCGGGGCGCCATCTGGCCATCGGGCCCACCCGATCGGCACGCAGCCGATAGGGGCGAGCACGCGATCGGTCAGGTAGCGCGCCGGATCGGGTTCGCGCCCCGCCGTCATCAGCTTTCGCCGGGCGATTTCGACCAGCAGCCGGTAGGGCGCGGGGTCGTCAATGAAGCGCGCGCCGGGTGTCTCGACCGGCTCCAGCGAAATCGCGTCGAAGAGATCGCGTCGATCATTGCGCCCGAACGCGATCCCGCTCGTGCCGTTGACCAGCATGCGGATCGAGATGCTGGCTTTGACCGGGTGAGCGCCCCAATCCCCCAGGGTAAGCGCTACGGGCTCATCGAGCGTCATCAGCCGGTCTTCGACCAAGGTCGCCGCCAGCAACGCCGCGAAAGGCCGGGCGCCGGCGCCGATCGGCCAACGCGTGTCGGCGTCGCCGCGCGGATAGGATTCGCCCATGACGATGCCGTGCCTCACCACCAGGAAGCTCGCGCCATTGCGCTCGGCGCTGTAGCGCATCGCTTGGGCAAAGCGGCGTGCGGGCTGGGCCTGCGCCAGCTGCGGTGCAGAAGCGCTGATCAGGCTGCAGGCGCCGGCAGCAGACAGGAAGGCGCGGCGGTCCATTCTGAATCCCCCCACGTCATTGTCGCCAAACCGCCCTCGGCTCACAAGCGGGCGCATCATTCATCGTCAGGCGCAACGATCCCGCAGCGCAACGAGCGAGTCACTTGCGCGCGGGCGTGGTCGTCTCGCGCGCGCCGATATCCTCAACCGGCACGCGTAGCTCGACTTCCTGGTCGCCGCGCTGAATGCGTAAGGCGACCTCGTTGCCGACGCCGATGCGATCCAGCGTGTTGGTCAGATCGGCCAGCCGCCGCACCGGGCGGCCATCGGCCTGGACGATGACGTCGCCGACGACCCCACGCGCTGGGTCGGTGCTGCGCAAGCCGGCGCGGTCGGCGGGTGAGCCGTCCACTGTTTGCCAGATAAGAACGCCCTCCAAGCCTAAGCGCGTCGCGATGGACTGGTCCGCCGCCATGATGCCGATGCCTGCGATCGGCGCGCGGCCGTTCTCGATCAGTTGCGGCACGACGCGCACGACCGTGTCGATCGGCACCGCGAAACCTACGCCGGCATAGGCGCCGGAGGGGGAATAGATGGCCGTCGTTACGCCGATCACGCGGCCGGCGCTGTCGAGCAGGGGGCCGCCGGAATTGCCTGGATTGATGGCGGCGTCCGTCTGGATCACATCGCCGATTTCGCGGCCGTCCTGCGTTGGCAATTGGCGGCCAAGCGCGCTGACGATGCCCGAGGTGATGGTGCGGTCGAAGCCGAACGGGTTGCCGATCGCAAACGCGGCTTGCCCAACCTGCAGATCCGCCGAGGTGCCGATGTTGAGCGGCGGCGCATTGGGCGGGCGCGCCAAGCGTAGCACTGCGATGTCATATTGAGGGGCGCGGCCGATGACAGTCGCCGGTACGTCCTCGCCGCTGGCGAGCCGCACGATGATCTCGGGCGCCTGGACGACGTGGTTGTTGGTGACGATGTGGCCGGCGTCGTCCCAGATGAAGCCGGTGCCGGCGCCGACCTGGTCTTCGCCAAAGCGCGCGCCGCTGGCGCCGCGGCTGATCACTAGCACCACTGACGGCGAAACCGACTGGAAAATGGCGATGGTCGCTTGTTCGCTTTCGGCCAGCGTGCCGCGCGCTTGAATCACCGCCGGGTCAGCGCCTTCGGTGTCCACCTGCGTCGGCGGGCTGCACGCCGCAAGCGCGAGGAGGGAAAGGGCAAAAGCGATCCGCGAAATGACGTTCGACATGAAAGGGCCTCGATCCTCGCGATTTAGGGAGCGCGCCTACAACCGGCAGCGCGCGGATTTAGGGCGCATGATCGATCACCTTCGGCGCCGGCTCGCTGACGCGCGAGCGGCGCGGTGTGGTCGCCTTATGGATCGAATAACGCAGGAAGGAGAAGAGACCGCCCCCGGTGGCCATGCCCAGAATGTAAACCAGGGCCACCAGCACCGCCAAAGGCGCCGTCAGCTGAATCCCTGCGAACGCAACCGTCACAGATCGGAAGTTCTGCAAAGCGAAGGCGGCGATCAGCACCACGAACACAATGACGATAGTCAGGAATATGAAGCGCATGCTGCGCGGTCTCCTTCGCGCCGACACATAAACCCGCGCCGACGCTGCGCCAAGCCTAGCGGCTGAGCTCTCGCATGGCGCCGTCGAGGCCTTCGATGGTCAGCGGAAACATGCGTTTGTCGCCGATGATTTCGCGGATGACTTGGATCGACGGCGTATGATCCCAATGCGCGCGCGGCGTTGGGTTGAGCCACACGACGCGTTCGTAGATTTGCGCCACGCGATGCAGCCATACCGCGCCGGCTTCCTCATTCCAATGCTCAACCGAGCCGCCAGGATAGGTGATCTCGTACGGGCTCATGGTGGCGTCGCCGACGAAGACGACGCGATAGTCGCTCGGGAATTTGTGCAGCACGTCCCAGGTCAGCGTTTTTTCGTCGTGGCGGCGGCGATTGTCCTTCCAGACCGCCTCGTAGAGGCAGTTGTGGAAGTAGAAGAATTCGAGGCTCTTGAATTCGGTGCGGGCCGCCGAGAACAATTCCTCGCACAGCTTCACGTGGCTATCCATCGAGCCGCCAATGTCCAAAAGCAGCAGCACCTTCACCGCATTGCGCCGCTCAGGACGAAGCACGATGTCGAGATAGCCTTCCTGGGCGCTCTTCTTGATGGTGCCGTCGAGATCCAGTTCGTCCGGCGCGCCGGTGCGGGCAAACTTGCGGAGGCGGCGTAGCGCAACCTTAATATTGCGCACGCCGAGTTCGACGCTGTCATCGAGGTTCTTGTATTCACGCTTGTCCCAAACCTTGACGGCGCGGCCTTGTCCGCGCTCCTTGCCGCCGCCAATGCGCACGCCTTCAGGATTGAAGCCGCCATTGCCGAAGGGCGAGGTCCCGCCAGTGCCGATCCATTTGTTGCCGCCTTCGTGGCGTTCCTTCTGCTCCTTGAGCCGCTCCTGCAGCGTCTCCATGAGCTTGTCCCAACCACCCAGCGCTTCGATCTGCGCCTTCTCTTCGTCGGTCAGGAATTTCTCGGTCAGCGCGCGCAGCCACTCGGCCGGGATTTCGGCGTTCACCGCTTCGGCGGTGTTTTCCAAGCCTTTGAACACATGGCCGAAGACGCGGTCGAACTTGTCGAGATGGCGCTCGTCCTTCACCAGCGCCGCACGCGAGAGGTAGTAGAAGTCCTCCACTTGCGGTGGGATGGCGTCCTTCTCCAGCGCCTCGATCAGTACAAGGTATTCCTTCAGCGTCACGGGCACGTGCGCGGCGCGGAGTTCGGTGAAGAAGCGCTGAAACATCTATCCTAACACTGCGCCAGCAGGGGCCGGACGTCAAAGCGGCGTCTGGTCGTTCTCCCTGCGGGAGCCCCGCTAGCTGCGCGCGCGCTGCCTCATATTGGTCAGCGCCGACGCCCAAACATTGCTCGATACGCGCTCGCCGCGAGTAAGGTGGCGGTCGTTCGCGGCCGGCGTGGTGTAGCGCATCTTGAGGGTCCAGGGGCCGAACTGGGCGACGCTGACGCGCGTATAGAAGCGCGTCCCTGCGGCATCGGTGGCGGTGAATTGAGCCGTCATGCTCGGCGGCATGTCTTCATCGGCGGGGATGGTGACGGCGAGCGGAGACATGGTCGCATATTGACGCTGCATCGCCTCGATGGCGCCGGAGAGCTGTTGTTCAAGCGTTGTCGAAAACGGATAGCGCGTCGCATAGAGGCGCATCACTTCCGGGCCGTCGATGGACTCGCAGGCGACGTCGTCGCCGCGCGCAGCTTGCGGAAAAACGATCAGCCGATTGGCGTTGTCGGGCGAGAGGCGGCAGAGCAGGCCGCTGGCGCGATGGCGAATGAGAACGGCGCGGTCGTGCGGGCGCGCATCGAACACGCCGTCGGCCCGCGCTTGGGAGATGAGCTGCTGGGCGAGCGCCACGGTGTCGATTGCAGGCGCCTCCGCCGCTGCCGGCGCCTCCGCCGACACCTCGGTCGTCGCCGCAGGCGCGGCCTGCTCCTGCGCCAAAGCGGTTGGCGCAGCCAAGATCAGTGCGAGCGCGATGAGCCGCGGCATGCGTCCGTCCTCCCGGAGCACATTTTATGTGGAGAAACCGGCGGTGTCGACCGGCGCTGTCAGGCCCGGCTCGGCCTCAGCTTGTCCCGCCGCGTTGCTCGCGGCGCGCCAGGAAGGCGAGGCGCTCGAACAACAGCACGTCCGCTTCGTTCTTCAACAGAGCGCCATGCATGGGGGGGATGAGCTTGGTCGGGTCGCGATTACGCAGCGCTTCGGGGTCGATGTCGTCGGTGAGCAGCAGTTTGAGCCAGTCCAGCAATTCGCTGGTGCTGGGCTTCTTCTTCAGGCCGGGCACCTTGCGCATGTCGTAGAAGACTTTCAGCGCTTCGCCGACTAGCCGCGCTTTCACGCCCGGATAGTGCGCGTCGATGATGGCGCGCATCGTCTCTTCGTCCGGAAAACGAATATAATGGAAGAAGCAGCGGCGCAGGAAAGCGTCCGGCAACTCCTTCTCGTTGTTCGAGGTAATGATGATGATCGGACGTTGTTGGGCTTTGATCGTCTTGTTGAGCTCATAAACGTAGAACTCCATGCGATCGAGTTCTTGCAGGAGGTCGTTCGGGAATTCGATGTCGGCTTTGTCGATCTCGTCAATGAGCAGGATGGGGCGGACCGGACTCTCGAACGCATCCCACAGCTTGCCGCGCTTGATGTAGTTCGAAATGTCGGACGCGCGCTCGTCGCCGAGTTGGCTGTCGCGCAGCCGCATGACAGCGTCGTACTCATAGAGCCCTTGCACGGCCTTGGTGGTCGATTTGATGTGCCATTCGATCAGCGGCGCGCCGATCGCCTTGGCCACCTCGATTGCGAGCATGGTTTTGCCGGTGCCGGGTTCGCCCTTCACCAGCAGCGGACGCTCAAGCGTGATGGCGGCGTTGACGGCGACCTTCAGGTCTTCCGTAGCGACATAGTCCTGTGTGCCTTCGAACCGCATAATTTCTCCGCCTTGCGTCCGCTCCACCGTATTGATCACGGGCGGTCGCGCAAGCGGGGCGGTGCGCCTCTCAGTGCGGCGAAAGCGTAAAGCCGGGCGGCGCTGCCGTTTCGTTGTGCTGCGGGTGGTACATATCCATCCAGATCGTGGTCTGGCGCGGCTCGCCCCCAAGGCAGCGCACGAGATAGATGTCGACGATGGAGCCGAAGGCGCCGGCGCCGCCATTTCCCTGGCGCTCATAAGCGGGCGCCCCGCCATCCGAGCAACGGAGGCGAGAAAGATAGGCGCGTTCGCCCGCCGGCATGTTGACGCGGATGGGGTTCTCGCGGCTTCCCAGCGGATGGCGTGCGGCTTCCGCAACCAGCCGTTCAAGCCGTGCCGGTGGGGCGCGGCCGCCGGCGAGCAGGTCTCCGAGTTCGTCCTCGCCGCCTGCGCTCGCGCAGGCGCCCAGCGCCGCACTGACGCATAGCGCCATCCACATCCGGTTCATGGCGCCCTCCCGCCTCATTGCAGCTCAGCAATAGCAGCAAAGGGTGTTGCGGCAATGTCTGGTTAACCATCCTAGGCGAACGTTAACGCGTTGGACTCCCAGAAGCGGGAGGGGAGAGGGCTCATGCCGCTCAAGCTGTCGTTGCGTCCGGGCGAGAAGTTCGTAGTCAACGGCGCCGTCGTCCAGAATGGCGACCGGCGCGCCGCGTTGGTGCTGCAGAACAAGGCGTCGGTCTTGCGTGAGAAAGACATCATGCAGCCCGACGAAGCCGACACGCCGGCGAAGCGGATCTATTTCCCGATCATGCTCATGTATCTCGATGAGATGGGGCGGGAGAAAGCCTATGCCGAGTTCGCCGCGCGCCTGGCCGAATTTATGGGCGCGGTGCGCGATCCGGCGGTCCTCTCCGAATGCATAGGCGTTTCCAAAGAAGTAATGGGCGGCGAATACTACCGTGCGCTGATGCGCTGCCGGAAACTCATCTCGTATGAGGCCGAGCGTTTAGGGCTGAGGGATGTCGATCAAAGCGTACCAGCGCGCAGCCACGCAGGCTGATTCACCGCGCGAGCTCGAATACCGGGCCTTTGGCAGCGTCACCGCCGCGCTCGTGCGCGCGAAGGACGATCGCAGCGGCGTGGCCGAAGCCATCGACGCCAACCGCAGGCTTTGGAATGTGCTCGCAGCCGATTGTTCGGTGCCCGAGAACCAATTGCCGTTGACGCTCCGCGGGCAAATCATCTCGCTGGCGATGTGGGTGGCGCGTTATTCTAGCGAAGTGCTGCGCGATGGCGCCGATATCGAACCTCTGGTCGATATCAATCGCACCATGATGGAAGGCCTCGCCGCGCGCTAAAGCGGTAAATTTTGCCTAGTCAAACCACTGCAGTTCGTTTCGGCCGGTGACCAGTTGTTAACTCGGGAACCTTAGAAACATCGCAACGCACAGCGTCCCCTTCCAGAAGGAGCGGGGTGTGAGCGGGCTTCCGGGTGGAAACGCCCAGCCGGCCAGAAAAGGCCGGTCAACCAACGTCCAGAAGGACCACACATGACCAGCGTCAATACCAATTACGGCGCCCTCGTTGCGCTCCAATCCCTCAATCAAACCGGCCGCGAACTCTCTGAAGTTCAGTAGCGCATCAACACGGGCCTCAAGGTTTCGTCCGCGAAGGACAACGGCGCTGTGTTCGCTATCGCCGAAGGTCAGCGCGCTCGCGTTGCTTCGCTCGGCGCGGTGATGGACGGCATCGACCGTGCGACGTCGGTGATCGACGTCGGCTTGTCGGCCGGTGAAGCCATCGGCGACATCCTGAAGCAGCTGAAGGAAAAGGCCGTTGCGGCTCAAGCGACGGACCTCTCGTCCGACCAACGCGCTGCTCTGCAAGCTGACTTCGACGCGCTGCGCAACCAGATCGATCAGATCGCCAACGCCGCGACGTTCAACGGTTCGAACCTCGTCAACGGCACCAATCTGTCGGGCGGCTCGAACTCCTTCTCCGTGCTGACGACCGACGCCGCCGGCTCTTCCAGCGGCCGCTTCGACCTGACCGGCAACGCGCTGGTCGATGGCAACGGCGACCCCTACTCGGTGCATGCCGACCTGGAGAACGCCACTGGCCTCGACTTCGCCGCTGTGGATGCCGAGCTGCGCTTCAGCATCACCACCGGCAACGTGACCGAAACGATGACGGTTCAGCTCACTTCCGGCGACACCATCAACGACTTCATCGACTCCGTCGCTAGCCAGTCGAACGGCCGCGTCACCGCTTCCTTCGATGCGGAGACGGGTGAAATCACCTTCAACAGCCAAGAAGACTTCACGGTCACCTACTACGAAGACGACGCCGTTGTTGACGATACGGGCATCTTCGGCGCCGGCGCTGCCGGCACCTCGATGAACACGGTCGTTGCGGCTGGTTCGGGCACCAACGCCCTGAACATCAGCGGCTTCAACTTCACGCTCGGCGCTTCGGGCCAAGCCCTTGCCGGCGTGACCTCGACGCTCGACATCTCGACCGCCAGCGGCGCTGAAGCTGCGGCGACCGAGATCGACGACGCGCTGACCAACCTCAACCGCGACCTGGCCACGATGGGTGCGCAAGCGAAGGCGCTGGAAGTTCAAAAGAGCTTCCTCGGCAAGCTGAGCGACTCGATCGAAGCCGGTATCGGCAACCTCGTCGACGCCGACCTCGCCAAGGAATCGGCTCGCCTGCAAGCGCTGCAAGTTAAGCAGCAGCTGGGCGCGCAAGCCTTGTCGATCGCCAACTCGGCGCCGTCGATCGTGCTGTCGTTCTTCCGCTAAGCGGATCGGGAAGAGGCGGGGAGCTTCGGCTCCCCGCCGATTTCCAAAAATAGAGCATGAGCCATGGCTTCCATCGCTCCCCCGACTTCCATCTCGGACTTGCCGTCGCTGCGTGCGGCGGCTTTGCCGTCTGAGCAGGGTCCTGCCGCGCAGGCGGCGCAGCAGCGGATGGCCGAACATAAGGCCGAGCTGCGCAGTGCGCTCGCACCGAACAGTGTTCACGTCAGCCTTGACGAAGACGCGCAGCGTTTCGTGCAAACGGTGACCGATCCAAACACGGCGCAGACCGTGCTACGTTATCCGAGCGAGTCGCAGTTGGCCTACGCGCGCGCGGTGATGGCCTATCTCCGCGCCATGTCGCAACAGTAAACGGCGCGTAAATTTATTCATTTCGGATGCGGCAGCGTTAACGTTTCATTAACGCATTTACGCTTTCTTCACGCCTGCGGCGAAGCGCGCCGCGCGTCCGTCGACGCGCGATCCGAAGGAGCGGGCACATGGTTTCGAGCATCACCCCGAGCACGACGGGCGCCGCGACGCTCGGCGTCGATACGCGTTTGGCCCGCGGCGCTTCGCAATTGTCTCCGCGGCGCGAGGATGCGGCGCAGGGCGATCGTGTCGAACTCACGCCCGCCTCGATTTCCGCCGCCCGTGAAAGCGTCCGCGCCGGCATCGCGCAGGTCCATGAGGCGCTCGCCGCGGGGCATGACGCGCAAGCGCTGCTGGTGAAAATTCAGGGTCTCGCGCGCAATGGCGGGTCGCAAGCAGACTTGAGCGCGGCGCTGTCCGGTTACGCTGAGCGGCTCGGCGCTGTGGCGTCGCGGGCAAGCGTCGTGACGGGCGCCGATATTGTCGTGCAAGCCGAACCGGGCGCAGCGCCAGTGCTGGTCGGCGGTGTTGATCTGTCGCTTGGCGGCGAAGTGATTTCAGTCGCCGCCGATGCGCAAATCGATGATGCCGGGCTGGCGCAGGCCGCACAAAAATCCCTCGAAACCCTGCAGGATGCGATGAGCAAGTTGATGGAATCGGCGCGAGCGCTGGAGGCGCATCAGGGTTTCCTCGGCGCCGCCGAGCGGGTCGCCAGCGTGCGCGACATGGATGCCGACGGCGCGCGGCTGCTCGCGCTGCAAGTCCGCCAGGGGCTAGAATCCGCGGGCGCGGGGCCGATCGCCAACGCCGATCCGCAAGCCGTGCTGTCGCTGTTCCGCGCTTAGAGCGGGCGGAAGTTGCTGCCGCCGAGGTCCAGAAGCTCGGCGCCATAGTCGTCGTCTTGGTCGCGCCAGCGGTTGAGCCAGGCCAACAGCGCCTGCGCGAGATTCCATAGCGCGATCAGCACAAGGCCAGCTAGCGCTAGCCCCGCGACGGCAAGCGCTAGCATCAGATCGCGCGTCATCTTCAGTTCGCCGTGCGCGGCCGCAAGCAGCGAGCCGTCGCGCGGCAAGCGCTTTGCGGCAGCCGCCATGCGGTCGCCGGCGGCGAGCGCGAGGAGGCGCAGGCGTGGCAAGTCGTGAATTGTCGCGGCATGCGAAATCATCGAAGCGGCGGCGTTGACGGAGGTTGCGTCGGCCATGTCTCCGATCGCGTCGAGAACTTCGCGCACGCGCGCGGCGCGCTCGGAATTGACCGAGGCCGCGAACGCCGCCGCCGCGTTCTCGAAGCGGGCTGCGTCACCGCTCGCGACGCCGTCGCGCGCGGCGGTGCGGAAGGCGGCGATCGGCATCGCTTCGGAAAAGAGGTTGGTGATCTCCGCGCCGAAGCCCACCGGATAGTCGTCGCGCCGCGTTGCCGCCAGCAGCGCCGCAGCGCCAAGCGAACGGCGGCGGTCGAAGTCGCCGGCGAGGCCGAGGCTGAAGCCGGTCAGCACGAATTGCAGCGGCTCGGTCTCAGGGTCCGCCAAAAGCGCGCCCGCCATCAGCTCGAAATCCGCCTGGTCGCCCAACTCCACCGCCGGCTGGGCGCTTGTGTCTGCGCGATTTGAGAGAAGCGGCACGTTCGCCTCGTAGCGTTCACGCGTTGTCGGCGTCAGCATCACGAGCGCTGCGCGCTCAAGCTCCGCGTCATTGGCGGCGGCCTCAAGCGCTCCAACCGCGCGGGGCGGCAGCATGCCTTGCGCCGAGAGCAGGAAGCCGCGTGCGGCGCCATAGTCGCCGGCGGCCAGCTCCATGGCGACAAGGTCGTCCCATTGGCGTTGGCGGTCGAAGTCGATCTGGATCAGGCTGCCGTTCAAGTCCGCAACCCGCTCCGCGACTGCGCGAGCGCCGGTGTCGGAATATTCGTAGGCGTAGAGTTGGTCGCGCGCGATCACGACAAGCGCCGCCGCGCCAGCAAGCGGCAGCAGCAGCAGGCAAAGGTTAAACGCGAACGCGCTCAACACCCCCTGTGGCCGGTCGTGTCCTCGGCGCGTCGATGAGGCGCGCCACGCACGAGCGCGTGAAACTCTCGCGTGCTTCATTCCTTCCCCGACCCGCAGCGGCAGCTAAAGAACCGGCTCAACGCCGCAAGAGCAAGATAAATTACAGGAAAGGCGAATTCGTCCCGGGATCGGGGTTTCTTGAGGGCAGGCGGCCTACGCCGATCGGTCTAGGATCGCCGGCGTTGGGCTCGCGGGTTGCGCGAGCGCCCCCTGGGCGCCGTAACCGCCGCCCGCATTGCGCTGACGGACGACCTCTTCGGCCATGGCGTGCACCAGGCCCTCGGTGATCAGCTTGACGGCATTGAGCGCTGTTTCGTGCGCGGCCAGGGTTTCGTGCAGCGACACTGTCCGTTCGCGCAATTTGGTGAGTAAAGCGGGCGGGGCGTCCGCCACCAGCGCGCGGTCATCCTTAATGCGCGCCAGTTCGAGCCGGTAGGCGTTGGCGAGCCGCGCCTTCTCCTCTGCCTCAGCGCCTTCAAGCGGCGGCTGCCGTGCTTGAATGCGCCGCGTTTCCTCGGTGACCAGTTCCGCCAAGCGCTCGCTCACCAACAGCAATTGCTCGACGCGATCCTTGGCGTCGTCAGCCTTGAGCGCCATCGGTCGTCTCCTCTGGCTGGTTGACCTGCTGCAGGCGCATCATCTCGCGGATCACGCTGTCGGCGATGCCGACGCCGCCTGAGCGTGTGATCGCTTCGGCGTAGCGCTCGATCAGCATCGGCCGGAAAATTTCTTCACCCATGCCGCCGCCGCCCAGCCCATCCGTTTGCAGGCCATCGAACATGGGCGCCAGCATTTCGCTGAGAAACACCTCTTCGAACTCGTGCGCGGCGCGGCGGATTTCCGCGGGCACGACGGACTCGTTCGGCGACTGCAGCGTGCTTTGGCGCAAAAGCAACGGCGCGCCGGGAAGGGCGATCGGATCAGCCATCACATCACTTCGATTTCGGCTTGGATCGCGCCAGCAGCCTTCAGCGCCTGTAGGATCGAGATCATGTCGCGCGGGCTGACGCCGAGCGCATTCAGGCCGTTGACCAATTGCCGAAGCGGCACGCCGCCCGGAACGACAACGAGTCCGCCTTCTTCCTCATCGACGTTGACGTTCGAGGAGGGAACCACGGTCGTCTCGCCGCGGCTGAAGGGCGCCGGCTGGCTGACGAATGGATCTTCTGTGACCGAGATGGTGAGGTTGCCTTGCGCGATCGCCACCGTGGAGACACGCACGCTGTCACTCATCACCACGATGCCGGAGCTTTCGTCGATGACGATGCGGGCCGGTGTGTCGACCTCGACTTCGAGGCTTTCCACCATGCCGACGAGCGAAACCATGTCGCCCTGGTAGGCCTCCGGCCGCACGAGCTGTACCGCGCCTGGATTGGTCGCCCGCGCCACGTCCATGCCGACCGCGCCATTGATGACGGCGGCGATGCGCTGGGCGGTGGTGAAATCCGGATTGCGCAGCGAAAGGCGCAATTCACGCTGCGCGGCGATATCGAACATGAGTTCGCGCTCGACCAGGGCTCCCGAGGCGATACGCCCGGCCGTAGGCACGCCGCGTGTGACGGACGATCCTGATTGCCCCGAAGCCGCAAAGCCGCCGATCGCCAGGGGGCCTTGCGCGACAGCGTAGACCTGCTGGTCCGCGCCCATCAGCGGCGTCACCAGCAGCTGCCCGCCGGCGAGGCTGCGCGCGTCGCCCAGCGCCGATACCGTGACATCGATCCGCGAACCCTGGCTCGCGAAGGGGGGCAGATTGGCCGTCACCATGACCGCGGCGACGTTGCGGGTGTTGAGATTGCCGTCCGAGGCGTTAACGCCGAGCCGTTCAAGCATGGCCGCCAAGCTTTGGCGGGTGAACGGCGAGTTGCGTAGGGAATCGCCGGTGCCGGCCAAGCCGACGACGAGGCCGTAGCCAACCAGCTGGTTCTCCCGGACGCCCTCGAAATCGGCGATGTCCTTGATACGCGGGCCGGCCCAGGCCGGCGTCGCGATCGGCGCGGTCATGGCGGCGACCGAAGCAACGGCAAGCAGCGCCGCGCGGGCGGCGGGATTGGTAAATCGCATATGGCCGATACGCCGGCAGTTCGGTTAACGGGTGGTTCAACTCCCAATCGTTAAGCGAATGGAAACAGCAGCAGCGAAGAGTCCCGCGCCATGAAGATCGAAAGCGGCCGCAGCGTCACCGGCGCATCGCCCTCGCGCACGGGCGCAACCACTGCCGCGCCCGGTTTCACGCCGGCAGTCGATGGGCCCCAGCGCACCGCCGCGACCACCGGCGTTGGCGCGGTGACCTCGCTCGACGCCATTTTGGCGCTTCAGGGTGGCATCGAGCCGCCGGCGCAGCGCCGCGCCCGCCAGGCCCGCCGCGGCCGCGCCGCGCTCGACGCGCTTGAGAAGCTTGAGCAGGGACTGCTTTCCGGGCGCGCGCCCGCCGGTTTGCTGGCTGAACTCGACAGCCTCCAGCGCGCCGCCGAGCCCACGGGGGATGCTGACCTCGACGCGATCCTCACCGAAATCGACATTCGCCTGGCGGTCGAGAGCGCAAAGCTCGACCGGCTCGCCGGCCGAATTTGAAGAATTGGCGACAAACCATGGATTTTCAATGTGTTTGGCGCCGGTCTTGCTCCATGGACGGCCCTAAGGAGCAACGCTATAAGGCGCCTCGCGAGGGCGCCCGGGAGTACGGACCATGGCCTCTACCATGACGAAAGAATATCGTCCGACCGACGACGAGCCGTTCATGAATGAGCGGCAGCGCGAGTACTTCCGGCAGAAGCTCAACACCTGGAAAGACGAGATTCTCGAAGAATCCCGCTCCACCATCGCCTCGCTCCAACAGGACACCGTCGCCGAGGCCGATTTGGCCGACCGCGCCACCAGCGAGACCGACCGCGCTTTGGAACTGCGCACGCGTGACCGCCAGCGCAAACTCATCGCCAAGATCGACGCCGCGCTGCGGCGTATCGAGGACGGCTCCTACGGTTATTGCGAGGAAACCGGCGAACCCATTGCCCTCTCGCGCCTCGACGCCCGCCCGATCGCGACGCTCTCTCTTGAGGCGCAAGAGCGCCACGAACGCCGCGAACGCGTGCACCGCGACGACTAGGGGCGGCTCCTGCGACGAACGGCAGCGTAGCGCACTTTACGCCCCTGCCGGCCCAAGTATGATGCTCATCCAGTTTGCGGGAGCATATTATGCGTTTGACGGTAATGGTTTTGGCTGCGGCTCTGCTGGCGGCGGCGCCGGCGTTTGCACAGACGGAGCCCGTGGCGCCGCCAGAGGCGACGGCTCAGGACGGCGCGGCGCCGGTCGAAACCGCGCAAGCCGATCAGGCCGCCGCCACAGAAGACCCCGACGATCAAATGGTGTGCAGGACGGTGCAGCGTTCCGAGAGTCGCCTGCGCACGCGCCGTGAGCGCATTTGCGCAACGCGTACGCAGTGGGAAGTCATGCAGGATCAAACGGCGCAAGACGTGCGCAACGTGGGCACAGTCCAACGCCGCACCCAATAAGCGTTGCGGGCCAGCTTTTGTATCGGCCCTTTCGTTTAAGTTCACTTGAGATAGGCTGCGTCGATGCTCCTGCACGACGCAGCCTTATCGTATATGCACTTCGTTTTTGCGCTGATCCTCGCCGGCGCGCTGGCGGCGGAAGCGTTTGTGTTGCGCTTGCCCGTCGATGGCCGGGTCGCGCGGCTCTTGTTGCGCATCGATCTCTTCTACGGCGTTTCTGCGGTCGGTGTGATCCTGGCCGGCGTGGCGCGAGTGTTTTGGGGCGCCAAGGGCGCCGACTTCTACGCCAGCCAACCCTTCTTCTGGGCCAAGATGGCGACGTTCGCCGTTATCGGTCTGATCTCCATCGCCCCCACGCGCGCGTTCATCCGATGGGTGAAGCAGGCCGGGCAAGATGTGGCGTTTGCCGTTGCGGAACCCGAAGTGAAGCGTGCGCGGCGGCTGGTAATGATCGAGTTGCATCTGCTGGCGCTCGTTCCGCTGTTCGCGGCATTGATGGCGCGCGATATCGGCGGCGGCTGAGCGCGATCTCACGGGCGCCCTCTCGGTTATGATAATAGCGCGCCCCAAGCGCGGCGGCTAAGCTTCCCAAAAAACGGGAGGCCAAGAGTGAAAACGTCGCTGCAGCCGGAAGAATTCGACCTGATGCCCACTTTGGGCGACATGGCCCGCCATCATGGCCGGGCGCGCGCCAGTCAGGTCGCGTTTCATTTCGAGGGCAGCGACACCACCTATGCCGAGCTCGACCGCCGCGCCAGCCAAGCGGCGAACGCTTTGACTGCTGCCGGCGTCAAGAAGGGGCAGGCTGTCGCCTATCTGGGCAAGAATTCCGCGCCGTACTTTGAGGCCTTGCTGGGCGCTGCGAAGATCGGCGCGATCATGACGCCGATCGGCTGGCGGCTGTCGCCGCCGGAAGTCGCCTACATTCTGGAGGATTGCGGCGCGCGCGTTTTCTTCGTCGGCCCTGAGTGCATCGAGTGCGCCAAGGCCGCGGTGGCGACGCTCACCGATCCGCCGCCCATCATCGCCATGGAGCCGGGCGCGGCCGAATTACCGCTCTACGAAACGTGGCGCGAGGCGCAGAGCGATGCCGATCCCCGCGTTCAGATCGGTCCGCACGACACCGCGCTTCTGCTCTACACTTCCGGCACTACCGGTCGGCCTAAGGGCGTCATGCTGACGAGCGGCAATCTCATGCTCTCCCGCCGCGCCTTGGCCGACGCGAAGATGGGCTGGAACGAGTGGTTTGAAGGCGAGACCAATCTTGTCGCCATGCCCGTGGCGCACATTGGCGGCACCGGGTGGGGGCTCGTGGGCTTGATCAATGGCGTACGCAACGTGGTGACGCGCGAGTTCAATCCGATGGAAGTGCTGGAGATCATTCAGAACGAGGGCGTCGGCAAAGTGTTCATGGTGCCGGCGGCGCTACAATTCATTGTTCGCCAGCCGCGCGCGAAGGAGATCGACTATTCTAGGCTGCGCCACATCCTCTATGGCGCCTCACCCATGCCAGTCGCGCTGCTGCGCGAGTGCATGGAGGTGTTCGGCTGCGGCTTCGTGCAGCAATACGGCATGACGGAAACTACCGGTACGATCACATACTTGCCGCCTGAAGATCACGACCCGAACGGCAACCAGCGCATGCGATCGGCCGGCATTCCGATGCCCGGCGTGGAAATGTGCGTGCTTGATCCGCAAGGCAACAAACTCGCGCCCAATCAGATCGGGGAGGTCGCCACGCGCTCGGACGCAAATATGAGCGGCTATTGGCGCAAGCCGGACGCGACCAAGGAGACCGTCAACGCCGAAGGTTGGCTGCGCACCGGCGACGCCGGCTACATGGATGAAGACGGCTATCTCTACATCCAGGATCGCATCAAGGACATGATCATTAGCGGGGCCGAGAACGTCTACCCGGCGGAGGTCGAGAACGCGATCCATGGCCACCCGCACGTGGCCGATGTGGCTGTCATCGGCGTGCCGGACGATACTTGGGGCGAAGCGGTGAAGGCGATCGTGGTGCCGAAGCCAGGCGTCACGCCAGACCCTTCTGATATCATCGGCTACGCACGCTCCAAGATCGCGCATTACAAAGCGCCGCGCAGCGTCGATTTTATCGATGTGCTGCCGCGTAACGCGTCAGGCAAGATCCTGCGCCGTGAATTGCGCGAACCGTACTGGCAAGGCAAAGACCGCCGCGTAAACTAATTTTCGCGCTCCGTGCGCGGGGTCATGGCGCCGGCCACGGTCATGCCGAAGCCGGCGACGGAAACGACCAGCGCCCACAAGAACAGCTGCTGCACGAACTCCGTCGTCACCAGATCGAACGGCGGCACAAGCATCATGCTGGGATCGGTGGGCGCGAAGTCTTCGCGCATGGCGTCCACCATCTCGCGCGCTGTAAAGCGTCCCAGCGCCCACAACCCCCATAGCGCCGCGCCCGCCGCCATCAGCGGCGCGCCGATCCACAACAGAAAGCCGCGCGTCCCGCGCACCGCGAAGATCGCGACGAACGCCAGCAGGACCAGTGGCGCATACGGCGCGACGGTCATCAGCTTGGCGAGCCCGACATGCGCGGCGCGTTGCTCTTCGTTGGGGCCGGAGGCGCCATCGGGATAGGTGAAGCTGTCGGGCGTGTGCGCCCATGCTACTCGGGCGGCTTCGCGCAACCGCGCTTCATACTCGGCCCGATCTTCCGGGCGGGGCTGGCAATTGAACGATCCGTAGTCCTCCCGTCGCGCGCAAACGGGGCGCGCCGAGATGTGTTGCAAGATCGCCTGCGGAAACCGCGTTTCCATCTCTTGCTTGAGGTCCGTCAAGGAAATGTCGATGCGGTCGCTCTCCGCGCGCCCATACGCGACGAGCTGCGAGATCATGTCGTCGATGACCGGGCGGGCGACCTCCGCGGGCAGGATGTTTTCGGCGATCGCGCGGACATCGGCTTCTGGCAGCGCGCCATAGGCTGCGCCTTCTTCCTGGCGCAGCGTCGCAGTGAACATATCCGGCAAAGCGCTGTAGAAGCCGGTGCGGTCCAAAGCGCTCCGCCAGGTGGCGACAGACAGAAAGTTGCGATCGACGCTGAAGGCGGCGACGCCTATCGGCGCTGCAATAACGAAGGCCACGGCGCAGAACGCCGCCAGCACAATACCCAGCAATCGCATCGTCCGCCCCCGCGCTATCGGCCCAAGTATGGCCGTGCGCGGAGGCGCCGGCAATCAGGCCGGCGTGACGATGCGGTCGATGCCGTTTTGCACGATCGGATGGTAGCTCGCCCGCGCCTGCGCATAGATGCGCCGCGCCAAGGCTTGGCCCCATTCGCCCTTTTCCATCAGCGCGCGATAGAGCGGGCGCACGAACTTCCCGCGGCCTTGCTCGCTCAGGAAGCGCTCGATCGCCGGACTCGAGGCTTGGTAAGTGTTGGCGATGGCAAGCGCGAGCCAATCGAAGCGCACTTCCATGTTGCCGATCGTGTCGAGGCCGTAGGCCGTCTGCAGCGCAGCTAGGCGCGGCGCCGCCAGTTCGCGCGGCAACGTTTGTAGGAAGCGTTGCCGCTGCATGGTGTTCCAGCTCGACCACGCTGCAGGTGGGGGCGCGCCCGCGACAAAAGCCGCTACGCCTTGTTCGACTGGCGTAAAGCCCGATGCCTGCGGCGCTTCCGCATTCGCGGGGATGCCTGGTTCGTAAGCCCATTGATCAAGCAGCAATTGCGCTTCGAGATTGGCGTCGCCGCGCACAACGTGTTCGCGGAAATCCGCCAAGAAAGCTTGCGTCGTCATCGGCTGGAAGGCGTAGCGGTCAAAATAGGAGCGCAGATACGCATCGAGGCGCGCACGGCCCACGATGCGCTCGATCGTACGCAGAAAGAGCGCGCCTTTATCGTAGGTGATGGCGCTGGAATTGTCGTTGGCGTCGACTTCGCCGACCCAATGCAAACGTTGGCCATCGACAGGCACTGTTCCGAGCGCCGTCTGGATATCGGCCCACGCTAGCGCTTCGGCCATGCGCGCATGCTCGGCGCCGAACAAGTCCTCGCCGATGCGTCCTTCGATGTAGGAGGTGAAGCCCTCGTTCAGCCAGCCATCCTCCCACACCGCGTTGGTCACCAAGTTGCCGGACCAGGAGTGCGCAAGCTCGTGCGCCACAAGCGACACAAGCGAGCGGTCGCCGGCCAGGAAGGTGGGCGTCAGGAAGGTGAGGCGGGGGTTTTCCATGCCGCCATAGGGAAACGACGGCGGCAGGATCAGCACGTCGTACCGCCCCCAGCGGTAAGGCCCGTGGAGCGCCTCCGCTGCATCCATCATACGTTCCATGTCGGCGCATTCATAAGCGCCGCGCTCCACCACGCTCGGCTCGGCATAGACACCCGTGCGCGGCCCAACAGTGCGATGCACGATGTCGCCAATTGCAATGGCAATGAGATAAGGCGGGATCGGCTGGGGCATGCGGAAGCGGAACGCGCGCTGTCCCGCGCCTGCGGATTCGCCCTCTGGCGTCAGCATTTCAGCGCTCATCACGGCGCGCAGGCCCTCGGGCACGACGATGCGCGCGTCGTACGTCTGACGGATGCCTGGGCTGTCCTGTGTCGGGATCCAGGTGCGGTTGAGGATCGCTTGGCCCTGGCTGAACAGAAATTGCTTGTTGCTCGCCGTCTGCGCGGGCGAGAGCCATTGCAGCGCGGTGGCGTTGGGCGCGGACTCGTAATCGATCTCGATCGTACGCGCGCCATCGAGGATGATGGACAGCGGTGCGCCCAGCTTTTCGTTGTGATCGCCCACAGTCCAGGTCGTGTCGCGGCCATCGACGCGCACGCTGCGGATCACCAGCCCGTCCGTATCGAGCACGATCTCGCTTGCATCGGCGCGCGCGGCGATGCTGAGCGTCGCCTTGCCATGGAAGACCTTGCGCTCAAAGTTCGCGACCAGATCGAGCGAGACGTGCGTGACGCGCGCTTCGTCGGGGCGCGCATAGGAGCTTGTGTCGTGCGGCAGCGGCGCGAGCGGATCTGCGCCCGTCGTAGTGCAGGCCGAAAGAAACGGCGCGGCGACGGCGGACGCCAGCAGAGTGCGGCGAAGCATGGAATTCCTCCAGATTTTTGCCGCTACCAAGCCGCCCGCGCGCGTCCGCGCAAGCGCGGCGTTGTCGCGCTCCGGTTCCCTAGTCGTCTTTTGGCTTCAGCACGCCGGAGAACGTGATCACCGCCAGCGCAGCGAGGATGGCGCCGAGGATGGCGTAAAGCGCGTGCGCCCATTTCCACACCGCCGCGCCCTCGAACAGCCGCCAATCGCTCTCGCCAACGGCGATGCCGGGCGAAAGGTCGGCCCGCGCTGTTCGTCCCGGGCCGCATTTGCTGGCTTGGCCGAGGTCGATGATTGGCAGCGCCACGTCCACCGCGTAAAGCGCCGGTTCGATGGTGCCGTTGCAGGCCTGCCCCGCCGGCGTGACCAGCGCGCCTTGCGCGTTCATCGCCAGCACGCCCAAGACGCCGAGCGCCAGGAACAGCACCAGCGCGCGCGTCACGCGGATCGGCGCCAGTCCGTAGCCTGCAATCAAGCCGAACAGCGAGGAGAGCGCCCAGGTTACGGGGCCGGGCGAAGCTTGCGCGGTGCGCTGATCTTGCTGCGCGAGCTGAATGCGTCGCGCATCTTCGCGCCGTCCCGCGCGTGCGTAAACGGTTGCGAGTTGTGAGAAGGGTTGTGGTGAGAAGCGCTCGCCGCGCGCACGCCGCAGCCAGCTCAGACGCTCGCGCCAGCGTTCGCCGCCTTCGAGGCGATTGTAAGTGAAGCCTTCGAGATCGAGCGCGGCGCCATCGACGCCCCAGCCAGCCTTCACATCGTCGTCGAGCGCCGCGCACGATGCGCCTGACGCATCGATGCGCGCATCCTGTTGTGTCACCAGGCCGCGAGCCTGCACCGAGCCGTTGATGCGCGCGTCCGCGAAAGAGAGCACGGCGCCTTTGTTATCGTCCGGGCCGGGGCCGCGCAGCTCCAGGTTCGTCCATGCAAACGTGCCGTCGATTTGCGCGCGATCGAACTTCGCGCCGCCCTCCACGACAGTCTTCTGCCCGTGCGGCGCATAGCCGTCGTCGCTGATTTTGAAGGTGACATTGCCGCCGACGCGCACGTTCGGCGCGCGGATGGCCCAATTGCCGCCATTTATGAAACGACCGCCGCCAAACGCCAGATAGCCGGCGATACGCGCATCCGGCAGATAAATTTCGCCTTTGATGTTGGCGCCCTGCAGCAAGGCTGCGCCGATGCTGGCGCTGGTCGCGTCGATCACGCGCCCGAACGCGTCGCCGCGCGGGGTGATGGGATCGGCGATTTCGCTGCCGCGAAGATCGAGATTGCGCGCGATCTTGGCGCCTTGCATCGAGATGCGCCCGGTCATTTTGAGCGGGCCGGCGACGTCGCCGCTGATCTCGACATTGTCGAGCGCCATGCCGATGCCGCCGCCATTCCGGATAACCGCGCCGTTCGCATCGATGCCGCCGCCGAGCGCCAGCGCGCGCAGATGCAGCATGCCTTCGGCTTTAAAGCCATTGCGAAGATAGAGATCGCCGCCGACCCGCGCGCTGCTCAGCACCAAGGCGCAACCGTCGCCGTCGTCGCTGCGGTTGAGAATTTGCGAGCCTTCGAGTTCAAGCCCGCCGCCGATCTGTGCGTTGAGCAGCCACACGCTGCCGAAGCAATCGAAGCCGTCGCCCAAGAGGCAATTTCCCTCGATGCGGGCGCGCTGCAGGTAAAGGACAGCGTCGGTCGGGTAGGCGATGTCTGCCGGCGGTTCGACGGCGCGCGCCAGCTTGGCGCCGCGGCCGATCACGTCTCCGCCGATACGCACCGAGCGCATGCGGATGTAAGCTGTCTCTTCGCCGGTTTCCTCCGCGAGCGGCGTTGCCTTGAAGAAGGTGAACTCGCCGTCGATCTCGGCCTCGACGCCGATCAGTCGGCGAAAGCGGCTGTGGGCGATCGAGAGCCGCGCCAAGCGCGCGTGGCTCACATCGATCGCATCGGGGATGTCGCAATGTTCCAGGCTAAGCGCCGGCAAGCCGGCGCCGCCTGCGCCAGAACAATCGGCGAGATCCAGCGCGCCTTCGATGCGCGCCGCCTTAATCCGCACGCCTGGGAGTTGAACCCCCCAAGAAGGGTCGAGCCCCATCATCAGCTTGCGGATAAAGCCCGCCCGGACCACCGGCTTGGCGCCTCCGGCGCCCGCCAATGCTGTGAAATCCGCGGTTTCCCCGGCGCGCGTGCGCTCGACCACGAAATGCTCGTGTGGCGATAGATCGTTGGCGTCGAACGCCATCATAGTCCCCCGGCCCCCCAGCCGGGCAAATCTAAGCATCTCGTAGGGCGGCGCGCGAGTCGGGCGCGCATGAAACTGATGTAGGGGAGGCCCAAACCGCCAGGCGCCTTGCAGCGGTACGGGAAGGTCGCCACCTCCGGTACAAAGCGCGTACACTGACGCCATGGCCGAATCTGCAACCGCCGCCGCCAGCACCAACCTGCCCGAGCTCAGCGTCTCCGAATTGGCGCAGGCGGTGAAACGCACCGTCGAGCGCGATTTCGACCGTGTGCGCGTGCGGGGCGAACTTGGCCGCGTGATGATCGCCAAGTCTGGCCACCTCTATGTCGACTTGAAAGACGCTGACGCCAGCGTCTCTACCGTGATGTGGCGCTCCAACGTGCAGGCGCTGACGTTTAAGCCTGAGGAGGGGCTTGAGGTCGTCGCTGAGGGGCGGCTCTCTACCTTTCCCGGACGCTCGCAGTATCAGCTGGTCGCCGAGCGCATGGCGCCGGCGGGCGTCGGCGCCTTGTTGGCGCAGCTGGAAAAGCTGAAGGCGAAGCTGGCGGCCGAGGGCTTGTTCGCGCCGCAGCGCAAGAAGGCCATCCCGTTTCTACCGCGCACGATCGGCGTGGTGACCTCGCCCACCGGCGCAGTCATTCGCGACATCTTGCATCGTTTGCGCGAGCGCTTTCCGCGGCGTGTTCTGTTGTGGCCGGTGCTCGTGCAGGGGCCGGAGGCCGCAGGACAGGTTGCGCGCGCTATTCGCGGCTTCAACGCGCTCACCGGCGAGATGCGGCCCGACGTGCTGATTGTAGCGCGCGGCGGCGGGTCGATCGAAGATCTCTGGGCCTTCAACGAAGAGATCGTCGTGCGCGCCGCCGCTGACAGCGAAATCCCGCTGATCAGCGCGGTGGGCCACGAGACGGACACGACGCTGATCGATTTCGCCTCCGACCTGCGTGCGCCGACTCCGACAGGTGCTGCGGAAAAAGCGGTGCCGGTGCGCGCCGAGCTGATCGAACGCGTGACCACGCTCGACGGGCGCTTGAAAAACGGCCTGGTGCGGGGGCTTGAGCGCCGTCGCACGGAAGTCCGCGCCGTCGCTGCGCGCCTGCCGCGCCTGGAAACGCTGTTTCAGATTCCGCAGCAGCGGTTCGACCGCGCCGCCGAACGGCTCAACGCTGCGCTCGTCGCCAATACGCGTGCGGCGCAATCGAAGCTCGACCGTGTCGCCGCGCGTTTGCGCCCGGACGCATTGTCTCAAGACATCGCGCGCCGGCGCGACCACCTGGCGCGCACCACGGCGCGCATGCAGCCGGCGATGAAGCGGACGCTGGAGTCACACCGCAAGCATCTCGACGGCGCTGCGCGCATGCTGGAATCGCTGTCGCACAAAAGCGTGCTCGCGCGCGGCTTCGTCATGGTCCATCGCGAGGATGGCGTGCTGGTGCGCAGCGCCAAGGATTTGAGCCCGGGCGACGTCGTCGAACTCATCTTCGCTGACGAAAAGCAGAAGGCCGTTATCGAACCGGACCGGGTCAGCACCGCCGAGCCCGCCAAACCAAGGCCAAAGCCAAAGCCCGGCGGCGATCAGGGTTCGTTGTTCTAAGCTCGGAACACGTTCTCCCGCGCCGTGTTATCGCCTCGGCGCGTCGGTCCTGGACCAGGGTCGAAATCAAGGTCTCGACTATGTCGGACTCCGCTTCCTTTACCGTTTCGATACCGACCCGGCTGATTGATCTGCTTTCCACAAGCTTGCGAAGCAGTTTAGGGTCGCTTGCGTAACGGGGAGTACGGCGAGATGCGGGGAGCGAAGCTCGGGGTCGCGGCTTTTGGCGCGGCGATGCTCATGGCGCCGGCGGCGAATGCAGGCGTGGATGAAGTCCATGTCGGCGTGATGCAGCACAATATCTGCGTCACCAATTGCAAGAACGCCGATAAGGAAGACGGGCCGAACGTCGAGTTCCAAGTGTCGTTCGACTCGCCGACTTGGCTGGATTGGGCTGCATCGCCGCAGCCGTATCTGATCGCGTCGGTGAACACTGCAGGTGAGACCAGCTACGCGGGCTTCGGCCTCGAATGGCGCTGGGATTTCGCCGAGAACTGGGCGCTTGAGCCGGGCGTCGGTTACGTCATCCATGATGGCGAGACCAACAATCCGTTCGCCAATGGTACGCCCGAAGCGGCGGCGTTCGCTGAGGAGCACGTGCTGCTGGGCTCGGAAGACTTGTTCCGCACGTCGCTGGCGCTGACCTACGATTTCGAAGGCCCCTGGGAAGCGCAGGTTCTGTTTGAGCACCTGAGCCATGGCCAGATCCTCGGCAATGGCCGCAACCAGGGTCTCGATAATATCGGCATCCGCTTCGGCTATCAGTTCGGCGGCTGATCGCCCGCTTATCCGGGTCATAGCGGCGCAGGCGCGGCTTTTCGGCGGCGTCAGGCCTTGCTTGAGGCTGTGAACAGCGTCAAGGAACGCCGGTAACCGCCCAAGGAAATCGCATGTCTGGAGTTGTGGTTGTCGGCGCCCAGTGGGGCGACGAGGGCAAGGGAAAGATTGTCGATTGGCTGTGCAATCGCGCTGACGTCGTGGTGCGCTTCCAAGGCGGCCACAATGCGGGCCACACGCTGGTCGTCGGCAACACCACCTATAAGCTGGCGCTGCTGCCGTCGGGCGTGGTGCAAGGCAAGCTCTCGATCATCGGCAATGGCGTCGTTGTCGATCCTTGGGCGCTCACCACTGAGATCGCCAAGATCGAAGCGCAGGGCGTAAAGATCGCGCCGGACAAACTCGTGCTGTCCGATCAAGCGTGCCTCATTCTGCCATTTCATCGCGATCTTGATGCGGCGCGCGAGGCGCAAGCGGGCGCATCCTCGATCGGCACGACGCAACGGGGCATTGGCCCCGCTTACGAGGATAAGGTAGGCCGGCGCGCGCTGCGCGTGGCTGATCTCGCGGACGAAGACTCGATCGCCTGGAAGATCGAGCGCTTGACCGCGCACCATAATGCGCTGCGGCGCGGGCTGGGCCTGCCGGAGATTGACGTCGGCGCGCTCAAGCGTGAGTTGGCGGAGATCGCGCCGAAAGTGTTGCCCTACGCCCAACCGGCTTGGCGCGTGCTGAACGCGGCGTTCGAGGATTCCAAGCGCGTGCTGTTTGAAGGCGCGCAAGGCGTGCTGTTGGATGTCGACCACGGCACCTATCCGTTTGTCACATCGTCGAACGTGGCGTCGGGCCAGGCGGCGGCCGGCTCAGGCGTTGGGCCGGGGAAGATTTCGTACGTGCTTGGCCTGGTGAAGGCCTACACCACGCGCGTGGGCGGCGGTCCGTTCCCCACCGAGCTGAAGGACGAAATCGGCAAAAAGCTGGGAGAAATCGGCCACGAAGTCGGCACCAATACCGGGCGCGCGCGCCGCTGCGGCTGGTTCGACGCCGTGCTCGTGCGCCAGTCGATCGCGCTGTGCGGGGCCGACGGCATCGCGCTGACCAAGCTCGACGTGCTCGACGGCTTCGACGAGATCAAAATCTGCACCGGCTACAAATTGAACGGCAAGACCGTCGACTACCTGCCGGCCAGCGTGAAGGATCAAGCGGCGGTCGAGCCTATCTACGAGACCTTGGACGGCTGGAAAAAGACAACACGCGGGGCTCGCTCGTCAAAGGACTTGCCGGCGAAGGCGATCAAATATGTGCGCCGCATCGAAGAATTGATCAGCTGCCCGGCCGCGCTTGTCTCCACCAGTCCAGAGCGCGACGACGTCATCCTGATGCGCGATCCGTTCAAAGCGTAAGCGCACGCTCCACGCAGGATAGCACGGCGGGCATCAGCACGCGCGCATCGCCGCACGCCATCGCTTCCCGCGCCCAGGCCGCCGTGCAGCGGTCGATCATCAGCCCCAGCGGCGCATCGTCGCCGCTCACACGCGCGACTTGCAACGCGATGTCGGTGAAGCGCGGGTCGCGGGTCTTGATGTCAGCGAAGGTCGCCCCATCGATGAGGCGCAAATTCGCATCGACGACGATGAAATCGATGCGCGTCTTTTCCATGATGTGGATGGCGCAGAGCGGATCGTCGGTGGAGATCAGCGTGAACGGCTGCTCGCGCAGCAGCGCCGGCAGCACCGCGCGGGCCGCGGGCGAGCGGCCGACGATAAGAACGGTCTGGGCCATGGCGGTCAGCGGCCCCCAGCTTTGACGATGAGCGCGCCGACCAGCGCCTCGATGTTGTCGAGGCGCCGGAGCAGGGCGGCCGCCAATGGCGCCGGCGCCTGGCGAGCAAGCAGGCGCGTCGTCTCGTTCGCTTCACTCAGATGTTGCAAATCCGAAAGAATGGCGGTCAGCGCGTCGCGACCGGCGGCTGGCGCAGGCGTGGCGTGGCTCAAGGCGTGCAAATCCTACAAGGTAAGCGGTGTCGGGGGCGGGCTTCTAAGTGCTTCGGGGCGCCAAAGACTTGACACTTGACGACAATGATTTGTTTGCCGACGACAATGCCGATCACAGGAACGCGAAGTGGCGACGGATCAAGTCAGGGCGAACACCTTCCGCGGATTCCGCGAGTACGTCGCTGAATTGGGCGGCGATGGCGACGCCTATCTCCGTGCCGCCGATATCGCGCCCGAGTCGATCCTCGATGCCGACAATTACGTCTCACTAGCGGCTCTCATTCGCGTCTTCGAACTGGCCGCAGCGGATCTGAAGCGTTCGGATTTCGGTTTGCAGTTCGGTTTGCGCCAAGGGCCAGGCATTACCGGCGCGCTGTTGTTCGCTGTCATGAACTGCGAGACGGCGCGCGAAGGCATCGCGTGCGCGGCGCGCTTCATTCACTTTCACAATCGCGGTCTGCGTCTCAGCATCGAGTCCTTGGCTGGCCGCGGCTGCGATCTCATCGTGCAGGAAGTCGCGCTCAAGACGGCGACGCCGGCGCTGCAGCAAGGCGAGCGGCAGATCGCGTTTCAGCATCGCGTGCTGCAGCGTCTGTGCGGGCCGCGCTACAAGCCCGTAGAGATTTGGTTTCGCCACCGCGCTCTATCGCCGATCGAGGTCTATCGCGAGGCCTTCGGCGTGACCCCGCTATTTAACCGGCCGCACGACGCCATAGTCGCGGATAGCGCCGTGCTGGACGAGCGCCACCCTGGCCGCAGCGCCCACGTTCGTCAGCTTGCAGAGGCTTACCTCGAGGCCCAATGCCCGGCCAGCGACGCCACGATAACGCAACGCGTGCGCTCCGCGATCGAAGTGATGATGGGCGCCAGCGCCGCTTCTCAGACCGATGTCGCACGCGTGCTGGCCATGCACGAACGCACCTTGCAGCGCCGCTTGAAGGACGAGGGTGTGGTCTTCGAGGACATCAAGGACGGCGTCCGCCGGCATAAGGCGACCGTCTATTTGCGCCAACGCGACCTGCCGCTCTCGCAAGTGGCGGAGCTGTTGGGCTACGCCGAGCCGTCGGCGTTTTCCAGGTCCTGCCGCCGCTGGTTCGGGGAATCGCCCAGAGAGGTGCGTAAGCGCCTGGCTGCATAAGCATTTACGCCTCCGGCGCGAGTACGCGGAGGCTCCCCTTGCGCGCCGCAACAGGTTAGGCTGGCGGCGATTTGCGGAGGAACGGATGTCCTCAGAGGACGGCCAACACGAAAGCGGCGGAACGCGGCGCTTCAACATCAACGCCGAGGAAGCGCGCGCGCGGGCTCAGCAAGCGTTGCGCAAGTCCGAGTTCATCCTCTCGCGCGCCTACGGCTTGCTGCGCGAACCCAGCAAGGAATGGCAGCAGATTCGCGCTGAAGAGACGACGATCCCGAACCTTCTGCTTGGCTACGTCGCGCCGCTCGCGGCGCTGCCGCCGCTGGCGACGCTGATCGGCTCGTACGTGATGGGCGCGGCGACCAGCATCAGCAGCGCCATTATCGGCGCGGTGGTTGCTTGGGTTGTCGGCGTGGCGATGGTCTATCTGCTTGGCCTCATTATCGCAGCGGTGGCTGATAATTTCGATTCAGACCGCGACGAACTCGCCGCGCAGAAGATCGCCGCCTACTCGATCACGCCGTTCTTTCTTTCCACGCTCTTGCTGATCTGGCCGCCGCTTCTGTGGGTGCCGATCCTGGCGCTGGGCGCCATGGTGTATCTCATCTATCGCGGGCTTCCGATCTTGATGAAGACGCCGGCCGATCGCGCCATGGCGTACGCGGCGACGGTGACGATCGCGGCCCTGGTCACCTTCATCGTGCAGATGGCGGTGGCGAGCTGCGTCGGACGCTAGCCCGTTTGGGGTTGGCCTCGTGCGGCAACGCCCCTAGCATCCCGGCAAAAGCAAATCGCCGGGAGGGCGCGCGATGAGCACCGACACGATCGACGACGGCCGTCCGGCCGGATTTCTGGGCCGTTTGCGTGGCCTCATTCTCGATCCGCAGGGCGAGTGGCGCCGCATCGCAGATGAGGTCCCGTCGCATGGCGGCTATGTGCTGCCGCTGGCGTTCGCGGGCGCGGCGGCGGGTCTGCTCAACAAGCTGATGCAGGTGGCGTTTGCGCCGGGACAGGCGTGGATATGGCTCTCGGCGGCGGCGCTGATCCATGTCGCGTTCGCCGCGCTTGGCGTTGCCTTCGTCGCTTGGATTTCCGATCGGCTGGCGCCGCGCTTTGGCGGCGAGCGTGACAGCCACCGTGCACAACTCCTGGCCGCGCATTCCGCGACCGTGGCGCTGCTTGCCGGCGTCGCCGTGATCGTGCCGCTGGTGGCGCCGTTGCTTTTGCTGGCAGGCGCCATCTACGCGATCGTCTTGTTCGGCCTTGGCGCGCGCGTGATGCTCAACGTGCCTGAGGCGCGCGCCGTGATGTTCACGCTCAGCGTGCTGGCGATTGCGTTCGCCGCGGCGATCGTCGTCGTGGTCGCGCTGACGCCGTGGATCAATCGCGGGCGCGACGCCGTGATCGCCATGACGCCCGGCTTTGCCAGGCAGGAGGAGCCGCCGCCGCGTGTCGAACTTTCGGAATCCGCGCGCGTGCTGACCAAGCTGGCGCAGAGCCACGGCCAGCGCGTGCCGACAACCGCGGCGCGGCTGCAAGAGCAATTGCCGCTGACGCTCCCCGGCGGTTTTGCGCTCGCGGGCGCCGTGAACGAGGATTTGCATGGCCTTGTGCGCACACGCGGCGAGTATCACAGCGGTTCGGCGCGGCTTTATGTGTCGATCATTCATCTTGTGCGCGTGAGCGATGTCGCCGCCACGAGCGAAGCGCTCGACGTGCCGGAAACCGACAACGGCTACACCCGCCGGCAAAGCATTGATGGCCGCGCGTTCGTGGAGCAGATCGACGGCGAGGCGGTACGCTACATCGTCATCGGGCGCGGCGTTGCAATGCGCGTGGACGGCGAAGGCGGCGTCACGGTCGATCAGGCGCGCGCGGCGGTGGAGACGATCGATCTACAGCGCCTGGAGCAGATGTTCGGCTAGACGTCGAACAGAGCGAACGGCCGCTCGCATGTGCGGCTCACCACGGGCCGGGCGACATTGTAGACCGGGACGCCGCCTGGCGTGTGGCCGCGAAAGCGGCCGCGGTGCGCATGCCCATGCACGGCGGCGCGGACGTTGTCGAAGCGATCGATGGTTTCGCTCAGCCGCGAATTGCCGAGAAAGGGAAAGATTTCCATCGGCTCGCCTTCGAGCGTGCCTGTGATCGGCGCGTAATGAAGCACTGCAACCGCGCGTTCCGTGCGCAGCATTCGCAGGCCCGTCTCAAGTTTCATCGTCTCGTCGAGGCAGGATTGAACGAATGTTTTGACCGAGGGCTCGCCAAACGCCGACAGCATGCCGCGCCCAAAACCGCCCATCGCACCCATGCAGCCGGCAAAGCCGACGCCCTGAATTTCAAATGCCTCGCCGCCATCGAGAACGCGCACGCCCGCGTTGGTGAGGCGCTCCTTCACACCGTCGGCCAAGCCGGATTCGTGGTCGTGATTGCCGAGTACGGCTACGACGGGAATGGCGAGTCCGGTCAAGTCGCCGACAAGAATGTCGGCCTCCGCGAGTTTGCCATAGTTCGTGAGGTCGCCGCACAGGAGGAGAACGTCGGCGCGTTGTGCGATCTCCTCGAAGAGCGCGCGGTAAGGATGCACGTCCGCCTCGCCGACGTGCAAATCGCCGATCGCGGCGATCTTCATCGTCGGTGCCTCAGTGGACTGGGTCATGCCGTTCTTCAAGTCCCATGCCGATAAGATCGGCATATCCCCACTCGGTGATGTCGGTGACGTAGTCGCGCGCGCTGAACAGGCGGCCGCGGCAGACTCTGGCCTTGGAGGGCGGCATGTCGAGATGTGCGTTAATGCGTCCGACGAGTTCGTCCATCACCCAGCGCGGAATCTTGTCCCGTTCACTTGGATAGATGTAGCGGAAGTTGATGAGGTGGGTCAGCAACACCTCCCAATGCAGCTCCATGTAACGCAGCAGGCGATGCCAATCGATGGCGTCGTGTTGCTTGAGCAAGACGTGCGCAACATCGGCGCCGTCATAGCGATAGCGATCCTGCACGAAGATCTTGGACCAGATCAGTTCCGTCGGCTTGATGATGCGCACGTCCGCGCCGTACACCTCGATCAGCGGGGCGTCGTCGAACCACTCGTCCGTGATGGCGATCTCGGTGGTGCGACAACTGAAAATAACGTCGAAGAAGAACCGATCGCTGAAGATTTTGGCGATCCAGCGCTCGTCCTCGACTTCGATCTGATAGCCGCGCTCGCGGAAGAAGGCGAGAATACGGGGATAATCGCTGGCCTTGCAGAAGATGTCCAAGTCCTTCGTCGGACGAACGATCCCCGTATAGGTCGTCACTGCATAGGTGCCCGAGAGTAGAAACGGAATTTCGCTCTTGGCCAGGAGTTGCAGGCCTTCGACGTAGAAACTCTCGGCTTCCGGCGGCGGTTGAAATGTTTGCTCTGGCGCGCTGGTCATGGCGGTTGTGAACCACTGGAGGGAACGCTTGGTTCCCAACGGGATTTTCCCATTGCTGCGATGGCGGAGAAAATTTGTTGGCCGCAGCTGCTGAGCGAGCGTAGAGGTGTGCTGCTAGGCGCCGCCGTGACCCGAACGGCGCGAGCGCGCGGACGCCGGCCAAGCCTCGACACACACCGGTTCGACGAGGAGAACCGCATGACCGCAAAGCGTACCAACGGCGCCGGCGCTGCGCCGGAGTCGATGCCCGCCTTTCTCACCATGATGCAGGGTCCGGCGTCTTTCATGATGTCGCAGCGGATCGCGCTCGAAGCCGCGCGCTTCTGGGCCCGTCGCATGCGCGCTTACGCCGATCAAATGGAGACACTCGCGTCCTGCAGCTCGCCGGAAGACATCGCCAGCGCGCAAACGCATTTCTTTGAGCGCCTGCGAGAGGACTATGCCGAAGAAACTCAGACCATGCGCAGCCTAATGACCCCACAGGCGCAAGGCGAGGGTCGCGACGCCGAGACCTAGCCCTCACTGGTCTGCTGTTGTCGGCCTGCGAGCAGGGCCGAGCAATTGGCGTCTTCGGCGAGGCCGGCGTCCACGAAGGGGAGGATGCCGGCTAGTGGCGCCACCAGTGAAGCAAGCAGCGCGGCCAAGCCCGCTTGGCCCCCGGCGTCGCCCGCTTCTATGCCGATCTCAGGCGCGCGCCAGCGCCCCTGCACGGTGATCGGCGCGGCGATCCGGATAAGGCGAGGCTCTTTGGGTTCGCCCTGCAGTCGGAGATCGAAGGTTTCGTTGCGCAAGCTGATAGTGCCTTCGCCCTGGATCAGCATCGTTTCGGTGTCGAACACCATCGAGCGCGCACGCGCTATGCCGTCGTTGACGCGGAAGCTCGCGACCGCGCAGCGCACGCCGATCTCACTGTCGTCGTCGCTCAAAAGCAGGCCGAGGCCGCGCGTGACATTGATGCCCGTAAGTTCGGCGAAGGCTTCACGAATTTCGCCGCGTGGCGACACCAGCGTGATTGTGCCCGTCGCATTCGCGGCGACGTCGCGCACCGAACCGCCGCTGCCGCTCAACCGCGCGCGCCCGAGCAGCGCACCGGAAATCGGAGGCGAACCGCTTATAGCGAGGATATTCTCGATCCGCGCATTGGTGAGGCGCACGTCGATATCCGCCCGCGGAACGTCGCTGCGGGCATTGAGCGCGACCGCGCCGCCGATGCGGCCTTGACGCAAGTCCAGCGTGAGCGGGTCTAGCCGAAGCAGGCCATTGTCGAGCCCGATGTCCACGGAGAGGCCGCGCAGTGGAATGCGCTCGCTGCGCACGCGCGCGGCGCGGTAGGAGACGCGCGCATCCATATTGCGCACACGGCTGATGTCGAGCTGCGCATCTGGCAAGAAGCGCTCTTGCGCCGCGAGGTTCGCCGCCATTTGGCGTTGTTCAGGCGACGCGGTTTCGCCGCGCCCCGTTGACGGCGCGCCGCCAAGAACGGCCATCAAGTCGTCAAAGTCGAGACTGTTGGAACGGAAGTCGCCTTCAAGCATCAAGCGGCCATTGCGCTGGCGCGTCGCGGTAAACGCGCCGCGCAGATCGCTGTCGCCGACGCGCCCGGAAATCTCGCGCATGCCGTAGGTGACGCCGTCGCGCTCGATGCGCCCATCGAGGTCGTAAGGCGGCGTGTTCGGCAACGCGAGACCCGTGAACTCGTAGAGATCGGCAAGATCGTTGCCAGTGGCTTCGACGTTGGCGTACCAATCGTTGAAATCGAACGGGCGTCGGATGGCGCCGTTGGCCAAAATGTGGGTGGCGCCGGCGCGGACATCGGCGCGGAAAGGATAGGGGCGATCGCGGCGCACGTTCAGCAGCGGTGCGCCCGTCAAATCCAGGGTAAAAGGTTGGCGATTGATGCGGCCTTCACCGGCCAGCTGAAACTGGCCGGGATTGTCGGCGTCCTTACTCTCCTCCGTGGTAAATTCGGCATCCAGCGTCATGCGACGCTTCTCGTCCTCCAAGCGCACGCGTCCGCCGCTAAGCGCGAATTCGCGGATCGCTGGCATATTGAACGGCCGTCCACTGGAGGCGTTTGGGGCCCAATTCGAGACGCCTTGAGCGTTGCGGTAGAGCGAAACCTCAGCGTCCTGCAGATTCAGCCGTACAAACTCGATCCGCCCCACGAAGAGCGGCAGCCAGCGCACGGCTGCTTCAGCTTGCCCAACGCGTGCGAACTCGCCTCGCTCGCGAAAGCGCGATGGGTTGCCGATGCTTAGACCGCCCACGCTGACGCGAGGCGCGGCGTGCCAGGGATTGATGTCGAGATCGCCTTCGATGACGATGTGTCTGCCCGTCGCGCTCGACGCGAAGCTTGAGATTGGCCCCTTCAACGCGTTCCAATCCGCGAAGGTAAGGAACAAGATGAACGCAGTCGCCATCGCGCCGACGGCGCTGCCGGCCCATAAACCAATACGCGGCCACGGCGCGGCACCGCGGGTTTTCCGCCAGGCGACAGCGCCAAGGTCAGCGGCACGCGCGGCCTGAACCTTGCTCCATTCGCGGAGCCCGCGCCACTTCGCGCGCAGCCTTTCGGACAGGGGCGTCTCTGCCATGCCTTTGCGAACGCGCCTGTCGCGTTCCCCGTTCCCCGACACGCTGGCCTCGCGCATAGCGTTAACGGGCGGGCGGCGTTATGGAATTTGGCGGTTCGGGCGCCGTGCAAATGTGTGGCGGGCGAGGGCGGTTCAATGATCTTGTTGGCGTATCTGCCCGAAATTGCCGGCGTTCTGCTGTTCGCGCTGATGGCGACGCAAGTGGCCGAGATCGGCCCTTACCTTATCCTCGTCGATCTCGCTCTCGTCGGCATGCTGTTCGTGTTCCGCACGCGCACGTTCTTGGAAACGTTGGCGCGCTGGTGGCCGGTGTTGCTCGCGCCCGCGCTGGCATTGGCGTCAACGGCTTGGTCGGAAGCGCCGATGACCTCGCTGCGCTACGGCGCGCAGTTTCTGTTCACTTGCTTGATCGGCGTTGTGCTGGCGCGGCTGATGACGCCGAAGCGTTTCGTGTGCGCCTTCCTCGTATCGATGTTCATCTTCTGCCTGGCCTGCTTGGCCTACGGCCGCCAAGGCGCATCTGCCGAGGGCATGGTGTTGATCGGCCTCACCGGTTCGAAAAACCAGATGGGCTTCGCAGCGCAATTGCTCATCATGTCAGGCTTGGCGGTGTTGATGATGCGCGACATCCATGCAGCGCTGCGCTGGCTCGCCGTGTTGGCTCTGCCGCTTGGCGTGGCGCTTCTGCTTGGCGCCAATTCGGCGACGGCGCTGCTGATGGCTGCGGGCGGCTCTGCTGCGCTGGTGGGGCTTTGGTTCGCTCAGCGCCTCCCGCCTGGCGGTCGTCTGGCGACGCTCGTGGGCGGATTGTTGATCCTGTCGCCGCTGGCGCTGCTGGCGCCTGAGATCAACGCTTTCATCAATCACTTCGTGTTCGACACGCTCGACAAAGACCCGACGCTCACCGGGCGCACCTTCTTGTGGCAGCGCGCCGATGACCTGATCGCCCAGCGGCCGTTGCTCGGCTACGGCTACCAAGCGATCTGGATGGGCGATTCCACCGAGACGATCGCGCTGCAGCGGCTCACCGGCATGACCGACGGGCGCGTCTTCCATTTTCACCATCAATTCCGGCAGGTCGCGGTCGATACCGGCCTGGCCGGCCTGCTTGCTTTTGTCGGGATGGTGCTGGCGGTCGGCTTCGCGGCGCTGCGCCAAACTTTGCTCTATCCCAGCGTGGCGACGTCGTTCTTCTTCGTGATCTTCATGCTGATGATCGCGCGCGCCTTTACCGACACCATCCTGCAGCCATTCAACATGCATACGCTACTGTTCTTCGCCGCGTGCACCTACGCCTTCTGGCGCCCGCAAGCGGCGGCGATAGGCGCGCAGCAGGCGCAGCCGACCTTCCGGCCGGCTGGCCACGTGCGGGCTTAGGCGCTGGCTTCGGCGAGCAAGCCGCGCGCTGCGGCCTGCTTCTTCATCGCCTTTTGCAGCTTTTCGAACGCGCGAACCTCGATCTGGCGCACGCGCTCACGGCTGACGCCGTATTGCACCGAAAGTTCTTCCAACGTCGCCGGCTCGTCCTTCAAGCGACGCTCCTGGATGATATGGCGTTCGCGATCGTTGAGGTCGCCCATGGCGTCCTGCAGCAGCGACATGCGGGCGTCGAACTCTTCGGTCTCGGCCAGCACTGTTTCCTGCGTGCCTTCGACCTTGTCGTCGGCCAGCCAGTCCATCCACTCGCTGTCGCCTTCGCCGCCGGCGCCGCCGATCGGCGCATTCAGCGAGGCGTCGCCGCCGCCTGTGAGGCGCCGGTTCATCGAGATCACTTCGTCCTCCGTGACCGCGAGCTTGTGCGCGATGGTGGCGACGTGCTCCGGCTTGAGATCGCCTTCCTCAAGCGCCTGCATCTCACCTTTCAGGCGACGCAGATTGAAGAAGAGCTTCTTTTGCGCGGCGGTGGTGCCCATTTTCACAAGGCTCCACGAACGCAGGATGTATTCCTGGATCGACGCCCGAATCCACCACATCGCGTAGGTGGCCAGGCGGAAGCCCTTGTCTGGATCGAACTTCTTCACCGCCTGCATGAGGCCGACATTGCCTTCGGAGATCACTTCCCCGATCGGCAATCCATAGCCGCGATAGCCCATCGCAATCTTGGCGACGAGGCGCAGGTGGCTGGTGACGAGTTTATGCGCGCTCTCAGTATCGCCGTGCTCCTGCCAGCGCTTAGCCAGCATGAACTCCTCTTCCTTCTGCAGCATAGGGAACTTGCGGATCTCGGAGAGATACCGTTGCAGCCCTTGCTCAGGCGATAGTGCGAGCGTCAGCGCGGTGGATGCCATGTTGAGTAGAACCCCTCCTGCGGCGGGTGGGTGACGCCTGTTCATACGCATGAACAGCCGGCCCGGTTGCCGCGTGATCCTTAATATAGGGAGCGGTTCAAGACTTTGCCGGGCTGGCGCCAGATTGCGTCAACGGCGCCTAGCACGTCTCTGTGAGAGCTCCCGATAGGCGCGAACATAAAGTGAACTCAGTGATTCGGCAAGTGAAACGAAAACAATGTCTAGCCCGAAAATGCGGAACATTCAGGCACACCCCATAGGGGTGGGGGCTAGCGTTTGGCCGGTGCGCGTTGGGGCAGGGTTTCGGCCAGCGCCCAAAGGCACAACCCCAGCGTGAGGCCGGCCAGGCCCCAACGCAGGGCCAGGTCGGCCACCGAAGCGTAAACTTGCTCCGACGCGTCCATCAGCTGCAACGACAGCGCGTGGGTTTGCCCGCTGCCCGGATCGGCCGTCCGCGGCAGCCCGTGGAACATGCGCACTTCGTTGAGGCTGTAGAGCCCAAGCCCGATCACTGAAGCGAGCACGCGCTCGGCATTTGCAAAAGCTTGCATTGGTGACGCCCAAATTCCGCGAGGCGGTCATAGCAAATCCCGCTGCGCTGCGGCAGGCGTGCGCTACATGTTCCGTGTAGGAACTCAGAGTTTGCGCAGCACGTCGAGCAGGGCCGCCAAATCTGTGGGCAAGGCGCTCTCGAACCGCAACTCGGCGCCGCTTACCGGATGTTTGAATCCCAAAACCGCCGCGTGCAGCGCTTGCCGCGGGAAAGCGCGCGCGGCCTCGTCGGCTTCAGCCGCGTGCGGGCCTTTGGCTTTGAGACCGCGTTGTTTGCCGTAGAGTGGATCGCCGATCAACGGCGCGCCCAGGTGCGCGAGGTGAGCGCGGATTTGATGCGTGCGCCCGGTGTGCAGGCGGCATTCCAGCAACGCCGCCGCCGGCCGGCCGACAGCTGCGCCGGCCTGCTGACCATAGCTCTCCACCGTCCAGTATTGCGTAATCGCGATCTTGCCGGCTTCCGTGTTCGGATCGCGCGCCACCACGTATTTGCGCCGATCCTCGCTTGAGCGCACCAGCCGGTTCTCGATGCGGCCCGTGCGCTCCTTCGGCGCGCCGCGCGTAACCGCGTAATAGACGCGCTCCAGATCGTGCTTGGCGAACAGCTTGGCCAGACCATTGTGCGCGACGTCATGCTTGGCGACGACGACGAGCCCAGTGGTGTCTTTGTCGATGCGGTGGACTATGCCGGGACGCGCGACGCCGCCGATGCCCGAGAGGCTCGCGCCGCAATGCGCCAACAGCGCGTTGACCAGCGTGCCGCGCATCGAGCCGGGCGCGGGATGCATCGCCATGCCGGCGGCCTTGTCGACGACAATGAGATGCTGGTCCTCAAACACGATGGTGAGCGGCAACGTTTCCGGTCGCGGCGCCGCAGGCTCTGGCGGCGGCAATGTCAGTTCATAGCGCGCGCCCGCGCGCGGCTTGTCCTTAGCGTGCGTCACTGGCGCGCCGTCAACACTCAGCTTGCCGGCGCCGATTAGACCCTGGACGCGTGAGCGGGAAAGATCGGGCCAAAGCTTGGCCAGCCAAGCATCGACGCGCTCGCCGGCGTCGGCGGGCGCGACCGCGCTGCGCGTCTCGCCAGCATGGGCGTCGATCTCAGAATCGTCCTCCACGCAGCTTCCTTAGAGGGCGCGCTCGCCAGCGTCATCCGCACGTCGCCCGTTTTCCTGGTTGCACGGCAGAACGCGCCTCTCATAGTGCGCGCGGGGAGTCGGACTTTGGCGCTGGACATCACTGCACTTGCGGTCGCCTACGCGGTCGGCTTCGGCTTTCTGCTGATGGGCTATGTCGCCGCGGGCCCGGTTTGGGTCGAGCGCCACTCCATCCAGATGAGCGGGCCGGGCCGGCCGCGCCGGGTCTCGGGGTTCTGGGGCGAGTATTTTCTGTTCACGGCATGCGCCGGCGTCGTGCTGACCGTGCGCGCATTCACCGACGTGGCCATCGTGCGCGACGTGCTCGCTGCGCACTGGGGCTGGTCGCTTGTGGTGCTGCTGGCGACAGTGGGCGCGGTGTTGGCGTATTCGCTCAGCGTTGTGGCCGGCGCCAAGCGCGAGGGAAAGGACGCGGCCTATCAGGCTCGGTTGCGCAAGGCCTACGCCTATTACGCCGTGTATTGCGCCATCTTATTTGCCGGCGGCATCATGGTTCTAGCGCTGCTTGGGCTGGAGTTCGCCTACGATCAGCGCGCCTTCGACGCGCAGGCGGCGGTGGTCTCGCGATCCGTCGATGCCGCGGTCGCGTCCGCGCAATCCGGCGGCGATCCGCTCAGCGCTGCGCGCGGCGCGCTGACATATCTTGAGGACGCCATCGGCGAAATCGCGGTGTCACAGAGCATTCTGCAAGATCAGATGAACCCGGTCTTTATTTTTGCGGCGGTGATCTTCGCCGTAAACATTCTGATTGTGCTGTCGCCCATCCGCTCGGCCTTCATGCAGGGTGCGATTGACCTGACGCATATTCTAACCGGCATTGCGATCGGCGGCGTCATCATCGCTGGCTTTATTTCATACTTCGCGTCGTATGCCGATGTGATCCAGGATACGCTGCAGCGGATGGAAGCGGCGAGACCAAGGGCCGATCTGGCTGCCTGGGATTTGTCGCAACGTTACAACGAGATGGTGGTGCAGCTCTACAAATCGAAAAATTTGCTGGGCTTTGCGCAAGCCATCGGCGGCGAGGGATCGGGGCTTGCTCTGTTCGCGGCGGCGATCCAATTCACGCTCGACCGGATACCTGGGCGCGGGCAACGCAGAGCGGAGGGGTGAGGTGCGGCGTGTTCTCTTGTGGCTGGGCGCGGCGGCGCTTGTGCTCGCGCTTTGGACAGGCGCGTTTCTCATGGTGAATAAGCCCGCCGTTGCGCAAGCGCGCGACGTTGTGCGCACGCCAGCCGGCGCGCACGCCGACGCCGGCGACACGCTCGATCTGTTGATTTGGAATCTTGGCTATGGCGGGCTCGGCGCCGGCAGCGATTTCGTCGCCGATGGCGGCCAGCACATGTTTCCGCCGTCGCGGCGCGCCGTGCGCGATAACGTCGCCGGCATCGAAGCGTTTTTGGCGACGCAGACCGACGCGGACGTCGTGTTGCTGCAGGAACTCGCGCGCGCGGGGCCGGTGAATTATTGGATTGATCTGCGAGCGCGCGCCGATCATGTGCTGCGCGATCGGGAGCGGATTTTCTTTGCCGACTTCAAGACGCGGCTTATGCCGTGGCCGCTGCGCATGGAGCATGGGCAGGGCATCTACGCCAACGCGGCGGTGGCGGAAGTGGGCGTGGTGGCGCTGCCGGCGGAGGATAGCGGCATCTTCGGGGTGCGCCGCCGCTACGCCGCGCCCTATGTGCGGCTCAGCGGTGACGCGCGATGGACCATCGTCAGCGTGCATCTGGCCGCCTTCGACGAAGACGCCGCCGTGCGCACGCGGCAGCTGCGCGAGTTGTTGGCGTGGGCGCAAACCGAATACGAAAGCGGCCGGCGCGTCGTCATCGGCGGCGATTGGAATCTGCAACTGGTGGAAACGGATTTTCCGCACACGACGGATGAGCGCTTTCTCTTCTGGTTGTTTCCGTTTCCGCAGGATGCATTGGCCGAGGGCTGGCGCATCGCCGCGGACGGCTCGATCCCAAGCGTCCGCACCAATCATCAGCCTTACATTGCCGGTGAGAACTACGTGACCACCATCGACGGCTACATTGTTTCGCCGAACGTGGCGGTGGATGGTGTGCACGGTTTCGACCTCGGCTTTGCGCACGCCGACCATCAACCGGTGCGTATCCGCGTGCGGGCCATCGAATAAGGCGCTAGAAGCGCCCCCTGGGAGGACGACGCATGACGAAACGGGGTTGGACGCGCCGTGGCGCGTTAGCGATGGTCGCGGCCGGCGCCGGCGCGGCGTGCGCGCGGGATGTTGAAACGCCAGCCTATGAGGGCGCCGTTGCGTTCAATCATGGCGTTGCCTCTGGCGATCCCTTGCAGGACAGGGTCGTGATCTGGACGCGCGTGACGCCCGACAACGCTGGCCCCGTGCCAGTGCGCTGGATCGTGGCGCGCAATCGCGAACTGAGCGACGTGGTGAAGACAGGCGTCGTCGAAACCACCGAAGCGCGCGATTATACCGTGAAGGCCGACGTCAGCGGTCTGCGCCCCGGCGCGCCGTACTTCTATGGCTTCCGCGCCGGGCAAGCGCAAAGCGCGGTAGGCGCAACCAAGACGCTGCCGCGTGGACGCGTCGATGAAGCCAAGCTCGCTGTCGTTTCTTGCGCTTCGTACCCGCACGGCTTCTTCAACGCGTACGACGCGCTGGCCCAGCGTGATGACGTCGATGTCGTCATTCACCTCGGCGACTACATCTACGAGTATGGCCTTGCCGGCTATGGCGGAGAGGTCGGCACTCAGCTGGGACGCGTGCCTGCGCCGGAAGTGGAATGCACGCGCATCGAAGATTATCGCGCCCGTCACGCCCAGTACAAAGCCCAGCCGCAATTGCAGGCCGTGCACGCGATGGCGCCGTGGATCGTCGTGTGGGACGATCATGAGACGGCGAACGACAGCTTCACCACCGGCGCAGAGAACCATCAGCCGAACGAGGGCGAATGGGCCAACCGCAAGCGCGCGGCGCTGCAGGCCTATTATGAATGGATGCCGATCCGCGATCCAGGCCAAGGGCGCGCGTTCGAGGCAATCAATCGCGCTTTCCAGTATGGCGATCTCTTCACGCTGATCATGTTGGAGACGCGGCTGCTGGCGCGCACCGAGCCGCTCGACTATGCGCGCACGCTGCCGATCCAGATGCAGCGCTGGAATTTCGCCAATCCATCCGCGCCGGTGGCGCTGCGCGATCACGAAGCCGACACGCCGGCGATGCAGCGCCTGCCGGCGATTTTTGAAACCGTTGGCGAGGAGGAGCGCCCGGTGCTCGATTGGCGCCGCGCGCAGACTTTGATCCATCGCGCCGCCAATTTGCCAGCTGGCTTCTACGTCGCCCCCGATGTCGCCGCTATCGACGCGCTGCTGTCATCGCCAGATCGCCAGATGCTGGGACAGGCGCAAGAGCAGTGGCTGGCTACCGAACTCGCCCGCTCTAAGCAAAGCGACACGACATGGCAGGTGCTCGGCAATCAGGTGTTGATGGCGCCGCTCGATGCGCCGGATCTGTCTGCCGCGCCCGTGCCGCTTGTCGCCGCGCTCGAGCGCCTGCGCCCCGGCGTCGGCCAGTTGCTGAAGCTCACGCGCTTTCCGTTTCCGCTCAATCCCGATGCATGGGATGGCTACCGCGCCAGCCGCGCGCGCGTACTGCAAGCCATCCGCGCCGCCGGCGGCAACACGCTGGTGCTGACCGGCGACACCCACACCGCATGGGCCAATGAGATCGCTGACGGAGAAGGGCGCCTCGCGGCCGAGTTCGGCACGACATCGATCACCTCACCCAGCGAAGGCGACTATTTCGCCGCCGCCGGCATGGATTTTGGCGCCGCCATTCGCGCGCGCAATCCGCAGGTGAAGTACACAGACCCGATGCATCGAGGCTATCTGCTGCTGACCCTGACCAAGGCGCAGGCGTTGGCGGAATTCTTCACGGTTTCCACCATCCTCGCCCAGCAATATGAAGTCGCGCGCGGCGCTGCCTTTACAGTCGCGCCCGATGACGGGCCTGGCGTCGGCGAAATCACCGCCGTCAGCTAGAACGTGCTGCTCAGCTCGACGATGAACCAGGGCGCCGACGCGAACTGGCGTTGACGCAGGTCGCGGCGCGCAAACGCGCCGTCGCGATCCGGAGCGAAGAAGAGACGATCGCGATTGACATCGCCATCGAACAAATTCGCCGCCCAAAAGCGCAGTTTCATGTCGTTCGGCAACGCCGTGGTCTCGACGAAAAGATCGATCCACGGGCCTTCCTCGTTGGTGTCGATCTCGTTGAACCGGTAGGCCTGAAACTCACCCTGCTTGAAAATCTCGACGCCCCAGGCAAAGCGGATGTCGGGCAGGTCTTGGCGGAAACTCACCGAGATTTCGCTCTCCGGCGTGAACGAAATCGTGCGCGTCTGTCCGGTGACGGCGTCGGTCACTTCGCTTTCGCGCAGATAGCCCTGCACGGTGATGCGTCCACCTTCGATGAAGCTCAGCGGCGTCGAGAAATTCACATTCAGCGTCGTCATCTCGCCATCGCCGATATTGCCCGGCGCATCGAAGCGGATGAAATCATCATCCGGATCGAGCGGATCCTGCGCCGGGTTCGGCACGGTCATCAGCACGAGGTCGGCGACATCGCTGATCTGTTGATGCTGCAGCGTTAGGCTAAGCGCCGCACCGCCCGGGAAGCGCAGGTCGGCCCCGAGTTCGCCGATCCAAGCGGTTTGCGGCACGAGATCGGGATTGCCGCCGGCGATCAAATCGTCGGCGATCGCCGCGGCTGAGGAGAAGTCGCCGAAATCGAGTTGGCCGACATCGCGGTAGATGCGCGCGCGAACCTGATTGTTGCCTTCGAAAGTGCGCGTCAGCTGCATCGACGGCTTCCAGTAGGACAACTCGACCGTCTGGTTGGTGTCGCCGCTGAATTCGAGCGTCGAAGTTTCCCATGCAACGCGCGATTCCAGCGCCCATTGTTCGTTTGGCCGCCACGTGTGCACGCCAAAGAACTCGGCGCGCTCTTCTTCCACGAGAATGTTTGAGTTCGGGATGTCGAGCGCTTGCGGGCCGCTGCCGTCGTCGAACACGAATGACAGCGTCTGATCGAGCGAATTGAACGCGCCTTCGCCGCCGAACTCGACCCGATGCTGGGCGTTCAGCGCACGCGCGAGCGTGCCACGAAGGATCGTTTCGCCGGTGTCCTGGCGCACATCCTGCACCGCGTCTTCAAGCAACGCGCCGCCGCCGTCGTACGTGTCGGCGTCTTCCTGGCTTTCATAGCGTGCGCGGTTGGCGAGTGCGATCAGCGCCATCGACCACGGCCCGAAATCGCGGTCGTAGTTCAAACCAAGCTCGTAGCTGCCGCGCTTTTCCTCGAACACCGTGAGCAGGCTGAAGTCGGGATCGCCGGCGGCGTCAAAGAAAAGGAAATCGCTATCGGCATGGAAGCGCCACCAATTGACCTGACTGGTGCCGCTCAACCGTCCGCCAGCGAGCGGGAAGGCGATGTTGCCGTTGAGTGTGGCTTCGCGGAAATCGCGCGGCGACGGCGTCTGCACCGTGCCGGTCATGTTGCCGAGATTGTCTTGGAGCTGACGCCAGCCCGGCAGGTCGCGATACTGGCTGAAGATCGAACCGCCGAGCCCCCATTCAACGTTGCCGTTGCGGCCCGAATAGGAAAGCTCGCCGCGCGGAGCGAGAACTTCGCGCGAGGTGATCTCGAAGCCTGCCTCCCAGACGCCGCTGCCTGAGCTCTCAGTGCGCACGATATTGAGCAGCACCGCCTGGCCTGAGGCGTCGCCCGCGACATCGGCGCCGCGCAGAAGCTCAACGCGCACCACCTGGTTCGCCGGGATGCGTTGCAGGATGCCCTCAAGCGATTGGCTCTTGGTGCTGGGGCGAATGCCGTCGATCAGCAGATTGCCGACAGCGCCGGAAAAACCGCGCCGGTCGTCGCCGCCGTCGAGCGAGAAGCCCGGCGTCTGGCGCACCATGTCGAGCGCGGTCTGCGGATTATATTGCGCGAAATAGGCGGCATCGTAGGAGACACGGCCGCTCTCGGCGGCGGTAGGTGTAACGGCCGCTCCATTAGCAGGCGCTTCCTGCGCGTAGGCGACGCCGGTCAGCGCCAACGCCGACACCATCATGCGGCCGATCATTCTGGAACCCCTCCCGTCGCCGTCTCCCGCCGGCGTGCGTTTCCGCGTGTATGCAGAGCTGCGTGTTTCGAGATGATTGCAGCGCCTGCGTTGGACGCAGTGGTGCGGGCAAAATCGGGGCAAGGGCGCAGTGTTTGCGACGAAGTGGCGAGCGCGCGCGACGACCGAAAAACGAGAACGCCGCCGAGGGTGACCTCGACGGCGTCCTTTAGTCTCTCTGACGAGAAGAACTTACTTCTTCTTGCCAGCCGGCTTCTTCGCCTTCGTCTTGGCGGCGGCCTTAGCAACCTTCGCCGTTTTCTTCTTCGCAGCCATTTTCAGCACCTCCCCAAACATTGGGATGCACACAGTCTCTGCTTTGATTCGTGAAATTGTAAATGCGACGGTCGCGCTACATCCCGCCGACAGTCAGTCCTTTGATGTAGAGTGTGGGCTGTCCGACACCGACCGGAACGCTCTGTCCAGCCTTGCCGCACGTGCCGACGCCTTCATCCAATTTGAGATCGTTGCCGACCATGGTGACGCGCGTGAGCGCGCTCGGTCCTTCGCCGATCAGTGTCGCGCCCTTGATCGGTGCTTTGATCTTTCCGTCTTCGACCATGTACGCTTCGGTGCATTGGAAGACGAACTTGCCCGATGTGATGTCGACCTGTCCGCCGCCGAAATTAACCGCGTAAACGCCGCGCTTGAGGGATGCGAGAATCTCTTCTGGGTCTTTGTCGCCGGCGGTCATGAAGGTGTTCGACATCCGCGGCATCGGCCTGTGCGCGTAGCTCTCCCGCCGCCCCGAACCGGTCGACGCAACGCCGGTAAGGCGCGCGTTGAGGCGGTCCTGCAGATAGCCTTTGAGAATACCGTCCTCGATCAGAACGGTGCGCTGCGTCGGCGTGCCTTCGTCGTCGATGGTGAGCGAGCCGCGCCGATTTTCGAGCGTGCCGTCATCCACAACTGTTACACCGGGAGACGCGACGCGTTCGCCAATCATCCCCGAAAACGCCGACGCGCCTTTGCGGTTGAAGTCTCCCTCGAGGCCGTGGCCGACCGCTTCATGCAGCAACACGCCGGGCCAGCCGGGCCCCAACACCACATCCATCTCGCCGGCCGCGGCGGGCACCGCGTCGAGATTGACCAGCGCGATGCGGAGCGCCTCGTCGGCCAGCGCCTTCCAGCGATCGGGGGCGATGAAAACTTCGTAGGGTTCGCGCCCGCCGGCGCCAGCTGAGCCGGACTCGCGCCGGCCGTCGCGTTCGACCGTGATGGAGACGTTGATCCGCACCAGCGGGCGGTAGTCGGTGAGCTTGGCGCCGTCCGGCCGCAGAATGGTGAGGCCGCGCCGCGCCCCGGAAAGCGTCGCCGCCACTTGCACGACGCGGGGGTCCTTGGCGCGGCAATAGGCGTCGATCTCCGCCAGCAGGCCGGTCTTGTCGGTGAAGGCGGGGGACTCGATCGGATCAAAGTCCTCGTAGAGCTTCCGGTTCACCTTCGCCGGGCTGACATCGAGCGTGCCGGTATGGCCAAGCTTCACCGCGGCGGCGGCCTCGGCGGCGCGCGCAACGGCGTCAGTCTCAAGCACGCTGGCGTGGCCGTAACCGGCCCGTTCGCCGGCGATGATGCGCAGACCGAAACCCTGCGTCGCGTCGAAGGACGCTGACTTCAGCCGCCCATCGTCCCAGTAGAAGCTCTCAGTGCGGCTATCCTCGACAAAGATCTCGCCGTCATCGGCGCCGACAGCAGCGTCGGCAAGGATCTGGCTGGCGGCGTCCCAATCCATCTCGGCGGCGGTTTCAGGGGCTGGGCGCAGGCCGTCGGCCATGGGGTCTCCTTCGGGGTCCGGGGTGTCGGCTTTATATAGGCGCCATATAGGCGCCGAGTCGTCCCTGGCGTCCCCGAAACGGAAGCGGCCCGCAGAAAACTGCACTAAGGCGTTGGTTCGCCCAGGATATTGGCGAGGTGTGCGCGCCGGCCGCGGGCGAAGCGGGCGAGTTCGGCGTTAGCCGGCCCCCAGTCGGGCTGAATTTCGAGGGCGGTATTATAATCCTCAAAGGCCCCCCGGAGGTCGCCCAGCGCCTCGCGCGCCGCGCCCCTGTTGAAATAGGCCTTGTGCGGCTCCTGGACCCCCAGGCTCAGCGCCTCCGTCAGCGCCGCCACGGCAGGCCCGGGCTGACCCATCTGCACCAACACCGCGCCACGGTTGACGTGCGCTTCGGCTTGGCGGGGCTCGAGGCCGATCACGGCGTCGAAGTCGGCAAGCGCCAGGTCGTTCTCGCGGCGGCGCAAATGAGCGACGCCGCGGTTCAGTCTGATCTGCAGTTCGGCCTCGCGCGAAAGCCTCGGGTAGCGCAGCGCGCGGTCGCACGCGGCCATGATCGGCTCGCTGGTGTCGCCCGCCATGATGCCGTTCACGCAGCGGCGCGCGTGCGGGTCGCTGCCGATCACTTGGACCGCGCGCGGAACGTCGGACGGATCTTGTGCGAATGCGGCGCCCGCACACAAAGCGGCCGCCATAAGCGACAGGAGAACAGCTTCCGGAATGCGCCTTGGAAGCCAAGCGCGGCTCATGCTAGCACCCCACCCGGTTGTTGACTCAGATTACAAAATGGCGAGGCGCGGTCGTATGCCGCGCCCGGCGACTATAGGCGCGGCCTGCGGACCACGCCATACCGGCGCTGAATCTTGAGGAGGATCACTGCGTGAGGCGAGGGGCTTTGATCGCAGCTGCCGCGACGGCGGCGAGCGTCTTTGCAAGCGACGCATGGGCGGGAATGGTGGGAGCGCCGTCGCCGGCGGGACACGATTTTCAGCCCGCCGCCACTGAGATCATGGCGAACATCCACGAGTTTCATAGCTTCCTGCTCTGGATCATCGTGGCGATTTCGGCGTTCGTGCTTGCGCTCCTGCTGTGGGTGATCGTCCGCTACAATCGCGCCGCAAATCCGACGCCGAAAAAATTCACTCACAATATTCTCGTCGAAGTTATCTGGACCGTCGTGCCCGTGCTGATCCTGGTTGTGATCGCCTGGCAATCCTTCCCGCTGATCTACAAGCAAGAGCGCATCCCGACCGCGGAATACACGCTCAAGGTCACCGGCAATTCGTGGCGCTGGGATTTCGAGTATCCCGATCTCGGCGTGGCGATCACCTCGAACCTGTTGCCGGAAGAGGAAGCGCGCGCGCAAGGGCGCCCGTATCTCTTGGCGACCGATACGCCGCTCTATGTGCCTGTCGGCGCCAATGTGCGCGTGCTGGTGACGTCGAACGACGTGATCCACGCCTTCGCCGTGCCTGCCTTTGGCGTGAAGGAAGACGCGATCATGGGGCGCGTCAACGAAACCTGGTTCCGCGTTGAACGCGAAGGCGTCTTCTACGGCCAGTGTTCGGAATTGTGCGGCGTCAACCACGCCTACATGCCGATCGAGATTCACGCCGTGCCGGTTGAGGAATTCAACGCTTGGGTCGCCGCCAATGGCGGTTCGATCGCGCAGGCCGAGGCGGCCGCGCCCGCCGCAACCACACCCGCCGCCGAACCCGCCGCGCCCGCCGCGGCGCCGACGCGCTGAGGGGAGAGTAGAGAACGATGACGCACGAAGCCGCTCACGCCGATGGCGACCACGGGCATGAAGATCATCGCCCGAGCCTCTATGACTGGAAGCGCTGGGTCTATTCGACCAACCACAAGGACATCGGCACGATGTATCTTGTGTTCGCGATCATCGCCGGCCTCATCGGCGGCGCGCTCTCTGGCCTCATCCGCTGGGAATTGGCCGAGCCGGGCGTGCAGGTGTTCACCGAGGGCTCGTTCCTCGCCCAATACCTGAACATGGGTTCGAACCATTCGTACAACGTGGTCGTGACCATGCACGGCCTGATCATGATCTTCTTCATGGTCATGCCCGCCATGATTGGCGGCTTCGGCAATTGGTTCGTGCCGCTGATGATCGGAGCGCCCGACATGGCGTTCCCGCGCATGAACAATATTTCGTTCTGGCTGCTGCCGGCGTCGTTCATTCTGGCGCTGCTGTCGATGGTGGTGCCGGGCAACGGCGATTTCCCGGGCTTCGGCGGCGGCTGGACGCTCTATGCGCCGCTCTCGACGTCAACCGCGCACCACAGCGGTCCGTCGATGGATCTGCTGATCCTGTCACTGCACATCGCCGGCGCATCTTCGATCCTGGGCGCGGTGAACTTCATCACCACCATTTTCAACATGCGCGCGCCGGGCATGACGCTGCACCGCATGCCGCTGTTCGTCTGGTCGATCCTCGTCACCGTGTGGCTGCTGGTGCTGTCGCTGCCGGTTCTCGCGGGCGCGCTCACCATGCTGCTGACCGACCGCAACTTTGGCACGCAATTCTTCGAGCCCGCCGGTGGCGGCGATCCGGTCATGTACCAGCACTTGTTCTGGTTCTTCGGCCACCCGGAAGTCTACATTCTCATTCTGCCGGGCTTCGGCATGGTCTCGCAGATCGTGTCGACGTTCTCGCGCAAGCCGGTGTTCGGCTATCTCGGCATGGCTTACGCGATGGTCTCCATCGGCGTGATCGGCTTCGTCGTGTGGGCCCACCACATGTACACGGTCGGCATGGGGCTTGATCTCGAAGCCTACTTCATCGCCGCCACCATGGTGATCGCGGTGCCGACCGGGATCAAAATCTTCTCCTGGATCGCCACCATGTGGGGCGGCTCGATCGACTTTAAGGTGCCGATGCTGTGGGCGATCGGCTTTATCTTCCTGTTTACGGTCGGCGGCGTCACCGGCGTGGTGCTGGCGAATTCCGGCGTCGATACCGCGCTGCACGACACCTACTACGTCGTTGCGCACTTCCACTACGTGCTTTCGCTGGGCGCTGTGTTCGCGATCTTCGGCGGCTTCTTCTACTGGATCCCGAAGATGAGCGGCTATCGCTACAACGGCTTCCTGGCGGGCCTGCAGTTCTGGATCATGTTCATCGGCGTGAACATCATCTTCTTCCCGCAGCATTTCCTCGGTTTGCAGGGCATGCCGCGCCGCTACATCGATTACCCGGAAGCGTTCACCTATTGGAACCACATCAGCTCGATCGGCTACGCCATCACGGCGATCGGCGTGCTGGTGTTCCTGGTGACGCTGGCGGAGATGTTCCTGGCGAAGCGCAAGGCAGGCGCCAACCCGTGGGGCGAAGGCGCCACCACGCTCGAGTGGACGCTCTCCTCGCCGCCGCCCTTCCACCAGTTCAACGAGCTGCCGGTGATCAAGCCGGATACGCATCACTGAGAGGAGCGACGTGGCCGACGTCAGCTTCACGCACGACCGCCCTGCCAGCGCGAGCGACTACATCGCGCTGCTGAAGCCGCGCGTGATGAGTTTGGTCGTGTTCACCGGCCTCGTCGGCTACATCGCCGCGCCGGGTCACGGCGACTTGGTGCTCGGCTTCGCCGCGATCCTGTCTATTGCCGTCGCTGCCGGCGCTTCCGGCGCGCTCAACATGTGGTTCGACAGCGATATTGACGCGGTGATGACGCGCACGCGCGCACGCCCGATCCCCGCCGGCCGCGTGCCGCGCGAGGAAGCTCTGATGCTGGGGCTCACGCTTTCAGCGCTGAGCGTGGTGACGATGCAGCTCGCAGCAGGGCTGCTGGCGGCAGGCCTGTTGGCCTTCACAATCTTCTTCTACGCCGTCGTCTACACGATGTGGCTGAAGCGCTCGACGCCGCAGAACATCGTCATCGGCGGCCTTGCCGGCGCGCTGCCGCCGGCGATCGCGTGGGCGGCGAAAGCCGACGCCCTGTCGCTCGATCCGTTGCTCATGGTGTTGATCATCTTCATGTGGACGCCGCCGCACTTCTGGGCGCTGTCGCTCCTGCAGAAAGATGACTACGCCGCCGCCAACGTGCCGATGCTGCCGGTGGCGCGTGGCGCGAAGACGACGCGCCGGCACATCTTCGCCTATACGCTTTTGCTCGCGCCGCTGGGCGTGGCGCCGGTGCTGACCGGGCTTGGCGGACCGATCTACGCTGTGGTGTCGGTGATCGGCGGGCTTGCCTTCGTTGCGCTGGCGTGGCGCGTGCTGCGCTCACGCGCCGGTGAAGGCGTCGCCACGGAAAATCGCCCGGCGATGCAGCTCTTCGCCTTCTCCATCCTGTATCTGTTCGTGCTGTTTGCGGCGATCCTGGTGGAGCGCGCGCTGCCATGAACGAGCCCATCATCCTCACGCCGGAAGAGCAGAGGGCCCGCAAGCGCCGCAACATGTGGCTGGCGCTGGCGATCATTGGCTTTGTCGCGCTCGTTTTCCTGATCACGCTGACGCGGCTGCAGGCGAACATGTCATGAGCGATGCGCCGAACAAAAAACGCATGGCGGTCACCGCGGGCGTCGCTGTGGCGGTTGTGGCGGGGATGACCGGCCTCGCGTTCGGGGCGGTCCCGCTTTACGACGCGTTCTGCAAGGTGACGGGCTTCGGCGGCACGACGCAGGAAGCGAGCGCCGCACCCGCGCAGGTGCTCGATCAGCGCATCGAAATTCGCTTCGACTCCAATCACGCACCGGACCTGCCGGTCGAGTTCGCGCCGTCACAGCTTTCGGAAACTCTGCGCATCGGTGAAACCGGGCTGGCCTTCTATCGCGTGCGCAACCTCTCCGACGAGCCGATCATCGCGCGCGCGACCTACAATGTCACGCCGCACGTCGCCGGCCAGTATTTCGCGAAGCTCGAATGCTTCTGCTTCCAGGACCGCACCTTGGCGCCGGGAGAAGAGGCCGAACTTCCCGTGGTGTTTTTCGTCGATCCGGAGATCGTTAGCGATCCCGATACGCGCGATCTGACCACGCTCACGCTGTCGTACACGTATTTCCGCTCAGCCTCGCCGGAAGCCCGGCGCGCGGCAGGGGCGGCGGGTTAGGATTTGGCAAGCCGCCGGCGCCTTGCTAGGAGCCGGCCACGCGAATGAGGGATGAGATGGCGCACGGCGACGTCAAGCACGACTATCACTTGGTCAATCCGAGCCCGTGGCCGTTCGTGGCCTCGGTCGGCGCGCTGCTCACCGCCATCGGCGCGGTGGTGCTGTGGAAGGGCCTGTCGCCGGACGAAGGCAACTTCTTCCTCGGCAAGGGCCATTGGACCCTCTTCGGCATCGGCTTCACCATTTTGATCATCACCTGCATCGGCTGGTGGGGCGATGTGATCAAGGAAAGCCGCCAGGGCGATCACACGCCGGTCGTCGATATCGGCCTGCGCTACGGCATGATCCTGTTCATCGCGTCGGAAGTGATGTTCTTCGTCGCCTGGTTCTGGATGTTCTTCGAACTGGCGATTTTCCACGGTCACCGTGCCGATTGGATCGTGCCGACCTGGGACGAAGCAACGACGCAGGCTTGGGCCAATTGGCCGCCGCCGCACGTCGAGACGTTCGATCCGTTCCATCTGCCGCTGATCAACACGCTGATCTTGCTGCTCTCGGGCACAACGGTGACGTGGGCCCACCATGCACTGCAAGTCGGCGATCGCAAGGGCGCGCGCAACGGCCTCATCCTCACTGTGCTGCTCGGCTGCCTGTTCACCTATGTGCAGTTCGGCATCGAGTACCCCGAGGCGGGTTTTGCCTTCGGCAATCAAGGCGAGGTCAGCAACGCCAACGTCTATGGCGCGTCGTTCTTCATGGCGACGGGCTTCCACGGCGCGCACGTGATCATCGGCACGATCTTCCTTGCTGTGTGTTTGCTGCGTCTGCTGGCTGGTCAGTTCACGCCGCAGAAGCATTTCGGCTTCGAGGCCGCGGCCTGGTATTGGCACTTCGTCGACGTCGTGTGGCTGTTCCTGTTCACATTCGTCTACGTCACGCCTTACCTGACGATGCAGAACTAAGCGGCATGACTGCGCCTCCGTCCGCATGGGCGGCGGGGCTGAAGCTCCGCTGCCCGCACTGCGGCAAGGGCCCGGTGTTTCAGAGCTACCTCAAGTTTCGCGACACATGCGCGGTCTGCGGCGCCGATTTTCGCGCAGCTGACGCGGGCGACGGGCCGGCCGTGTTCGTGATCCTCGTGGTGGGGGCCATCGTCGCGCCGTTGCTGATCATCCTGCAGTTCGGGCTTGAGCTGCCCGGCTGGCTCGCGCTGACGATCACGCTGATCGCCGCGATTGTGTTGTGCTTGGCGCTCTTGCCGCCGTTCAAAGCCACGCTGTTTGCGCTGCAATGGAAGCACAAAGCGCGCGAAGTGCGGAACGAGGATGTGGAAACATGATCCGCTTTCGGCCGCTTCTGATTATGTCGGTGCTGTCGGTGCTGGCGTTTGCGGTGCTGATCTTCTTCGGCCGCTGGCAGTGGGATCGCTACGAGCAGAAGCGCGCCGCCGCCGACGAACCGATCGCAGAAATGACGATCGCCGACTATCAACCGATCGAAACCGGCATCCAGTTCGTTCACGGCGTGCGCCCCGACACGCATGAGCAGGGCTGGCGTGTGTTCGCGCCGGTCCAGTATGGCGACACCATCGTCTTCATCGACGCCGATTTCGTGCCCGCCGTCGAAGCGCCCGACGCCAACGAGGTGCGCTTCCCAGCGGCGCTGCGGGCCGGGTCGCCGATCATTGGCGCCAGCGTCCGTCCCGAACCGCCAGCGCCGCTGACGCTTGCGCCGCGCCCGCTGCAGCGACTTTGGTTCGCGGTCGACCTGGCCGCGATGGGACGCAATGCCGGGCTCGAACCGGTGGCCGACTATTACATCGCCGGCGCCTATGTCGGCGCCGACGGGCGCGCCACCGACAATCCGTTCGCGCTTGCCCCCGGCGCCGATGCGCTGCCGCCGGAACGGCATCTGGGCTACGCGCTGACCTGGTACGGTTTGGCGATCGTGCTTCTCGTGATCTACTTCGCGTATCATATGAGCGTAGGGCGGCTCTCTTTCGCGCCGCCGCGCCGACGCGAAGACTGATGAAATACGTATCCACCCGCGGCCAAGCCCCACCCGTCTCCTTCCTCGACGCCGTCCTCGCCGGCCTCGCGCCGGACGGCGGGCTATATGTGCCGGAGACGTTTCCAGCCGGGCCGCGGAGCGATCTGAGCCGACAGCTCGTTGGGACAGGCCACTACACGTATGCGGCAATGCACACGCTGGAAGTGTTCGGCAGAGGAGACGTCGGCTGGGAAGAGGGCGGCGTGGCGACTTTGTGCTCGGCCGCCTACATAGCGCCGCCCGCCAGCGCCGACGACGATACCTGGCGGCCCAAATGGCCGGAGGCGGTGACGCCGCTTCGCCAGATTGGCGCTGGTCGGTGGATGCTCGACCTGTTCCATGGTCCGTCCTTGTCCTTCAAGGACGTCGCCATGCAGCTGATCGGGCCGCTGCTCGAAACGGCGCTGCAGCGACGCGATCAACGCTCGACCATCGTGTGCGCCACCTCCGGCGATACCGGCGGCGCGGCGGTGGAAGCGCTTAAAAATCTCGAACGCGTTGACCTGTTTGTACTGACGCCCAAAGGGCGTGTCTCGGACGTGCAGCGGCGCTTCATGACCAGTTCCGGCGCGGCTAACGTGTTCGCGATCGAGATCGAGAGTGATTTCGACGCCTGCCAGGCGATCGTGAAAGCGCTGTTCGCTGACGCTGAATTTTCAACTCGCGCGCATCTCTCGGCGGTGAATTCGATCAACTGGGCGCGCATTGTGGCGCAGTCGGTCTATTTCCAGATCGCCGCCTATATCCTTGGTGTTCGCGGCCCGGTGCGCTTCGTCGTGCCAACGGGAAATTTCGGCGACGCTTATTCCGGTTGGGTCGCCAAGCAGTTGGGCGCACCCATTGGCACGATAACGCTCGCCACCAACGCCAACGACATCCTCGCCCGTGCGATGGAGACGGGCCGATATGAACGCGGTTCGTCGAAGGCGACGTTGTCGCCAGCGATGGACATTCAAGTCGCGTCAAACTTCGAGCGCATCCTGTTCGAGGCGCTCGATCGGGATGCCGACCATGTGCGCCAGCTTTACGCGCAGCTCGCCCAGTCAGGCGGCTTCGACATTCCAGCCTCCGCGCTTGAAAAACTGCGCGCCGAGTTTGACGCGGCTACCGTGGACGATCTTGCAACGCAGAAGCAGATGAAGGACGCCGCGATCTATGAAGATCTGATCGTGTGCCCGCACACCGCGGTCGGTCTCGCCGCGCTGTCTGCGTCGATCGGAGAAGCGCCGTCCGTGCACCTCGCGACCGCTCACCCCGCCAAATTCCCAGACACGGTGGAAGCGGCCACCGGCCTCCGCCCGCCGCTGCCGGCCAAGTGCGCCGATCTCTTCAGCCGCCCGGAGCGTATCGATACGCTGCCGAACGACGCTGAAGCGGTGAAGCGCTTCATCCGCGAACGGAGCCGGGCGTGGAGCTAGAACTCCATCGTCTGCCCAATGGCGTGCGCGTCGCGCTCGATCCGATGCCCGGGCTTGGCACGGCTGCACTGGGCGTGTGGCAGCGCGTCGGCGCGCGCTGGGAGACGCCGCATCTGAACGGCATCGCGCACTTGTTCGAGCATATGGCGTTCAAGGGCGCCGGCCCGCGCGACGCGCGTCAGTTCGCCGAAGCGCTGGAGAATGTCGGCGCCATGGTGAACGCCGCCACCGGCTACGAACGCACCTCCTATTATGCGCGCGTGGTGGCCGAGCAGGCGCCGTTCGCGCTCGATCTTATCGCCGACATTCTGTTCGCACCGCATTGGGCGCCGGAAGATTTGGAGAAGGAGAAGGGCGTAGTCGCCCAGGAGCGCGGCGAAGCGTTCGATCTGCCCGATGATCGCGTTTTCCAATTGCACCAGGCCGCGCTCTATCCGGATCAGGCGCTGGGGCGGCCGATCCTTGGCGAAGCCGAAACGCTGGCCAATGTCAGCGTCGCGTCGCTGATCGATTTCCGCGAAGCTCATATGACGCCCGAGCGCGTTGTGATTTCCATCGCCGGCGCCTTCGATCGCGACGCCTTCCTCGAAACCGCTGAGCGCCGCTTTTCTGGCCTCGCCGCCAAGCCGCAACAGTCACGCGCCGGCGCCAAGGCGCATGCCGGGCGCGCAAGCGAGACGCGCAAGCTGGAGCAAGCGCACGTCGTCATGTCCTGGGGCGCGCCCGCCGCGGTTTCATCGGACCTCTACGCCGCACGCATGCTGGCTGAGATTTTCGGCGGCGGCATGTCTTCGCGGCTGTTCCAGGAGGTGCGCGAAACGCGTGGCCTGGTCTATGCCATCGATAGCTTCCTCGACGTGTTCGAGGACGACGGCCGGCTTGCTGTCTATGCCGGCTGCTCAGCCAAGAACGCCCGCACGGTGGCCGAGATCGTCCGCGAGCAATTGGCTTTGATGGCCGATCATGGCCCGACCGAACCCGAACTTGCCCGCGCCAAAGCCGTGACGCGCGCCTCCATGCTGATGGGATTGGAAGCGCCAACGGCGCGGGCCGAAGCGCGGGTAGCGCAGGTCTTCCAGCGCGACAAGCTGCTGGATTTCGCCGATTTCCGCGCCCGTATGGAGGCCGTGACCGCGGCCGACGTGCAGCGCCTGGCGCGGCAGGCGCTGGCCGGACCGCTGTGCGCGGCTGTGATTGGCCCCAAAGCCGGGCATGGCGCGCTCGCCGCGCTTGGCGCATAATCGACGCATGGCATTGATGCGGAAAGACAACGATGGCTTGCGCCGCGTGGACGGCGAGGGTGTCTATCTGCGCGCGCCGGAAGCCCGCGACTATCAGGAATGGGCCGACGTCCGCGAAGCCAGCCGCAACTTTCTCGTCCCCTGGGAGCCCACCTGGGCGCAGGACGAAACCTCGCGCGGTTCGTATCGCTACAAGCTGCGCCGCTACACCGAAGACGCCCGCGACGACCGCGCCTATGCGTTGTTCGTTTTCCGCGAGGAGGACGATGCGCTGGTCGGCGGAGCGACGCTTTCGAATATCCGCCGCGGCGTGGCGCAAACGGCGTCGCTGGGCTACTGGGCCGGCGAAATGTACGCCGGCAAAGGCTACATCACCGCCGCCGTCCGCGCCGTAGTGCGCTATGCCTTCGAGGACCTGGAGCTGCACCGGGTCGAAGCCGCCGTGCAGCCGGACAACATCTCCTCGCGCCGCGTGCTGGAAAAGGCTGCCTTCACTCATGAGGGCGCCGCGCGCGCTTACTTGAAGATCAATGGCCAGTGGCGCGATCACCTGCTGTTCGGGATCGTCAACGAAAGCCGCTAGCCGATCCGCGCTTCCAGACCTGCCTTCACCGCGGGCCATTCTTCACGCAGCACAGAAAACCACGCCGTATCGCGCCACGTCCCGTCTGGACGGCGCATGTGGTGGCGATGCACGCCTTCGTAGCTGGCGCCCATTTTGAGCATCGCCGCGCGCGAGCGCGCATTGAGCGCATCGGTTTTCAGTTCGACGCGCTCGGCGCCGCTGTCGAAGGCGTGACCGAGCAAGAGAAGCTTGGCGCTCGGATTGACGAAACCGCCGCGCGCGGAAGGGCCGTACCAGGTGCCCCCGATCTCCACGCCGGCATCCTTCGGGCGAAGATTGATGTAGCAGGATTGGCCGACGATGACCTCGTCGGCGATCACCGCATGCGGCAGCCAGCGTTTGGCCTCTTGCTCGCCGCGCAGCCAGTCGAACCAGGCGCCGTAGCCCTCGCGCGCGACCGGGAACGGCATATGACGGAAGGTGTCGAGATCGGCCACGGCGGCGGCGATCAGCCCATCGCGATGGCCTTCCTCGAACGGCTCCAAGCGCACGCGTCCGCAAGTCAGTGTCGCAGCGGCAAGGTCCATGATGTTGATTGCTCCCCTGGCGCCAGCGCTTTAGCGTGTTGGCACAAACGCGACCAGCTTGGGAGAGACGTCCATGCACTTTGAGCACACTGAAAAGACCAAGGCCTGGATCGCGAAAGTCCAAGATTTCATGGACGAGCACATCTATCCGGCCGTGCCGACCTACCATGATCAGCAGCACGAAGGCGGGCGCTGGAAGGTGTTGCCGGTGCTCGAAGATTTGAAGACGAAGGCGCGGAAGGCCGGTCTTTGGAATATGTTCATGCCGCCATCGAGCGGGCATGCGAAGGTCGATGAGACATTCGAGTTTGAAAGCCCCGGGCTCACCAATCTCGAATACGCGCCGCTCGCCGAAATCATGGGCCGCGTCGTGTTCGCGTCGGAGGTGTTCAACTGCTCGGCGCCCGACACCGGCAACATGGAAGTGTTCGAGCGCTATGCTACGCGCGCGCAGAAGGACAGGTGGCTGACGCCGCTGATGAACGGCGAAATCCGCTCCGCCTTCTTGATGACCGAACCTGCCGTGGCGTCGTCCGATGCGACCAACATCCGGTGCGAGATCAAACGCGACGGCGACGAGTATGTGATCAACGGCCGCAAGTGGTGGTCGTCGGGCGCTGGCGATCCGCGCTGCAAGGTCGCCATCCTGATGGGCAAGACCAATCCGGACAATCCAAAGCACAGTCAGCAAAGCCAGATCCTGGTGCCGCTCGACGCCAAGGGGATCAACATTCTGCGGCCGCTGACCGTGTTCGGCTACGATGACGCGCCGCACGGTCACATGGAGATCGAACTGAAAGATGTCCGCGTGCCGGCGGAAAACTTGTTGTTGGGCGAGGGGCGCGGCTTCGAGATCGCGCAGGGCCGCCTGGGCCCCGGCCGCATCCATCACTGCATGCGCACGATCGGCGCGGCGGAGGCGGCGCTTGAGGCCTTGTGCAAACGGGTCACCAGCCGCGTGGCGTTCGGCAAGACCATTGCCGAACATTCGGTGTGGGAGCAGCGCATTGCCGACGCGCGCATCGATATCGAGATGAACCGTCTGCTCTGCCTCAAAGCCGCCGACATGATGGATCGCGCCGGCAACAAGGTCGCGAAGAACGAGATCGCCATGATCAAGGTCGCCGCCCCGCGCATGGCTCTGAAGATCATCGATGACGCGATCCAGGCGCATGGCGGCGCCGGCGTTTGTCAGGATTTCGGCCTCGCGAAATCCTACGCCGGCATTCGCACGCTGCGGCTCGCGGACGGGCCTGACGAAGTTCACGCCCGCACCATCGCGCTCAACGAACTTTCCAAGTACGGCTGGAGCGGCAAGCGCAAAAAGGAAGACGACGGCGTGAGCGTGCCCGGCATGCGCTGATGTGGCGCGCGGGGCTCGACCTCGCGCTGGTGGCTTGGGTGCTCAACGCACTCGCACTCGGCGTTGGCGTTTTCCTCGGCGCGCGCGGCTTGATCGATCCGCATTGGGCCGCGCGTTTCGTGCGTTTGAAGGCTGACGATCAGGGCGGTGGGTTCGCAGAATTCCGCGCCACTTACGGGGGGGTATTCCTTGGCCTGCACGGCGTCGCGTTGCTGTTTTCGCTGGTTTGGATCACGCGTGGCGTCGATGTGATCGGGCTGTTCGCCACCGGCGCATCCGCCGTGCTCGCCGCCGCGTGGGCAGGCGCCGCTGGCGGGCGCACTATCTCCATGTGGCGCGATGGAACGCGCACGCGCTTCAACGAACACTCCGCGCTCGTCGAGGCAGCGCTCGCCTTCTGCATCGCCGCGCCATGGCTGCTGTGGATGGTGGGTTGAGCGTTTATTTGCCTAGGAACACCACCGCGGCGCCCGCGGCGATCAAGGCGAAGCCGAGCAAATGATTCCAGCCAAGCGACTCGCGCAGAAAGAAGACCGAGAAGGCGATGAACACCACGAGCGTGATCACCTCCTGCATGGTTTTGAGTTCAGCCGTTGAATAGGCGGCGCGGCCGATCCGGTTGGCCGGCACCGCGAGGCAATATTCCACGAACGCGATCCCCCACGACGCCACGATGGCGATCAGCAGCGGCGTCGAGCGAAACTTGAGATGCCCGTACCAGGCAAACGTCATGAATACGTTCGACGCCACGAGAAGCAGGATTGGCGCGATCTGCGGCGAGGTCAGGAAGGTGGGCATGAGCTACTCCGGAATCGCTCCGAGCATAGCTCAGGGCTGCAAGTCGTTGATGCTCATATCCGCACGCCACGGCCACGCTCCGGCGCGCAAGCCGCATTCGGCGGGATCGAACACGTCGCGATTGATCACCACGGTGTTGGTCGGCGTCTCCTCGATCCGGATTTCACGCACCGTGAAAGGCAGGCCATCCGCCTGGATGAAGGCTTGCAGCTTGAGCCAGAAGCATGCCGCGAGCGCTTCCGTGGTGGGGTCGCCCTGAAACGTCATGATCTGCGCCAGCCGTTCGGGCTCGTGTGCGGCGAAGAAGCCGATCAGCGGATCGTCCTCGCCCAAGTGCAGGCAGTGATCGACGTGGTCGTCGATCCATTGATGCCAGCGGCGCTTGACCAGTTCGAATGGCGCGGCCGAGTTCTTGGCGCTGAAGGCAAAGCGCTGTGTCGGGTCGAGGCGGACGGTGACGAATTCATTGTGGCCGTGCGGGATGCCGCATTTCGGGCTGTCGGTCGCCAATAGGCGATGCGCCATCGCGTAGCGACGGGTGAATTCCAGGGCTGCCATGTTCTTTCCTCGGCTCTCCCGCAGCACAGACGGGCGCCTCAACGCAGCGAGCCTTTAGGCCGCCGCGCTTAATTTCGCAATTCAGCGATTCCAGACGGGCTCGCCGAGATTGACCTGATCAGGCGAGGTGAGCCCGCCGACGGCCGCGCCAATCACCGCGCCCGGCAGCGCGCCGACACCCCCGGCAGCCAGGCCGACGCCGCCGCCGATGGCCGCGCCTGAGGCCATGCGATCGCCCATTTGCGTGCCGCAGCCGGCCAGCGCGAGCGGGGCGGCGACGACCGCGGCGACGATGAGTTTCTTCATGACAATCCAGCTCCACAGCACACAAACGAGCGGCGCTCCTTGCGCCGCCCGTTGGGCTTTATTGTGGTCTTTGGTTAAGCGCCAGCTTACGGCTTTGGATTGCCGTCATCGTAATATTGGTCGCCCGATGAATCGTCCCACACGGGTTCGCCGAGGTTCATATTCTCCGGCGGCGTGAATGCGCCCACGCCCGCGCCGATGATCGCGCCAGGCACGGCGCCGACGCCTCCAGCTGCCAAGCCGATGCCGCCTCCGATAGCCGCGCCCGAAGCCATCCGGTCGCCCATCTGCGTGCCGCACGCACCGAGGCTGATCAGCGCCGCCGCCGCCAAAGCATATTTCATCATAGTCGCGCTCCTCGAAAACCGTGGCCAGGGAAACGCGGCGTTGTTGGCTGGAGTTCCGGCTCAGAACCACCGCCGCCATTTGGCGATCGCGAACAGCACTGCCGGCGCAGCGAGCATCAGCAGAAACGCGATCCACGGCCCCCATCCGGTGCGAAACCAGGTCATCGCCTCGAAATTCATGCCGAAGATGGAGGCGATCAAGGTCGCCGGCACAAACGCGATGGTGGCGAGCGACAGCGCCTTCAGCACATTGGTTTGCGTCGCATTGATCAGCCCCAGCATGGCGTCCTGCAAGTACGACAGCCGCGGCTGCATTTGTTCGGCGATGCGCTCAAGCTCGCCAACGTCGCGCCCCAGGGCTGCAACGCGCGCGGTGTCGAGGCCGTACTTGTTCTTGGTCGCGCGCGCATAAACCAAAAGGCGTTGCACGCTCGACAATGAATCGTGCACCAGCGCAGCCAGCGCGCCGATGCGGCCGAGTTCACGCAACGCGGTGCGCAGATCGGTGGCGTCAGTTTCGTCGAACACCTGCATCGACAGCTTGTTGGCGTCGCGCTTGGCTTCCGCGAGCAAGTCCGCCAGCCGCTCGGCGGCGCCTTCGATCAACGCCAGCATGACGTCCGCGCCGGTTTGCGCCGAGCCCAGGCGCGCGCTGGAGCGGCCTTCGCCGATATCAAACGCGCGCGGGCGCACCTGGCGCACGGTGACGAGCTTGCCGCGGGCAAGAATGAAGGTCACGGCGCCCGCCACGAACGGTCCTTCGTCGCGCCGGCCGAGCAGGGTGGCGGTGAGGTGCAGCGCGTCGCCTTCTTCGTAATAGCGGGCCGATTCCTCGAAAGCGGCGCGCTCGGCGGGCGTCGGCACATCGATGCCGAGCGTGGTCTCGACGTCGGCCTCTTCAGCGTCTGTCGGTGATTCCAGGTCGTACCAGAGGGCGGCGGGATCCTCGCAAGGCGTATCCGCGCCGCCGCGAGCGATAACGCGGAGCATGCCGATTGGTAGCGGCAAGGGGCGCCTAAGAACACCCCTCCACGTTCTGAATGCTTGGCCCGCCGGCGTGGACGGCCGTCACCACGCCTTGCGCGTCCGTTTCATAGCGTATGCCGCGGGCGTTGGGGTCTTCGACCCAGACGCCGCCGGTGGGTGCGCCTACGCTCCAGATCGTGATGTATTCGGCGCCATCGACGTATTTGTGCGGTTCGCTCAGCGCGCTTGCGCCGTAGGCGGCTTTGATCTCTGCAGCGCTGCTGCCGACGCCAAAGCCGCGATCGGTGCGCAGTGTCGTGTTGTTGCGCAGCGTGATCGAGGTCAGCACGTCCTGCTGGATCATCACCAGCATGCCCGCAGGCGCGTTGGCGGGATGGAAGAGATCACACGCGGCCGGATCGGGGCCGCCCACTGCGCCGGGCGTCGCCGTCGCGCCGACAATGGCGGTGACGTCGGCGCGGGTCATGCCGATGCGCAAACTGTTCCAGCCTTCGGCGGTGATGGCGTCGGCGTCGGCGGCCGGCGCCGGCGGCGCTTCTGTTGGTTCAGGCGCGGTGGTCGTCGCAGGCTGGCCGCACGCGGCGAGCAGGGCGATCAGTGCGGCGGTTGCGAGCAATTTCATGAGAACACCTCGAGGCGAGCCGGTCAGAGCGAAATGCCGGCGCGCGCGAGGGTGTTCCCAGGTTCCCGTGTCAGCGGCCGGCTTTGTCGAGCGTATCGAACTCTTCGGCGCTGAGTTCGATTGCGGCGGCTTGTGTGTTTTCTTCGAGGTGCTTCACCTTGCTGGTGCCGGGGATAGGCAACATCACCGGGCTGCGTTTCAGCACCCAAGCGAGCGCGATCTGCGAAGGCGCGGCGCCTTTGGCTTTGGCGATTTTATCAAGCACCGAGCCGTCGCGTGCGAGATCGCCGGCGGCGAGCGGATACCAGGGTATGAAGCCGATATTCTGCGCTTCGCAATAGTTCAGCACGGCTTCGCTCTGGCGGTTGGCGAGGTTGTAGAGGTTCTGCACGGTGGCGACCGGGAAGATTTTCTGCGCTTCCTTGATGTCGGCGACAGACACCTCGCTCAAACCGGCATGGCGTACGATGCCTTGATCGATGAGCGATTTCACCGCCTCGAACTGCTCCTTCGCCGGGACCTTGGAATCGATGCGATGCAATTGCCAAAGCTGATGCTGCTCGACGCCGAGCCGCTTCAAGCTCGACTTGGCGTCGGCGATGAGCTTTTCGGGGCGCCCATCCTGATCCCAAATGTCGGGACCGGGACGCGTGAGCCCACCCTTGGTGGCGACGACAAGACCGTCATAGGGATGCAGCGCTTCGCGGATGAGCTCTTCGGAGACGTGCGGGCCGTAGGATTCCGCGGTGTCGATGAAGTTCACACCGAGTTCTGGCAGGCGCTTCAGCGTGCGCAAAGCTTCGGCTTTATCCTGCGGCGGCCCCCAAATGCCGCGCCCGGTAATGCGCATGGCGCCGAAGCCCAAACGGTTCACTTCAATCTCGCCGCCGATCTTGAATTGACCTGAGCGTGCGGCGAGCGTGGCGGATTGCGACATGAGCTTATGTCCTTGCGTGGTTCGAAGCCGCGCCGGCGCGATGGCGGCGCTGTTGCGATGAAGAATGGGAGGGCGCGGGTGGCGCAGGCGGAACGTGGGCGCCTGGCGCCCGCGCGGCAAGGGCGCCGGCGCATGAATGTTTCGAGAACACGCCCATAGGATCAATCTTGTGCCTTATTGCGCGTCAGCGCGGCTCACATATCTGAGGCGGCAATGAGGTTCGACCGATGAGAAAACTGCTCGCCGTTCAAGACGCGCCGCGCCCGCATTGGGTGGGCGATGGATTTCACGTCCGCTCGATGTTTTCGCCGCAATCGCATGGCGCAGCGCTGTCGCCGTTCATCCTGCTCGACTATGCGCCGCCGGAGCATTTTCCGCCCGCGCCGCAAAAGCGCGGCGTTGGCGTTCATCCCCATCGCGGCTTCGAGACGGTGACAATCGTCTATGCCGGCGAAGTCGATCACCGCGACTCGACCGGCAATGGCGGTCATATCGGCCCCGGCGACGTGCAATGGATGACCGCCGCTTCCGGCATTCTGCACGAGGAGTTTCACTCCAAGGCGTTCACCGAAAGCGGCGGCGCCATGGAGATGGTGCAGCTCTGGGTCAACCTGCCGGCGAAGGACAAGATGGCGGCGCCTGGCTATCAGACCTTGCTCGATGCGCAGATCCCGTCCGTCGCGTTGCCCGACGAAGCGGGCCGCGTGCGCGTTATCGCGGGCGACTATGCCGGCGCGGGCGGGCCCGCGAACACGTTCACGCCGATCAACATCTGGGACGTGCGCCTGAACCGCGGCGGCAAAGCCTCGTTCGACCTGCCCGAGGGCCACACGCTCGCGGTGCTGGTGCAGAGCGGGGCGGTCGAACTCAATGGCGAAGCGGTCGCCCGCGATGCGCAGTTTGCGGTGTTCGCGCGCGAGGGCGGCGCGATCACCATCGAGGCCAATGGCGAGGCAAAAGTCCTGATGCTGAGCGGCGAACCGATCGATGAGCCGGTGGCGTGGTACGGGCCGTTCGTGATGAACACGGAAGCGGAAATCCGCGAAGCCATCACCGACTTCAACGCCGGCAAGTTCGGCGATCTGGCGGCGTTCAGCTAAGGGGCGCTGTGGTCGGGTTCGGGCAGATGAATGATCCAGTCGCGGACGGCCCCTGCGCGCTCGATGTGAATGGCTTGGTCGGCAGTGACGCAAGCATTTACATCAACAGGCGTGACAATCAGCTCAGAGCTCTGCTTGTGAAACCTCTCAACGTCCGCTTTGTGCGCGCGCAAAATGACGAAATAATTGAATTCCGGATTTAGCCTCTCTTGGCGCGCGCGGACGAATTCTCTGGCACGGCACAGCATAGTATCTCCGCCACATGCGGCATCCGAAGCGACGAGGCAAAGCGCCGTTGCATCCGCGCCGATGAGGTCTCTAACCACTAGCGTTTGGTTTGAGCGCTCGCTCACACCGCTCCGTTCCAATCTTTCTATCATTGCTGAAGGAGCGCCGCACGCAGCCAGGAGGCTCGCCGCAAGAAGAGCATGCGTAAATCTCGCACTCGGCACTCGCTCCTCCGTCTCGCGGTCCAAGCTGAGGTAGTCAGCGTAACGTGCTGAGCGCCGACAGGTCCAGCTAACCGTGCGCCCAGGCGAAAGCGTCGAGCAGGCGCGGGCGGAAGATGGCGCCGTGGCGCACTTCGCCGGGCGGCCCCCAATAGCGCTTCCAGTCGCCGCCGGAGAGGTCGAGATAGCGGAAGCCATGGGCTTGCGCCCAGGCGATGGCCGCGAGCATGGCGGCGTCGCGCGCCTTGGCGTCATCGAAGGCCGGATCGCGCGCGCCGCACTGCCACATCACCGTATCGCCCACGCTGGTGAACACCCAGCCGGAGACGCGCGCGTCATCCTGCAACAGCATGAGCGTGCGCACGCGCAGGACGCCGTCGCGGCCGTCGCCCATCGCGGCGCTCCAGAAGCGCAAGCGGTCGGCGGCGCAGACGGTTTCGTTGGAGGCGTCGTCCTGCCATTGCGTGCGCCAGTGTTCCACGATCCAGGCGAGGTCGCCGTCGCCATCTATGCGCGATTTAAGGCCAACGCTCGCCTCACGCGCGCGGCGCACCGTGTGCAGCCGCTTCTTCGAGCGCCAATAGGCCTCAAGATCGCTGTGTAGGTCGATGCGATAGGTCTGATAGCTCCACGAGCGGCGTGCGCCGAGCACGGCAATCTCTTCGCCAATGCCAGCCGGCGCGTGAATCTCAACGCCCAGTGCATTGAGCGCGCGACCAAGCGCGGCGTGATCGATGGCGGGCGCAATGCGCTTGGGCAGGCATTGATAGGTGACGGGCTCCCAGTGGTGCCTGCGCCGGCGCAGCGAAATCTGTGCAATCGGCGCGCCGTTCTCACAAACAAGCGCGTGCCGCTTGGGCGTATCGGTGGGCGCCGTGAGCACGCGATAGAGATCGTGCGGGCATTCTGGAAACGGCGGCAGCGCGTTGAGGCCGGCGTCCATCTCCGCGGTCCACGTATCGCTCCAGCGCACTTGGGGCCCGCCGCGCTGAGCGCTGGCGACGGCCGTCAGCACTGGCCATGCGGCTTTAACGGCGGGACGCAGGGCCGATTTCAGCGCGGACTTCGCCGTCGCGCCGCGCGCGTTTTGGTCTCCCCCCGTCGCCATGTTTGAAAATCAGCGCTCGGTGCGACGCGTTCGGCGTGCGGCGAGGATCACCAATTTCTCGCTCGGCGGATAAACGACAACGCCGCCGTCTTCGCCGGTGATCAGCACCATGTTGGGGTCCGGCTTCTGGATCGGGCCCGCTGGGCGCGACAGCGCGGCCGTCTTCACACGGAAGGAGGTCACCGCTTCCAGGGTCGCGGGAGCGCCGCCGCGAGGCGGGATGGGCGCGAGCGTTGAGGCCATGTCCGATCCTAACTCATTTCCCCCTCGGAATTTGTTAAGCGCCATTTGTGACGTGGCAATAGGGGGCGCAGCTGCTCCCCCGGTCCCGAAAGCGGGCGCCGAAACGCTGGGCGCGCGACCACGGATGTTCTGCTTGCGTTCCGAGAACAAAGCGCGTACAACAGATTCCTGCCGGCGGACTGGGCTGGTCGGTGGCCGGAGCGCTGGACTCAGGCCAAACGGAGGCGGAGACGATGACCAAACTGAAGCTTGTTGAGACGGATATGGAAACGGACAAGCAGAAGGCTTTGGCCGCCGCCCTGAAGCAGATCGATCAAGCCTTCGGCAAGGGCTCGGTGATGCGCCTTGGCGAGCAGAAGGCGGTGGAGATCGAAGCCATTTCGACGGGCTCGCTCAGCCTCGACATCGCGCTGGGCATTGGCGGTCTGCCGCGCGGCCGCATAGTGGAAATTTATGGCCCGGAAAGCTCGGGCAAGACGACGCTGGCGCTGCACTGCATCGCCGAAGCGCAGAAGAATGGCGGCGTGTGCGCCTTCGTGGACGCCGAGCATGCGCTCGATCCGATTTACGCGCGCAAGCTGGGCGTCGATCTCGACGATCTGCTGGTGTCGCAGCCGGACACGGGCGAGCAAGCGCTCGAAATCACCGACACTCTGGTTCGCTCCGGCGCCATCGACGTGCTGGTGGTGGACTCGGTCGCGGCTCTGACGCCGCGCGCGGAAATCGAAGGCGAAATGGGCGATAGCTTGCCCGGCCTGCAAGCGCGGCTGATGAGCCAGGCGCTGCGCAAGCTGACCGGTTCGATCAACAAGTCGAAGACGCTCGTCATCTTCATCAACCAGATCCGCATGAAGATCGGGGTGATGTACGGCAACCCGGAGACGACGACGGGCGGCAACGCGCTGAAGTTCTACGCCTCCGTGCGTCTCGACATCCGCCGCACCGGTCAAATCAAGGAGCGCGACGAAGTCATCGGCTCGGAAACCCGCGTGAAAGTGGTGAAGAATAAGGTGGCACCGCCGTTCAAGCAGGTGCAGTTCGACATCATCTACGGCGAGGGCGTTTCCAAAACCGGCGAACTGATCGAGCTCGGCGTAAAGGCCGGCGTGATCGACAAGTCCGGCGCCTGGTACGCTTACGGGTCGCAGAAGATTGGCCAAGGCAAGGAGGCCGTGCGCCGGTTCCTCAAGGAGCACCGCGACGTCGCGATCGAGATCGAGGACGCCATCCGGTCGAAGTCCGGTCTGATGGCGGATGCGATGTACTCTCCGCCCGAGGGCGATGAGGAGAAGGACGCGTCCGAAGGCGGCTGACGCCGGAAGCTTTGAGTTTCGCTGGCCGGTTCGGGGCCGTGTAGCCGACCCGACCCCATGCCCTGGCCCGTCCCCGGGCCGGCCGGCGGATTAGCTTCGGGAGCATGAGCATGGAGCCGCGCGTCTCGTTGATCACGTTGGGTGTTGGCGATCTGCCGCGTGCCCGAGCGTTTTACGAGGCGCTCGGTTTCACATCGTCGTCGGTCGGCGGCGGCGAGGTGGTGTTCATGCAGGCCGGGGCCGTGGCGCTGTGTCTGTTTCCGCGCGAGAGCCTCGCCTGCGACGCCGATGTGCCAGCAGAAGGCAGCGGTTTTCGCGCCATCGCGCTGGCCCACAATGTCCGCCAGAAGGATCAAGTCGACGCCGTGATCGCCGAAGCTGCGGCGGCGGGCGCCAAGGTGGTCAAGCCCGCGCATGACGCGGTTTGGGGTGGTCGCTCCGGCTATTTCGCCGATCCCGATGGCCATCTTTGGGAGGTGGCCTGGAATCCGCACTTCCCGCTGAGCGTGGAAGGCGCGCTCACCGTCCCGGATTGAACGCGCGGCGGCCGGGCGCGGCGGTGCGGCGCTTGGCGTTCATGCAGGCACTACCTATACCAAGCGGAACACTCTGATTTGGCTCGGGCTGCATGCAAAGCGTCAACGACATTCGCCGACAGTTTTTGGATTTTTTTAGCCGCCGCGGTCACGCACTGCCTGGCTCGTCTTCGCTTGTGCCGCAGGACGACCCGACGCTGCTCTTCACCAATGCCGGCATGGTGCAGTTCAAGAACTATTTCACCGGTGCGGCCAAGCCGCCGTTTCCGCGCGCCGCGACGTCGCAAAAGTGCGTCCGCGCCGGCGGCAAGCACAACGACCTCGACAATGTCGGCTACACCGCCCGGCACCTCACCTTTTTCGAGATGCTCGGCAATTTCTCGTTCGGTGATTATTTCAAGGAAGGCGCCATTGACGCCGCCTGGACGCTGATCACCAAAGACCTCGGCCTGCCGAAGGATAAGCTGCTCGTCACCGTCTATCACGACGATGACGAGGCCGCTTTGCTCTGGAAGAAGATCGCAGGCTTCAGCGACGACAAGATCATCCGCATCGCCACGGCCGACAATTTCTGGTCGATGGGCGACACTGGCCCCTGCGGTCCGTGCTCGGAAATCTTCATCGACCGCGGCGATCATATCTGGGGCGGCCCGCCCGGATCGAAGGACGAAGACGGCGACCGCTTCCTCGAATTCTGGAACCTCGTGTTCATGCAGTTCGAGCAATTCGCCGACGGGCGTCCGCGCGAGAAACTGCCGAAGCCGTCGATCGATACCGGCATGGGCCTCGAGCGCATGGCTTGCGTGCTGCAAGGCGTGGACTCGGTGTTCGAGACTGATCTCTTCCGCACGCTGAAAGCGGCGTCGCAAGAGCTGACCAAGACCAAGGCCGAAGGTGAGCAGGCGCCCAGCCACAATGTGATCGCCGATCATTTGCGTTCGTCGTGCTTCTTGATCGCAGACGGTGTTTCGCCCTCGAACGAAGGCCGCGGCTACGTGCTGCGCCGGATCATGCGCCGCGCCATGCGCCATGCGCACATTCTCGGCGCCAAAGAACCGCTGATGCATCGCTTGGCGCCGACCTTGATCGCGGAAATGGGAGAGGCCTATCCCGAACTGAAGCGCGCGCAGCCGGTGATCGAAGCGCAATTGCGCGAAGAGGAAGAGCGCTTCCGCCGCACCCTGGCGAATGGTCTGAAGCTGCTTGAGGATGAGATCGCTCGTTTGCAGATTTCCGCTCCGAAGGCGGGCTTGGGTTTCTTAGTGAAGCCGAAGCTCTCGGGCCGCACGGCGTTCAAGCTATACGACACGTTCGGCTTCCCGCTCGATCTCACGCAAGACATCCTGCGCGGCCGTTCGCTTGAAGTCGACGTCGCCGAGTACGACGTCGCGATGCAGGAGCAGAAGGACCAGGGCGCTGCGAGCTGGAAGGGCGCCGATGGCGCCGACAATCCGGCCATCTGGCACACGATCTTGGAGCGCACGCGTGGCAACGAATTCCTCGGCTACGGCGCCGAAGCCGGCGAAGGCAAGCTCGCGGGCATCGTCGCCGGCGGCGCCGAGCAGCATGAATTGCGCGAAGGCGCGGCCGGCGCGCTCGTTTTCGATCGCACGCCGTTCTACGCCGAAAGCGGCGGCCAAGCGGGCGATCATGGCGTGATCCGTTTCGCCAGCGGCGCCGAGTTCGCCGTCGAAAACACGTTGAAGCAGGCGGGCGCCTTGCACGCGCATGTCGGCCGCCTGGTGAAAGGCGTGGTCAAGGTCGGCGATGCGGCGAAGCTGGACATCGATCATCAGCGCCGCGCGCGCATCCGCGCCAATCACTCGGCGACGCACTTGCTGCACGCGGCGTTGCGCAATGTGCTCGGACCGCACGTGACGCAAAAGGGTTCGCTGGTGGAGGCGGATTATTTCCGCTTCGACTTCAGCCATGGTCATGCGCTCACGGCCGACGAGATCGGCCGCGTCGAGGACGAAGTGAACGCCGTCATTCGTCAGAACGCCGAAGGCGTGATCAAGGAAATGGCGCCGGCGAAGGCCATCGAAGAAGGCGCGCTGGCGCTGTTCGGTGAAAAGTACGGCGACACGGTGCGTGTGCTGCGGCTCGGCGATGCGCTCGACGCCAACGGCACAGCCTATTCGGTGGAGCTCTGTGGCGGCACGCACGTGAAGCGCACCGGCGACATCGCGGTGTTTGCGGTGCTGAGCGAAGGCGGCGTCGCGGCCGGCATTCGGCGGATCGAGGCGGCGACCGGCGCTGCGGCGCTCGCGCACCTGAAAGCCCAGGCGGCGCTGGCGAAGGCGATCGCGTCCAACATCAAGGCGCCGCTCGCGGAAGTGACCGACCGCGTCAACCAGCTCGCTGACGACCGCCGCAAGCTTGAGCGCGAATTGGCCGATGCCAAGAAGAAGCTCGCGCTTGCAGGCGGTGGCGGGCAGGCCGCGCCAGCAGGGCCGGAGAGCGTCGCGGGCGTCTCCGTGCTGGCGCGTGTGCTTGAGGGCGTGCCGGCGAAAGAGCTGCGCGGGCTCGTCGATGAAGGCAAAAAATCGCTCGGTTCGGGCGTGATCGCTTATGTCGGCGTCGAGGATGGCAAAGCCGCGCTCGCGGTCGGCGTCACCGACGATCTGAAAGCGAAGATCAGCGCCGTCGATCTGGTCAAAGCCGGCGTCGCTGCGGTGGGCGGCCAAGGCGGCGGCGGGCGCCCCGACATGGCGCAGGGCGGCGGCCCGAACGGCGCCGAAGCGGGCAAGGCGCTCGACGCCATCCGCGCCGCGTTGCAAGGCGCGCTGGCGGCGTGAGCGCCGTCACCTATCGTGATGCGACGGCGGCGGATGCAGCCGCGCTTGCGGCGTTCGCCGAAGCCACATTCGTGGACACTTTCGGGCATCTCTATCCGCAGGAAGATCTCGCCGCTTACGTAGAGGCGAAGTACCGAGCGCATGTGCTCGCCGCCGAGCTTGCCGATCCTGCGACGCGCTATCGCCTTGCGCTGAACGGCGAGACGATTGTCGGCTATTGCAAGATGGGCGATGTCGACATGGACGTGGACGCCGCCGATGCGCTCGAACTGCATCGCCTCTACGTGCATAGCGACGCTAAAGGCGCGGGTGTCGCGCAAACGCTGATGGACGAAGCACTGGCCTGGGCCCGCGGCAAGGGCGCCAAGGTGATGTATCTCAGCGTCTGGGAAAATAACTTCCGCGCGCAGGCGTTCTATCGCCGTTACGGCTTCGAGCACGTGGGCGAACACAAATTCATGGTCGGACGCGTCGCCGATCGCGACTTCATCTGGCGCCTGGGGCTTTGATTACTTGGACCGCGGGCGACCTCGCGGACATTCCTCTCGCAACCCCAAGCGCGGCTGTTTGCGTGGTTTCACTTCGCCGACGAGAGCGCCGGCCGCACAAGTAACGTCTCGGAAACCAAATCAATCGCTTTTGGACGACTCGATTCGGTTGTGGGGACGCCCGGATGACACAGAACGACGCGCTGGCCGCCTATCTTGGGCCAGAGCTTTTCGAGCGGCTCGACTGGGGCCGCCTCACGCACGAACAACGTGACGCGATTCTCTCGGTGTTCCGAGTCGGATTGGGCGCCGGCGCGCAGTCCGGCGCGGTTTCGACCATCGATTGCGTGCTGGGGCGCGGCAAAGTGCTGATCTGCGAGGACGGCTCGCACTGGCAGGCGTGCGCGCGCGATGACGCCGAGCTGATCGAGGATTGGGGCGCCGGCGCGCTGGTGGCGATCCATCGTCAGCTTGTTTACCGGCTCGACCCTTACCAAGCGGCAGAGGTTGAGTTGCTGCGCCTGTAAGCGCTAGCGTTGCGGCTCATTTCGGAGCCGCACCATGTCAGACTACCAAACCATCAAACTCGACGTCGCCGATGGCGTCGCCACGCTGATGCTGAACCGGCCCGAGCGGATGAACGCGTTCACCCCGCAAATGGCCAATGACATGATCGCGGCGTTCGATCGCACCGACGCCGATGACGACGTGAGCGTGGTGATCGTCACCGGCGCGGGTAAGGGCTTCTGCGCTGGCGCCGATCTCGGCGCGGGCGGCTCGACCTTCGACTATGAGCGGCGGGCGAAGGAACGCGGCGACGTTTTCAACGCGCGCAAGGAGCGCGACAATGGCGGGCGCGTTGGGCTGCGCATCTATGACAGTCTAAAGCCGGTGATCGCGGCGATGAACGGTCCAGCCGTCGGCGTCGGCGCCACCATGCAATTGCCGATGGATATTCGTCTGGCGGTGCCCGGCGCCAAAATGGGTTTCGTGTTTGCGCGCCGCGGCATCGTGCCGGAGACGCTATCGTCCTATTTCTTGCCGCGACTGGTCGGCGTTTCGACGGCGTTGGAATGGACGATGACGGGGCGTGTGTTCACCACCGACGAAGCCCACGAGCGCGGCTTGATCCGCTCGCTGCATGCGCCGGAGGATTTGCTGCCCGCCGCGCACGCGCTCGCGCGCGAGATCGCCGACAACACCGCGCCTGTCTCGGTGACGCTGGCGCGGCGGATGATGCTCGACATGCTCGACGCCGACCATCCGATGGAAGCGCATCGCATCGAGAGCCGCTGGATGGTCTCGCGCGGGCAATCGGCCGACGCGCAGGAGGGCGTGACCTCGTTCTTGGAAAAGCGCGCGCCGCGCTATCCGAACAAGGTGTCACGCGACTTGCCGGACACGTTCCCGTGGCGCAAGACGCCGCCGTTTGCCGACTAGGGTCGGCGATACTGGATGAAGCCACGGTGCTCCGCGACTTGATCGTAGAGCTTGCGCGCCGTGGTGTTGCTCTCATGCGTGAGCCAATAGACGCGCCCGCAGCCGAGCGCGTCGGCGCGCGCGTAAACCGCTTCGATCAGGGCACGGCCGACGCCTTTGCCGCGCGCATCAGGGGCAGCAAACAGATCTTCCAGATAGCAGAAATCGCCGACCGACCAGGTGCCGCGATGCAAAATGCAATGCACAAAGCCAAGCAACGCGCCGCTCGCTTCGTCCTCGGCGACAAACGCGAACATCGGCTCTGACGGATCGAGGAAGCGCGCGAACGTCGCGTTGGTGACGTCAGGCGAGAGCGCGTTGTTGTAGAAGGCGAGGTAGCCAGCCCACAGCGCATCCCATTGAGCGCGGTCGTTCAGGCGAATGTCGCGTATGATCATAGGCGTGTCTCGATGGGCGCTTCGACTGTGCGCTCGGCGGCCGCTTCTTCGCCGATGTCGTCACGCGTCATGAAGAATGTGCCGGACCAAGCTGGGTTGATCCAAATCCCGTCTATGCGGGTCAAGGCTTCGTTCGCTTCGCCTTCATAGCGGATTGCAAAATCCAGTTCGGCCTCCGCGCCGTAGAATTTGGTGAAGGCGACCTTCGCGCCCGACCTAACGCCCTCTATTTCCGCTGTGAGAACAGTGGCGGCGAGTTCGCGTTCTCCCATATTCGGCTCTTGGGTCGAGCCGAAGAACGCGCCGTCGCGCTCTTCGATCTGGGCGTTGAAAACGATTTCAGGGAAATCGTCGGGGTAACGGTAGGCGCCGCTCCAGCTACCGGTGAGCGAGGAGTGGCGCCTACGCATTCACGCCTTCGCCATCGCTTTGTCGACGTTGTCGCCGATGGCGTCGAGGAAGCCTTCGGTCGTGAGCCACTTTTGTTGGTCGCCCACCAGCAGCGCCAAATCCTTGGTCATCTGTCCGCTTTCGACGGTGTCGACTGTGATTTTTTCCAGCAGCAGGGCGTAGTCGATCAGCTTTTGATTGCCGTCGAGCTTGCCGCGATGGGCGAGGCCGCGCGTCCAGGCGAAGATCGAGGCGACGGAATTGGTGCTCGTCGGCTTGCCTTTCTGATGCTCGCGATAGTGGCGCGTCACAGTGCCGTGGGCGGCTTCGGCTTCCATGGTCTTGCCGTCCGGCGTGATCAGCACGCTAGTCATCAGGCCGAGCGAGCCGAAGCCTTGAGCGACAGTGTCGGACTGCACGTCGCCGTCATAGTTCTTGCACGCCCACACATAGCCGCCGCTCCACTTCAGCGCGGAGGCGACCATGTCGTCGATCAGGCGGTGTTCGTAGGTGAGCTTGCGTTTGTCGAACTCGGCCTTGAACTCGGCGTCGAAGATCTCTTGGAAGATGTCCTTGAAGCGGCCGTCATAGGCTTTGAGGATGGTGTTTTTGGTCGAGAGATAGACCGGATAGTTCTTCAGAATGCCGTAGTTGAAGGAGGCGCGGGCGAAGTCCTTGATGCTCTCATCGAGATTGTACATCGCCATGGTGACGCCCGAGCCCGGCGCCTTGAACACTTCCTTCTCGATCGTCTGGCCGTCTTCGCCGACGAACTTGATGGTCAGCGTACCCTTGCCCGGGAATTTGAAATCGGTGGCGCGGTATTGATCGCCGAAGGCGTGGCGGCCGACGACGATGGGTTGCGTCCAGCCCGGCACCAGGCGCGGCACGTTCTTGCAGATGATCGGTTCGCGGAAGATGACGCCGCCGAGGATGTTGCGGATGGTGCCGTTGGGGCTCTTCCACATTTCCTTCAGATTGAATTCCTTCACCCGCGCTTCGTCGGGGGTGATGGTCGCGCACTTGACCGCCACGCCGTACTGCTTGGTGGCGTTGGCGGCGTCGATGGTGATCTGGTCGTTGGTGGCGTCGCGGCTTTCGACGCCGAGATCGAAATATTTCAGATCGATGTCGAGATAGGGGTGGATCAGGCGCTCTTTGATCGCCGCCCAGATGATCCGGGTCATCTCGTCGCCGTCCATATCGACGACCGGATTGTCCACCTTGATTTTCGCCATCGCTGTCACGCCTCTCGGTTCGGGGAATTGGGCGCGTGGTAGCAGTTTGAGCCGGGCGCGCAAACTGCGGCGGCGGGTCCCGGCGCCTTGCCTGAGGGCGGGCGATGGGTTTTGACGGTGGCTGCATGACCCGCGCCGCCAACATGCCCCCGCCCATCGCCGACGAATGGCCGGCCGTGTGCCTGGTGCGCCCGCAAATGGGCGAGAACATCGGCGCGGTCGCGCGGGTGATGCTCAATTTCGGGCTGGTTTCGCTGCGCCTGGTGGCGCCGCGCGACCGCTGGCCGAACCCGAAGGCGGAAACCGTCGCCGTCGGCGCCGATAGCGTGCTGGCGCGGGCGCGGGTCGAGTGGTCGCTCGAGGCGGCGTTGGCAGACGCGACCTTGGTGCTGGCCGCCACCGCCCGCCCGCGCGGCATGGAAAAGCCGGTATGGGGGCCGCGTCAGGCCGCGCTCAATCTGCGCGCGGCGATCGCGGCGGGTGAGCGGCCGGTGGTGATGTTTGGCCCGGAAGCGGCGGGCATGGAGTCCGATGAGGTCGCCAAGGCGGACGCGATTTTGACGTTGCCGGTGAACCCAGGCTTCGCCTCGCTCAATCTCGCCAATGCGGCCGCGGTGTTTGCCTATGCGTATGCCGAGGCGCGCCAGGAAACCGACGCACCGCAATGGTTTCGCGACAGCCAAAGTCCGCCGGCGACACAGGACGAATTGGAAGCGTTGTTCCAGCATCTGGAAGCCGAACTCGAGCACGGCCGCTTTTTCCATCCGCTCGACAAGGCGCCGCTGATGAAGCGCAATCTGCGAGCCTTATTTCTACGTGCGCGTTTGAGCGAGCAGGAGGCGCGGACATTGCGCGGCGTGATCAAAGCGCTGACCATCGGCCGCGGCGGCCGTAAAAAGGATGACGGGTAAAAGAGCTTTCCCGCTGCGCGCGAACGCTTTATCCACATGGGTCCGTCCGCGCCGGAGAGTGAATGCTGAAGACGCAGCGCCAAGCAAAGCGGCCCGCCGCCGAGCGCAACGCGCCGTCCTATGCGCTCGTGCCGTGGGGCGGCGAGATCGTCGATGTCGACCGCTTCGTCGCCGAAAGCTGGATCGATCTGCTCAATCGCCAGCACTGGTTCGCCAAGAAACTGAAGCTCGAAAAGGCGCCCTGGGAAGTCGACCAGGCGGTCGGCGTCATCAAGTTTTCACGCAAGGACGGCGCGCTGGTGACCGCGCCGATCCAGATTATCGGCGCCTGGAATCCCAAAACCACGCTGTTTCGCTGGGGCTGGGATCATCCGATGGTCTCGCAGCGCTTGCGCAACGACGCCGAGCGCACGCGCTGGTTCGGCGATAAGCACGATCTGCCGGAATTCACCGAACGCGCGCTGAAAATGAGCGAGAAGGATGCGTGGCGGCTGACGGCGGTGGCGCTGAAAGTGAACGCCGCCCACGGCGTCTATCGCGCGCCGACGGAAGGGCCGGTCGTGTTCATGACGCTGGGCGCGCCCACCGTGCGTAAATAGCCGGTTTACCGATTAGGCCTGTAAGCTGGCGCCGCAAACTAGGGAGCGCGGCGCATGACCCGGCAGCAGATCGTTCGCGTGGCGATACTATCGGCGGCCATCCTCGCGGTGGTCATCGTGCTCGACTACCTCGTCAACGTCGTCATCGCGCCGGGACACACGCCGTACACGCCGATCGCCACGGTGGTGATCACGCTGCTCGTCGCGCCGGCGTTCACAGCCTACGTCATTCTGCAGAGCGCCAAGGTCGAGAAGGCGCGCGTCGCCCTCGAAGAGGAGCGCATGGCGCGCATCGCGGCGGACGGCGCCAACATGGCCAAGACGCAGTTTCTGGCCAATATGAGCCACGAATTGCGCACTCCGCTGAACGCCATCATCGGCTATTCCGAAATGATCGCGGAGGAGACCGAGCCGAAGGGCCTCACGGCGGCGACCGAGGATGCGCAGCGCATCCAGCGTTCGGCGCATCATCTCTTGGGCCTGATCACAGAAATCCTCGATCATGCGCGCCTGGAGAGCGGCAAACTCGAATTGCGCAACGCCGCAACCCCGCTGCTGACCGTGTTCAACGAGGTCGCCGAAACCGCGCGGGTGGCGGCTGCGGCCAACGGCAATAGGTTTGAGGCGCACTGCGACGGCGATATTGGCGCCGCTTTCCTCGATCCGCTGCGGCTGCGCCAATGCATGCTCAATCTGACCGGCAACGCCGCCAAGTTCACCAAGGGCGGCGCTGTCACATTGTCCATGCGCGCGATCGGCGATGACGCCTTCGCCGTCGAAGTGACCGACAATGGCATCGGCATGGCGGACACGACCCTGGCCCAGTTGTTCAAGCCGTTCGCGCAGGCCGATGCGTCGATGACGCGGGAATTCGGCGGCGCGGGATTGGGGCTTGTCATCACCAAGCAACTGCTCGACGCGATGGGTGGAACCATTGCCGTGCGCAGCGCCCCAGGCGTGGGCTCGACCTTCACGATGACGCTGAAACGCAGCACCGCCGGCCCGAACGTGGTGACGTTCGCGGCCTAAGGGTCGGCGCGCGGGCCGCTCAGCACAAGCCGCATGCGATCGGCGGGAAAGGGCCGCGCCAACGCCAGCGCATCCTGGCTTGAGCCTTCGAGCCAGGTGTCGATGTCGCCGCCCGTCAGCATCACCGGCATGGCTGCGGCATGGATCGGACGCGTCAGCGCGTTGGCGTCGGTGGTGAGGATGGAGAAGAGCTGATGCTCGCCATCTTCCTTGCCGCGCACGCCCGTCCACGGCCGCCAGACGCCGGCAAAGCAGAAGAGCGGACGCTCGTCTCCGAGCGCGAACCAATGCGCCACTTTTGGGGGGGTGTCGGTGTATTCGACGAAGCTTGTCGCCGGCACGAGGCAGCGGAACTCGGGCTTGTCGAGCCAGCCGCGCCAGAAGCCGGAGGTGAGATTGCGCACATTGGTGACCGGCCGTTTGCCCGCCGGCGGCGGTGGAAATCCCCAGCGCATGGTCACGATCTCGCGCATGCCGTCTTTCGCTGTGCGCACGACCGGCGCCAGCTGATCGGGGAAGATGTCGGGCAGCGGCGGCTGGTTGCCGGTGCGATCGCGCATGGCGCGGACATACGCCCGCAACGCATCGCGCGACTTGGTCATGGAATAGAGGTTGCACACTTGAGCGAAGATGGCGCCTCAGTCGGCGGGATGCCACTTCTTCTGTCTGCGTGACGGCGGCGCCTCGCCGCCTTCACGCTTCGGCTTGCCCTTGTGCCAGGGTTTGTGTGGCGGCTTTTGCGGTGTTTGCTCTGCTCGCGATTGGCGCTCGCTGCGCTGCGGGCCACGTTCAGCGCGCTGCGGTGGGCCGCGTTCGGCGCGTTGCGGAGGGCCGCGCTCTGCGCGTTCGGCGCGGTGGGGGCGCGTGTCTTGTGGCGGGCGGTCCAGGCGGGTGACGTAGATTTGCTTTTCGATGTGGCCGTTCTTGCCGAGGTTCGAGAAGAACTTATCAATGCTGCCGGCATCGATCTCGACATGCGTTTCGCGCTGCTGGATGCGGATCGTGCCGAGTTGGCGCTTGTTGATGCCGCCGGCTTTGCAGATCATCGGGATCAGCCAGCGCGGTTCGGCGTTTTGCGCGCGGCCGATATTGAGCGAGACCCAGACGCCGCTGGTGAAATTTTCGGCGTGACGTGAGGCGCGTTCGGCGCGTGGCGCGCTTTCGTTGAACGCAGGCGCGGGAACCAGATCTTCCGGCGCGGCTTGGCCTTTGCGGTAGAGGCGCACGAAGGCGGCGGCGATGCGCTCGACATCGTGCTCGGCCATCAAAGCGTTGACGATCGCGGTCTCGGCTTCGCTTGGCGTCTCTTGGAAAATCGGATCGGCCAGTAGGCGTTGATCGTCGCGGCGCTTGATATCGTCAGCGGCTGGCGGTTCGCCCCATTTGGCGTTGATGTTGGCGTCGCGGAGCAGGCGCTCGGTGCGGCGACGGGCCGAGTACGGGACGATGAGAACGCTGGCGCCTTTGCGGCCAGCGCGACCGGTGCGGCCGCTGCGATGGAGAAGCGCTTCGGTGTTTTTCGGCAAATCGGCGTGGATGACGAGTTCGAGGTCCGGCAGGTCGATGCCGCGCGCGGCGACGTCGGTGGCGACACAGACTTGCGCGCGGTGATCGCGCATCGATTGCAGTGCGTGCGTGCGCGCCGATTGGCTGAGTTCGCCGGAAAGCGCAACGACGGACATGCCGCGGTTTTCCAGGCGGCTCGCCAGGTGCGTAACGGCGGCGCGCGTGCCGCAGAAGACGATCGCGTTTGTGGCGTTGTAGAAGCGCAACACGTTGAAGATAGCGTTTTCCAAATCGTGCTTGGCGGCGACGAGGGCGCGGTACTCGATGTCGGCGTGCTGCTTCTGGCCGCTGACGGTGCTGATGCGATGGGCGTCGCGTTGATAGGTGCTCGCCAATGCCTCGATCACGGGCGGCATGGTGGCGGAAAACATCAAGGTGCGCCGCTCTGCGGGTGAGGCGTCGAGGATGTGTTCCAGTTCTTCGCGGAAGCCGAGATTGAGCATCTCGTCGGCTTCATCGAGCACGACGGTTTGCAGGCCGTACATCTCGAGCGTGCCGCGGCGGATGTGATCGACCAAACGCCCGGGCGTGCCGACGACAATATGTGCGCCTTGGTTCAGAGCGCGGCGTTCGTCGCGCGCGTCCATGCCGCCAACACAGGAAGCGATGCGGCCGCCTGCAGGCGCGAACAGCCATTCGAGTTCGCCGCGCACTTGCATCGCCAGTTCGCGGGTCGGTGCAATGATGAGCGCCAGCGGTGCGCCTGCGGGTTCGAAGCGATTGCGTTGGCCGAGGAGGGCTGCGCCCAGCGCAAGGCCAAAGGCGACTGTCTTGCCGGAACCTGTTTGGGCGGAGACGACGAGGTCGCGATCCTGCGCGTCGTCGGCGAGTATGGCGCCCTGCACCGGCGTTAACGCCTCGAAGCCACGCTCGGCGAGCGCGCGGGCGAGCGCGGGGTGGACATTGTCGAAGGCAGACATTGGCGGGGTGTAAGGCAAAGCGCGGTGAAACGCGATCCGCCTTCGCGTTTGCGGCTAGGCTTTATCTGCAGGGCTGTCCGTCATTCCTCGACCAACGCGCCGATCATTTCGTGGCCTTCGCCGCCGAGAATTTCGAGCCGCGTGATTGTGCCCTCGGCGATTTCGTCGTCGCTATCGACGTAGGTGACGCCGTCGATTTCGGGGGCGTCGGCTTTGGTGCGGAAGGCGTAGGCTTCGGCGTCTTCGTCCCAGCCGTCGCAGATGGCGTCGACGGTCTTACCGATCATGGATTGGAGGCGCTGGTGGGCGAGTGCGGTCTGCACTTCCATGAAGCGATCGTAGCGCTCGTCGACGTCGTCCTGATCGACGTGGCCGGGGAGATCGCGTGAGGGCGCGCCGTCGACGTTTTCGTACTTGAACACGCCGGCGCGATCGATCTCGGCTTCTTCGATGAAATCGAGCAGGGTTTCGAAATCGTCTTCGGTCTCACCCGGGAAGCCGACGATGAAGCTCGAGCGGATGGTGAGATCGGGGCAGATCTGGCGCCACGTCTTGATGCGATCGAGGACTTTGTCCTGGTTCGCGGGGCGGCGCATCGCCTTGAGCACGCTCGGTGATGCGTGTTGGAACGGGATGTCGAGGTAAGGCAGTATTTTGCCTTCGGCCATCAGACCGACGACTTCGTCCACGTGCGGATACGGATAGACGTAGTGCAGCCGCACCCATGCGCCGAGCTCGCCGAGCTCTTTGCAGAGATCATAGAATTTGGCGCGGACCATGCGGTCCTTCCATTTGCTCTCGGCGTATTTGACGTCGATCCCGTAGGCCGACGTGTCTTGTGAAATGACGAGCAGTTCTTTGACGCCGGCTTTCACCAGCGACTCCGCTTCTTTCAGCACGGCATTGGCGGGGCGCGAAACGAGGTCGCCGCGAATGGACGGTATGATGCAGAAGGTGCAGCGATTGTTGCAGCCTTCGGAAATCTTCAAATACGCGTAATGGCGCGGCGTGAGACGAAAGCCGCCTTCGGGCACCAGATCGATTTTCGGATCGTGCACTTGCGGCAGATGCGTGTGCACGGCGCCGACCACCGCTTCGTATTGGTGCGGGCCGGTGACCTCGAGCACTTTGGGGTGCGTGTCGCGGATGAGCGACTCCTCTTTGCCCAAGCAGCCCGTGACGATGACCTTGCCGTTCTCGGCGATGGCTTCGCCGATGGCGTCGAGGCTTTCGGCTTTGGCGCTATCAAGAAAGCCGCAGGTGTTCACAACGACGAGGTCGGCCCCTTCGTAGGAGCCGCTCAACTGATAGCCCTCGGAGCGCAGGCGCGTGATGATGCGCTCGCTGTCGACGAGGGCCTTCGGGCAGCCGAGGCTGACGACGCCAATGGTGGGGGCTTTTGCGGACATGGGGACGGCGGGCTTTTAGGGCATTGCGAGCAAAAGGAGTAGGGTGGATGTGCGCTCAGCCTGCGAGTGCGTCCAGCACCTGGGTGTCGAACGCCTCGGCCATGCGCGGCGGCAGCGTGCGCCAGAAGACGTTGTAATTGTGCTCGCTCACCGGCCAGGCGCGCGTGCAGGCGTCACGGATGCCGGCCTCGTCCATGGCAAGCGCCCCATCGACGGCCGCGAGCGTGGCGAAGAGGCGCCTTTTGTCGTCAGCCAACGCATCATAGTCGGGCGCGAATGGCGCCGGCGCCGGCTGGAAGCCCCATTGGCTCATATAGTCCAGCGTTCCAGGGCTGCCGAAATAGAAGAAGGGCGAAGCCTGCATGATCGGCTTCAAGATCTTCTCGGTGACCATCATCA
>JBFWYC010000014.1:0-88176 GCA_050186805.1 Hyphomonadaceae bacterium
CAACTACATGACAAAGATCGCCGTAACATCGTCAGCCAGTTTCGGGGAGCGGTCCTAGATGCTTTAGAGACCAACGCATTCTTTCGAGTGCAGCAGATTTTCTGCGATTTTCTGCCGTTGATTGACGACACCGTCGAGAATGTTGCTGCGAGTGTGCGAGCACTCGTAAGCAAGGCGCAAGGTGATCTTGCCGGATCTCGCCCCAACGTCGCCTTTCTTCAATGGTGCCGACAGACTGCGGATCGGGCGCGGGAAGGCATAGACCTCGTCGAGGCGCGGCCCACCGACGATTTGGGGGTCACATCTTTCATTCTTCAGGCGGGCTTCGATCACGATCCGAAGGCGTATGTCGCCAAAGCCATTGGGATGACCAAGAACGAGCATCAGCACATCCGTTATGCCGCGATGACAGCGCTGGGGAGGATGGCCCTCAACGGGGCGAAAACCCTGGAAACCCAGACTCTCGACACCCTTGAGGACATCATCCGCACGAACAGGTCCCCCGTCGAGACGGCGATCGCGCTTGACGCGACGCTGAGTCTCTTGAAGGCGAATCCGGGCGTCGTTTCCAAGAAGGCGACGCAACTACTCAAACTAGCCAGCGGTCACGCCTCTCCCAATCTCCGTTACATCTGTTCACAAGCGCTGTTCTTCAATCGCCAGGAACTAGAGGACGAAGCGATCAATGTCGTTCTGGACATTCTCTCGAAGACGCCGCGAGAAGAGACTGGCGCGATAGAAAACATCGATGTCGCGCTTTCCAACTGGGACCTGAGCGGTGATCGAGAACGCATTTTTGGGTTCATAAGAGCTCTGATGAGCGGCCGCGAACAAGCGGTCGATATAGTCGCCCTTGACAGTTTCCTTCATAGTATGCGGTCAGGGCCCGCGCCTCGCGCAGCTTGGTTTGTGGCATCCCTCCTCCTCACTGGCGATCACAGACTGTGCACAGCGGCCAGCGTGATAGCGCAGAACGAGGAGGCTCACGGCGAGTTTGATCTCGATTTGACCGCCTTCGGTCTCAATGATGCGTGGCTGCTCTACTTTGCACAAAAGGCCGCCGGCTACCTGACGCTCCACCCACGCGTGCTCCTCGGGATGCTCGTCTCAGCCTGCCGTGCAGCCGGCGTTCAAACGGCCGACATGATCGCAGATATCATCTTCGACCCGCTGTTGCTCAACTATGGAAGTATAGAGGCCAATCTCGCACGTCTCGCCGCTGTGAGTGACGCCCGCATCAAGCGTGTGCTTCGGCGCGTGCTAAGACGGTACAAGAGCAATCGGGATGATCTGAAGCGCGTCGGCGTAGTCGCGGAGTTTCGACCAACTGATCGCGAGCTACATCTTGAATGGGAACACCAGAAGGACTTCTGGCGTGAGGTGAACAAGGCTGCTGAGCAGCAGTCCGTGTTCATGTCGATCATGCCAAAGTCCATTCTCTTGTACGGCAGTCATGCCGTTATCTACGTGTATCGGGACGCCGCATCACCGCCTGTGCGCACTGAGATGGAGCTCAAGGGCCAGTCCATGTCGTTTGAGATGCCGGCGCTTAGCACGCTCATGCCGGTCGGACTGAGCTATCGGACATTCCTCTTCCGCAATGCGACGCGCCCAGAATGAAGCTGCTGTTCAAACAATATCTCGCATCCTTGCGAGAACGCGGTGAGCTTGACGCTGTATTGCCGGATCTCCTGAGCGAGCTTGGGTACACGATCATCTCCAAGCCTTCGATCGGCACGCGACAGTATGGCGTAGATGTCGCCGCTGTCGGGGCAGAGGAAGACGGCGCACGACGAGTATTCCTGTTCTCGGTGAAAGCAGGCGATCTCACCCGCACTGAGTGGAACGTCGGGACACAAGCGCTCCGACCCTCGCTCGACGAAATTCGCGACTACTACATTCCCAACAGGATACCGAAACGATATCGCAGTCTTCCGATAGCGATATGCCTCTGCTTCGGCGGCGACATGGATGAGACCGTGAGCGGCCTTGTCGAAAGCTACATGACCCAGAATACCACGGCCTCGACCGAGTATCGCATCTGGAATGGGGATCGACTCGCGGAGCTACTGCTTACCGGCATCCTCCGTGAGAACGCGTTCCCTAAAGATGCGCGATCGATGCTGCGCAAGGCCGTCGCGATGGTGGACGAACCTGACGTGGCCACGCGGCACTTTCGCGCCTTCATAAACAAGGCTTGCGAACGACCGTCGAAGCCGAAGGATCGGCTCACGGCGACGCGTCAGATAACATTGGCTCTCTGGACGCTCTTTGTTTGGGCCAGGGACTCTGACAACCTCGAAGCGCCCTACCGGGCGAGTGAATTAGCGCTCTTGCGTGCTTGGGGTTTGATCTCTCCGGTGCTTGAGGGCAAATCCGCCGTCGCGAAAGCATGTCGTGAAGCCATCGACAAACTCATCGCCCTGCACCGCACGATTGCTTCCTACTACGTGACCGGGCGTATCCTGCCCAATGCCTCGGTCGTACACGGACTCACCTCTGCAGTGCCGTCGCAATCTGCCGTCGACAAGAACCTCCGCCTCTTCGACATTCTAGGCCGGCTGTCCGTGCACGGATTATGGTTGCATCATGCTCGCCTCCTTGAACAGTCGCGGACTGGCCAAGTCTCTGCAGCGACGAACGAGGCCATCTCGATCACGGTGACCGCGTTGATCGACATGATCAACAACAACCCCATTCTTCACTCACCCCTCAAGGATGAGCACGCGATCGATATCAATCTCGCCTGTCTCTTCCTCCTGGCTTGCGGTCATTCGGACATGATCCGAAGGTGGATTGCGCAGATCGCCGGCAGTACCTGCTTCACCTTTCGAACACACGGGTCATATCCGTGCACACATCGCGACTATCGCGACCTTGTCGGTCACCCCACGCCAACCGATGAGTACCGAAAAGACTGCACCGCAGCGAGCATCCTTATTCCCATCCTTGCGACGTGGCTTTCCCTCACGCGCGACTCGGAAACACTTGGTTATCTTTCTCAGTTCTGCGCCGACGATTTCGCCCATTCCACGCTTCAGCTCTGGTTTCCCGGCAAGGATACCGAAGAGCGCTTGTTTGCCGGCGAAAAGCCGCACGGCCTCGCGGTCGCAAGCATCAGAATCGATGCGGACGGCGGCAAGTTGCTAGAGCTCCTTCGGAAGGAGTGCGCCGCGACGGACCATTTCAAGGATCTTTCGCCGCTCCGTTGGTCGCTCTGGCCAATATTGATGGTCGCCTCACGATGCCATCGAATCCCCACGCCGCCACAATTCTGGCCCTTGGGAACGGCAGAAGAAGTCAGCTCGCCCTCACCGGACAGCGCGTCTGCTTAGCTGAGCTAGGGCACCGGGCGAACACTGAGCTGAGCCCGTACTACCACGCGCATAGTATCGCGATGCGTCGCGATTCAGTGAGAGCGAGCTTGGCAAACCGCCTAGTCGTGACCACGTCCTGAGAAAACCAGGAGATGGTCGTGGTCGACCGAGCGTCAGGATTGCGCGCGGCAAAGCACAGCCTTGTTGGCGAGCTTTTCGTGCGAACCGCGGACGAAAACTACATAACAGCGCGGTGGTGCGCCGATCAACAACTCCACGCGGATTTTCTATGGCTGGCCGTCCACGCGCTTGAGAAATACCTCAAGGCTGTCCTTCTTCTCAACGGCAGCACGGCGAAAGGCTACAGCCACGACATCGTTCGCCTCTATGCGGATGTGAAATCGATAGCGGGTCCGCTCCTTCCGGATCAACTCGTCCAACCGCCGACCCTCGACATCTACCATTGGCACGACCGCACGGCCGACTGGTTCATCGAGCAATTGCTGAAGAACGGGAATGCCGATAACCGGTACTCGATTTATGGCTATGTCGCATTTGGCCAATATCTGCACATGCTCGATACAATGGTGTTCGCCATACGCCGACTGGTTTGCGGACTCGACGAACGGTACATCAAGAGCAATCTGCCCAAGGCGCCCACGTTCACCAATCGAGACCTGCTGACCCGAAATCCACGATACCATTCCGGACTTGGTATGCCTCTGGACGAGATGATCTCGGCCAAAGAACAGACACCAAGGCGTCACGCCGCGCTCAATCTCAACATGGAGTTTGCGCCGGACGGCTATCCGCACACGGAGATGCGTAGCGGCACTACGGCTCGGAATCCGGTCATCCTGAGAAGAATCCTTGATCCCCTTTCAAGCGACAATCGTGACTATGCCGCCGATGGGATCGAGCTTGCGGTTTGGCTGTTGGACAAGGTGCGCCTGCCGAAGGAGGTCGTTGCGGAGGTTGAGGCCGCAGTCGCAGCGGCCAAGGTCAAACACGGGCTACCATAGAGGCCCACGCCTAACTCTGCATCCGCTGCCCGAGATATCGATAGCGCAATCCGCGTTGAACGAGCGGTGCCAGCAGCGCGTCGATCGTGGCCACGATCTCGTCGCGAGTCTGCCCCCAGACAACGAAGTCGATTCCTAGGTTCGGCGATCCTCCGGACCATCCGTCGTCCTCCTGCATCACCAGTACGAGGATGCCGCCTTCAGCCAAGTCCGCGCTCATCAGAACTTCTATGGCTTCACGTTCGCATGCTGGATCGGCGCCCGTTAGTGGTCCCGCCGGACTACTTGACCTTCCGCTTCGACCCTTATCAGGCATTCAATCGATGTGCGGCAGCCTCGACCTGTGGTGCGATCGACGATCGACCCAATTCCGCTTCGCGCACAGAGCTTCCCCCCACTCATGAAACTTCGTCGCCTGGATGTGATCGCCCACATCCTCTGCGACGCGAATGGCCCGCTCCAGGTACGAGTATGCCAGATCGGCGTCGTTGTATTCCTCCGACCTGAAAAGCTCGCCTAGCGCCGCGGCCTCGAGAAATCGCTGGCCGCTTAGGCGAGATTGATCGAACGCAAACTGCGCGAACGGTTTCGCCTCCTCGAACTTCGATAGTCGATTGAGGCAAAGAGCTATGTTTCCCGCATGCCGCGCCGTCCCAATGGCGTCACCTATGCGTTGAGCTAGATGCGAGGCGCGGCGATGAAAGGAAATAGCAGTGTCGTATTGCTTCCACTCTTCGTAGATGATTCCGATGTTGCCGTAGGAATTGGCCTCCAATTGCTTGTACGCAATGCCCTTTGCAATCGCTGCAGCTCTCTCTTGCCACCGAAGTGCGCTGGCGAGCCGCCTCAGCGAATAGAATGCGTTGCCAAGATTTCCCGCCGCATTTCCATGCACCCGGTGATATCCGATACCCTTCGCTGTTCTGATGGCACGTGTTGCCGCAAGTGCCGCTCGGCTAAACTCACCCATTCGATAGTGGCATATCCCGGCGTTCAAGTGGGTTTCCGCAACCCATTTCAGTTGTCCGTCCGCAATCGATTGTTCGTTGGCACGCGTCATTATGGTCAGAGCGTCGGAGAATTGGTGCGCGTGTATTTTCAATCGCCCAAGCGTATACAGGCGCGTGATCTTACGTTCGTCGGATTGAATTTGATCGTTCCAGACGGCAACGGCGGCGACCAGCGAGCTAGCATCCGCTGCGCCTTTCTTCGGCATGGCGATCTGAGGAAACGACAGCTTCCGGCCCACCCGGCGTAGCACCGCGTCTGTCCTCGCTGTTAGCTGTGCCCCATTCGTAAATTTGGCATTCAACGCCGGCGATAGCACCCATCGAGGGACGCCGCTCTTGGCATGGCCGTGCGAGATGAACACGACGGATGTCTTCTGGAGTTCGATTGAGTTTATCGTCGGCACGATATCGAAGACATCGGAGCAACTATAACCGGCGATATATAGGCGCTTGAATCGTACGCCACCGAAGAGAGGGACAACAGCACGCGCGACCGAGTTCGCTGACTTCCGCGACGCAACCTTGTCCAATGTCGCCCCAAGGCGAGTAGTGTCTTCAACGCTGCCATGCAGCTTGATTATGATCGGTCGAGCCGAGTCCCAGCGGATACGACGAAACGACTCCGCTTCTCGATAGATGAGGAAGTCCATTTTCTCTCTCATCCCCGCCATCTCGAACGCCTGTTCCAGCAGCGTGTCGAAATTCGTCGTGACGAAGGTGTTAAAGGTGCCGCGCTTGGCGAAAACCGCCAAGGCATGATGATAGAACGTGGGAGCCCCCGTCGCGTAGACATTCAGCAGCGGATCAATGTTCGTGCGCTCCCGAAGCGTCTGCATGAAGAGTTCAAATGGCACACGAGACGACAAATAGGATTGAACTTCAGCTTGGTCACATCCCAGATCATGGAGCACAGCGGCGATAACATGGTTCGCCAACGGCAGCCCGGCGGGCAACGAAAGCCCTGCACCGAAAAGGATCCCACGGGTCGTCACCGATCTTATCTACAAGGAATTGCTTCGATCATCACGTCGGGTTGTGCTGTCCCAGCTAGCGCGTCAACCATTGATGGATCGTGGGAGCCGCAATCAATGGAGGCACAGCAATAGCAATCAACGGCCATAGATAGACGTCGGCAAATTCCGCGATCGACAGTCGCATGTGGGCGAGCATGTCGCCTTTCTCCGCTTCCAATAGTGTCCGGCGATGATCAATAGGATCATGATTGAATGGGCATCGAGCCATGGCCTTCTCGTACCGCCGCCGGGCGACTTCCGTAATTTGCAGAACTGCCTCCGGAGGATCTATCAGAGCGAGTTTGTATCGGTGATAAATGTCGCTCAATCGCTTGGCATTGTCGTACAGATACTTGGAGCGCACTGCGTCACTATCAAAGCCAACGATGATGCTAAAGACCAATACCAGTACGGACGCCACTATCGGCGCAAAGCCAACGAAATCTATCGGCGTGGTGACAACCGGAGACGTGACGAACTTCGGTAGTACTGAAAGAGCAAGTACGTAAACCGACAGGATCGCCAGTGCGAAATTCTTCCACCAATGGCGGCGCTCCAATCGGTCAGCCGCATTGAACCTTGAGACACGCGTCTTCCAAATGGTGCCTAATAACGGATAGCGCACCCACAAAGGTTCGCCCGCCTCGTCGCTCGTTGTCATTCCTAGCCTCCGCCCGCATGCAGAGCATACGTTCCATTACAAATTCTCTAGCAACCTCGCGCACCTGTTGCAGCGAGGAAGCGCTTGGCTAGCGGTGCCATCGCGCTCGCCAGGCTCAAGGGACGCTGCGCTCTTCGCCCTTGACCCTGGCTTGCGCGCGATGGCTGAGCAGTTCTTGTCGGGGCGCGGGGCGCCTGTCTTTGGAGTGTTCGACCCCTTCGCCCTCCGGGCGGGGTCGAACGCAGGGCTAAGGAATTTATCAAGTTAAGGGCATCAGCATCGTGAGCGGGCCGGACGGGAAACCATTCGCGGGCTCATTGGCGTTGTCGACCGCGCGCAGAATTCCTTCCGCCAGCGTCTCATAGAATTTCCCCTTACGCATCTTGGCGAGCTCGGGTGTCGCGTATGCCTTGAGGTCCGCCTCCAAATCTGTCGTCTTGATCGGCTCGATATTTGCGCTCTGATAGTCGCCGTGCTTGGCGCGGACGAATACACAGCGTCCGGCGATAGCTTCGAAGTCTTTGCCGTTGGAAAGAAAGAGACCACCCCAAACGTGGCCGCCTCCACTATCCTGCGAGCGGTTCACCGCCATGCATTTCAGCGCCTGACAGTGCATGACCGTCCCGGCTGACGAGCCCGGCACAAATTCTTCCGTGGGCGTATCCTTGCTCGTCCCGCCAACGAAATAATGCGCCTTGTTGAGCGCCAGCACAAAACCACGCGTCTTCCTGAAGGCTTGCCGCGTGTCCTGATAAAAGTGCGTGAAGGAGAACCCGACGCCGCCATCGACGCGTGGACGCTGTATGGCGAGAAAGCCCTTTAGCAACGTGTCTTGATTGACCGATGAGCGACGATACACCAAGAAACAAGCCTTCTCTTCCTTGCCCTTGAAGAAGTCCTTCGCAACTTCATTGGGCAACACATCTTCCACGCCCAGGATCTTGATGAAGCCTTCCGCGATAAGCCGCTCCGCGTTGAGTATCTCACTGTAAGTCAGGTCCTCATCTGCTTCGATGTCGGGCCTGATCGCAGGCAGCAATGGGCTATCCGGCGTCGGCGCTCCGAGTCTCGGCAAGTGCGCCCTCTCTAAGATGTGGCTGGCCACAAGCGCGATCGGATTGAAGATGGCTAGCTGACGCTGCACCATCGTTTCCTGCTCGAAGCGCGGCGTCTCTTGATCCTGCTCGTTGGCGAGCCAAAGAACGAACGTCAGAGGCAAGAACTTGGCGCGAGGCTCAAGCGTGCAGTAGCGGAAGTTTGAAAACATGCCGCCGTCGAAGCGCTTCTTGCCCAGCGTTTTGGCCAGATGCGCCGCATAGAACTTGGTGAGTTCGCCGCAGAGCTTCGTGGCCGTCATCGACCCGCTTTCTGCCGCCTGGCTCCGATTGCCTTGTGACGCAACGTGCGATGCGAGCGTTGCAACGCAGGTCGCAATCGCTTCGTCGTCGTTCATCCACTCAGCCACCGCCGTGAGGATTTCGCTTGTTCTCTCCTCACCGAGCGCGCCGAGCGCGTCGATCAGTTTCGCCATTCAGCTCCCGCCCCCGGAAGTCCAATAAACGCTATGGTTGAGCACATTTTCTCGTGGTTTGACAGGTTCATCCAAAAACACGGCTCAAGTTTTTGGATTGAAGCATTGGCCGTCCAAAAAGCTTTGTGAGAACTTCGGGTGTACGTCATCGTTTTTGCTCAGACTGGTGTCTTTGCTGTAATGTCAAAAACTACTTCAGAAAAGCACAGGTAGATCAGCTTGCTCATTACTTTGGTTCTCGCGCATCAACCTTGATGCGGACGCCCGCAATCAGGCTCGACGTCTCGCGAGGAGAGAAGGAAATGACGAAGCCCCCCGCTTCCCGGTTGATGCGTACGTGTGAACACGTTGGCCAGGGTCACCCGGACAAAGCCTGCGATCAATTCGCCGACACGATCCTCGACGCCATCCTCGACGCTGCGCGTGCGAGCGGCGGCAAATCGAACTCTGACCTCAACTTCGCATCCAACCAACGCACGGCGATCGAGATGCTAGCCAAGGATCACTGGCTCGTGATTTCCGGCGAAGTGTCGATGGGCCCCCTCGTCGCCGCGGCCATCGATGTCGATGCGCTGATCCGTCGGAAGTGGCGCGACATCGGTTACGACGATGCTGACAAGGTCACGATCGTCAACCACCTGCGTCCACAGTCGCCAGAACTCACCACGAATGCCAACACTGGCGGCGCCGGTGATCAGGGCATCATGGTTGGTTTCGCTACGAACGGCACGAAAAGCCTCATGCCGCGCGAGTACGAGCTTGCACGCGACCTCTGCCTCTCGCTTGAGGAACTCCGCGCAAGCGGCGAATTGCCTTGGCTGAAGTGCGATACAAAGACTCAAGTCACGCTCAACGCGGCCGGCGGCGTCGAACGCGTGGTGATCGCCGCCCAGCACGCCGCCGAAGTCGAAGGTAAGACCGAGCCCGAGACCATCCGCGCGGTAATGACCGCGCACCTGATGGAAAGGGCCGTGAAGCCGCTGATGGGCGCCCTTGAAACAAGCCGCCTAACCGTCAATGGCTCCGGCTCCTTCATCAAAGGCGGTCCCATCGGCGACGCCGGCGTGGTTGGCCGAAAAATCGTCGTCGACGCCTACGGGCCGACCGTGCCGGTCGGCGGCGGGGCCTATTCAGGGAAGGACCCAACGAAAGTCGATCGGTCGGCCGCCTATATGTGCCGTTATATCGCCAAGACGGCCGCGTCGATGCGGATCAAGGGGGCAACTGATGTCACGGTCTCGCTCGCGTACGGCATCGGTTTGCATCAGCCGGAGATGGTGACAGCGGTGACGGACGAAGGCGTCGATATCAGCGACTGGGTGAAGATGCGCTTTCCAGATTTGTCGCCGCGCGCCATCGCCGACACGCTGGACCTCTGGCGCATCAAGACCGGTTCAGCTTGGCGCTATCAAGACACGGCGGCTTATGGCCACTACGGGCGCGACATGTTCCCATGGGAACAGATCGCCCAAGTCTCCGACTGATCGCTTCGTTCTCTCCCTGTCCTTCTCCTCCGCCTGGCGGTGCGCGCTCATTTCGCGCACCGCCTTTGAGGTTTAATTCCAATGGCTCGCTTTCTTATCACCTCGGCACTGCCCTACATCAACGGCGTCAAGCACCTTGGCAATCTCGCCGGCTCGATGTTGCCGGCGGATGTGCATGCGCGATACCGGCGCATGCAAGGCCACGAAGTGCTCTACATCTGCGCCACAGACGAACACGGCACGCCAGCGGAGTTGGCCGCAGCCGAGGCGCGCCAGGATGTGCGCGCCTATTGCGACGAGCAACACCTCATCCAGCGGAACGTCGGAGAGGGATTCCGCTTGTCCTATGATTGGTTTGGGCGCTCGTCCAACGCACCGAACCATAGGCTCACTCAACATTTCTGCGAACGCTTGGAGGCAAATGGCCTGATCGAAGAACGCGTTTCGAAACAGGTGTACTCCATCGATGACCGACGATTCCTGCCTGACAGGTACGTCGAAGGCACGTGCCCACATTGCGGCTTCGAGCGCGCGCGCGGCGACCAGTGCGATAACTGTCAGCGCCTGCTTGATCCCACCGAACTCATCCAACCTCGCTCAAAGGTCTCAGGGTCGACGAATTTGGAGGTTCGCGACACAGCGCATCTGTTTCTGCTGCAGCCAAAGATGCAGGAGCATATCCGGCGTTGGGTCGACGGCGCGACCAGCTGGCCGCAACTAGCGCGCTCGATCGCCTACAAGTGGCTCGATGAAGGCCTGATCGATCGCTCTATCACGCGCGATCTCTCATGGGGCATCAAGGTCACGAAGGATGGCACACCGCGTCCGGGGTTTGAGAACAAGGTCTTCTACGTCTGGTTCGATGCGCCGATTGAGTACATCGGCTCGACGGTGGAATGGGCTGAAGCGACCGGCGGCGATTGGGAGCGCTGGTGGCGCACTGATAAGGGCGCCGACGACGTCACCTATGTCGAGTTCATGGGCAAGGACAACGTCGCCTTCCACACCGTGAGCTTCCCGGTGACGATCATGGGTTCGGGCGAGCCTTGGAAGCTGGTTGATCGCCTTAAAGCCTTCAACTGGGTGACGTGGTACGGCGGCAAATTCTCAACCAGCGAGAAGCGCGGCATCTTCATGGACCAGGCGCTTGAGCTGCTGCCAAGCGATTATTGGCGCTGGTATTTAGTGACCAATGCGCCGGAGAACGCGGACGCGCCGTTCACGCTGGAGCAATTCCAGCACACGGTGAACGCTGACCTCGCCAACGTCCTTGGCAATTTCGTGAATCGTGTCACGCATTTCTGCGGCGAACATTTCGACTCCAACGTCCCGGACGTGCCCATCCAGAAAGGACCAGCGGAACTTCGTCTCTTCGCGGGTGTGGACGAGCGATTGGCCCGCATCGCACAGCAGCACGAAGCAATGGAGTTCCGGAAGGCCGCTGCCGAAACCCGCTCGCTGTGGGTCTTGGGCAATGAGTACCTGCAAGAGGCTGCACCCTGGACCATGCTCGCCAGGGACCGCGCTAGCGCCGGAGCGAGTATCCGTATCGCGCTAAATCTGTGCGCCTTGTTTGCAGAGATCGCATCGCCGTTCACGCCGGACGCAGCGAACACGATCCGCAATGCACTTGGTATTGACGGCGATCCAGCTTGGCCGACCGGCTCTGCCGAAGCGCTCCTGAATCGCTTGCCGGTGGGTCGCGCCATCAAACGACCGCCGCCGCTCTTCCAAAAGGTGCGAGACGAGGACGTGGCGCGTTGGCGGTCAGACTTCGGCGCTGACTAGATCGCAGCGAAGCGCCGGGACCGTTATCAACCAGGTTCCGACGTCGATTGCCGCTTCCGCGCTTCGGCGTACGCATCAAGATCGGCGGGATCGTAGCCAACGATCTTGCTCGTCACCTTGACGAAACGCGGGCCGCGGCCGTCGCAGCGCATCTTGTCGAGCGTTGATTTCGATAGACCGAGTCGCGCGGCGGCCTCGCGCACGCGCATCAAGCCATTTGGCGGGCGCGCGACGACTGGCGTCGGGCTGCGCGTTTCTCTCGCCAATGTCGTACGGCGGGCAGCAGAGTTCGGAATACCCATTGTCGGCATTCGCCCCGCGGGACGGTCGTTCCGACCAACGCTGCCGACTGAGTGCTTCGGCTGCTCAAACAGATCGCCTTGAAAGGTCATGAACGGTCGATCCGTGCTCGACTACGCAGCCTCAAGATGTCACATGCTGCCGCTCACTCAAAATTCCGCGTGTTTCCTCACGATGCAGCACGGGACTGAAATCCAATGGTTGGTGCGTCGCCGCTTCGCGGCCGGGCTCTTGCGCTTCGCGTCGAGCCGCGTGCGTACGCGTCTCGACCCTGCGGGCTGCGATCCCTGACGCGGCAGTCCCGACCTTTGTAGCTCATTGTCGTTCGATCGCTGCGCTGGACTGCAACGCGAACCACCCGACATCTTTCAATCGGAAAACGCGCCCGCCACTCACCTCTCCCCTGTCATCTCAGCTAATGCGGAAGCCGGCGGAATAGCGCGGAAAAAGACGAAGGGTTGATGGCAAGATAGAATGCGCCGCAGTGCTGAATGCACAGCGGCTTGTCTGCACATCTTTTTTTTCCACCGCACCACAAGGTGCGCCGCCGCAAAGTGCGGCAAGGTGAAGAGAGCCGCTTTGCGCTGTTATGAAGGCGCGACGCGATGGACGACGAAGACAAATTCGAAGGCGATGTCAGCCGGCGTCGCGCGAAACATACGCCGGACAGCGGATCGATATTTCGCCCGCCGTCCGCCGCCAGCTCCAAGCGTGTTGCCGCGCGCGCACGCACTGCCTGGTACAATCGAAGCCGCGGCGCAGGCGCCGTCAAACTGAAGCACGAGCGGCCCGCCGGCAGCCAGCGGGTGGCGGTGAAGATACACCCCAAGGTCCATGCGAAGGTGGCGGGCGGCGCGGGGTCGATGATGCGGCATACGCTTTATATCGAGCGCGACGGCGCCGGCCGCGATGGCGACGCGGTCCAGGTGTTTGACCGCGAGCACGACCGAGCAGACGGCGCTGCCTTCATCGGACGCTGTGAAGACGACCGGCACCATTTCCGAGTCATCATCTCCCCCGAGCACGGCGCTGCCATCGACGATCTTAGGAGCTACACGCGCGACCTGATGCGGACCGTGGAATCTGACCTAGACACACGCATCGACTGGATCGCGGCCGAGCATCACGACACTGGGCACCCGCACATCCACTTGTTGATGCGGGGCGTCCGCGCAGATGGGCGCGATCTCGTCATACCGCGCGCTTATGTTTCCCACGGTTTCCGCGAACGCGCCGAGGGCCTTGCCACCGAGCTGCTTGGCCTGCGCCTGGAACCCGACCGCGCCGATCGCGCGGTGAAGCAGGAACGCCTTACGGAGTTGGACCGCGAGCTCGTCGCCCGAGCGCGCGGCCAGGAGATCGCGATGAGCGCGCTGCCCGACGATGGCGTGCGCGCCGCCCGGCTCGTGCAGCGGCTCAACCGGCTGGAAGAGCTGGGCTTGGCCGAACCGGCCCGTGCCGGCGTGTGGCGGCTCGATGCGGAGCTAGAGGAGAAACTCATCCGCCTCGGCGATCGGCGCGACCGTGAGCGCGCCACCTCGCGATTGCTGGCGCAGGAGCAACGGGGGCCCGAACCCGAGCGCACGCGAGAGCTGGAAGCTGCGCATTCAAGCCAGCGCGTCACCGGGCGCTTGGTTGGCTTCGAGCGCCTAGGCGAGGACGCGCGCGGACCCCAGCTGATCGGCGTGGAAGGCATCGACGGCAGATTCTGGACCGCGCGCGTTGCTAGCCCTGAAGATCTGCGCAGTCTCGCCGGCGTCGAGCGCGGCGCCATTGTCGAGATCGAGCGCGCGACGCCCGGCCTAAAGGCCTCCGATCGCACCATCTGGGAGATCGCGCAGGAGAACGATCTTACCTATTCGGCGGCGCTCCATCGGCAAGCGCGGCCCACCGATCGCGCGAACTATATCGAAATGCACGAGCGCAGGCTGGAAGCGCTTCGACGCGATGGCGTGGTCAGCCGCGAGCGCGACGGCACATTCTATCTACCCCACGACTACCCTACCCAGGTCGCGATGCGCGAAGGGCGGGGCGGACGCGAAAGCGCGCGCGTGACACTTGTCGATCCGCACGCGCTTGGGCGGCAGGCCGAGTATCGCGGGCCGACTTGGCTCGACCGCATCGCGGATGGCCGTGAAGACAGAAGCCAGATGCGCGGCGAAAGCTTTGGTGCTGAGATCAGCAAAGCCTGGAAGCAGCGGGAAGCGACGCTTGAGAAGCTTGGTTTGGGCGAGCGTGGTCCAGACGGCTTCAAGACCGTGCCCGGCTGGCGCGACAGCCTTACCTCGCTTGAGCAGGAAGCGCTTCGCGACCGCATCGAGCGCGACACCGGGCGCGTGGCGCATATCGCGCGCGACGGCGAGCGTGTGCATGGGCTCTACACGGGCCGCATCCATCTCGCCGAACAGAGCTTCGCCCTGATTGAGCACGACCGCACCGCAACGCTTGCGCCGTGGCGGCCGGCAATGGACCGCGCGCTCAATCAAGTCGTCGCGGGCCAAGTCAAAGGCATGAGCTTCGACTTCAAGTATGGTCGCGGCGCCGAGAAAGAGATCACCAAGGCGCTGGGGCTCGACATCGGCGGGCGCGGATAGCGTGGCATGGCGTTTCCTGCTGTTGCCTCACGTTGCATCGTTGATGCGCGCACCGTGTTGAGCGTTTACGCACTTGCGGCCAGGTGTCGCGACTTTCGTGCGATCGATGATTTCAATTCGAGCGGCGCTTCGACAGTCTCAACCACAGCGACGGATGCTGTTTCCCCGCGTTTCCGCGCATTGCGGTCGCGCGCGCGCCAGACGCGAATTCGCGCGCTACGGCATGAGCGTTGACGCACGTGCGACTCGATGTTCGCCTTCCTGCGCGGAAAAGCTTGGAAAGGCAGAGCATGCAGGACGCTCCATTCATCATGGCCGAGAATCCGGATCGGCTCTATTCGCGCAAAGACGCGGCGCGCTATCTCACGGAACTGGGGCTAGAGACATCGCCGCAGACGTTGGCGCGCAAATTTCATGAAGGCACGGGGCCGCTTTGCACGCACGTCGGCGTTCGGGCCATGTATTGGAAATCGGATCTCGACGATTACTTCCAGGCCCACGTCTCGGCGCCCCGACGTTCGTCGAGCGAGCCCAGGCGGCCCGGTGGCCCACGAGGTTAACAACGATAGGTGAAAAGTTCGGCTTTTCGCCGATTACGACCTTTCGCAAACCAGCTTGTTGCCTCGATCTTTTGTCTGGCGCGCGTTAAGGTGGGGCGTGAGCGAGCCCAATACACTTGGTCTGGACGACGACCTGGATTCGGTCGAACTCATCATTGCGATTGAGCGTGCTCTCGACGTGAAAATCTCGGATCAGGAGGCCAGTACCGTCGAGACGATGGGCGACCTCCACCAGATCGTCGCCTCAAAATTGGAAGGCGCGGGTGGCGAGAAGTGCCGCACTTCGATGGCGTTCTATCGCGCGCGCCGCGCGCTCCAGGCGGCCACAGGAAGGAATGACATTCGGCCGGACACGCCACTGAGCAGTCTTGCGGACGGATCGCCGAGATCGCTTTTCGCCGAAGCGCAAAAGCACTGTGACCTTCGCCTCGCGCCGCTGTCTGGCACCAATATGAGCGGCATTGGCGCGCTGCTGGTCGTGGCCGTGCTATTTGGCGCACCAATTCTTCTCATCGCAAAAATCAATGGCTGGCTGATCCTGGCACTTGCGGCAGGATTCATCGCCTCCGGCGTGACGCTCCTCAGACTCGATCCACTCTCCTACGGGCGCGAGATGCACACGGTGGGCGATCTTGCGCGAAAGATGGTCAGCTACAACTATGGCGCCTTGGTTCGATTGGGAGGGCGTTCGGATGCAGGCGCGGTGTGGGCGGCGCTCGTCGAGCTAGCCGCAAGAAGTTCTGAAAGTCTGTCGGCCGAGCAGATTGAGCCGGGTACAATCATCCTCCAATCGCAGTCTCAGAGGGCGCAAGCCCGTGCTTGAATCGCCCGGCTGCAAACGGGAGAACGCGACCCTAGCAGAATTTCGCGGTCGCGAAGGCGCCTAGCATCAGCAATTCGCCGAGAGCTGGCCAAATCGGAGTGAGACAAACAGAACGGCGCAATCTAGCCTAGCGACATGCGCCTTACTGACCGTGTTCTCTCGCTTCAACCCGCAGTCGTCACGATCCTATTCGTGGCCCTCTTTATTGGGGGCGGAGTCGCCATCAATATCTACCCGTTCGGAAGCGCCACCTCGTCGCTGATTTTTTCAGTCGCGATGTTGGCGATACTCGGCCTTGTGATGCTCTGGCACTACAGCCTCTACCGCGCCGCGTCAGATCGAAATGCCCAAGCCGTTGGGCACAGCGGGCGTCGTGGCTTTTTGTTCTTGTTGGCAATTGTCGGTCTTTGCGCCTTCCTCGTCCTATTTCCAATTCAGATGTCCACTGCGCCGACCGATCCTACTTATCGAATGATTGCAACCGCAGTTCCGCTTTCGATGATGGTGGGCAACCTCTCATACTTCGCTTCTATTTGGGCGGCGGCGAACGCGCTCACGCGGTTTGATGATCGCAAAAAATCCACCGAGTTTCACAAGACGCTCGGGACATTCATCCTGGAGTTTTATTTGCCCATCGGCATTTGGGTGATCTATCCGCGCATCAAGCGTCTGCTGGCAGCGCCTTTACAGCCTCAAGCCTAGAGTTCGCTCCGGGCCAGGACCGGATTTCGCCGGGAGCGAACGTTAGACCGTCTTGAGCAACGGACTTATGTCGCCTGGATTGGTGATGCCAAGCCGACGCCCGAGGTCCAATGCTAGCGGCAGAACCCAAAACGGAGAGTCAGGGTCAAAAGGCGCTGGCTCATGCGTGAGATTGTAGAGCGTCTTCGCGCAAATCTCCTCGAACGCATATTGCGCTAAAGCGAACTCGTCTTTGCGTTTTTCAGCGGCCAGCGTTTTTTGCCGAATTTCGGAAAAGAGCGCGTGAGCTTCCTTTCGACGCGAGCGGTCCTCGGCCAGCACTATCAGCTTTCGCAATGTGGCCTTGTCCTCGCACCTCGCCTCAAAGAGCGTCAGCGGGGCAAGCATGGCCGTGATGATGTCGGTCGGACGCCTAGTCATTCGGGCAATCTAGCGAACGGGGCCAATGTCTCAATTGGGCCACCAACCGGCCTAGCGCTTGAGGCGCACACCGGCGCCGCCATCCTTGTTTGCCTTCGGCTCCAGAAAAATGACGCCGGCACTCTCCAGCGCGCGCCGAACCGCGTCGACGTTTGCAGCCGTGCTTGCCGACGGCCCACGTGCACTTTCCATGCGCCGTATCGTTGGAACTGATAGCTTCGTGACTTCTGCCAGCTTGGGCTGCGTCCAATCGAGCAATGCGCGGGCGGCACGAATCTGTGCGGCTGTTAAATCTGGCATTTTGCTTTTGCGATCATGCTTGCAAAAAGCGATCACGCTGATAGGGTGCGTGATAGCAAACGACTCATACGTACCAGAAAGGCAAAGCAATGTCCCGACGCCCCCCGTTGGCGGCGAACGCGGTCGCGTGCCCAACGTCCACCACCCGGCGCGTTGTGCTAGGCGGCGCAGGCGCACCTTTCTTCCCCGAATGCTCGCCAGACGGCGCGGCGCAGCCGTGCGAGACTTGGCTAGTTCGGCACGCCGAGCACGAGCGCCTCGGCAAACGCTGGCAGCAGATCGAGACCCGGCTCTTCCGGGATCATAACTGGTCCAAGCTCACGCGCGCGCAGCGCAAGCGCTTCCCCGAAAAGCACGAGATGGACGATCTTTATGATCGCATGGACGCGCTCCACGAAGAGAACCGCGTCCTGCTCGCGTCACTTCCGGCGCTAGTCGCGACTTCGCCGCTCGGCATCTGCGGCAAACTCGCTATCGCCGCCATCGAAGTGTGCCCTGAGGAAAATGAAGAAGCGCATCGTCTGATCGCCAGCATTTTGCGCGACTACCGCGCGCTGCACGGCGGCTGACGATGGATTGGAGCTCGCTCGCTGGCTTTGCGCTTTTGCTCACCGTAGCGATCATCGTGCTGCGACTGCTCTGGTATTGGCTGATCATTTTTCTCGTGCTCGGTCCGCCGAGCTATGCCGGCATTGTCGCCGGGCATTTCATAGGCGCTCAGTTCGGTAGCGTTGGCGCCGGTCTGTTCGTGGCAGTGATCGTCTCAGGCTGTCTCATTGAGACGGTTCGATCCAGCTTGCGGCAGGTGCGCTGATGGCACGCCTCTCACGCCGCAAGGTCGTCGCCGCTTTGGGTTCTGCGCCGCTGCTCGCGGACGGCAAGGTCACTGCCGCTGTCGCCGCCGATCCGGTGCTCTTGCTGTGTGCTCACTATGGCGAGCTTGCGCGCCGCCAAGAGCTTCTCATGCGCCAATGGGGCGACCGCGAGGCATGGCTGGGCGACAACCGGCATTGGTTCAACCTCAGCAAAGCGGAGCAGCGTGCGCTGCCGGAGGCGCAACTGCTCTATGCCATCGACGAGGAATACGAGCGCTGTGTGCGAGCGGGCGTTCGCATCGTCCGGCGATTGCGGGGCGTTCCCGCGCTGACAGTGGACGGCGCCGCCGCCAAGTTGAGCGTCGTCGCGGAGGTCATTGATCCGGAGGATTACCCGGGCGCGCATCGCATATTGCTGAGCACGATTGAGGATTTGCGCGTCATGGGCCGGAAGGGCTGAGGCTATGCGCAAGTGGCGCGCGACTGGCCGAGTGTTCGACCGCTTCGAGTATCTGATCCTCCTGAAGACTCCTCACCTCGACTTCGGAAAGTGGCGCCTGCATCAGGTTGAGGTGCTGGGCTGTTATTGCGATCACGAGGGCCTCTGCGCGCAGATCGACCGAGCGCAGCGCTGCGGCGACGTAATCACCCTTCGAGGCTTCGCGACGCGGATCAGACGGCCCGATCCGTCAGGGAAGACGCATGGCGTGTCGTTGATTGTCACTGGCGTCCATACACACTTCGCAAACGCGCTGCGGCGGCTTCGCCGAACGCGAGAGGCTGCGAACGCCAATTAGGCGTCACGCGCGGGGCCATCGCGATCGTTCGCTGGAAACGGCAGATGGTCGTTCGATGCGGGCCGCAACGGCTCATCAGACGATTGGCGCGGCGCGCTGCATTGCTGGCGGAAGTAATTGAGCAGATCGCACTCCCGGTACATGGCGCGGCTGCCGACGCGCATGCACATCGGTCCCTTCTTCTCGCAGAGTAGCCGCGCAAGCGTTTGCGCGGAGATCGTGAGGCCGAGTTCGGTCAGGAAGTTTGCGGCGTCCTTCCGCGATAGCAGGCGATTGATGCGTTGCGGGCCGTTGCTGGTCATGTCCAACTCCTTCTGAGTTATCCACAGGCATGCCCGAGACTCGGCGCCGGATACGCTCCGTCAACGGGCACGTTCGTGCCCATTGACAGGCATTCCAACCCATGCCGCCAGCAGCGGAAACGATGGGAAACGGTCCGGCAACAACGGGAAACATCAAAGTTCCACCGTGCTCGCGCGCGCCAAGGGCAAGCGCGTGCCGCGCCGCGCTTCGCGTGTCCCTTGGCCCACGCTGCGCGCGGTTGCGATCTGAAGGGGTCGGGCCGCGGGGCGTCCCGAACAACAAGTCGACGGCGCCTGCCGGCGGCGTCGACCACGGGGCTGATGCACACCGAAGCTCGTTGTCCGACGTCGGCGCGCATCTCCACGCGTTGCGTCTTGTCGCACACCACTAAATCTAGAAGCCTCGGTGGTAGCCCGGTGGTAGCCCGGACGCTGCTCACGGACACCGGCAGACAGCCGCCCGATAAAAAATCGTCACCCTTTCGAGGGTTCGCTGGCGCACCCGACAGGATTCGAACCTGTGACCTCTGCCTTCGGAGGGCAGCGCTCTATCCAGCTGAGCTACGGGTGCTGAGCATCGCCCGGCGCTTGACCGGGACGTGAGCGGGCGACACCTCTAACCGAGCTTGGCCGCGAAGGCGAGGCCCCGGAGAGCCATTCCATGCGCGCCGCGATCGCCGCCCTGTTGTGCGTCTGGACCCTGGCCTGCGCGCCGGCGCCGCCAGCGCCCGCACCTTCGCCGGCGCTGTGGCGGATCGCAGACGCGGATAGCGAAATCTGGCTCTTCGGCACCGTACACGTGTTGCCGCCGGAGCTTGCATGGGAGAGCCAAGCCGTCACCGACGCCTTTGCCGCGGCTGACGAATTGGTGACCGAGACGGACGCCAGCAGCACAGGGGCGGTAGCGTTTCCCGCGATGGTGCAACGCTACGGCCTAGCCGATGGCGGCCCTCCTCTTTCCTCGCGTATGTCGGCTGAGGATCGCGCCCGCCTACAGCGCGCGGCACGCGAAGCGGGGCTCGACCTCGCGGCATTGGAGCGCATGCGCCCGTGGTTCGCGGCGCTGCAAATCTCCTACGCGCAAGCGACGCGCGCGGGGCATCGCAGCGAAGCGGGTGTCGAGGTCGTGCTCGCTGCGCGCGCGCAGGCGCAGGGCAAACGGCTCTCCTTTTTCGAAACGCGCGAGGCGCAAATCCGCATCCTCGCTGACCTTCCCGAAGACGTGCAGTTGCACTTTCTATCGGTGACGCTGCGCCAGGCGGAAGGCGACGCGCACGTGCTCGCGGAGATGGACGGCGCCTGGGCCGCCGGCGACATCGTCACACTTGGCCGCCTGCTCGACGCGCAGTGGCGGCAAGCCGGACCCGTGCTGCACGAAGCCCTTATACTTCAGCGCAACCGCGTATGGGCGGACGAGATCGTGCGCAGACTCAATGGCTCAGGCCGCGTTTTCGTAGCGGTCGGCGCAGCACACCTCGTGGGCGACGGCAATGTGATCGCGCTGTTGCGCGCGCGAGGGTTGGAGGTCGAGGGGCCCTAGCTCGCCGGCGGGCGCGCGATCCGCGCCTGCAGATTGGCTTGCACCTCGCGCGCGGCGTAAGCGCTCGGATCATTCGCGGGCTTGGCGCCGTTGAACATCGCGATTTCAGCGATCGCTTCGTAGCGCGTCACTTCGCGATAATTCATCGGCTCGTTCCAGAACGGATCGTACCAGGGCGCCCAGCCATGGCGCGGATGGAAGTATCGATACGAGTACGGGAAAACCGGCCCCGTGCCTTGCAGGCGGGAATTGGCTTCGGTGTCGCGTTGCGCGACGACGAAATAGTCGAACCCATTCTCCAGCGTTACTTCGGCGGCGCGATAGAGCAGATAGGTTTCCACGGTATCGCGGTCGGTGAGAGAATTGCCGCTGAAGGTGATGCGCATCCGGTTGGATTCGATGCGCTGCTCGGAAAAGCCGTAGGCTCCGGCCGGGCCGGCCGACTGGTAGGGGGTCGCGGTTGCGCAAGCTGCCAAGAGCCCCGCCGCCGCGGCGAGCAAAAGCGTTCGCATGCGACATTACTCCGTTCGTGCCCTCGCCACTCCCTTATGTAGGCGACGGACGCGCGCGGCCAATCTCAAACTAGTGATGCAAGAGCAGGTCCACCGTCTGGACCTTGCCCGGCGCCAGCGTCTCGCCAGAAGCCAAGCGGACCGAATGGATAACCGCCTCGATCTCGCGCTTCCAGAAATCCAAAAATTGGTGAACGCGCGGGTAGCGTGGGGCCAGATCGAGGGTCTGCCAGACGAAGCTCTGAATGAGCGCGGGATGGTCCGGCATATAATAGAGGATCTCGGCAGTGGTCAGACGCCAACCTTGCAGGCGCAGTGAAAATTCGTCCGTTTGCATGATCCCGGCTAAGTCCTCCGCCAATAAACGTGGCTGTGTCCTTTCGGTTTCGCAGCATTGTGAGGCTGAGTGATCCGGCATTACCAAGTCAATACTAAGTGTCGACTAGCACTCATCATGAGCGGCTGCCAGCGGCGAGAGAGCGTCAGATTAAACCAAGTAGAATCTGCTAGATAACCGGCAGCCGCATGCCATCGCTCCAAGTATTCACTCAGTGCGTGTGCAAATAAATCAATCACGCAGCAGAATGAGCGCCGCGGCGCTGAGCAGAAGCAGGCCCACCAGGGCAGAGAAGGCGCGGCGCGGGCCTTGAGCCATGAGCGCTCCGCTCAGCGCGCCGCCCGCGAGGCCGTAGCCGCACATGGCGACCACATCCATGGCGATGACGGTGGCGCCCAAAAGTGCGAGCTGCGGCAGCGCTGGCCGGGCGGGATCGACGAACGGCGGCAGCACGGCAGTGAAAAAAACAATCGCCTTCGGGTTCGACAGCTGGACGGCGAAGCCGTCCCGGAAGGCGGTGCGGGCAGTCGCGCCCCTGCCCGTCACCAGCGGCGCGGCTGCGTCGCCAACCGCCGCCCACAGCGCCTTGGCGCCTAGCCAACCGACATAAATCGCCCCGACGACCGCCACGGCGCGAAACAGCAGCGGAAAGGCGTGCGCCACCGCCCCCAGCCCCAAGGCGGCGGCGACCAGCCAAACCAATGTGGCGGCGTTCATGCCGGCCACGCCGAGCAGCGCAGCGCGCGCGCCGCCATGCATGCCAGTCGCGATGGCGAAAATGTTGGCCGGTCCCGGCGTGACCGCGAACACAGCCATCATGCCGAGGAACAGCGCATAGAGCGCAGGATCGAGGGGAAGCATATGAGGGAGCCCATTCGTGCAAAGGACAAGACGTGACGACGCGCGCGCGGCGCGTGGAAACATCAGCTTTGCTGTCGGAACCCGCTCATGGGCTCAGCTTTGCGCCAACGCGCGCCCTGACGCAAGCCTAACGGCGGCGGCGGCGAGAGCCTTCAAGCGAACGCGCCTTAACCATACGCCGCGATGCGAAATAACAGGCGAGATAGCCCAGCATGATCGGCGGCGCGCCGACCGCGAACGGCAGAACGGGCGAGCCGCCCTCCGGCGCCAGGGCCAGCGCCACCAACCACAAGGTCACTGGAAAGCCGATCGCGAGCAGCAACAAGCCAGCGATCGTCAGCAGACGAGCTTCGGCGCGGAGCGCGGCGACGTCGGGGCGTTGAGTGCGCATACGCGTGACGCTTGCGAATATCGCGCCAACCGCGAACGCGCGGGACGCGCATGGTTTACGTGGCGTGCGCGCCGCACGCTCACGCGCTTGTGTGTCCCAGAATCCTCGGTTCTCCTCATGTGACATTAATCCGGAGGAACTATGTAGGGGACCGAAGCGTCCCTTCGCAGAACACGAACCAAGAGAAGACGCACTGGTATGGCACTGTCGGATCTATTGACCGCTGACGAGGATGAGCTCGCGGAGCACTATCCGAACCGCCGGGAACACGCGGCGGACGGGATCGTGCATGCTGTCGGTATTCTCGCGGCGCTCGTCGGCGGCGGCCTTCTGGTTGCTGTCGCTCTGGTTAATCGCGGCGTGCCCATGGCCACTGCTGGCGCGATCTACGCGCTTTGTCTGATGGCGATGCTGGCGGCGTCCGCAGTCTATAATCTCACGCGGCCATCGCGCTATCGCCGGATACTGCGCCGTATCGATGAAGCGGCGATTTTCCTGATGATCGCGGGGTCTTACACGCCGTTCACCATCAAATTGCTGCCGCCTGACTTCGCTGTGGCGGTGACCGTTGCGATCTGGATGGCGGCTTTTGCCGGCGCGGCGGGCAAGGTGTTCTACCCGAACCTCTCCGATCGCGCGTGGTGTTTCATCTATCTCGCCTTCGGCTGGCTTGCCGTGGTTGTGCTTGGGCCGGTTGTGCCGACTTTGCCGGCGCTCGCGATTGCGTTGCTGGCGGTTGCTGCGGTGACCTATTCCGGCGGGGTGCTGCTCTACTTGAACCACGCCTTACCGTTTCGCCGTGCGCTCTGGCATGCATGCGTGATCATCGGCGCTGCTGGCCACTACGGTGCAGTGCTTGTCGGCCTCGTCCTTTAGGAACGGATTGCGCGTCTCGCTGTTGTTCTTGCTCCATCTACAAGAGAGGAGCGAGCCCTCATGCCTACAGCGACTGGCCACACAACAGCGATCCGCGCCAAGAAGGTGATCGGCACCGCCGTCAAAGATACGAGCGGCGACAAGATCGGCACGGTTGAAGATCTCGTATTGGACAAGCAAACCAACACCATCTTGTTCGCCGTCGTCGGCTTCGGCGGCGTGCTGAAAATGGGTGAGAAGTTCCACCCGCTTCCGTGGGCGGCGCTGAACTACGACGAAGACGAAGACGCCTATGTGGTGTCGTACACGAAGGAGGAACTGAAATCGGCGCCGTGCGACACCATCGACGAGTTGACCAAGAATGACGGCGTCGCCTATCGCGACCAAAGCCACGCCTTCTACAAAGTCGATCAGTACTGGACCTAATTGTCCGCGCGCACCTGATGAAAACGCCCGCCAAGATCTGGCGGGCGTTTTTGTATTCGCCGCGAGCAGCGCCAGCATTCTTGCCTGTTCTCCTCCCGCAACCTAGGATCGGCGCCGGCGGGAGACTTTCATGCGACAGCTTTTCGCGGCGCTCATCGCCGTCATGACGTTCGCGTTCGCAGCACCGGCACAAGCGCAAGGACGCTGGCTGCGGGCGGAGAGCCCTGGCTTCATTGTCTACAGCACCTCCTCTGAGCGAAACGTCAGAAGCTTGGTGCAGGACCTCGAGGCGTTTGACGCTTTGCTGCGTCGACTAACCAACGCCACGGCAGAGCGATCACCGACCAAGTTGGAAATTTATCTCTTCAATGGCCCCGGTCAATTCCAGGAAGCCTTTCCAGGAGTGGGATCAAGCGTCCGCGGCCTCTACACGGCTGGTCCCGATCTCATCGCCGCATTTGCCATCTTCCGCGATCGATACGGCATGGACGCTCAAGACATCTTGTTTCATGAGTACGCTCACCATTTCATGTATCAACATTTTTCCAACCCTTATCCAAGTTGGTACATTGAAGGCTTCGCTGAGTTTGTCGCGACAACTGAGTTCGAGAGTGAGCGCATTGTCCTCGGACGTAGCTCTGTCGCGCGCGCATCTTGGCTGTTTGGTGGCTCATGGCTCCCGATGGAGCGCATGATCTCATCCGCGCCGCGCGATTTGGACGGCGAGGAAACGGCGCGCTTCTATGCTCAAAGTTGGCTCTTCACGCACTATCTATTCAGCACGCCAGGTGGAATGGACAGATTTCGTGAATACGTCCGCAGTCTGCGTTTGGGGGCGGACCCCCAACAGGCCTTTGAGGACGGCTTCGGCGTGACGCCTCAGCAGATGCAGGCAACGCTGCGTGAGTATCTGCAAGATTCGCCGGACGCACTGGCGCTGACTCGTCCGGCTGCAGTTGATGAGGCGACCGTTGCAGTGACGCGCCTTCCGCCCAGCGCCAACGAACTTCTCCCGCTCGCTAGCCGCATGCGTCGAGGATATCTCTCTGAGGAAGCCGGGGCGGAGCTCCTCTCCCGTATCCGAAGCATTGCGGGATTTGAGCCAAATGACCCCTTCGCGCTTCTTGCGTTGGCGCAAGCCGAGGCGACGATTGGCGATATCGGTAGAGCGCGCGTGCTCGCGGAGCGCCGTTTGGAGGCGAACGCCAACGACACCGTTGCGCACTACGTCATGGGCTACACTTTCCTCCGCGTCGCGCGCGACAGTGAAGGGGACGAGGCATTGGATCTGTACGCGCAAGCCCGCCGCCACTTTACGAGAGCCTATCGCGCCGACGAGAATAATTTCGCGGCCCTGTATCGATACGCGGAAACCTTCTCCGGCCTCGACCTCAGTGACGAAGAGGCGTCAAACGTAACCAATGTCCTGCTTCTCGCGCACCAACTCGCGCCGCAGGTCGATGAAATCACGTTCTACGCAGCGGACGTTTTGGTTTCACGCGAACGCTACGCCGAAGCGATCCCGCTGTTGCGCATGCTCGCCTTCGATCCGCACGGCGGCGATGGCGCAGATCGCGCGCGGCAACGTCTCAATGCCGCAGAGGAACAGCTCTCAGCGTCCGCTGCTCAATAGCGCTATTCGTTCTTGCCGCGCTTCTTGTCGCGCTCTGCCATGATGCGCAGGCGCAGAGCGTTCAGCTTGATGAAGCCTTCCGCATCGGCCTGGTTGTAGCCGCCCGCCTCGTCGAAGCCGACGAGCTTCTTGGAATAGAGTGAGTATGGCGACGAACGGCCGATGGTGCGCACGCCGCCCTTGTAGAGCTTCAGCTTCACCTCGCCGGCGACGCTGGCTTGGCTGGCGTCGATCGCCGCTTGCAGCATCAGCCGCTCCGGCGTCCACCAGAAGCCGTTGTAAATGAGCGACGCGTATTTCGGCATCAGCTCATCTTTCAGATGCATGGCGCCGCGATCGAGCGTAATCGATTCGATAGCGCGGTGGCCGTACCAGAGTATCGTGCCGCCCGGCGTCTCATAGAAGCCGCGCGACTTCATGCCAACATAGCGGTTCTCGACCAGATCGAGCCCGCCGATGCCGTGTTTAGAACCAAGGTCGTTGAGCGCCCTCAACAGCTCGTGCGCCTTCATCGGCTTGCCATTGATGGCGACGAGATCGCCGCGCTCGAAGGTGAGCGTCACCACCTCGGCCTGATCGGGCGCCTCCTCCGGTGTGATGGTGCGGCGGTCGCCGCGCTTGGTGACGATATCGGGCACTTCGACATCGGGATCCTCAAGCGCCAGACCTTCGCTGGAGGTGTGCAGCAGGTTCGCGTCGATCGAGAACGGCGCCGCCTGCTCCTTGCCCTGCGCGATCGGGATGCCGTGCTGCTTGGCATAGGCGATCAGTTGCGGGCGGCCTTCAAACTCCCACTCCCGCCACGGCGCGATCACTTTCACGTCCGGCTTCAGCGCATAGTAGCTGACCTCGAATCGGACCTGATCGTTACCCTTGCCAGTGGCGCCATGGCAGACGGCATCGGCGCCGACGAGATTTGCAATCTCAATCTGGCGCTTGGCGATCAAAGGCCGCGCGATCGAGGTGCCGAGCAGATACTGCCCCTCGTACAGCGTGTTGGCGCGGAACATCGGAAAGACGAAGTCTCGGACGAACTCTTCGCGCAGATCGTCGATGAAGATGTTGTCGGACTTTACGCCCATGGCGAGCGCCTTTTCGCGCGCGGGCGCCAGCTCTTCGCCCTGGCCGAGGTCAGCGGTGAAAGTCACCACTTCGCAGGCGTACTTGTCCTGCAGCCATTTCAGGATGATCGAGGTGTCGAGACCGCCGGAATAGGCCAGCACCACTTTCTTGACTGAGCCTTGAGCCATGACGTCGTCATCCCGCGCGAAAACGCGGCCTTCCTTTCACAGCACGCGGTTCAGATCAACGGCAGTGGCCGATCCCGCACCCATTTCGACAGCAGCCACTTTTCGCCGCGTGTGGGCGCCGTCCCGGCGTGCAGGGTAAGCGGATCGGGCCGGCCATCAGGCGTGACATTCCAGAACGCCAGCGCATCGCCGGCTTTCCCCTTGAAGCGCCAATCGAGCCGAGGAAAGGCCGTCTCGCCACCTTCGTAGTCGTCATTGAGGTAAATCAGAAAGGTCACGGTTCGCTGGCCCAAGCGCTGCACCTCGCCGGCAAAGTGCGCGACGCCAGGGTCGAGAAAATCGAAATGCGGCTTGTATTCCTGCCCCGGCGTGTAGTGCAGAATGTTGGTCGGTTCCTGATGCATCACCGGTACGCCAATCGCCGCAGCGATGCGCGCGTGAACCAATTGGATGACAAGGTCGGTGTCGAGCACCGAGAAACCCATGCCCGAATTGTTCCGGATGGAATCGACGTTGGCGCCGCCGCGCTCTGGGTTCTTCACCCGCGCTGCCGCAAGCGCGGGACGGGCGCGCTCCATGATCCAAGCGCGGGTCGCGCGCGATAAAAAGCCAGGAAAAGTCCGGACGCGCGGCGCTTCAAAAGCATCCTGCGTGACCGGCCCCGCGAAAGCTTCTTCTCCCCGGCCGGCGCCAAGCAGGGCGATCTGACCCTGTGCGCGCGCGTCGCCAGCGGGGGCGGCGCGCGCGACCAGAGCATAGGCTTCATCCCAACTCTGCTTGCGGCCAACGCCAAGCGCCGCGAGCACGGCCGACAAATTCAGCGCCGCCGGCTCTGCCTGCGCAGCGGCCGCCGCAATGAGGCGCAATGCTTCTTCCGGCGCGTAGGGCGCGTCGCGGCCGACCAGCATGCGCGACCCAAGCGCGAACTGGGCGCGCGCGTCGCCAGAAGCTGACTGCTGCTGCAAGGTGGTCAGGTTTGCACTCAAAGCACGGTCCTAGGCCTTCGGCGGCTCGCCTTTGGGGCGCAGCGTCGTCGCGATGATGCCCGCGGCCAGACCGCCGCCCACGCCGCCCATCACGCCACCGTCAATACCGAACATGCGCCCAACCAACGCGCACACGACGCCGACAACGATACCGATCACCACGGCCAAAAGAATGCGAGTCCAGATGCTCATGCTCTCCCCCTCGGTTGCTTTGATTGCGCCGCGACATCCCGCAGGGCCAGCACGACATGAACGACATGTGCAACGCCGAAGGCGGCCGCGATTGTTAAGGCGATGGCGCCGCCCTGCGGGTCCGCGTCAGCGACGACGGCCGTCAACGCCAATATGGCGAGGGCGAGAGTCGGAGCGAAAAGCAGCGCGATCACGCGCGGCGCGCGCCAGCCAACTTTTCCGTCCAGCCCCCATTGCATGGGCAGCCGCGCGTGCGCTGGCACGCGCGGGAACGCCCAGGCCGAAAGCGCAAACATCGCCCCGACAACAAGCCACGGAAGCCAAGCCATGACCGCCAGCTTAGCACGCAGAGAGGGCTAGACCATCACCTGGTTGCCCAACTCGACCGCCCGGCCGCTTGGAATATGAAAGAAATCCGTCGCGTTGGTGGCGTTGCGGGCGAGATAGATGAACAGGTGATCCTGCCAGAGCGGCATGCCGCTCTTCTCGCTGGGCACGATCGTGCGCCGTGAGAGGAAGAAGCTCGTTTTCATAATGTCGAACTTCAATCCGTGCTTGCGCGCCTCGGTCAGCGCCTTGACCACGTTCGGCGTTTCCATGAACCCGAAGGTAAGCGTCACGCGCTTCACGTCTGGCAGGAAGTCCTCGATTTTGACCCGCTCGCTATCGGGCGCGCGCGGCGTCTCCAGCGTCCGAACCGTGAGGACGATGATCTGCTCATGCAGAACCTGGTTGTGTTTGAGGTTGTGCATAAGCGCCGCGGGCGCGACGTCGGGATCGCCGGTGAGGAAAATCGCCGCGCCGCGCACGCGATGCGGCGGGTGATGCGACAACGTTTCGAACAGCTTCGCCAGCGGCTCATCGCGCCGCGTCGTCTCGCTCAGCAGGCGCGTGCCGCGCACCCACGTCCACATGATGAGGATGAGGCCAATCGCCAGCAAGAGCGGGACAAAACCGCCCGACCACACACGCTGCAAATTCGACGACAAGAAAATCAGCTCGATCACCACAAACGGCGTCACAATCAACGCCGCGAGCACGGCCGGCCGCTTCCAGAGCTTCCAAATGACGATGAACATCATGCAGGTGCTCATCAACATCTCGCCGGTGATCGAGATGCCGTACGCGGCCGCGAGCCGGGTCGACGACCCAAACGCCAATGTCAGAATGAGCACGCCTGCCAGCAACAGCCAGTTGATCTGCGGCATGTAGATCTGACCGGCCTGAGTTTCGGAGGTTCGCCGAATTTCCATGCGTGGCAGCAAGCCGAGCTGGATTGCCTGCTGGGTGAGAGAAAACGCACCGGAGATCACAGCTTGGCTGGCGATAACGGTGGCCGCCGTCGCTAGGACGACGAGCGGCAAACGGATCGCCTCGGGCGCCATTTCGAAGAACGGACTGAACTCGAAATGCACGGTCTGGGCGTTGAAGGCCCGCGCCGTGCGCAACGCCTCGGCATACTCCGCATTTAACGCTTCGAGGTTGTTCAAGACGAACGCGCCTTGGCCCAAATAGTTGAGCGTCAGCGCGGGCAGGACAAGGCCAACCCAGGCGGTTCGAATGGGGCGGCGTCCGAAATGGCCCATGTCGGCGTAAAGCGCCTCTGCGCCCGTCACCGCCAAGAACACCGACCCCAGCACGACAAACGTGAGAAGATGGTGTTCGAACATGAAGCTCACGGCGTAGCTGGGCGAGAGCGCATTCAGGATTGCAGGGTTGGCGACAATCTGCACGGCGCCCAGTGCGCCCATGGTCACAAACCAGATCGCGGTGATCGGCCCGAAGAAGCGGCCGACGACACCGGTGCCTCGCGACTGGACGGCGAACAACGCGACCAGGATGCCGATTGCGATCGGAAGGATGAAATCGTCGATCGGCGCATCCGGCCCCTCGAGACCGGGCACCGCCTTCAAACCTTCGACCGCCGAGAGCACCGAAATGGCGGGCGTGATCAACGCATCGCCATAGAACATTGAGGCGCCGGCGACGCCGATGACAAACAAAAGCGGCGTACGCCGACCGAGCGCGCGCTGCGCCAGCGCCATCAAGGACAGGGTCCCGCCCTCGCCCTTGTTGTCCATTTGCATGACGAAGATGATGTACTTGAGCGTCACCACGATCATCAGCGCCCAGAAGATCAACGAGATGATCCCCAGCACTTCTTGCGGCGTCGCCAGCGTGCCGTCCTGCAGGACGTGGGCGAAGGATTCCTTGAACGCGTAGAGCGGACTGGTGCCGATGTCGCCATAGACGACGCCGATCGAACCCAGAACCAAAGCCCAGAAGCCCGCGTGCGCAACGCGGCCGTGGCCGTCGCGCGAACTTCCCTGCTGTGGCTGGGGCGCTTCGGCCGGGGCCTGCGCCATGAGAAATCCCCTTCAGGCGGACGAATGGCCCGGGCCCGGGCCGCGCGTTTACGCTCTTTCACCTAGAGGGGCAAATGCTTGCGCCCGGCCATGTTGTCGCTTGGTTAGCGCCGCCGCACTTAGCGGCAGCCGCAGCCGTGCCCGCCGCCGCCACGGAACCCGCCGCGCGCCGAGGCGCTTGCGCGGGCGGAGGCAAACGCCACCGCCGACGCCGATGTGCGGCCGCCTCGAATTATGACAGTTGTGCTCGAATAGGAGCCGCCGCCAACATCAGCGCCTACACCGCCGCCACCGACGAAAAAGGAATCCGACAACGTGACCGTCTCGGGACCAGCGGGCTCGATCACAACCGGAGGCGGCGCCGGAGGTTGGACCGGCGCCGGCGGGCGCGGGCGCGGCCGCGGGCGAGGCGCACGCGGCCGCTCGATGCCGTCAGCATAGGCGACACTCGGCGCCGCAATCGGCATCGCGATCAGGGCGGCGGCAGCGGCAATGGCGAGCAGGCGCATTTCGCGCTCCATCGGAAACTCGAGCGCCAGACATTTACGCGCGCGCGTCAATCGGTGAAGCCGCTTCCCCCATGGCGCGCGAACTTCGCGCGGTGGCGGGCGCTGTTAAGCATGCTCAAAAGTCGACGGCGATGCCTTTGCGCTCCCAGTCGCCGAAGCGCGTCGGCTCGGGCCCGGATGGGCCGCCATGCTCCGCCGCAAGCTTTTGCGCCTCTTGACGCCGCTCAGCCGCTTCGGCCAAGGCGCGCCGCGCCTCAGGCGTCAGCACCTTGTCAGCCCGGTGGTGCGCATCGTCCATATTGAACCTCGATCCATCACTCTCGATATCACGTCTCGCGGATGTGAGGAGATCCATGAACCACCTCAAGACCTACGTGCTTCTTGCGGCGATGACAGCGCTCTTCGGCGGTGTCGGGTACCTGTTGGGCGGCGCTTCCGGGATGCTGATCGCACTTGTCGTCGCCGCGGCGATGAACCTGTTTGCATACTGGAATGCCGACAAAATGGTGCTGGCGCATTTTCGCGCGCAGCCGGTTGACCCCCGCCACCCCGATCCGCGCGTCCAAGCTTATGTCGAAGACACATTGGCGCTTGCACAGCGCGCGGGACTGCCTGCGCCTAAAATCTACATCATCGACAATCCGCAGCCGAACGCCTTCGCCACCGGTCGCGACCCCAGCAATGCCGCGGTGGCCGCCACCAGCGGCCTGCTTGGCCTGCTCGCGCGCGACGAGATCCGCGGCGTGATGGCGCACGAACTCGCGCACGTCAAAAATCGCGACACGCTGACGATGACGGTGACCGCCACGATCGCCGGCGCCATCGCGATGCTTGCCAATTTTGCACTTTTCTTCGGCGATCGTGATCGCAACCCGCTTGCAGGCTTGCTCCTGGTGCTGCTGGCGCCGATTGCGGCGTCGCTGGTGCAAATGGCGATCAGCCGCGCGCGCGAGTACGAGGCTGACCGCATCGGCGCCGAAATCGGCGGCGAACCGGAAGCGCTGGCGCGTGCTTTGGAGAAGATCGAAGCTTACGCGCGTCAGCGCGTGAATGTGGACGCCGAACGCAATCCCGCAATGGCGCACCTCTTCATCATCAATCCGCTGGCGGGGCGTGGCGCGGACAATCTGTTTTCCACCCATCCCAACACCCGCAACCGGATCACTCAGCTGACTGAGATCGCCCGCCGTTTCGGACGGCCAACAATGTCGGCGCAAGCAGCGGCTCACGCGGGTCCGTGGAGCGCGCCGCGCAAGCCGCGCCGCGGGCCTTGGGGCTAGGCGCTGCCTTAATCCTCGGAAAGGCGCCGTTCCCACTTCCTTGGCGCTTGTTTTTGTGACTAATTTCCGCCGGGCGCGGGGTTGCGGCCTGCGCTTATGGTTGATGAAACGTTAACCGGCGCCGCGCGAGCTTGGCTGAAGCTCGCGATGCGTCTTTTGCCCGTCCTCCCTGCTGCGCTCTGCGTGGCGATCGGCGTTGCCGCCGAAGCCCCGATGGCGTGGGCGGAATCGCCTGTCGTCATCGAAGGCGCCGACGAAGACACACGCGAAGCCATTCTTGATCTGCTGCCTGACCGTGATCGACCGGAAAGCTTGTTCGACGCCGAACGCATCGCTGAGGAAGCCGCCGCGCGCGCCATGGCGTGGCTGCGCTCCGAGGGCTATTACGCGGCGACCGTCACCCCCGAAGCGACAGAAGAGCCGCCGGCTGCGCGCTTGCGCATTGCGCCGGGCGTACGCTTCCGCCTCGGCGCGCCGCGCATCACCTTTGAAGGCGAGCCCCCGGACAGCAATGCGAGCTTCGCCGCCACGCGTGCGATCGGGATTGCCGACGCCGGCGCACGGGCCCGCGCCGCCGCCGTGCTTGAGGCGGAGGCGAACGCGCTGACGGCGCTGCGCGAAGCGGGCTATGCCGACGCTGTCGCCGGCGAGCGCCGCGTGGTTGTGGACCATGCGACGCAGCGCATGACGCCGAGTTTTGTTTTCAACGCCGGCCAGCTTGCGCGCCTCGGACGCGTGCGTATGGAGCCGTCGACGCTCTTTCGTCCCGGCTTCGTGGAAGATTTGCGAAACTGGGACATCGGCGAGCGCTACACGCCTGACGCGTTGCAGATCTTGCGGCGCGACTTGAGCTCGACCGGCGCCGTCTCCAGCATCAGCACGCGCCTGGATGATCCGAACGCTCAAGGATTGCGCGATGTCGTGATCGACGCCGAGCCCGCGCGCCGCAATGCCTACGAACTTGGCCTTGGCTACTCGACGACCGATGGCGTCGGGCTCGAAGCGCAGTGGACGCGGCGCAATTTCACCGGCCGCGCCGACGCTCTTACGCTCGCGACGACGCTCGGTGAGGTGCAGCAAGACATCACCGCAGAACTTGCGCGGCCGCACGCAGCTGGCCGTGGCCACACTGTGACGTTCGGCGTCGCGGCGGAGCGGGAATCCCCGGAGGCCTACACCCGCCAGTCGATCGCCATGTACGCCACCGTCGATGCGTCGTCGCGCATTCGGGTCGGGCGCAGTTATGGCGTGCGGCTCTCAGCTGACAGTTTCGACGATCTCGCTGGCGGCGGTGTGACCGACGCCATCGTGCTCACGGCGTTCGGCGCAGTGCGCAACGACACGACCGAGTTTTCACTCGACCCGCGCGATGGTTCGATCGTTGAGTTTCGCATCGAGCCTTCAGTGTCGTCCGGCGATGAGACTTTGGGGTTCGTGCGCGGCACGGCCGAAGGTCGCGTCTATGAATCGTTCGGCCGCGAAGACAGCCTCACGCTCGCCGCACGAATTCGCGCCGGCTGGCTGGAAGCCGTCGCCGGCAGCGCCGACGACGTACCGCCAGACCGGCGCTTCTATGCCGGCGGCGGCGGATCGGTGCGCGGGTACGAATACAATTCCATCTATCCGCAACAGCGCGATGCACTAGGCCTCTCACCTGGCGGGCAAGGCTTGATCGAAGGCTCGATCGAGGCGCGCTGGCGCTTCGGCGATCAGCTTGGACTGGCCGCTTTCATCGACGCTGGAACGGCCTTCGATGACTGGGGCGAAGCTACCGACCTAAGCTATGGCGTCGGTGTCGGCCTGCGCTACGACTTGGGTTTCGCGCCTCTGCGCTTCGACATCGCCGTGCCGCTCGATGACGACGAGGCAACCAGCGACTTTGCGCTCTATATCAGCTTGGGCCAGGCCTTCTGATGAGCGACGACGCGCCCGCCCCGCCCAAGAAAAAGCGCCGCAACCGCGCGCTCGCCTATGCGGCGGGCGGCGTGTTCGTCGCCACCGGCGCCATTGTCGCGCTGGGACCAGCTGCGCCTTGGCTCATCGACAATGTTGCCGATGGGCAGCGTGTTTGGCGGTTGGGACGCATCACCGTTGATGGCGTCTCTGGCGGTTGGCTAGGCGCACTGAGGGCGGAGCGTGTCGCCATTGAGGATGAGCACGGCGTCTGGCTTGAGGCGCACAACCTCGTGCTCGACTGGCGTCCGCAAAGTTTGGCATTTGGCGCCGTTCGGCTCGACCGCGCGCACGCCGATCGCATCACGCTGCTGCGTCAACCGACGCTGTTGGAGCGCCGGCCTTCAAGCGGCGCCGATTTCGACGTCCGGATCGGCGCCCTAGACATCGACACGATCGACATCGCCGAGCCCGTTCTCGGAGAGTCAGCAACGCTGTCTGCCGCGTTCTTTCTCGACATCAGCGATGGCGAACTCAACGGCCTCAACCTCGACCTGAGGCGCCTCGACTCACAAGCCGACCGCGCCCTGATTGTCTATCGGCCTGACGAGAACTACGAGCTCAACGTGGACATCTCAGGCGACGCCGGCGGCGTTCTTTCGCGCGTCCTGGGCGCGCCGGATCAATCGGTGCGCGCGACGGCGACGGGACGAGGCGACGCGCAATCGGGCGAAGCCGAATACAGCGCGATGCTCGGCGAGGCTGAAGTGGTCGCCGGCACGGCTCGCTGGTCTCCTACTCAATGGTCGGCCGATGCGCGCGGCCGGTTGGATGTGCTGCCGCGGTTCGATGACGTCGCGCGGCGCATCGGCGAAGAGGTCTCGATCAACGCCTCCGGCGCGCGCGTCGGCGCCTTCCGCGCTCGCGCCCAAACCAATTTCCTTACGCTTGATCTTGAAGGCGTCCTCACGGCGGAGCGTGAGCTTGATGGCGGCGCGCGCTTCGTCGCGACCGCCAGTCGGCTTTCCGACATCGCACGCGAGTCGCCGTTCGAGCTCGGCGCAGCGCGACTGACGGGCGAATTGCGCAGCGCGCGCGGGACAACTGCGATCCATGGCGAACTCGCAGGCGCTCAAGTTGATGCGCTCGGAGCGCGCACCAATTTTTCCGGGCCGGTGCGGGCGGCGCTGACCCAGCAAGCATTCACGCTCGTTGCTGACTTGAGCGCCGCCGTGGATGCGCCGCCGCTGTTTGCACGCGGGCGCTTGCTGGCGGATCTCGAATACAATCGCGCGCGATCACGGTTCGAGTTGAGCCGCGCTGAGTTGACGAGCGATGCGCTGGCAATGGATGCCCGAGGCTGGATCAATGGCGGCGACGGCGAGTTCTCCGGCGGTTGGCGCATCCGCCAGCTGCAGGCGCTCGCTCCGGACTTGCGCGGACAGGCGAGCGGCCGTTGGCGCGCGTTCGCGGACGAGAACACCTCGGGCGCACGCGTGTGGATCGCCAGCGTCGATGGCGCGGGCGCGGGCATTGGCGGGGCGCCCGACATCGTGCCGCAATTGCTCGGCGCTGCACCACGCTTGAACGGCCGCTTCATCTCCGAGAATGGCGGCATCACCGTTTCGCAGGTGCGTGTGGAAGGCGCGAAGCTACGCGCGGGCGCCACTGGCCGCATTGTCAGCGGCCAAGCCAATCTTGCCATTGAAGCAACCGCGCGCGGCCCAATCACGCTTGGCGACGCCGAGATCGCAGGCGCCGCCGACGCCACGGGGCGCCTCACCGGAAGGTTGACGCGACCGTCACTCACCGCGCGCGCGAACGTATCGAGCTTCAGCGGCGGCGGCGTAGTGCTCGAGCGCCCCACCATCGAGTTTTCACTCGCCCCGCAAGGCGACCGCTATGTCGGCCGCGCCGAGATTGGCGGAACCGCATCCGGCCAACCCCTCATCGCATCGTCAAATGTCGCCTTCGCCCGCGGCGGCCTGTCGCTAAGCCAACTCGACGCGCGCTGGGGCGCGCTCCAAGCTCAGGGCGAAGCCGCCTTCGGTGCGCGCGGCGTAACCGCGGAGCTGGAGGTCACCGGCGCCATCGATGGCATAGCCGCAGGCGCAACCGGCAATGTCGTCGCCGACGTCTCGCTCGCGCCGCAGAGCGTCCGGATCGACGCGCAAATCACCGATGCCCGCGCCGACGAACTGCGCGTGCGCGCCGCCACGCTACATGCAGCAGGCCCGCTGAACAATATCGCGGCGACCTTCGATATGCGTGGACGTTTGCGTGAAGCGCCATTGTCCTTAGCAGGAACGGCCGCGTTTGACGCGCAAGGCGAACAAGCGCTGCGGATCGAAGGGCGAGGCGTGCTGGCCGACGCTGATGTATTCACCCGTGCGCCGATATTGATGAGCTGGCGTGGCGAGCACTTGGAAGCCTCACTTAACGTGGCGCTCGGCGACGGCGTGGTGTCCGCGCAGTGGATCGAACGTCGGCGTGCGCTCAGCGGCACGGCGCAGATCGAGGACGCCCCGCTCGCGCCTCTTGCGGCGATCTGGGGCGAACGCGCCGAAGGCCGTATTGATGGCGACATTGCTCTTTCCAGCGATGGCGGCGGGCTCAGCGGCAATGCCGATCTCCGGCTCGACGATGCCCGCCTCGCGGGGCGACAACGCGGCCGGCTCGACATGCACATCGTCGGCGACCTGGATCCGAGCCGGTTGCGCGCGACCATCGACGCAAACTCTACCGAAGGGCTGATCGCGCACTTCGAGGCGGATGCGCCGGTAGAAACCAGCGCCACGCCGATCCGCATCGCGCTGGCGCGTGAACGGCGAGGCGCGGCCCGTTGGTCGGTGCACGGTCCCGCAGCGAGCTTGTGGGCGGCGGCGCGGCTGCAGGATCAAACGCTGGAGGGCCAGCTCGACGGCGAGGGCGAACTGGAATTCGGCGCCGGCTATCTCTCTGGCGACGGCCACATCGAAATCATCGACGGACGCTTCGAAGACAAACTCACAGGCGTGACCCTCACCGATCTCGACGCGCGCGTGGCGCTCGACGACCGGGGCGTGACGATTGAAAACTTCACCGCCACGGCGCCCGGCGGCGGCAGGTTGACCGCCACAGGCGGCAGCGCCACCCCGCGCGAAGGGCGCATCGCGGTGAACGTCGAAAACATGCTTGTCGCCAACCGGCCTGACGCTCGCGCGCGTGCGAGCGGCGACCTCACCTTGGCGTGGGAGGGGCTGGAGTCCACGCTGACCGGCGCGCTCAACATCATTCAAGCCGATCTCGATATCGCGGCCAATCCTGAAGCCGGCATTCCGACGCTCGACGTGGTCGAGATCAACGCGCCGGGCGCGGAGGAGGATTTTGGCGAAGCGCCGCCGCCGCGCCGTAACGGCTCGACGCGGCTCGACGTGACAGTCACGGCGCCGGGGCGCGTGTTCACTCGCGGCCGCGGGATCGAAGCGGAGTGGTCGCTCAACATGCGTCTCACCGGTACAGCAAGCGCGCCGCAGGTGCATGGCCGCGCCCGCGCGGTGCGCGGCACCCTGGCGCTGTCGGGTCAGCCGTTCGAGATCGAAGAGGCCATCATTGACTTTGACGGCGATCCGCTGGATGCGCGCATCGATCTCACGGCGGTGCGCGACACCGCCGACCTCACTGCCCGCATTCGCTTGCTCGGCACCGCGCGCGAGCCCGAGATCACCTTCACCAGCGACCCTGCGCTGCCCGAGGATGAAATCCTGCCCCAAGTGCTGTTCGGCCGCTCGGTCGCAGATCTCTCGGCTTTCGAAGCGGCGCAGCTGGCCGCGAGTTTGGCGACGCTGTCGGGGCGCACGTCCTTCGATCTGATGGACGCCGCCCGCGCAGCGGTCGGGCTCGATCGCTTCAACGTCCGGCAAGGCGAGGATGGCGGCATCCTCGTCGCCGGCGGCGTTTACCTCACGCGCGATGTCTATGTGGAGGTGGCGCGCACCGGGCTTGGCCAGGCGGAGACGCGCGTCGAGTGGACGGTGCGCCCACGTTTGGTGCTGATCACCAGCTTCCTGGGCAATGGCGACCAGCGTGTTTCACTGCGTTGGCGGCGCGAAACCGATTGAGACGCAGGCGCCGCCCCGCCATATAGGCCGCCATGAAATTCCTGGATCAGACCAAAATCTATATCCGCTCCGGCAATGGCGGCGCGGGCGCGGTCTCGTTCCGGCGCGAAAAGTTCATCGAGTATGGCGGGCCCGATGGCGGCGACGGCGGCCGCGGCGGCGACGTCTGGATCGAGTCCGTCGATGGCCTCAACACGCTGATCGACTATCGCTACCAGCAGCACTTCAAGGGCGGCACCGGCGGTCACGGCATGGGCAAGAGCCGCCACGGCGCCGATGGCGAGACGATCACGCTCAAAGTGCCGACGGGCACGGAAGTGCTGGACGAAGACAAGGAAACCGTGATTGCCGATCTGTCAAAGCCTGGCCTGCGCGTGTTGTTGGCGCGCGGCGGCAATGGCGGCTTTGGCAACGAACACTTCAAGTCGTCGGTGAACCGCGCGCCTTATCACGCCAATCCGGGTCAGGAGGGCGAAGAACGCACGCTGTGGCTGCGCCTCAAACTCATCGCCGACGCGGGCCTGATCGGTTTGCCGAACGCCGGCAAGTCCACGTTCTTGCGCGCAGTGAGCAGCGCCACGCCGAAAGTGGCCGACTATCCGTTCACCACCTTGCATCCCCATCTTGGCGTCGTCGCACTGTCCGACAGTGAGCGCTTCATCATGGCCGACCTTCCCGGCCTGATCGAAGGTGCGGCCGAAGGCACCGGGCTCGGCACGCGCTTCCTCGGCCACGTCGAGCGCTGCGTGGCGTTGGTGCATCTTATCGATGCGACCGGCGAAAGCGCAACGCAAGCCTATCGCGCCGTCCGCCACGAGATCGAAGCTTATGGCGAAGGCCTTGCGGAAAAGCCCGAGATCGTCGCGCTCAACAAGATCGACGCGATGACGCCCGCCGAAGCCAACCGCAAGCGCGCAGCGCTTTCGCGCGCGATTGGCAAAGAGGTTCGCTTGGTGTCGGGCGTCTCCGGCGCGGGCGTGCGCGATCTGGTCAACGAGATCGCGGCGATGTTGCGTGCGCGCCGCCTTGACGAAGCCGCGCCTGCGCAGAATGACGCGCGCGGTGAGTGGACGCCCTAAGCGCTCTGCGCACGTCGGCGCGCGTCGACGCTTTCACGGGGGTCCAGCCCTAAGAGATCCGTGACCCGACGCATAAGCGTCTCCTCATGCATCTCGCGCTGGGCATCAGCCAGCACGACGCGCCACATCGCCTCCAGCACGCTGGCGCGCTCCTCGTATGGAATCGCGCGTTTGATCAGCGAGGTGAATTTGTAGAGGTCCATCGCCGCGGCTTCCGCCGCTTCGCCTTCGGCGCGAAGTGTGGCGGCTGCGTTCGCGTCAAGCTGATAGCGATCGGCCAACACGCGTTCGATCTGCGTGCGCTCGACATCGGCGTAATCGTGGTCGGCGTGGGCGGCGATCACCAGCAGCGCCGCCATGGCGACGCGCGTTTCGTCGGTGGCGAGCGGGGCGTTGTCGTCGCGGCCCGAGAGCCGGCGCAGCAGATTAGCGAACATCGCCCGGACCTAAGCGGCGGCGCGACAATCGGCAAGCCTCGCCAAGCAGCGGCCGGGCGCCTAGTAAGGAACGCCATGTCCCTCGCCGCCGCCAAGCGCATCGTCATTAAGATCGGCTCCGCCCTGCTGGTGGGCGCCGATGGCCAGCCGGCGCGCGCTTGGCTAGCGGCTCTGGCCGACGACGTCGCCGCCGCGCGCCAGCGGGGCCAAAGCGTGCTGATCGTCTCCTCGGGCGCGATTGCGCTGGGGCGACGCGTGTTGGGGCTGACGGGCGCGCTCAAGCTGGAGGAGAAGCAAGCCGCCGCCGCCGCTGGGCAAGCGCGGCTGATGGGCGCCTACGAAGAGGCGTTCGCGCTCCATTCCATTCCCGTCGCGCAAGCTTTGCTCACGCCCGACGACACTGAGCGCCGCCGCCGTTGGCTCAACGCGCGCGCGACGTTGGAAACGCTGCTCGATCTCGGCGCGGTGCCGATCGTCAACGAGAACGACACCGTCGCCACCGCCGAAATCCGCTACGGCGACAATGACCGCCTCGCCGCGCGCGCGGCGCAGATGGTGTCCGCCGACGCGCTGATCCTCCTTTCGGATATTGACGGCCTCTACGAACGCGATCCGCGCGCCGATCCGAGCGCGGCGTTCATCGCGGAGGTGAGCGACATCACGCCGGGAATCGAAGCCATGGCGGGCGGGGTGAATGCGCAGGCGGGCGTCGGCTCGGGCGGCATGCGCACCAAGATCGAAGCCGCGAAGATCGCCACCCGCGCCGGCTGCGCCGTCGCCATCACCAAGGGCGCCGAACTCAATCCGCTGAAGCGCCTGCGCGACGGCGCGCGCGCGACCTGGTTTCACGCCCACGCCAGCCCACGCGCCGCGTACAAAGCCTGGATCGGCGGCCACCTCGCGCCGCAAGGCTCGCTGGTGATCGACGCCGGCGCTGTGACAGCGCTGCGCGCCGGCAAGAGCTTGCTGCCGGCCGGCGTGGTCGAGGTGCGCGGCGCGTTCGAAAAAGGCGACGCGGTGCGCATCGTGAGCGCCGACGGCGCCGAAATCGCGCGCGGCCTGGCGCGCTATGACGCGGGCGATGCGGCGAAGATCAAGGGACTGAAGAGCGGCGCGATCGCGGAAGCGCTGGGGTACGCCGCGGGCGCGGCTTTGGTGCATGCTGATGATTTGGTGTTGAGTTGAGGGCGCGGGCTCCCCCGTATCCCACTGGCGATGGCGGCTTGGTAGTCGAGCCACTTCGTTGAGTTGATCGATCATGAACTACACGCCGCCGCCGAAAAACATGACCGCAAAGATCGCATACAGCAGAAACAAGACTAGCCCGATTGCGATTGCTTCGGCCGCGCGGGAAGCCCAGAAGCGCCAGTTCATCATACCCTCGCCCCCCAGCCGAGCCCCGTAGCGTTTTCGGCGCGGCGCACGATATAAACCCGCATGGACTCCGCCTCCACACTTGAAACCGAGATGCTCGCGCTTGGCCGCGCCGCCCGTGCGGCGGCGGCGCTCGTGCGCGAGGCGTCGGGCGAGCAGCGGACGGCGGCGCTTGTAGCGATGGCGCGGCAGGTGCGGGCGGCCGCGCCTGCTATCCTTGTCGCCAATGCCGGCGACGTGGCGCGGGCGCGCGCGGCGGGCCTGGCCGAGAGCTTCATCGACCGGCTGACGCTGGACGCCGGGCGCGTCGAAGCCATCGCGCGCGCTGTCGAGGAAGTGGCCGCGCAGCCCGATCCGGTCGGCGCGGTGATGCAGGCGTGGACACGCCCCAACGGCCTCCGCTTCGAGCGCGTACGCACACCCATCGGCGTCATCGGCATGATTTTCGAGAGCCGGCCCAATGTCGCCGCCGACGCCGGCGCGTTGGCGCTGCGGGCGGGCAATGCCGTCATCCTTCGCGGCGGCTCGGACAGTGCTGAAAGCGTCGCCGCCATTCTCGCCGCCGTGCGCGCCGCGCTGCGCGAGGCCGGCCTGCCGGAAAACGCCATCCAGAACGTGCCCAGCACCGACCGCGCCGCCGTCGGCATGATGCTGGCGGGCCTGGGCGGCGCCATCGACGTGATCATCCCGCGCGGCGGCAAATCACTGGTGGCGCGCGTGCAGGAGGAAGCGCGCGTACCTGTGTTCGCGCACCTGGAAGGCATCTGCCACACCTATGTCCACGCCGGGGCCGATCTCGGCAAAGCCGTGGACATCAGTGAGAACGCCAAGATGCGGCGCGTCTCTGTGTGCGGCTCAACCGAGACGTTGCTGATCGATCGCGCGGTCGCGCCCGCGTTTCTGCCTAAGATCGCGGAAGCGCTGACCGCGCTCGGCTGCGAACTGCGCGGTGACGACGAAGCGCGCGCGATCGTGGCGATGAACGCCGCCAGCGAAGACGATTGGCGCGCCGAATACCTGGCCCCGATCCTGGCCGTGCGCGTGGTCGGCGGCGTTGACGAGGCCGTGCGCCACATTGCGACCTACGGCTCGCAGCACACCGAGTGCATCGTCACCGAGGACGCGGCCGCTGCCGAACAATTCCTGCGCGAGGTCGATAGCGCCATCGTGTTGCACAACGCTTCGACGCAGTTCGCAGACGGCGGCGAGTTCGGTTTCGGCGGCGAGATCGGCATCGCCACCGGGCGCCTGCACGCGCGTGGGCCGGTCGGCGCCGAACAGTTGACGATCTTCAAATACGTCGTGCGCGGCGACGGGCAGACGCGCCCATGAGGCGCAAATTCCCGCAGGCCTATCCGGGCATGAAGATCGGCCTCTTCGGCGGCAGCTTCGATCCCGCCCACGAAGGCCACGCGCATGTCGCCGAAACCGCGTTGAAGCGACTCGATCTCGACCGCGTCTGGTGGATGGTGTCGCCGCAGAATCCGCTGAAGCCGGACTCCAGCAAATTCAAGAAGCGTCGCAAATCGGCCCGCCGCCAGGCGCACGGCGCCAAGATGGTCGTCACCGACATCGAAAAGCGGCTTGGGTGCAAGTACACCTACCAGACGTTGCGCGCGCTCAAGCGGCTCTACCCTGGCGTCGCCTTCACCCTGATCATGGGCGCGGACAATCTCGGCAATTTCCGCAAATGGCGGAATTGGCGCGAGGTCGCCCGCGCCGTGCCGGTGGCCGTTGTCTCCAGGCCAGGCGCGGGGCCGTCCTTGCGGCTGAACGCGCCGCGCGGCTGGACCCACATTACCGCCCGCGACCACTTCCAGTCGTCCACAGCCCTGCGCGCGGGCAAGGGGCGGTCGGTGGCGAAACAGAAGCGGAAGTGATAGCGTTGAGGCATCTGGGGTAGAAAAAGGAACGAGGACCTGTCGCCTGACATGAAACGCGCGCCGGCCGCGACCCAAGCCGGGACCGCCGAGCGTGACCCGAACCGGCCTGCGCCCGGGATCGATATCGACGCCGCGACGCACGTCGTTTTGGCCTCCTTGGAAGACGACAAGGCCGAGGAGATCGTCTCCATCGATATACGCGGCAAATCCTCATTCGCGGACATGCTCATCGTGGCGTCCGGCCGCTCCGCGCGCCATGTCGGCGCGCTGGCCGATCACGTCATGCGCAAGCTGAAGGATGCTGGCGTGAAGGACGTGCGCGTCGAAGGCTTGCCGCAGGGCGATTGGGTTTTGGTTGACGCCGGCGATGTGGTGGTCCACCTGTTCCGCCCGGAAGTGCGCTCGTTCTATAATATCGAGAAAATCTGGGCGGGCGGCCCTGGCCCAACCCTGTCGAGCTAAGCGCGTTTGCGGATTGTGATCGCCGCCGTGGGGCGCCTGCGCGGCGGTCCGGAAGCGGAGCTGACAGCCGATTACGTTGCGCGCGCCGCGACGGCCGGCAAGCAACTCGGCTTTCGCGGCGTCGACCTCGTGGAGGTCGAAGGCAAGCCGCAGGGCGATCAGCGCGCCGAAGGCGCCGCCCTGTTTCGCGCCACACCGGACGACGCCCGCAAAATCCTGCTCGACGAACGCGGCGCGGAATGGGCGTCACGGCAGCTCGCAGAGAAGCTCGCGCGCTGGCGCGACGATGGCGTGGCGTGCACGACCTTCTGGATCGGCGGGGCGGACGGGGTTTCGCAAAGCGTTAAGGATCAAGCTGACGAAAAGCTCGCTTTCGGCCGCCAAACATGGCCGCATCGCTTGGTTAGGGTGATGATTGCAGAGCAAATTTACCGAGCCGTGACGATATTGTGCGCTACTCCCTATCACCGGGACTGAAGATTCCGGGCGATATGGTGGTGGTTCAATATGGCTCGAGGCGCTCGCCGCGCCCGCGCTCTCGTCGCCTGCGCGATCGGAGCGCTCGCGATGTATCTGGGGCCCGCCGCGGCCCAAACGACCCGCACCGCCGCGCAAGCCGAGCGTGACCGCCGCGCCGAAGCCGCGCGCGCCGAACGGTTGCGCGCCGACGCCAGCGCCACCCGCAACGACATTCGGGCCCTCGACGCGCGGCTGATCGAGTCGAGCGGACGTCGGCGCGAAGCAGAGGCAGCTGTGCTGGCGTCGCAAGAGCGGCTGGCCGCGCTACAATTGCAAATGAGCGCCGACGACCAACGCCGCAGACAATCGCGCGACGCACTCGAATCCGCTCTGATCGCCGCCGCCTTTAGCGCGCGCAGGATCGAGCCGCGCGCTGCGCGTGCTGGCGTCGTCGCACGCGCCCTGGCGCCTAGCATCGCAGGCGAGGAACGGCGCTCTTCTCGCGCGCTGGCGGCGGGCCGCAACGTGGCCGCCGAGATCGCAGAGGAACAACTGGTGCTTGCCGAGGCCTCGGCCGCCATCGACGCCGAACGCGCCGAGATCGTGACCCTGCTTGAACGCCGCCGCGCCGCGCAAACCCAGCTCGCCAGTGACGCCGCCGCCGCCGAACGGCGGGTTCGTCAGCTTGCCGCCGAAGCGCGTTCCCTGCGGGAACTGGCGCAGCGGGTGTCGCGTCAGCAAACGCGCCGCGGCAGCGCCGGCCCGTCCGTCATCCCCGCCGCCTGGCTGGCGCCGGCAACCGGGCGCGTTGTCCGCGGCTTCGGCGTTCGCACTGGTGATACGCCGCCAACCCAGGGGGTCACACTGCGCACCGGATCAGGCGCCCAGGTTGTTTCTCCCGCCGCTGGCGAAGTTGCCTACGCCGGTGTGTTCAGAAGCTACGGCGAAGTCTTGATCCTGAACCTGGACGGTGGTTACGCTCTCGTTCTCACCGGCATGGACTCAACCAACGTCCGGGTCGGTGAACGGGTGAACGCGGGGCAGCCGATCGGCGAAATGTCAGCGGCCGTCACGCCGGCGCCGGATTTGTATGTGGAAGTACGCAGGAACGGCCAAGTGGTCGATCCTGGACGATGGCTCAACGCTCGCGGCCTTACCGCAGAAGGGAGCGTACGGGCCGGTTAAGACGAATCGGGCGGGATCGTCCGGGGAGCAGGCGATGCGGATAGCGTGGATTGCGGCGCCGATTGCGGGCTGTGCGGCTCTTGTCGGCGCGTTGGCGTGGTCCGCGCCCGAAGGCGCCACCGGCCGTGGCGACATTTACCGTGAACTCGAACTGTTCGCCGACGTGCTGACGCGGGTTGAGTCCGACTACGTCACCGAGATCAACGAAGAGGAAGCGATCGAGGCGGCCATCCAGGGCATGCTGTCTTCGCTCGACCCGCACTCCTCCTACATGAACGCGTCCGAATACCGCGACATGCAAACCCAAACCCGCGGCGAGTATGGCGGGCTGGGTATCGAAGTCACCAGCGAAGAAGGCGTCGTCCGCGTGGTGTCGCCGATCGACGGTACGCCTGCCGCGCGCGCCGGCATCCAGGCCGGTGACTATCTGACTGCGATCAACGGCGAAAGCATTGTTGGCCTGACGCTGAATGAAGCCGTGCGCCGCATGCGCGGCCAAGAAGGCACCGACATCACCGTCACCGTCGCGCGCGAGGGTACAGACCCCTTCGACGTCACGCTGACGCGCGAAATCATCAATGTGCGCGCCGTTGTCGCCCGCGTTGAGGACAATATCGGCATCATCCGCATTTCGACCTTCAACGAGCGAACCAGCTCCATGCTGCAGGACGCCGTCCGCCAGGTGCGCCGTGAGTCCGGCGGTGCGCTGCGAGGCGTCGTGCTCGATTTGCGCAACAATCCAGGCGGCCTGCTTGAGCAAGCCATCGATGTCTCGGACGCCTTCCTCGATGGCGGCGAGGTCGTGTCCACGCGCGGGCGCCAGCCGGAAGACGTGCGCCGCTACAATGCGCGCCGCGGCGACGACATGGCGGGCGTCCCCGTCGTCGTGCTGATCAATGGCGCATCCGCCTCGGCTGCGGAAATCGTCGCTGGCGCATTGCAGGATCGCAACCGAGCGCTGATCGTCGGCACCGACAGTTTCGGCAAGGGCTCGGTGCAAACCGTGATTCCGCTGCAAGGCGGCCGCGATGGCGCGCTGCGCCTGACAACCGCGCGCTACTACACGCCGGCTGGCCGCTCTATTCAGGGCGCAGGCATCACGCCAGACATGGAAGTCGCCGCCCGCCGGGTCGATCCTGAGCGCCTCCAGCGCCTGGGCGTCAGCGAAGCCGACCTCCCGAACGCGCTCGACAACGACTCCGGCGCACAACGCCGGGCGCTGCATGTGCCGGACGATCAGCCGCCGGAAGGCTGGAACGAGGAAGAGGATTACCAGCTCTCCCGCGCCATGGACTTCTTGCGCCAGGGGCTTGTCGCCGACCGCCTGCGCCAGCGCGCTGGCTAAGCCGTTAACACCTTGTAAATAGGTCCAATCGCGTCCGATTGGGCTAGTGACGCGAGGGGCGAATTGGGCGATTCTTCGCCCGATGATTCGCCCGCGAAAGAGCGCGCCGGCGCAGACCCGAACGTCAGCGACGCCGCCCAGGCCGCAAAAGCGCGGCCTGCCGCATCTCAATCACCGCCTCACGGCGCTGGGCGTGGCCGCCGTGGCGGCGCTCGCGGTGTTCGCCGGCGTCCAGATGTTCGGCGACCCTAGCGCCGCCGGGCCGCGCCGGATCGTTTCGCTCGCCCCCTCGCCGGCCGCCGCAGATGCGCCGCGGGTGACACTTGGCGAAGACGCCAGCGACTTCGAAGGCCTGCAGCATTTCGGGCTTGAGGAGCTTCCTCAGTACGGCGATGCCGAGGTCGGCGAGATCGGCGCAGACGGGCAATTGCGCGTTGCCGTCGTCGAGGCCCCCGAGGCAGGCGCGCCGCCGCGCTCGCCGCCGCTTCCCCGCGCGCCGTTCGCGGGAATGACCGAAACTGGCCCGAACGGCCCGCTGCCCATCATCGCCGCCAATGGGCGCGCACCCTCGCAAGCTTACGCGCGACCGTTCACGCCCGAACAGGGCAAGCCCGCGATCGCCATCGTGATCGGGGGTCTGGGCTTCAATGCGCGCGCCACGCAGCAAGCGATCGACGAACTGCCGGCCGCGATCACGCTTTCCTTCGTGCCATACGCGCAGGACTTGCAGCGCTGGATCGATCTCGCGCGTGCACGCGGTCACGAAGTGATGCTTGAACTACCGATGGAGCCGTTCGATCCCAACGCTGACGACACCGGACCGCAGACGCTGCTAGCGACCGCATCCCAGCAACAAAACATTCAGCGGCTCGAACAATTGCTGTCGCGCGGCGCTGGCTATTTTGGCGTCACCAACTATCAGGGCGCGCGCTTTGCGACATCGGCGCAAGCCTCAGCGCCGGTGGTGCAGGCGCTTCGACGGCGCGGGCTTGTATTTATATCCTCTGGCATCGGCCAACGCACCGCGCTCAGCATCGAAGCGCAGCGCGCGGGGCTGGCCAACACTGCGGCCGACCGCATCATTGACGCGCGTCGCGAAGCCGACGCCATCGACGATCAATTGCTGAACCTGGAGGCGTTGGCGCTGCAAAATCAGAGCGCAATCGGCGCTGGTTTCGCGTATCCCGTGACCATGGAACAAGTCGGCCGCTGGGCGCGCGACGTGGAAGCCCGAGGATACCAATTGGCGCCCGCGTCGGCCGTGCTTAGCGCACGCGCCGCGCGCCGATGAACGCGCCGATCAATCCGAAACACTATCGCCCGAATGTCGGCCTCGCGCTGTTTCAGCGCGATGGCCTTGTGTTTCTGGGGCGGCGCACCGGCGCCGAAGGACCGTACCAATGGCAAATGCCGCAAGGCGGCGTTGATCGCGGCGAAAGCGAGCGCGAAGCCGCTTTTCGCGAACTTGAAGAGGAAGTTGGCGTGACGCCAAGTTTAGTCGATCTGCTCGAAGAAACGGCAGATTGGCTCTATTACGATTTCCCCACAGACATACGCTCAAAGATGAAGCCTCGTGGACGCTATTTGGGGCAACGGCAGAAATGGTTCGCCTTCCGCTTCAAAGGGCGTGACGCCGACATCAGACTCGATACACATACGCCCGAGTTCAGCGACTGGCGCTGGGCGCCGCTGGAGAGCTCTCCCGAGCTCGTGATCCCGTTCAAGCGACCCACCTACGCAGAAGTGGCGCGCCGATTCAAAAAATACACCGTGGGGGCCTCGAAGTGATTGTCAGCCTGACGCCAGGCGCCGCACGAGCGCCGTTCTGATGAAGCGTGGACCAGTGACGACGCCCGTCGTGTTTGTGCACGGCGCGTTCTGCGGCGGCTGGGCGTTTGACGCCTTCCGTGAACCGTTCGAGGCCGCCGGCTTCGAAACGCATGCGCCGAATTTGCCTCATCACGAACGCGGCGCCGATCTCGAGCAGCTCGCGCAATCGGGTTTGAAAGACTACGAGCACGCTATCACTCACTACGTGCGTGGCTTGCGCGCCCCGCCAGTGCTCGTCGGCCATTCGCTGGGTGGGCTCGTGTCGCAATTGAGCGCCATGCACGCGCCCATCGCAGGGCTTGTTCTGCTGGCGCCAAGCGCGCCGTGGGGCGTGCCGCCAACGACGCTCGACGAACACGGCGCTCAATTTGGGCTCACGCTGCTAGGCGATTATTGGCGCAGGCCAATCCCGCCGGACTATCGCGTCGCGCGTTCGAATACGCTCGACCGCTTGGCGCGCGAGGATGCGCGGCGGACCTTCGCGCGCTTTGTGCCGGAGAGCGGGCGCGTCGTGCGCGAGGCCATGCAATGGTGGCTAGATCACTCGATGTCCGCGCAAGCGCCGGTCTATCGCATTGCTGCGCCGGTCCTGGGCATCGCCGGCGGCAAGGACCGGGTCAATCCGTCATCGACAGTGCGGCGCGTCATAGGCCGTTTCCCGAACGGGCAAGCGCACTTCCACGAATTTCCCGAGATGAGTCACTGGCTCGTCGGCGAACCGGAAGCCCCTGAAGTGGCGCATCTCACGCTGCAATGGCTGGATGCGCGCGGCATCGGCCCGAAACCCACGCGCGCGAAGCGCAAGACGCTGTCTCTGTTCGGGCTCGGCGACAACGCCGGCGCCTAGGCGCGCGCTGAACCACCGCTTGCTGGGCTAATCGTAAGCAACACGATCTCGGGCGGGTTGAGGAAGCGCACCGGCACGATGGATGTGCCGATGCCGGCAGTGACGTAGAGACGCTTGCTGTTCTCCTCGACCAGGCCGCACGCATAGCGGCGATTGTGAATGGGCAAAATCGGGCGGCCGACCAAAGGAATCGTCACCTGCCCGCAATGGCTGTGCGCGGCGAGCATCAACGCTGGGCCGGACGGCATGCGGGTGAACGGATCCGGCGAGTGACTGATGACAATGGTGTCGCGACCTTCAGCGCCGTCGAGCGCCAACGCGAAATCCGGGTCCCCCGTGTCCTCATCGGCGAGCCCTGCAATCACGAACGGCGCGCCATCGCGCGTGATGATGACATTGCGGTTCCAGAGCGCGGCGACGCCAGCGTCCTCCAAAGCACGCGCTATGGTCTGGCGCCCGTACCAACTATCGTGGTTTCCCAACACACCCACGACGCCAAGCGGCGCATTGAGACCAGCGAACGTCGCGATGCCGCCAAGCACTTCCGATTGCTCGCGGCCCGATCGCTCGGCCTCTGGCTCGTGACTGCCGGCGTAGTCGCCGAGCAGCAGAACAATATCGGGCCTCAGACCATTAACGCGGCGGATGATGCGGCCCATGCGAGCGCTATCGACATGCGCACTGGCGACATGCGTATCGCCAATCGCCGCTATCGTAAGCGGCGGGCCATGCCAATCGGCGCTGACGATCTCCACGCGGCGGACGATCAGCAAATTTGGCTCGATCAGCCACGCATAGACGTTGAGCCAGTAGAGCGCCTCAAGGGCCGCGATACCGGCGAACGCGAGCCATCGTGTGCGCGGCGAAAGCGTGCGCCAGCGGCGCACATACCAAAGGCTGACCCACACGATGAGCGCGAGCCCAAGCGCAGCGCCAAGAACTGCGGGCCAGAGGTGTGGATGCGGCAGCATCGCGCGCCAGTATGATCGCGCCTGCGGCTAGGGCAAGGCGGCCGCGCGCCTATCGCGCCATTGCGCTCTTAATGGACTCAAGGCGGGTCAGCGCACGTTGCGCTGCGTCACGCTTGGCGTCGCTGTTGGCGTCGCGAAAATCTTCGCCCGCGTTCTTAAGGTCCTGCTCCAGGACAGCCGGGTCGATATCTGCCAGATCGACGGCCTCTTCGGCCAACACGGTGAGGCCCTCAGGCGTCACGTCCGCGAAGCCGCCATTCACGAAAATGCGCCGCTCGGCGCCGTCATTGATGACACGCAGCGCCCCCGGCTTGACCACGCTCATCACCGGTGCGTGGTTTGGCAAAACGCCGAACTCACCCTCTGAGCCCGGCACCACTACATGGTCTACTTCACCATGGAATAGCTCGCGTTCTGGCGACACGAGAGCAAAATTGAGCTTGTCGGCCATGAGATCAGTTCTTTGCTTGCTTCTGTTCCATGGCCGTCACCCGCACCATGAATTTAGGATTATCAACCCGGGCGACCGGATAGATGGCCTCGACGATCGCGAGCCGGCCATTTGGCAGCCTCACGTCGTAGACACGCTGATCGAAATTGCGCTCAGTTGGATGAGGACCATCGCTCACCGACTTGGCTTCTGGGAATCGGCGTTTGAGTGCGGCGTCGAGTGCCGAGGCGCCGTTGGCGACGTCGGCGCCATTGTACCAGATTGTCGTGAACGCGCCGTCGGCGTGAAAGAACACGCCGCCATTGTCCGCTTCGTAAAACAGCGTCGTCCCGACGCTGAGCATGGCGAGATCGACTTTCTCGGCATCTCTGAGCTGGCGTGGCCGCAAGCCCAGCTCGCCCTGCACCACTTCGCCGATGGCGGCGACGACGCCGTCGATCGCGAGTTTCGCAGCAATTTCGCTGTGCTTCATTTGTGGCATGGCGCCCTCACTGCCTTCGCGCTTGTGCGGTGACGTGGGTCTGAAATTTCACCGGCGCCGCGCCGCGCGCGGGATACTGGCTCACGACGAGGGCCAATCGCGAATTACCGAAATCAACTTCGTAGCTGCGCACGCGCAGGTTCTTGTCGTTCGGGTGGGCCTCATCCTTCAGCTGCTTCACCGATGGGAAAGCGCGTTTCATCGCGACTTCCATGTCGTCAAGCGCGCGGTCGGCATCGGCTTGCATGAACCAGACGTTAGCCGTCGGTCCGTCGAAATCGACGAACACGCCGGTTGGCGGAATCGGATAGAAAAGCGTTCGCCCGCTCTGTTTCAGGCCGATATCCGCGCGTTCCAGCTCGCTCAGCTCCACAGGCTCGATCGGCATTTTCCCACGCACCGAACCGGCGGCGTGCGCGAGCGCGCCTTCGACGATGAGCATCGTCGCGATCTGGCTATGCGAAAAGCCGGCCATGTCTAGGCGGCCTCAGCTGCGAGACGCTGCGCCTTCGCCACCGCTTCTTCGATCGAGCCCACCATGTAGAACGCCGGCTCCGGCAAGTGATCGTAGTCGCCGTTCACGAGGCCTTTAAAGCCACGAACCGTGTCCTTCAGATCCACGAGCTTGCCGGGCGAACCGGTGAACGCTTCGGCGACGTGGAACGGCTGGCTGAGGAAGCGCTCAATCTTTCGGGCGCGTGCGACCGTGAGTTTGTCGTCTTCGCTGAGTTCGTCCATGCCGAGAATGGCGATGATGTCCTGCAGCGACTTGTACTTCTGCAGCGTCTCTTGGACCTGACGCGCCACTTGGTAGTGCTCTTCGCCGACGACATTCGGATCGAGAATACGCGACGTGGAGTCGAGCGGGTCAACCGCTGGATAAATGCCCTTCGCGGCGATGTCGCGCGAGAGAACGGTGGTGGCGTCCAAGTGCGCGAACGACGCGGCCGGCGCGGGGTCGGTCAAGTCGTCGGCCGGAACGTAGATGGCTTGCACCGAGGTGATCGAGCCTTTGGTGGTCGAAGTGATGCGCTCCTGCATGGCGCCCATTTCGGTCGCCAAAGTCGGCTGATAGCCGACCGCCGACGGAATACGGCCGAGCAGCGCCGACACTTCCGAGCCCGCTTGCGTGAAGCGGAACACGTTGTCGACGAAGAACAGAATGTCTTTGCCCTGATCGCGGAAATGCTCGGCGATGGTGAGGCCCGTCAGTGCTACGCGGGCGCGCGCGCCCGGCGGCTCGTTCATCTGGCCGAACACCAGCGCGCAACGCGAGCCCTGGCCGCCACCTTTGATGTTGACGTTGGACTCGATCATTTCGTGATAGAGGTCGTTGCCTTCGCGGGTGCGCTCACCCACGCCGGCGAACACCGAATAGCCGCCATAGGCCTTAGCGATGTTGTTGATCAGCTCTTGGATCAGCACCGTCTTGCCGACGCCCGCACCACCGAACAGACCGATCTTGCCGCCCTTCGCGTACGGGCAGAGCAGATCGACGACCTTGATGCCGGTGACGAGGATTTCCGGGACCGGCTTTTGATCGACAAAGGCGGGCGCCGGCTGGTGGATGGCGCGCTTAGCGGTGACCTTCACCGGCCCTGCTTCGTCGATCGGCTCACCGATGACGTTGAGAATGCGGCCCAGGGTTTCTTCGCCGACCGGCACCGAGATCGGACCGCCCGTGTCCATCACCTCTTGACCGCGAACCAGACCGTCTGTCGCGTCCATGGCGATGGTGCGCACGGTGCTTTCGCCCAAGTGCGTCGCCACCTCCAACACGAGGCGGTTGCCGCGGTTGGTGGTTTCCAACGCGTTGTAAATATCCGGCAGGTGGCCGTCGAACTCGACGTCGACAACGGCGCCGATCACTTGCGCCACGCGGCCCTTTGGTTGCTGTGCCATCTGTTCTTCCTCGTCCGTTCCGTTAGAGCCGCGTGGGCTGCATTCCTAATTCATCAACCGCGCTGCGATGATGCCCGCCGCCACCGCCACGAAGGGCGCGATGATCAAGGCAAGGCGCGCGACCCGCTTCAACTTAGCCTTCGACCCTCAGTTCAACCGGAATATTGTTCCGCGTCGCCTTCGAATACGGGCAAACCTGATGGGCGGCGTCGAGCAGTTCCTGCACTTGCGCGCGATCCATACCGGGAATCGCCAACGTGAGTTTTGCCGACAGGCCCAACCCGCCTTCGCCGCGCCCGATGCCGACTTCGCACTTCACGATTGCCTTCGCCGCATCGACCTTCTTCTGCGATGCGACGAACGCCACCGCCGAGTTGAAGCAATTGGCCCAGCCGAGCGCAAAAAGCTGCTCCGGGTTGGAGCCTTCACCAGAACCACCGAGCCCCTTCGAGTGCTCCATGTGAAAATAGAGCCCGCCCTCTTGCAGCGCGACCTTGCCGCCAGCGCGGCCGCCCTGCGAAACCGCTGTTGTCGTGTAGAGCGTGTCAGCCATTAGAGCGCCTCCGCACCTGAGATGATTTCGATCAATTCCTTGGTGATGTTGGCCTGGCGCTGGCGGTTATAGCGCAGCGTGAGCTTGCGAATGAGATCGCCAGCGTTGCGGGTGGCGTTGTCCATGGCGCTCATCTGGGCGCCATAGAAGCCTGCTTGGTTCTCCAGCAGCGCCTGCAGAACTTGGCCGTTCAGATACTGCGGCAGTAGCGCCTCGAGAATCTCTTCCTCGTTTGGTTCGTACTCGTAGATCGCGCCCTTTAGATCAGGCGGCGTTACGCCTTCCGGCGCGCGCGCTGGAATCAGTTGCAGCGCCGTCGGCACCTGGCTGATCACCGATCGAAAGCGCGAGAAGAACAGCGTTGCGACATCGAACTCGCCTGCATTGTAAAGCTCAAGCAGCGCTTCGCTCACGGCGTGCGCGGCGTCTGCGCCGATGTTCCGAAAACCAGAGAGATCGACGTATTTGACAATTTTGTCGCCATGCAAGCGGCGCAGTTGGTCCCGGCCCTTTTTTCCTACCGCCAAAATCTTCACGGTCTTGCCGGCGCGCAGCAGCTCATCGATCTGCTCGCGCGCAGCACGAACGATCTGCGTGTTGAAGCCGCCGCACAGGCCGCGCTCGCTGGTCATCACAACGAGCAGATGCACTTGATCATTGCCAGTGCCACGCAACAGCGCGGGGGCGCGATCACCCTTCACTGCTGCGGCGAGGTTGGCGATGACGCGCGCCATGCGGTCGGCGTAAGGGCGCGCTGATTCGGCTGCGCTTTGCGCCCGCTTCAGCTTCGCGGCCGCAACCATCTGCATCGCCTTGGTGATCTTCTGCGTGGACTTCACGCTGGCGATGCGATTGCGGAATTCCTTTAAGCTCGGCATCGATTATTCCGCGTTCAGGAAACAAGTGGTGGCGCCGTCCAGGGACAGCGTCGCTGTCCGCCCCTCGGGCACGGTGAAAAATTCAAAGTCTTGGATCGCGACGCGCACGACTGCGGGACCCCGTACTTGGCACGTCACGCCATCGGCCATGCTGCCTTCGCACGTCGCCGCGCCCGCGGGCGCCTGGATCAGCACGCCCGTCGCGGCGACGCGGTCATTGTCGCTGTCGGCGAAAGCATCGACCACGGCCGGCATCGAAGCGGGTTCGTCGTAGGAGCGCTCGCACGCCACATCGGTGACAACCGGCGCCGCCGCTTCGACTGGCGTGGCATCGACATCGGCTTCCTCAACCGGCGACACGGCAGGACCACACGCAGTGAGCGCTGTAGCGCAAAGGGCGAAGACGAAGAGACGCAGCACCACGCGATCTCCTTCAGGCGAATGTCGCAGTGAATTCGTCGAGGGCGGCTTTGATTTTGTCTTCGATGCCGTCCTTGCCGATGTCCTTCTTGTCGACGATCGCCTTCAGCAGATCGGCTTTCTTGGCGCGCATCCAGGAAATCAGCTCGCTCTCATAGCGGCCGACACTGGCGACGGCGACTTTGTCGAGATAGCCGCGCGTGCCGGCATAGATCAGCACGATCTGCTCTTCGACCGGCACGGGAGAGAATTGCGGCTGCTTCAACAGTTCGGTCAGGCGCGCGCCGCGATTGAGCAGGCGTTGCGTGGCGGCGTCGAGATCGGAGCCGAATTTTGCGAAGGCGGCCATTTCGCGATATTGCGCGAGCTCGCCCTTCAGCGGACCGGCCACCTGCTTCATCGCTTTGATCTGGGCGTTGCCGCCGACGCGCGACACGGAGATGCCGACGTTGAGCGCCGGACGGATGCCTTGGAAAAAGAGATCGGTTTCCAGGAAGATTTGGCCGTCAGTGATCGAGATCACATTGGTCGGGATGTAGGCCGAAACGTCGTTGGCTTGCGTTTCGATGATCGGCAGCGCCGTGAGCGAGCCGGACTTGTTGTCTTCGTTCAGCTTCGCCGCGCGCTCAAGCAGACGAGAGTGCAGATAGAAGACGTCGCCCGGATAGGCTTCGCGGCCCGGCGGACGGCGCAGCAGGAGCGACATCTGGCGATAAGCAACGGCCTGCTTCGACAAGTCATCATAGATGATGAGCGCGTGCATGCCGTTATCGCGGAAATACTCGCCCATGGCGCAGCCAGCCATCGGTGCGAGGTATTGCAGCGGCGCCGGATCGGACGCGGTGGCGGCGACGATGATCGAATAACCAAGCGCGCCCTTGTCTTCGAGCGTCTTGACGAGCTGGGCGACGGTCGAGCGCTTTTGGCCGACGACGACATAAACGCAGTAGAGTTTTTCGCTCTCTGGCGCGTTCCGGTCGTGCGCTTCGCGCTGATAAATCATGGTGTCGAGCGCGACGGCGGTCTTGCCAGTCTGGCGGTCGCCAATGATCAGCTCGCGTTGGCCGCGGCCGATTGGGATCAGCGCGTCGATCGCCTTGATGCCGGTCTGCATCGGCTCGTGCACGGACTTGCGCGGAATAATGCCCGGCGCCTTCACGTCCACGGTGGCGCGACTTTCCGCAACGATCGGTCCCTTGCCGTCGATCGGGTTGCCGAGCGCGTCGACGACGCGGCCGAGCAGACCCTTGCCCACCGGAACGTCAACGATTTCGCCGAGGCGCTTAACGGTGTCGCCTTCCTTCAAGCCGCGGTCTTCGCCGAAAATAACGACGCCGACATTGTCGCGCTCGAGGTTCAGCGCCATACCCTTCACGCCGCCGGGAAACTCGACCATTTCGCCGGCCTGCACGTTCTCAAGGCCGTACACGCGCGCAATACCGTCGCCCACCGACAGCACGCGGCCGATTTCAGACACCTTGGCTTCCGAGCCAAAGCCCTTGATCTGCTCCTTCAGGATTGCGGAAATTTCTGCGGCGCGGACGTCCATTTAACTACCCCTCAGGCGGATTTCAGGGCCAGACGCAGGGCGTCCAGCTTGGCTTTGACGGATGCATCGAACTGGCGGGAGCCGACGCGCACGACGAAGCCGCCAATAAGGCTGTCGTCGACGCTGGTTTCGGCCTCGACCTTTGCTCCGAGCTGCTTGCTCAAAGACTCGACGATGGCGGCTTTTTCGGCCTCGCCAAGCGGGCAGGCCGAGATGATTTCGACTTGGCGGGCGCCCCGGTCGCGCGCCACCAGCGCGCGGTAGGCCGAGGCGATCGCCGGCAGTTCGGCGGCGCGGCGGTTCAGGGCGGTCGCACCAATGGCTTTGCGGCCCAGTTCGGTCGCGCCAACCTTGGCGGCCACAGCGCTCAGGGCTGCGGCCTTCTGCTGCGGATCGATCAGCGGCGAGCGGGCGGCCTCACGCAGCTCAGCACTTTCCACCCAAGCTGCGCCGAACTTCGCGAAATCTTGTTCGACGGCCTCTAAGGCTTTGTCTTGCTTAGCCAAATCGAAGATGGCTTGGGCATAGCGCGCCGCCGCTTCGGAAGCTTCGCCCTCGAATTTCTCGGCCACTGCGCTCTCGCTGGTTCCGCCGCGGGCGACGCTCATATCGTCCGCTGGCTGTGATGACGCCGCTTGGGAATCCCAAACGCCAAGCGGGCCGCCGCACCGAAGCGCGCGGACCGAAATGACGCGCGCGCGACCTACCATGGTGCGTTCGGACTTGACAACCGGCCCCGCCGCCCGCCCCTCAGCGACAAAAGCGCCGATTGGCGATGGGGGAAACGCAAGCATGACCGACGCTTCCGCGCCAGCGCAGATCAATACCGACGTCTCGCCCGGAAAACTCCGCCAAGTTGTCGCGGCCTCGGCTGCCGGGACCGTGTTCGAGTGGTACGATTTCTTCGTCTACGGGGCGCTCGCCTCGGTGATGAGCGCTCACTTCTTCGCCGGCCTTCCCGACGCCCAGGCCTTCGTTTTTACCCTGCTCACCTTCGCAGTGGGCTTCATCGTCCGCCCTCTGGGCGCGTTGGTGTTCGGCAAAATCGGCGACTCGACCGGCCGCAAGGGCGCTTTCCTGATCACGATCACGATCATGGGCCTGGCCACGTTCGCCATCGGACTTCTGCCCACCGCCGAGCAGATCGGCATTTGGGCCCCCATCCTGCTGGTGACGGCGCGCGTGGCGCAGGGCTTCGCACTGGGTGGAGAATATGGCGGCGCGGCGATTTATGTTGCCGAGCACGCCCCCCCTAAGCGGCGCGGCGCGGCCACGGGCTGGATCCAAGGCACGGCGTCGATCGGATTGATTGGCGCGCTGGCGGTCGTGCTCGGCACGCGCGCGTTGATGGGCGAGGAGGCCTTCCGCGCCTGGGGCTGGCGCATTCCCTTCCTGGTCTCGATTGGCCTTTTGGCGATTTCGGTTTGGATCCGGATGCAGTTGGAAGAGAGTCCGGCGTTCAAGAAACTCCAGGAGGAAGGCAAGGTTTCCAAGCGCGCCTATGCGGAAAGCTTTTTCGAGTGGCGCAATGCGAAGATCGTGCTGCTGGCGCTGTTTGGCGTGATGATGGCGCAAGGCGTCGTCTGGTACACCGCGCACTTCTATTCGCAATTCTATCTGGAGCGCATTCTCAAGATCGACAGCCAGACCGTGAATCTGATCATGATCACGGTCGTCCTGATCTCGGCGCCGCTCTATATCTTCTTCGCCCGGCTCTCGGACTCGCTGGGGCGCAAGCCGGTCATGCTGTTCGGCATGCTGTTGATGCTGGTGCTGTATTTTCCGGGCTTCCACTACATCACCCGGGCCGGCAATCCAGCGCTCGACGCCGCCTCGCGTGAGACGCCCGTTGTCGTCATCGCCGACCCGGCCGATTGCACATTCCAGCTCGACCTTACGGGCGGCGCCCAGCAATTCGCCACCTCTTGCGACATCGCCAAGAGCGCGCTCTCGAACGCGGGCGTGGGTTACACCACGCAAGCCGGCGAGCCCGGTTCGCTGGCCCGCATACGCATTGGCGATAGCGCGGAACTCGAAGGCGTCAGCGCCGTGGGCCAGTCGCTCGCTGAGATTCGTGCAACGCGCACCGCATTCAACGATCGTTTGCGTGAAGCGCTGACCAGCGCGGGCTATCCTCCCGCCGCTCCCGGTGCGATGCAGGATTGGAGCTTTGCCGAAGTCTCTCGGGTGTTCTCCGAGAAATGGGGCGTGATCGCGATCATGGCGCTGTTCATTGTGGCGGCGACAGCACTCTATGGACCGCAGGCTGCGGCGCTTGTCGAACTCTTCCCCACACGCATCCGCTACACGGCGATGTCGTTCCCCTATCATGTCGGCACCGGCTGGTTCGGCGGCTTGTTGCCCGCGATTGTATTCGCGATCAACACGGCGACGGGCTCGATCTATATGGGGCTTTGGTTTCCCGCCATCGTCACGGCGCTAGCCGCCGTCGTGACATTCCTGTTCTGGCCCGAAACCAAGGACCGCGACATCCACGCTTAGACCGTGTAGCGTAACGCTATGCAAAAGCAGACTTGGTTGCGCGAGCATCTTCGGTGCCTCGCCTGCGGCGGAGGTTTTTCCGCAAGCGGCGAGTGGCGATGCGCGCAATGCGGGGCCTGCTATCCGATGGCCAACCGCGCCGTGAATTTCATCGGCGCAGAACTGGCGGCGCAAACCAAGGTGGACGCGCCAAATCAGGTGTCCGACCACGCCTACAATTACGGCGCGCAGCAAATCTTGAAGGCGACCGAACAGAAAGGCGGCATGGCGCTCGACTGCGGCGCCGGCTCGCGGACATACACCAGCGAAAACCTCGTTCAGGTCGAGATCACCCCCTACGACAACATCGACGTTCTCGCCGTCAACCAGTCGCTCCCGTTCGCGGACGATTCATTCGACGCGGTGATTTCTCTCGACGTGCTTGAGCATGTGAGCGATCCATTCGCGAGCGCGCGCGAAATCGCCCGCGTTTTGAAGCCCGGCGGCATTCTGTTTGTGGATGTGCCGTTCATGCAGGTGGAGCACGGCTATCCGCACCACTATTTCAACATGACGCGCATGGGGCTGCGCCAATTGTTCGAAGGACTGCTCGACTGCAAGGCGCACGTCGTGCCGCGAAGCGGGCATCCGGCTCACGTCGTCTGGTCGACGCTGCAATCCTATCGCGTTGGTCTGTCGAAAGCTGAGCGCGCGGAGTTCGATAGCTTCACCGTCGCCGAAATCATGGCCATGGGCCACATCGCGCTGCGTGACCTGTACGAGGCGAACTTCAGCGAAGCCGCGACTTGGAAGATGGCGTCAACGACACAAGCGCTTTTCGCGAAACCGTGGGATCAAGAACAAAATCGTCTCGGGTTGGAGGTGTCGAAGATCGGCGCCTTTAGGCCGTACAAGAAGAACTATACGACGAAGCTGCAAGTCCGCGCCGAACCCGTGCGAGAGCTGCCGTTGCTGCAACGGGTGCGCCTCTTCGTGAATCGCCAAATCCACAACGCGCGCAGCTTGTTCAGCGCGGAATGATGGTTTTCACGCATTCACCACCTTTCTGAACAGAGCCTTAAAGGTGGTCGTGTAGTCTGCTCTACATGACGGCGATCCCCCACGCCGCCTTGGCCCTCACCAGCGCCCTTGACCGCTTCGACACTGCCAGCCAGCAGTTGATTGGAGCGGTCACTGGCGCCGGCGGCGACCCAGGCGAGGCCATCGCTGAAATGACGATGGCCAAGACGCAGATAAGGTCCTGCGTCGCCGTCCTGCGTTTCTCAGATGAGATGTGGAGCGCGCTGGTCGAGATTGGCCAGGAGCGTCGCTGAGGCTCAGTCCTTAAAATAGTCGCGCATGAGTTCAGTCGCCCATGGCGGCTGCCGCGTCGCGCCAATTGGCGCGAACTCGTTCATCCAAGGCTTCACGTCCAGGACCGGCGTGCCGTCGATGGCGTCCAAGCCGCGCACGCGCAGCACTCTGGCCTCGACAGCAACAATCGTCGCGCGCGTCAGGCCGATGCGGTTTGGGCGCGCCTTGCCGCGTTGCGCGAATATCCCGACAAGCGGCCAGTCCTGTCGTTCGCGCGGATGACGGGCGGAGGTTTCGATCTTGGCCGGGTCAACGCGGTCCATGACAAACACCACCTCGACGTGGCTGAAGTCTGAAAGGCCGAAGAACGCCTCGGGTCCGAAAGCATCGGCCAGCACGATCTCGGCCTCGACCGCGCCCCAGAAATCGTCGCTCAAGTCTTTCCGCGGCGAGCGCACCGTCGCAACCGCCGAAACCGCTAACGTCATCGCAAGCCTCCTCGCGCTCAAGGACACCCTTCACGCCCGCGCGGCAATCCCCTACATGGAGCCGCCAGAGAGGGATCGCCAAATGGATTGGAATGTCGCGCCGCTTCTGTCGGATCCTGCCGCGTGGGCCGCGTTCATCACGCTGGTTGTGATGGAGGTCGTGCTCGGCATCGACAATTTGATCTTCATTTCGATCCTGACCAACAAACTGCCAGAATCCCAACGCGCGCGGGCGCGGCGCATCGGCATCGGCTTGGCGCTGGCCATGCGCCTGATGCTGCTGTCTACGATCGCCATCATCGTCGGCTTGACGGCGCCGGTGTTCGATTTGGGGCTCACCGGCTCGCTTGACGACCATGGCAACCCGACGTTCGAGACCGCCTTCTCCTGGCGCGATCTGATCCTGATCGCAGGCGGCCTGTTCTTGGTCTGGAAGGCGACCAAGGAAATTCACCACAACGTCGATCCGACGCCGACGCACGATGTCTTGGACAAGAAATCACCGATGGCGATAAATTTTGGCGCGGCCATCTTTCAGATCATCCTGCTCGACCTCGTCTTCTCGATCGATTCCATTCTCACCGCCGTGGGCATGACCGACCACGTGCCGATCATGATCGCGGCTGTGATTGTGGCGGTTACCGTGATGCTGCTGGCCGCCGATCCGGTGGCGAATTTCATCCATAAGAACCCAACCGTCGTGATGCTGGCGCTCGGCTTCCTGTTGATGATTGGGATGGTGTTGATCGCCGAGGGCTTCGGCGTGCACGTGCCGAAGGGGTATATATACGCGGCGATGGCGTTCTCGGCGATGGTCGAGGGTCTCAATATGCTTTCGCGCAATTCCGCGAAGAGGCGTGAGCCCGCGCCAACGCCGCCGGCGGAGGCTAAGTCATGAGGGCGGCCCTGGCGCTAGCTGCAGTAACAATGTCGCTCGCCGCTTGCGTTGTGCGCGAGCCTATCAGCATGACGACGGCAACGCTCGCCGCTGCTGACGCCGCTACCTCGCTTATCGTCGGCGAAACCGTGACATTGGCTTACCTGACGCCTGGCGTGGCGCCGGCTGGACAAGACCCTGTCGTCACGTTGGAGCTGCGCCATACGGACGGCCGCGCGCTCAGCTTTCAGCAAGGCAATCATACCGCCGACGATCTATTGGCGCAGCAGCCTGGCGGCGCGCTGGCCCAGATCATGGGTTTGTTCGGCGAAGAAGCGCCGCTTCTCTACCATGCCGCGCGCGCCGATACGTCGGGTGCGCCGTTTATCTGTGGGCCGGAGGGTCCTGCCGCACTCGGCGTTTACGACGCCGGCGATGGCGCGGTCCAAATCGTCGGGCTGAAGCAAACGATCCAGTTCGAAACGCGTCCTGACGGGGTGCGCGAAGCCGTGCCCTTCTCGCCCGATCAGGTCTGCGCGCGCCTGCGCTTCCGCCGAAGCTGAGCACGCATGGCCGCGTATGCTCACGCTTCGGCGTCTTCCAAGGCATGGGCGACACGCGGCCCTCCCTCGTCGAGAGCGCGACACGGCTGTTGACCTGTCATCTCAGGCGTGGGTCGACCTGCACCGTTCTGGCTACCTTCCGTCGCCTCGGTTCTGGTGCAGTGCGCTCTTGATTTGGATGGTGATGCGGACATTTCGGCAAAAACTGCCGCTCATTGCGCCGCCGAGTCCGGCAGGCTGATCGAGCTCTGACCGAATGCGTAGCGCCATCCTTCCGGCGTCCGCACATATGTGTCACTGAACCAGAGCCTGCGGTCGAACGCGCCGTCGGGACCTGTGCCCTTGAGCCAAAGGCGCGCAGTGACAACAGCGGTGTCTGGCCCGTAGAGCCGAACCGTTTGCGTGCCCTCGTCTTCGACCTGGTGCTGGTATTCAAATGTCCGCTCGCGCGCTGCGCGCAACAGACCCTCGCGCGTGAATACCGCGCCGCGGCCAACAACGAGTATCATCTCTGGGTGCAGGATGCGCCCCATCGTTTCCGCGTCGTTGCTTTCGACCGCCGCTTGATACTCGGTGTCCAAAGCGGCGACGATGCGCTGATCATCTTCCGGCGATGCATGTGCAGCGCCCGCCGTCAACAACGCCGCGAGCGCCAAAGCGCCGGTTTGGATCGCATTCATCTTGGCCTCCGTGGAGGCCGACATTGAGCTACCACGGTTCGAAATACTGGCTGTTTTCGGACTTTGAAGGCGCCGTTTCGTTAGTCCATCGCCGCGACACGGTTCATGAACGGGCTGACGCGACGTTCGACCTCGGACGCGTAGCCAAAATTTCCGCCACGTCGCAACGCGTCGAGCGCACGCGCATATGTTACCGAAGCCTCGCGGTACTTGGCGCTTTGCGCCGCGCCCTCAAGCCGATCGCCGATGCGTTCTTGCACCGTGCCAACATTGTAGAGGACCACGCCCGCATTGGCAGGATCTGCTTCCGGGGTTGTGACCTGCAGAACCGACATTAGCGCTGCTTCCGCTCCATTGAGCTCCGCCACCGATTCATCGCCGCGCACTTGCGCGATCCAAACCAACGCCGTCGCCAAATTGTTCTGCGTCCGCGCCCATTCGTCTGGGGTCTCGGCGCGCGTGTACACTTCAAGCGCGGCGCGATAGTCGCGCACTGCCCCTTCGATGACATCAGCATCGCGGGCGCGGATGCCCCGGAACGACTGGGCCGCGCCTGCGGACGCTGTCGATTCCGCCCAGCCCGCAGGATCGGCCTCGCGGGTGCGCACCTCAAGAGCGGCGCGATGCGCCGCTTCGGCCCCAACAAAGTCCTGCGCCTCGAACAGCGCCTGGCCGCGCGCCTGCTGCTCCGCCGCCCAAGCGGCGTCATGTTCCTGGGCCATCGCAGTCGGCGCCAACACTAGCGCAGCGCAAAGCAAAATACATCTCAGCATGCCGTCTCCCGATGCTTGTGGGCCATGCGGCGATTTCTCAAAACCGCGAATAGCCGCCATCGATCTCGATGGAATCGCCGGTATGGAACGTCGATGCGTTGCTCGCGAGATAGACCGCGATGCCGCCGAATTCATCGGGCCTGCCCCAGCGACGCAGCGGCACACGGCCGATGGCCTTGGCGTTGAAGGTTTCGCTTTCCTGTAGCGGCGTCGTCATTTCGGTCGCCACCCAGCCCGGCAAGATCGAATTGGCGCGAATGCCAAAGCGCGCGAACTCAACGGCGATGCCATTGGTTACGGCGATCACGGCGGCCTTCGTGGCCGCATAGTCCTGATTCGCCGGCGCGCCGAAGTGCGACGCTGTGCTGGCGATCGCAACCACGGAGCCACCTGGATCGCCAGCTTGCGCGCGCGCTTTCATGTGCCGGCACGCTTCGCGAAGAGTCCAGACGACGCCGTCGAGATTGATCGACATAACGCGGCGATACTTCTCTCCACCCATGTCAAGGAACGACTTCCACAAATTGCTGACGCCCGCATTGGCGAAGCACGCATCGAGGCGGCCAAACTCTTTCACCACGGCCTCGACGCCAGCAACAATTTCGTCCTCACTGGAGACATCGACAATCCGTGCGTTGACGCGCGTGCCGTGCGCTTTAAGCCTCGCCAGCGCCGCCGCGTTCTTCTCGCTGCTGGTGCCCCAAATCTCGACATCAGCGCCCGCCGCTGCAAGGCCTTCGGCCATGCCCAGGCCGATGCCGCCATTGCCGCCCGTTACAAGCGCAACTTTTCCGGTGAGGTCGAAGGCTTCTAAGGTCATGGGAACGCCTAGAGAAATGAATACGGATCGACGTCGATCTGGACGCGCACCGCGCTGTGCAGCTTTATGCGGCTTGCCCACGCGGCAAGGAAAGCGGAAATGTCGACGCCACGATTGGCGCGGATGAGAAAACGGCGCCGGTGCATGCCGCGGATGATCGATAGCGGCGCCGGCGCTGGGCCCCACAGATCGAGCCCGTCGACATGCGGCGCCTTCTCGCCCATCACCTTCGAGGCTTCGTTCGCCAATTCCTCAGCCGGCGCCGAGATGATGACCGCAGCCAAGCGACCGTAGGGCGGCATGCCGGCCGCTTCACGCTCGGCAATCTCGGCGGCGAAGAACGCGTCGCGGTCTTGCGCCGCGAGCGCCTGCATGACCGGCTCGTGCGGCGCGTAAGTTTGGATCAGAGCCCTGCCCTTTTTTTCGTGACGACCGGCGCGTCCAGCAACCTGACTCACGAGTTGAAACGTGCGTTCGCCAGCGCGGAGATCGCCGCCTTTCAAACCGAGATCGGCATCGATCACACCGACGAAAGTAAGATTTGGGAAGTTGTGGCCCTTGGCGACAATCTGAGTGCCGATCAAAATATCGATCTCGTTGCGCTCCATGCGCTGCACCAGATCGCGCACCGCTTCGCCGTTTGGCGTCGTGTCGGAGCTGAAAATCTCAACACGCGCGTTCGGGAAGTATTCACGCACTTCTTCATCGATGCGCTCGACGCCTGGGCCGATCGAGGTGAACGAATTCGGCGTCAGGCACTCAGGACACGCCGCCGGCTTCGGCATCGAAAAGCCTGTGAGGTGACACACCAGGCGGCCGGAATAACGATGCTCCACCAGCCAGGAATCGCTGTCGGGCGAGCGCATGCGATGGCCGCACGCCCGACACAGCGTAAGTGGCGCGTAGCCGCGGCGGTTCATGTAAAAGAGCGATTGTTCGCCGCGCAGCATCGCCTCAGCCGCGCCGCGAATGAGCTTGGGGGAAAGCCAGCGGCCCTTTTCCGGCGGGTCGAGCTTGAGATCGACGAGCTCGACATCCGGCAACTCGGCAGCGCCATGCCGCGATGGCAGCTTCACATGCGCGTAGCGGCCCGCCTGAGCATTCACCAGCGTTTCGAGCGACGGCGTTGCGCTGGCGAGGATCACCATGCAATTGCCCAGCTTGGCGCGCGCGACCGCCAGATCGCGCGCCTGATAGATGACGCCCTCCTCCTGCTTGTAGGAAGGATCGTGCTCTTCATCGATGACGATAAGCCGCAAGTTCTTGTAGGGCAAAAACAGCGCCGAGCGGGCGCCGACGATGAGCCGCGCACGGCCTGCGGCGATTTCGCGCCAAGCGCGGCGGCGCGCTTTGTGCGCAATCGCGGAATGCCACTCCACTGGCGTTACGCCGAAGCGCGCTTCGAAGCGGCTCATCGCCGCCTGCGTCAGCGCGATTTCCGGCAACAGCACCAGCACTTGTGCGTCAGAGGCGCCCTTCAACGCTTCGGCGGCCGCTTCGAGATAAACCTCGGTCTTGCCCGAGCCGGTGACGCCATCGAGTAGAGCTACATGGAAATTGGCGTCGCGCACGGAAGCGCACACTTCATCGGCCGCCGCGGCTTGGATGTCGGATAGCGCCTTGCCGCTGCGCGCGAGATCGGGGGCGGGAAAAGGCGGATCCTCACTGATTTCGAGTTTCGCCAGCGCGCCACAGTCGACCAGCCCCTTAACAACGGCCGATGACGTTTCGGCCCGACGTGAGAGCTCGGCAGCGCTGACGGCCTCTTTTGCAGCCTCTTCCATGACGCGCGTGCGCGCATCAGTGAGTTTTGGCGGCAGCTCGCCGGTCGGGGCAAGCACAACATGCGTCGGCGGCGGCAGCAGCGCTTCCGGCGCACGCGCCACCATGCGCAGGAGATCGCCGGGCGGACGCACCAGATACTTCGCCGCCCAGTCGATGAAGGCGCGCGAAACATCCGGCAACGGCGTGCCAGGCAAAACCTCTTCGATCGCCTTCAGGTTGGCCGCCCCCGGATTGCCACGATCGACTGCCCACACAACGCCGCGCACGAGGCGCGATCCAATCGGCGCGATCACGTGCATGCCCGGCTCGATGTTCAGAGAAGACGCCGCTCGATAGTCAAATGGCTCCGGCAACGGCAATGGAAAGAGCACCGCGACCTTGTCGAGCGTGTCCGCCTGATACTCAGCGCCCTCCTCCTGCACAGCGAACAATGGCCCGAGCGGCGGCGCGGCGCGCTGGCGCTTCAGCGCATCCAAGGCGCGGCGGCGGGCGGTCGAACTCATCGACATGAATCTAGGGGCGCAAGGGATTCGGTGGAAGCGGCGGCTTCATGTTGAACCGCGCTTTCACTTTTCGGGCTGGCACATTTCTTAGCCAAAGGTTGCTAACTCCGGGTCATGCTGGGAAAGTTACTCACCCGCTGGTCAAGGCCGGGCGTTGCCCTCCCCGAAGATGCACATCTCTTCGGATCGCCGCCGCCGCGACCCACGACGGCGCAGCATTTCCTGGCGCTACGGCACCGCTACAAGGACGCGCTCCTAGACGAGCCTGTGCCGCCGCAATACCGGCACTTTAACGCTTTTGCCGGGCGCATTCATCTGGGCCGGCGCGCCGAGGATCTGGCCGATGTGCCCGTTAACCGGCTGCGCGCGGCATTCGCGACCTGCTTTGAGCCGCCTGGGGCTTTCGCCGTCGAACTGCGACTCTGGGAGCGCGAGCCTGCTTTCCACGCAGCGATGCTGGACGTCAGGCGCGATGTCGTCGCCGAACTGACGCTGCGGCTGACGCAGCAAGAGGCGCGCAACGCCTATTATTGCCGGCTCGATGACTGCCTCTCCACACCGCTCGATATTCGCGGGGAGAACATGGTCGATCTGATCCAACAGATGTCACCGGACGATTGGCACGAGATTGCGCTTCGATGGGACTGGGACCATGGCGGCGCCGAGTTCGACTGGATCACGGCTCAGCGCAGCTGTGACCGCGCGACCGCCCTCTACGTGCTGTGTTCGTTGCAACCCGGCGAGATCGCCACGGGCGAGACCTGGAATTGCATTCAACAAGACTGGGACTATTCGGGCCTGGCGCGCGCCATTGCTGCACGGCTGGAGGATGGCTTCTACTCCAATGCCGAGTTCGGCTTGGCGCTTTCTCTCCGGCAGGAGCGCACCTTCCGAGCCTCGCTTGAGCAAGCGAGAGCCACCGGCCAACATCCCTGGATCATCCCAGCCGACCTGCTGGACCACGAAGGCGTGCGTCTGCATCAACCGCGCTACTCGGTGACCGACGGGGTGGCGCACTTCGACTACGGCCACTGGCTGGAGCGCCTTGCCGGCTGATCGTTGACGACTTGTTACGGCGCGGCGTGTTTGATGACGCGATGGTCGCCGCCTCCACCCTGCTCTCGCATTGGATCGTCTATGTGCGCGATGAGCGGCGCTTCGCGGCCAACTCCATCGCGGCCTACGAACACGACGTCGGCGCCTTCCTCGATTTTCTGCAGCATCACCTTGGCGGCGAGCCCGACGGAGGCGCCCTTGCCGCGCTCGAACCCCGCGATTTGCGCGCATATTTGGCGCATCGGCGACAAGGCCCGGATGCGCTGTCCGACCGCTCGATTGCACGCGCGCTGGCGGCGATCCGCAGTTTTTTCCGTTATCTGGAGCGCCGGCACGGCATCACGAACGCGCGTTTGGCGTTGGTGCGCGGGCCAAAGCTCAAGCAGCCGTTGCCGCGGCCCGTCTCGGAAAAAGCGGCGCGGGACCTGATCGATGACGCAGCTGCGAACGCGGCAAGCGATTGGATGGGTGCGCGTGACGCCGCTCTGATCACACTGCTCTATGCCTCAGGACTCCGCATTTCCGAGGCGCTTGCGCTGACCGGCGCTGATCGTCCGTTGCCCGATACGCTGCGTGTGGCCGGCAAGGGCGGAAAAGAGCGCGTCGTGCCGCTCCTGCAAGCCGCGCGGGAGAGCGTGGAGCGGTATGCGCAGCTCTGCCCGTACGCGCTCACAGAAGACGCCCCCCTCTTCCGCGCCGCACGCGGCGGGGCATTCAGCCCACGTATGGCGCAAGCCCTGATGCAGCACTTGCGTGGGCGGTTGGGCCTGCCATCAAGTGCGACGCCGCACGCTTTGCGGCATGCGTTCGCCACACATTTGCTCGCGGGCGGTGGCGATCTGCGCGCGATTCAAGATCTGCTCGGACACGAATCGCTATCGACGACTCAGCGCTACACAAGCGTCGAGACGCAAAAAATTTTGCAGGCGTATCGCGCGGCGCACCCGCGTTCGTGAGAAATTTTGCGCGCGCGCACTGCGCTAGAACCCTTGAAAAATAAGGCCCGCAGAGAAATCGCGCTGTGTTCGCGCGGAGAGAATTTTGTGCGTGCAGAAAAAATCGCGCGATTGCTTGCAGTTACGCTTTGTCAAGCCTAATCGCAGAAAAAAGCTCTCGGAGAGTCAAACAACTCCCATCCAACCCAGTACCAACACTAGTAAAGATGAGGAAATGAACATGGCTAAGAAAGTTAAGAAGGCTGCGAAGAAGCCGGCGAAGAAGGTGGCCCGTAAGGCGGTTCGCAAGACCGCGAAGAAGACGGTCCGCAAGACTGCGAAGAAGGCCAAGAAGACGGTTGCGAAGAAGATGGCTCGCAAGCCGGCTCGCAAGGCCGCGAAGCGCAAGACCGCGAAGAAGGCGGCTGCCGCTTCCATGTAATGGAGCACAGGCAAGGGGGACGCCAAAAGCGTCCCCCTTCGCCGTTCCAGGTTCGATCACATTCGGGATGAGCTGATCAAACAAAGGATCAAATGCGTTCTCCGGTCATACGCTGCCCACGCTCCCGCTACGAACGCCGCCGTCTCTCCCGCTTCCAATTCAAACGATGATGCGCCCTCGCCGTTGATTTGATCCGGCGAACCGCTCCCTTCCCTTCAGCACCGACGGATCATCTTGACGCCGTCGCCACGCCCAAGTACTTTGTGTTTCAAAGTTACTGAGGATGGCGGCCGTGACCCGTGATGAGCTGATGCAAGACCTCGCCTACGCGCGCACGCTAGCGGAGGAAGGCCGCCACGCGCCGCTGCTCGGGGGCTCCTACCTGTTGTTTTGGGGCGTACTGAACGCTTTGGCCTTCGGTGCGCATTGGGGCGCGCTCACCGAGCGCCTGCCTTACCTAGACGGCGCGATCTTCGCAGTCGTCTGGGGCGTCTATGGCCTCGCTGCGGTCGCGGGCATGGTGGCGCTGCGGCTGCGTACGCGCAGCAAGCCCGGGCTCACAACCATCGGCGCACGCGCCGAGCGGGCGTTGTGGATGGGCGCTGCGACGGCCTTGCTTGCAGTCGCGCTTGGCTCCCTTGGCCGCATGGTGATGACCAGCGATCCGAGCGCGCCCAACGCCATCTTTGGCGCCGCTTTCGCAATCTATGCGGCCGCCCTGTTCGGCATCGCCGCCATGTCGGAGCAAACTTGGATGCGCGGCTTCGCGTGGCTCTCGACCGGCGTTGCGCTGACACTGTGCCTCTTCGCCAATTCGACCTGGGCTTATCTTTACGCGGCGATTGGCAGTCTTTTGGTCTTGGCCTGGCCGGGTCTCGTCTTGCTGAAGCGCGAACCTTCGGCGATCGTTTGAGCCTTGTCGCGCTTCGACCATACCGCGATTGATGACGTGATTCACGGCCGCTTGAGGTTGGGGATCATGGCGTATCTTTCAACCGTCTCACCGGCCCCGTTCGTTGAGCTAAAGGCGAAAGTCAACGCAACGGATGGCAATCTATCGACGCACTTGAGCAAGCTTGAGGAAGCGGCTTACGTGCGGATCGAGAAGACGTTCCAGGGCAAGAAGCCCCTGACGCTCGTCCACCTAACAAAGAGTGGCCGCAGGGCCTGGATTGACTACCTGAATCGCCTGCAGGCCTTGATCAGCGCGGCCGAATAGTGCGCCGCACTCGGAAAATGTGATGAGGGAGTGCGTGTGAGGCTCACCCGAGCGCTGCATCGACGCGCCGTGCGCTCTTCACGCACGCTCCCTCATCCGGCTGCGTTCGGGCAGCCGCCTCCCCTCTTGCGAGGCTCGGTTCAAACTTGTTCAGACCGCGGGGCTGAGCGCCCAGCGCGCGACGCCCGGATAGGGCGGCTCGCGCGTGTCAGAGAAACCGCTGCGCGCGAGCGTGTGCGCCGCGTCCAAATCTTCGGCGTCGAGATGGGCGATGACGCGCTTGGCGCCATTGGCGAAGGCCCACGCGGCCAATGTCTGCACAGTCTCCTGCGCGTAACCGCGCCCGCGAAACTCAGGCAGTAAGCCAAACGCGAGTTCCACATCGCCGTCGTCATCAGGGCGGCCGATCAACGCCGCGATACCAACCAGCCGGGGCGGTGCGCGTTCGCCTTCATTGGCCAAGAGCGCCCAGCCATACCAACCCTGTCCGTCCGGGTCGTGGGCGAGATTCTTTTGCGCCCAATCGAGCGCCGCCGGCTCAAACGGCGCGGGCGGCCACACGGGTTCATGCGTGACGGCAATCGCGTTGAAAAAGGCGCTGCGGCTTCCGGCCTGCAACGCGGCCAATTCCCGATCAAGGGCCAACAGAGCCAAACGCCTTCCAGTGAGTACAAGCAAAACCCGACTCCCTCACTCGCGGAACCCGAGGAAAACCCAGGTTCCGGCGTTGGGAAAGTGAGGATTCGGCAATTTTCACAGGGCGATGCTGAACGTTACGCCTGCATGGTCCAGCCATCGACGCCCTTGGCGGCTTCGCGAATCGCCTCGCTCATTGTCGGGTGAGCGTGGCAGGTGCGTGCAACGTCCTCGGCGCTCGCGCCGAATTCCATCGCGACGCAAATCTCACCGATCATTTCGCCGACGCCCGATCCAATCAGATGCGCGCCGACGACGCGTTGGGTCGCGGTGTCCTCTAGAACCTTCACCATGCCTTCGGTCTCGTGGTTCGTGCGCGCGCGAGAATTGGCCATCATCGGAAACTTGCCGACCTTGTAGGCGACGCCGGCCGCCTTCAACTCATCCTCAGTCTTGCCGACGCCAGCAACCTCTGGGTCGGTGTAGATGACGCTCGGAATGATGTCGTAGTTTACGTGGCCCCATTTACCGGCGACGATTTGAGCGGCGGCGATCCCCTCTTCTTCGGCCTTGTGGGCCAACATGGGTCCGTGCGTGCAATCGCCGATCGCATAGACGCCTTCGACATTGGTCTTGAAGTGATCGGTTTCGATGAAGCCGCGCTGATCGAAACGAACGCCAACCGTCTCAAGCCCAATATTGGTCGTGAATGGTTTGCGCCCGATGGCGACGAGCACGACATCGGCTTCCAGTACACGCGCGGCGCCGCCCTTTGCCGGCTCGATGCTGACCAGCAAGCCGCCCGACGTCTTCTCGACGCCAGTGACCTTGTGGCCGAGCTCGAATTTGAAGCCCTGCTTCTTGAGCACCCTTTGAAACGCCGTCGCGATTTCGGAATCGACGCCTGGCGTGATGCGATCGAGAAACTCGACCACCGTGACCTCCGCGCCAAGCCTGCGCCATACTGAGCCAAGCTCCAGGCCGATGACGCCCGCGCCGATCACAATCATCTTCCCCGGCACGCGCGTCAGCGCCAGCGCGCCGGTCGATGTCACCACGCGTTCCTCATCGATCTCCGCGCCGGGCAGATCGGTGGAGACTGAGCCGGTCGCGATGACGATATTCTTGGTTTCGAGGTCCTGCTTGCCACCATCATTGAGCGCGACTTCGACCTTGCCTTTGCCAGCAATGCGCCCGAAGCCCTTGATGTAATCGACCTTGTGCTTGCGCATCAGGAACTCGACGCCTTTGGTGAGGCCTTCGACGGCGTCTTCCTTCTGCTTCATCATCTGCGGCAGATCCAGTGAGAGCCCGCTCACTTTGACGCCCATAGACGCGAACGTCTTGTCCGCTGCTTCATAGTATTCGCTCGCGTGCAGCAGCGCCTTGGAAGGGATGCAGCCGACATTCAAGCAGGTGCCGCCGAGTTTGCCCCGGCTTTCGACGATCGCGGTCTTGAGGCCAAGTTGACCCGCACGGATCGCACAATTGTAGCCCCCGGGGCCGCCCCCGATGATGACGAGATCGTAGCTCATGGATGCTCCGGTGATGGCGTGGCGCGCGCCTCAGCGCGCCGGAATCGATGCCCGGAACATATGGGCTCGCGCGCGCGCCTTCCAGCGCTCCGGCGGCGCGTCTGCTTTGCAAAACGGCAGAACGGCGCTCAGCCTGCCTGCTTGTCCCAATGGGAGCGGTCGGCGGCGTCAATGATCAACGCGAACAGCCCCACCAGCAGCAGCACGCCTAAAAGCGCGACTTGCGCCTCCGGCGCGGCGAGATCGTCGAGCAACGCAGCGGGTTGCATGTAGGCGTTGATGTCGAGCCCTTGCAGCGTCGACATCAAGGAACCGTCCTGCTGAAGCGACCACATCCAGCGGCCCGCATAGAGCGCAAAGCCAATCAACCAGGCGCCGAAGGCCTGAGTGCGGCGGATGAGCCGGATGGCGGCGATCAAAAACATCACACCGGCGGCCGCCCACAGGACGACGTCGAGCCAGGTCTGCTGACCAGCGCCGGCCTCGGTGGCCATGGCTTGCACGTCATTGACTTGGGCGACGCCGGTATCGACGCCGCTCAAGACGCCCCCGGCGGCCAACGCGCCGATGAAACTCAGCGCCGCGACCGCAAACAGAACCAGCATCGCCGGCAAGCGCAGAATGAAGGTCATTGGCCCCTCCCCGTCCGCCTCCCCCGAGCGCGGATGCACGGCCGATGCTATCGCCCGCGACCGCCCGCGCCAATAGGGGCGGAAAGCGAACAGTTTCAGCATTCTACGAATGTCGGGGGCAGCCTAGGGTAGGTCCTGGAGGATCGCGGTCATGTGGATGGGCAAAGTCAGCGCCTGGGGCGCTCTGGCGATGGGGGCGCTGTTTGCCGTGAATGCGGCGGTCCAATTCGCCACTGGCGTGGCGTCTTGGATATATGTCGGCACGGCTTTGGCGCTGTTGATTGGCGGCTTTCGCACCCTGCGCAAAATGTCGGGCGGGCTGCGCTTGCTAGCCGGCGCTTGGGGCTTCGCCGCCGGCCTGCTGATGTTGCCCTTCACCGTGGCGCAGGCCACGCCCTCGGCTTGGGAGCGGATCGACGTCGGCGCATTGGTCTTCACCCTGGTCGCGCTCGCGGGCTTGGCGCTGACCGTGCTGCACAAAGAGAAATAGTTATCCCCAACGATACGCGTGCGAAACGCGAACGCGGGGATGTTTCACACATTGATGGCGTGGGCGGGCGATCTGGAGATTGCCCAATGCAGGTGAACAAGCTTCGCGTCGCGGCCAACGGCCTCGTTCCGGCCGGCGCATACTTCGCCGCCATCGCGTCCTCGCTGCAGGAGGCGAACACGCGCGCTGCGGAGCATCAGGCCGAGCTCGACCAGGAAGATCGCGACTTGGAGAACCTCTATCGCCGACACTCGGCGTCGCGCACCAACGTGTACGCTGAGGCCGCCGCCTAGCGCTGGACTAGAGATCCAGCAGCATGCGCTCGGGATCTTCTAGACCTTCCTTCACGCGGACCAAGAACGTCACGGCCTCTTTGCCATCGACAATGCGGTGATCGTAGCTGAGCGCCAGGTACATCATCGGGCGCACAACCATTTGTTTGTCGATCACGACCGGGCGTTCCTGGATTTTGTGCATGCCCAGAATGCCGGACTGCGGCGCATTCAGGATCGGCGTCGACATCAGCGAGCCGTAAACACCGCCATTGCTGATCGTGAACGTGGCGCCCTGCAAATCTTCCAGCTTCAAGTGGCCGTCGCGCGCTTTGATGCCCAGTTCGCCGATCTCTTTCTCGATCTCGGCCATCGACTTGTGGTCGGCGTCGCGCACCACCGGCACAACAAGCCCGCGATCGGTGCCGACGGCGATGCCGATGTCGTAGAAATTTTTGTAGATGATGTCGTCGCCGTCGATCTCGGCGTTGACGTTCGGGATTTCCTTCAACGCGGCGATGCACGCCTTCACGAAGAAGGACATGAAGCCCAGCTTCACGCCGTGCTTGCGCTCGAAATTGTCTTTGTACTTGTTACGCGCCGCCATGATCGCCGACATGTCGGCTTCATTGAACGTCGTCAGCATTGCGGCGGTGTTCTGTGCTTCCTTCAAGCGACGCGCGATGGTCTGCCGGAGGCGCGTCATCTTTACGCGCTCTTCACGGTCACCGATCACACGCGCCTGCAGCGGCGGGTGCGGCGCAGGAGCCGCCGGCGTTTGAGCGCCGCGGCCCTCAATGATGGCGAGCGCGTCGGACTTGGTGAGGCGCCCGTCTTTGCCCGACCCACTCAGACCGGAGACGTCGACACCGCCTTCCGACGCAATGCGCTGAACCGATGGCGGCGCTGGCTTGGCCGCGCCGTTGCTCGCCGCTAGCGGCGCCGGCCCCGGCGCCGCAGCGGCCTTAGGCGCTTCCGCCGGCTTCGCTTGAGGTGGTGCAGCGGCGGCGCCTGCCGCACCCATGCGACCAAGCAAGGCGCCGATGGTGACAATGGCGCCTTCGTCGGCGATGATCTCGCCAAGGACGCCGGCCTCCGGCGCCGACACCTCGACAGAGACTTTGTCGGTCTCGAGTTCGACCAGGGTCTCGTCCTTCTTTACGGTGTCGCCGGCCTTTTTCATCCACTTGGCGACAGTCGCTTCGCTCACGCTCTCGCCCAAGGTCGGCACAACGATATCGGTCACGTCCACATCTCCGTTGCGCAGCGCATACACTGCGCTGGCAGCAAATTCACGTCAGATCAGCCCAGCGCTTCCTGCAGCAAGGCTTCGAGTTCCTTCAGGTGCTTGGACATCAGGCCGGCGGCGGTCGAAGCCGTCGCCGCGCGCCCGGCATAGCGCGCACGTTTGGCTTGAACATCGAGCTTTTGCAGCGTCAACTCGATCCACGGATCGACAAAGCTCCAACCGCCCATGTTCTTGGGCTCTTCCTGGCACCACACCAATTCGGCGCTTGGGAAGCGCGCGAGCTCCGTCATCACCGACTTCATCGGCCACGGATAGAATTGCTCTAACCGCAGCAGGTATATGTCATCGAGACCACGCTTCTCGCGCTCATCGAGCAAATCGTAATAAACCTTGCCCGACGACAGAACCACGCGGCGGATCTCGTGATCCGGCCGCAACTGCACTGTCGTGGCGCCGTTACGCAATTGCGCGTCGTCCCAGAGCACGCGGTGGAAGGACGAGCCCTCGGCCATCTCCGCCAACGTCGACACGCACTTCTTGTGGCGCAATAGCGATTTCGGCGTAAACACGACCAGCGGCTTGCGGAAATCGCGATGCATCTGACGGCGCAGAGCGTGAAAGTAGTTCGCTGGCGTCGTGGCATTGACGATTTGCAGATTGTCCTCGGCGCACGCCTGCAGAAAGCGTTCGAGGCGGGCCGAGGAGTGCTCCGGCCCCTGCCCTTCATAGCCGTGCGGCAACAGCATGACCAAGCCCGACATACGCAGCCATTTGCGCTCACCGGAGGAAATGAACTGATCGATGACGACCTGGGCGCCGTTCACGAAATCTCCGAACTGCGCTTCCCACAGCGTCAGCGTCTTCGGCTCGGCCAGCGTGTAGCCGTACTCAAAGCCCAGCACCGCCTCTTCTGACAAGAGCGAGTCGATCACCTCATAGTGCGCCTGTCCAGGTCGAACATTGTTGAGCGGCGTGTAGCGCTCTTCGGTGGTCTGATCGACAAAGTGCGAATGGCGTTGGCTGAACGTGCCGCGGCAAGAATCTTGCCCAGAAAGCCGAACGTTGAAGCCCTCATCGAGCAACGTGGCGAAGGCCAGGTGCTCGGCGAGCGCCCAGTCGACGCCCTCGCCATCTTCGATCGCCTTGCGGCGGGTCTCGATAACGCGCTGCACGGTTTTGTGCATGTCAAAGTCGCGCGGAATTCTGGTGATGGAGCGCCCAAGCTCACGCAGGCGATCGGTGCGGACATCGGTCGCCCCGCGCCGATCGTCATCCTTTGGCGTGGTAAGGCCAGACCAATCGCCATCAAGCCAATCCGCCTTGTTGACGCGATAAGCTTTGCCGGCGTCGAATTCACGGTCGAGGAAGGTGTTGAAGTCCTCCACCCAGCCATCAATTTCCGCCTGCGCAGCGACGCCCTCTTTCACCAGCCGATCGGTGTAGATCGCCAACGTCGTCGGCTGATCCTTCACGCGACGATACATGATCGGCTGCGTCATGGTTGGATCGTCGCCTTCGTTGTGACCGAAGCGGCGATAGCAGAACATGTCGATGACGACGTCTTTGCCGAAGAGCTGGCGATACTCGGTCGCCACTTTCGCGGCGAACACCACAGCCTCCGGGTCGTCGCCGTTGACGTGGAAAATCGGCGCCTGCACCATCAGCGCAACGTCAGACGGATACGGCGACGAGCGCGAATAGTGCGGCGCTGTCGTGAAGCCGATCTGGTTGTTGATGATGAAATGCATCGTGCCGCCGGTGCGATAGCCGCGCAGTCCCGAAAGCGCGAAGCACTCCGCCACCACGCCCTGTCCCGCGAACGCGGCGTCGCCATGGATCAGAAGCGGCATTACCCGCGAACGCAACTTGTGCAGCGCCTCGGCATCTTCACTCCAAGTGGCGCGCTTGGCCTGCTTTGCACGCGCTTTGCCGAGCACAACCGGATTGACGATCTCAAGGTGCGATGGGTTTGCGGTGAGCGAGAGGTGGACGTTGTTGCCGTCGAAGCTGCGATCGCTTGACGCGCCAAGGTGATATTTGACGTCCCCGGAGCCGAGCACATCGTCGGGCGTGGCCGAACCGCCCTGGAACTCGTGGAAGATCGCCTGATACGGTTTGCCCATAACGGCGGCCAGCACGTTGAGGCGGCCGCGATGGGCCATGCCGAGCACGATCTCTTCGGCGCCCATGGCGCCGCCGCGCTTAATGATCTGCTCAAGCGCCGGCAGCATGGCTTCGCCGCCATCGAGCCCGAAGCGCTTGGTGCCTGGATGGCGCTTGTGCACGAATTTTTCGAAGGTCTCGCCTTCGATGAGCTTCTTCAGAATCGCGCGCTTGCCTTCGGGCGTGAACGTGATCTCTTTGTCCGGCCCTTCAATGCGTTCTTGGATCCACGCCTTTTCGGCGGGATCGGTGATGTGCATGAACTCGACACCGACCGTGGAGCAATAAGTCCGCTTCAGGATGGCGAGCATCTCGTTGACAGTGGCGCTCTGCAGGCCAAGCACGCCGTCGATAAAAATCGGCCGGTCGAGATCGCGCGGGCCAAAGCCATGATTGGCAGGATCGAGTTCCGCCGGCGGCTCGCGCACTTCGATGCCGAGCGGATCGAGATTGGCGGCGAGATGGCCGCGCGTTCGATAGGCGCGGATCATCATCAGCGCGCGCACGCTGTCACGCGCCGCTTGCTGAACGTCTTGCGCCGACGCGCCCGGCAAACGCGCCGCGACCTTTTGCTCGATGCGCTCGTTGAGGCCGCCCCAATTGCCGTCGAGCAAGCGCGTAGTTTCCGTGGTCTGCGGCTGCGCAAGATCGGCGCGATACCAGGAAGGCCCCTTCACCGCCTGCTGCACTGCCTTCGGATCATCGCGCAATTGCTGGAAGAAGATGCGCCAGGAGGGATCGACTGAATTGGGGTCGTTCAGAAACTTGGCGTGCATCTGCTCCACGAAGGACGCGTTGGCCCCGTAGAGAAAACTGGTTTCTAGAAGCGCCGTGTTCGGCAAGCTGCGGGCGTCGTCCGCCATGGGAGCGCTGACCTCTCGGAAAATCGCGCGGAACCGCGTCCGATATATAGGCGCGGCGCCGGGGCGGCGCCCCTTCTAAAGTGCGTCGCTGAGGGATTGAAGCGCTGCATTGGCGCAGGGCTGCACTTAAATGGCCGGTAAGGGCGCCTAGCTCTTGAGCACTTCGGCCATGGTGCGCCCGAGCGCCGCCGGGTGCGGCGCGACTTTGATGCCGGCCGCTTCCATCGCCGCAATCTTCGATTCGGCGTCGCCCTTGCCGCCCGAAATAATGGCGCCGGCGTGGCCCATGCGCCGACCCGGGGGCGCGGTGCGCCCGGCAATGAAGCCGACCGTTGGTTTCCAGCGGCCCTTCTTTTTCTCGTCCGCCAAAAACTGCGCAGCGTCCTCTTCGGCGGAACCGCCGATTTCGCCGATCATGATGATGGACTGCGTTTCTGGGTCGGCCAGGAAGAGTTCGAGCATGTCGATGAACTCTGTCCCCTTCACCGGATCGCCGCCGATGCCGACTGCAGTGGTCTGGCCAAGCCCCTCATTGGTGGTCTGGAAAACCGCCTCGTAGGTCAGCGTGCCGGAGCGCGAAAGCACGCCCACTTTGCCCTTGGAGAAAATCTGGCCGGGCATGATGCCGATCTTGCACTGGTTCGGTGTGAGCACGCCGGGGCAGTTCGGGCCGATCAGACGCGACTTCGACGTGGCCAGCTTTGCCTTTACGCGCACCATGTCGAGCACGGGGATGCCCTCGGTAATGCAGACGATGAGCGGAATTTCCGCGTCGATCGCTTCTTCGATGGCAGCGGCTGCCCCTGGCGGCGGCACATAGATCACCGTGGCGTCCGCACCCGCCTTCTCCTTCGCTTCGGCGACGCTGGCGTACACCGGCAACCCGAGATGCGTCGTCCCGGCTTTGCCAGGGCTGACCCCACCAGTCATCTTGGTGCCGTAGGCGATCGCCTGCTCGGAGTGGAAGGTGCCGTTCTTGCCGGTGAAGCCCTGGCAGATAACGCGCGTCGCGGAATTGACGAGGATGGACAAAAGCGGCCCCCGGCCTTGGAAAATTGCACTCGAACGCAGGGGTCCTAACGCAGGCGGCGGCGCTTGCAAACCCTGACGGATTGTCCCGCTGCCATCGATGGATGACGGACCGCGCCGACGCGGCTTAGGCTCTGCGTGGCGGAGATGTTTGCGGGGGCAATCATGATCACGGATCGGCGCCGGTTGGTCGCCGGCGCAGCAGGCGCGTTAGCGGCGCCGGTTTTCCCGCTTGATGCGTCAGCAACGCCCCCAAGGGCAACGGAAGCCGTGCGGCGCGAACGGATGTTGGCGGCCGCCGAGCGCAAGGGCGTGTTGCTGTCGTTCTTCGCAAGCTGGTGCGCCTGGTGCCGACCTATGGACACCTTGTTGCAGGACGCCGCGATGATGCGCGTCATCGGTTCGCGCTACCGCATCCTGCATGTGCGCGCGCTCGAGCGCAGTGACACGCGACGGGCCGAACAGATGCCGGGCGCCGAGGATCTCATGCTAGAGTTCGCCCATCCTAGCGCGGGCCTTCCTTTCCTCGCCTTCCTGGCGCCGGACGGTCGCGCCCTCGCGACATCGTTCTCCGCGATCAATCACGAGAACATCGGGTTTCCGGTGGGAGAAGAAAATCTGGACGCGTTCGATGCGATGATCGCGCGCGCGGCGCCGGGCGTCAGCGGTTCGGACCGCGCCGCCATACGCGCGGCGTGTACGCGCATCGCGCGGCCTTAGCCCATCCAGAAAGCGTTGAGCTTGTTGCCGTCAGGATCGCGGAAATAGCCGGCATAGAAGCCAGGCCAGCGCTCCCCTGCCGGGCCTTCACATTTGGCGCCCAGCGAAATGGCGAGTTTGTAGATCTCGTCGACTTGCGCGGCGTCGCGGCACTCAAGCGCGACCATGACGCCGTTGCCAACGGTGGCGGGATTGCCGTCGAACGGCTTGGTGAGGCCAATGCCCGCCGCGCCGCCAGGCGCGCCCCAAGCTATGAAGTTCTCGTCCTCGCCGCCCATCATGCGCCCCACGCCAAGCGCGGCGGCGATCTTGTCGTAGAAGGCCGCTGCGCGCGGGAGATCGTTTGTGCCTAGTGTGACGTAGCCGATCATTGGTTTTCTCCCTTGACCTGCGATCTAGAAGCCGTGTGATGCATCGTCACTCTGGTTTGCGACACGTGACGACGTTGCTTACGGCGCACGATGCATAACGGTGACATTGGCAACGAACATTTCCCCGCGCTGCTGGGTGGTCAGCAACACGAGCCGTTGGTCTTCCGGCGTTTCTTCGAAGAGCTGAGGGACATCTCGGTCGGGCCAATCGCCACGGGGAAGCTCTCGAAGCACGCCTCGGTCCAGGTAGAAAATGCCCAGGTCACCACAGAAACTAAACCTGGCTCTGAGATGCGAAGTCAAAACCGACCTCACCTCCTGTGGTACCAGTATCGCGCATGTAAGCGCCGTCCCGGGTATGGTGGCGTCCATTATCGGCTCGGGTTGGATCCCGAAACTAAGGAGGACGAAGTCCCCGCGCGTAAAGTTCGCTACTCGCCAGTTGCCGATCGTAGAGAAGGCAGGCCACCCCGCTTCAGCTGCGCGAGCTTCCATCGCCTCTCGGTTCGGATCTGCGTCTGTGAGACAGACATTCAATGCACTCTCAATGCGCGGGCCGAACTCGCGCTCAATCTCTGCCGCATCCAAGACGACTTGCGAGGCGGCGGGCAGCGCAAAGGCCAAGCACCAACAGAGCGCCATTCCAGCCAGAACGCGGCGGCCCATGCGCCCTACCCCTTCACGGCCTTCACGATCTTCCGCGCGGCGTCTTCGAGATCGTCGGCGCTGATCACGTTCAGCCCGCTTTCATTGATGATCTTCTTGCCAAGTTCGACATTGGTGCCTTCGAGGCGCACGACGAGCGGCACCTGCAGACCAACTTCTTTCACCGCGGCAATCACGCCTTCGGCGATGACGTCGCACTTCATGATGCCGCCGAAAATGTTGACGAGGATGCCCTTCACCTTCGGGTCGGCGGTGATGATCTTAAACGCCGCCGTCACCTTCTCCTTGCTGGCGCCGCCGCCAACGTCGAGAAAGTTCGCGGGCTCGGCGCCGAACAGCTTGATGATATCCATCGTCGCCATGGCAAGGCCGGCGCCATTGACCATACAGCCAATGTCGCCATCGAGCGCGATGTAAGCGAGGTCGTACTTGGAGGCCTCGATTTCCTTCTCGTCCTCTTCGCCGAGGTCGCGCAGATCGGCCCATTCCGGGTGGCGGAACGAAGCGTTGGAATCAAAGCTCACCTTGGCGTCGCCGCACAGCAACTTGCCGTCCTCAGTCACAATGAGCGGGTTCACTTCAAGCATGCTCATGTCGCTCTTCACGAACGCGGCGTAGAGCTTCGACACGAGATCGCCGGCTTGCGCGGCCTGATCGCCAGACACGCCAAACGCGGCGGCGACCTTGGCGCTGTCGGCGGCCGTTGGGCCGGTCGATGGGTCGATGGCGACGGTGGTGATCTTCTCCGGCGTATCGTGCGCGACTTCTTCGATGTTCATGCCGCCCGCTTCGGAGGCGACGAACGCCACGCGGCCGGTCTCACGATCGACGAGCACGGAGAGATAGAATTCCTTGGCGATCTTCACGCCTTCTTCGATGTAGATGCGCTTCACGACACGCCCGGCATCGCCGGTTTGCAGCGTGACCAGCGTGTTGCCCAGCATCTGTTTGGCAAAGAGGCCGACGTCCTCTGGCTTGAAGGCGATGCGGACGCCGCCCTTCTCGCCTGCATCGGCCTCCTTGAACTTGCCCTTGCCGCGCCCTCCGGCGTGTATCTGGCTCTTCACCGCCCACACCGAGCCGCCGAGCTTGGCGGCCGCATCCACCGCCTCTTCGGCGGTGAAAGCCGGAAAGCCGCGCGGCACCGGGGCGCCGAAGCTCTTCAAAACGGCCTTCGCTTGGTATTCGTGGATGTTCACGGGCAGCCCCTGTCGGAAAACTCTGGGCTCTCTTACAAGCCCGCCGCGGCCGCCGCCAACCCTGCGAATGCGCACAGGGCCAGAACTGCCAGGAGATTGGCCTTGAAGCGGATCAATGCGACGCCCGCCAGGGCCGAGAGCGCAAGCATCCACCACCGCGCCGTGGAAAAGTCAGGCAATTCTACCGGCCCGACGTCAATCTGTGCTGCAAACAGCGCATGCGTGGCGAAGAAGAGCGCGAGCTTGGCGATGACGCCCAGCACCGCTGCGGTGATGGCGGTGAGCGCGCCCGCCGCGCGCGCGTTGCTTTGCAGTCGTTCGGCGACGGGAGCGCCGGCAAAAATCCAAACAAAACTCGGCGCGAAGGTGCACCAAAGCGCCAGCGCGGCGCCGGCCAAGGCAAGGCCCACGCCCCCGGCGTTCCAACCCGCAAGAAAGCCCACGAACTCGTTCACAAGAATAAGCGGCCCCGGCGTCGTCTCGGCCAAGCCAAGGCCATCGATCATCTGGTCGGTGGTCAGCCACCCGCGCGCCGCCGCCTCCGCCGTTAGATAGGCAAGCAGCGCATAGGCCCCGCCGAAGGTGACGCAGGCAAGAATCGAAAACAGAAGCGCGACCTGGAAGAGCACGTGATCCGCGCCCAGCGTCAGCGCGACAGTCGCAGGAGGCGTTAGCCAAAGCGCAAGCCACAGCAGCGCCTGCGCGAATGCGCCCTTGGTGTTCCGAGCGCTGTCATTCTCCGTGTTGGGCGGCGACCCGCGCAAAAACACTACCCCAATCGCAGCGGCAGCGACAATTACGAGAGGAAACGGCGCGCCGAAAACTAGCGCCGCGAAAGCTGCGATAGCGATCCAAAGCGACGTCGCACCCTTCGATGCGCGCTTGCCGACCTTGAACAAAGCCTCGGCAACGAGAGCCACGACGGCGCATTTCACGCCGTCGAACGCCGCGGATACGAGCGGAAGGTCGCCGTACAAAACGTAGAGCCACGACAAGCCGAGCACGATCAGCGCGCCCGGGAGCACGAACAGCCACCCAGCGATCAGCGCCCCTGCCCATCCCCGCAACCGCCAACCAACGTAGGTCGCCAATTGCTGCGCCTCCGGGCCAGGCAGCAGCATGCAGAAGGCGAGCATGCGCTGAAACCGCATCTCGTCGATCCAGCCGCGCTCATCGACGAAGACACGGTGCATCAGGGCGATCTGGCCCGCGGGCCCGCCGAACCCGAGGCAGCCGATCTTCAACGAGTCGCGAAACAACGTGGAGAGAGACGGCGCGGCCACGCCGTGGCGCTAGCCCGGATTTTTGACGCCCGCAATCGCGTCGCCATTTGCCGCCACCGACTTGTCTTCACCGTAGGCGATTTCCCCGGCGGCGACGCTGGTGCCGATTTGGGGCGCAAACTCTTCCTTGGTGACGGACGCTTCGCGCGTCGTGCGCCGCCAAAACATGGCCACGCACACAAGCGTCGCCGCCGCGCCGGCGAACCAGAACATGCCCGCAACGTCGAACCAATCGACCAACGGCCCCATGAGCAACGGGCCTACAACAGAGCCCGCGGCCCACACAAACAGCAGGCCAGCCGCCGACTGCGCGAGCTTGCCAGGCTCGGCGCGGTCGGCCATGTGCGCCACGGCGATGCCATAGAAACTGAGCGCGCCGGCGCCCCATAGAAAGAACAACGCGACCGCCGCGCCGGCAGTCAGATTGCCGCTCCACAGGGCAAGCGCGAAGGCCGCCGTTGCTGCGATAACAGCGAGCATGGCGATGACGAGGCGCCGGTCGATACGATCAGAAAGTCGCCCCGCGGGCCATTGCAGGAGCAGCGAGCCAACGAATGCCGCGGAGTAAAACTCCGCAGCGGCGTTCGGTCCATAATGTTGGGCGGCATAGAGCGGCGCCAACGCAAGCACGCCGCCATTGACGAGCCCCGCCCCGAAGCTGCCGATCACAGCCGCAGGCGCTGTCGCGAATTGTTCGACCAAGGCAAGCGGCTGCGCCTTGGGCGGATCGGGCTGCACCGCGGAGGTGAAGCAGACCGGCACCATCGAGAGCGCAGCAAGCGCGGCCGCGATCATCCAAGGTTCGGCCTCGACGGGCGCATAGCCGAAGGCGAAAAACGGGCCGAGCGCCAAGGCGCCTTTGGTGAGCACCATGTAGACGCTCATCACTTCGCCGCGCACGCGCGACCCGATGGAGAACGACAGCCAGCTCTCGATAGCGGCGAACATCAACGCCACCGCCATGCCGGCGACCATGCGCGCAAGGCCCCAGGCCCAAACGTCGTCGCTGAAATGCAGCGACAACGTCGTCACCGCAAAGATCGCGGCGCAAGCTGCATAAACGCGGATGTGGCCGACACGCGCGAACAACACCGTCGCGATCATCGCGCCCATCATGAAGCCGGCCGAGTAAGACGCGGCGACGAGGCCCAACGCTGTGCGTGAATGACCCTCCGCTGTGAAGGCGAGCGGGATGCGGACGCCCAACAAGCCGCCCGCCAGTTGCAGGATGGTGATGGCGGCGATGAGCGCGGCGACGTTGCGCAGCAAGCTGGTCATGGGATGGGCGCTACATAGGCCCGTTCGCCCGGCGATGAAATCGCAGTTCGCCTTGCAATTCGCCGCTGCCGATCAACGCAGCGTGATCACCGTTTGTGTCGCCGCCGACACGTTAACGGCGGCGTCCTGGAACGAAGGCGGACCGAAATAGGCCGACGCCGCATTTGAGGCGGCCCACGGCTCAGTGGGCATGCCGACGACATTGCGGTTGAGTCGCCCGTCGCCATTGCTGTCCTGATAGGCAACGAAGCCGAACGCACCCGGTCCTGGTGCGACAATGCTGAACGTCACCGAGACGCCGGCCGGCTCGGCGCGCTGGGCGGCGACGGGCTCATCGAGCCAGTTCTGCTGGTCGAACATAGCGACACGAACGGCGCCTCCGTTCGGGGTCACGTTATCCACACGCACGGTGACGGGCACGGGATCGGCGGCGGCGTCCGGTGGCGTCATCAGGACAAACAGCGCAGCGCAGCTGACGACGACGGCGGCAAGGTTCATCACGGTCTCCTCAGGAATTCAGCCGAAGAAAATCTCAAACATCACCCGGCCAGGGATGAAGGTCAGTGCGCCGGCCACCAATAGCCCGCCGACGAACATCCCGGTCATCGCCCTGCGATGCGCGTCGACCTTGCGGTTGCGGATGGCAAAGATCGCCATTGGCAGAGCAATGATGGTCCAGCCGCTCAGCAGGTGAACGAAGGAATAGAAGCCGCCATTGAGGCCAGTGATGAACAGGCTTGAGATCGCCGTCGTCGCCATGGCGACGACCCAGGTCCAGCCCAGCGTCTTGTGCAGACCGCTCCCCTTCCGCTGTAGCAGGATCACCGTCCCGATCACGAACGCGGCGACGGCCCCGTAGACATGCAGCTGAACCACCCAGGGCAATTCCAGGAATAGCGCCCAATTGGGTGTGTGGAGGTTCAATACGGCCCCGCGAGCGGCGACATAAGGCAAGATCGGCCACGTCGCGGCCAAGACCACAGCTACGACCGCGCCCCAGCCGATGAGGTCCGCCCAAGTCCATTTCCGGCGCTCGGCATTCATGGGTTCAGCTCTCCGTTCGATCTGCTAGAGACCGTCTCAGACGGAGACCGGGCATGCAGCCGCGTATGCGTGAACCAGCCGATTCAGCGCGTGAACCGACGGCCTCCGCCGTTCACGCTTCGCCAATTGCGGCCGATCAACCAAGGACTTGGCAGGTCTGGGCGCGCAACTTGGGCATCGCCGCCGCCGCTGGCGCTTTCCTGGCCTTTGTCGGAGCGATGGAAACCGGCCAGGCCCCGCTTCTGCGACGGCTAGTTTATTGGGTGCCGCTTATGCTTGCGGGTGGCGTACTCGGTCACGCGATGTCGCTCATGGTGGCGCGCATCCCGAGAGCCAATGCCAATCCTTGGCTGTTTGGCGCGCTGCTAGCGTTGGCGCTCTCCATCCCGTCGACCCTGGTCGTATGGGGTTACACCAACCTCTTGTTCGACACCCGCATTCCAGTTGTCGCTTTGCCGGCCTTCTTTGTGAGCGTGCTGGTCATGTGCGCGGCAATGACCGCGCTGATGATGCTGGTGAACTGGCCGGGCCGGGTGACCCACGCGCCGCCACCCGGGGCGACCGCCGCCACGGTGAAATTTCTTGAGCGGCTGCCACCCAAATTGCGCGGCGCGACGATCTACGCCGTATCGGCCGAGGACCACTATCTGCGCCTTCACACCTCCAAGGGATCGGATCTCGTCTTGATGCGCCTCGGCGACGCAATTGGCGAACTTGAGGGCCTGGAGGGCGCGCAAACTCACCGGTCCTGGTGGGTGGCGCGCGAAGCGGTCGATGGCGCGCGCCGAGACGGCGACAAGATCACGCTGGTCCTTAAGGGCGGCGCCGAAGCGCCCGTCAGCCGGCCCAACGTAAAGCCGTTGCGCGACGCTGGCTGGTTCTAGGTCGGGCGGCCGAACAGGACGTAAACTGCAAACAGCACCACCATCACGCTGTCGACCGCGACCGCGGCGCCCAAGCCGCCGAGATAGCGATCGCCCTGCGCCAGCACCAACGCGATGAACGCCACCTTACTTGCGCCAGCTACAACCAGCGCGAGCTTTCGCGACGGCGCATGGATGGCGCCATAAATCAAAAGCGCTCCCATCAACCCAATGAGAATGCCCCAATTGGGCGCCACCACCTCAGCCATGGCGCCGCTCACGCTTTCGCCAAACGAAGCTTGCATGGCTGCCACGGGCGCGATGGCCGCGTAGAGCATCGTCATCGTCAGCAAGCCGCTGACGATCATGACGCCGGCGAATATTCTGTTGAGCATGCTCGCCTCCTCCCGGCTGGCAGCTTAGCGGCGCGCAACGGTGGCGTCCCACTCCTGGGGCGACACCGCCCAAATGTCATGTGGCATGCCGGCATGAATGGTCGCCGAGCTGACGCTCATTCCCAGCCTGCGCGCCAAGGTCTGGGATCGTGTGTTGTTGGCGTGGATGACGCTCACGAGCCGTTCGGGCGCCTGGCTTGTGAAAACCCAGTCTCCGGCGGCGCGGGCCGCTTCAAGCCCATATCCTTTGCCCCAATGCGCACGCGCAAGCGCCCAGCCGAGCTCCAGCCCAATCCAACCTTCGGGGCGCCAAGCCCCTATTCGGCCAACGAACTCGCCGCTGGCTCTATCTTCAACCGCAAACAGACCGTAGCCGCGCAGCGCCCAGTGTCCGACGAAAATCGCCATGTCCCGCCAAGCGCTCGCCCGGTCACGTGGCAGCTGGTCGTTGGCGAGGAAACGCGCCACGTCGGCGTCCGCCATCATCGCGGCAAACGGATCGAGGTCAGACGCCCGCCACGCGCGCAACACAAGGCGCTCTGTTTCTATGCGCGGCGCGGTGTTGGGATCGAACAGCGCGGGCGTCTCCATCACTCGGCGCGGAAGACCCAATCGTTCTCCGCCGCTAGATAGATAAACACCGCCCACGCCGCGACATTTTGGCGAAGCGCTTCGGGGTCGATCTTGTCGAGCGTATCGTCGGCAGTGTGATGGTAGTCGAAATAGTCCAAACCATCTTGGCTCAGATCGACAACTGGCACGCCGGCTGTACGCAAATCACCGACATCGGCGCCGCCATTCGCCAAATTGTCGCCCGCAATGATCCCGAGCGGCGCGAGTTGGCGTTGGATGGCG